>DATGKN010000128.1:0-10866 GCA_035294645.1 Chloroflexota bacterium
CTGCCTACCCCCACCCTAACCCACCTTGGTGTATACTCCGTCAAGCCACAAGTAGACCATCCGCAACTCATCCCACCGCGTCCACGAGTCCTCCCACTCAGCCGGCCATGCTCTTGCCTACGTGCCACCGCGCGGGTGGAAAGAGGTGCCTCCTCGTCCGGCGGCTCCCGCAGCGAGAACGACACCTCCGCGCCCGGGAACACCGCATGGTGCTAGTGGAGATCGGCAGCGCCCGCAGCTCGGGGTACCCGTGCTGATAGCCGGCGGTCCATCAATGGTCGCACGCTGCAGGGCTCGGACCCCGCCAGAAGGCTCCATCACTTCGGACTCCAAAGCCTCAGTCGTGGAGGGTACTCCCCGCCACGCTGGACACACCACCCGTACATGACCTGGGCCCAGATCCGGGCCCGGTGCTCCGTCACGCTCCGGGTGGTGTGAACGCGACTGTTGCGCCGACGCCGAGCAGTCCGGCGAGTAGCAGCAGGACAACGTGAGCTCGGCTCGCATCACGGAGCCCTGCGCCAGGTGAAGGACGCGACATTGAAGAGGCTGTGTCGAGGGCTGTGACGACCACCAGGACCGAGTGAGTGGGCACCAGCAAAGTCAGGCCGATGTGGGTCGCCGTGGCGGCGTATCGCTCTAGCGCGCGCCACCCGGACCAGGGATGTGCGATCAGCTGGTCTATCCCCAGGCGCGCTATCGTCGTGCGCGCGACGAGGTCAGGTAAGCGTGGCGTGTCGAGGCAACGCAGCAGAAGGGTTTCGGCCAGAGTGTACGGGCCTTGATCAGCCCCCAGCACAGCCCCACGGCGTACGCGTCTTTCACCTGCCGCACGGCCGCTAGCCCTCCGAAGGCGACCGAGATGCACGCGAGGAGCGCCGCGAATTGTAGCCTGCCTGCCTCCCCGCCGATCGCAATGCGGAGAACTCCGCTGGACAAGGGCGCGCGGCCCCCGATAAGGATCTCCGCTGAATAGGCGTGCTGTGCCGGGGGCTAGCGCGGTGGGCCGGGTGGCAGCAGCTCGGGCGGCGGGCCGAGCAGGTTGATGCCCAGCGCCTCCAGCGTGCCGTCGGGGCGCTGGCGGTAGGTGACGGCCACCCGGCTGTTCTCCTGCACGTCGGCAGCGGTGGCCGGCATGGGCAGCACCACCTCGGTCTCGGGCAACAGGTGGATACGGTAGGTCGAGCCCGCGGCCGAGAGCACTAGCGTGTCGCCGTCGAGGCTGGTGATGGTGGCGTTGGTCATGAGGTTGCCGAGGTTGGCGCCCCCCATCGCGCGCTGGCCCATGAAGGGGTTGAGTGCCTCGGGGAACACGCGCACGTGCACCGCGTTCAGCTCGCCGTCGGCGCTGGGCTGACCCGTCACCCCGACCCGCTGGCCCGGGCGCAGATCCTGGATCGTGCCAGGCCCTTCTTTCTCGTAGCGGGTGTTGGGGGTGGTCTCCACGGTAAGCGTGCCGGTAGGGGTGCCGATGGTCAGGCGGGGGCCGGCGATCTGCTCGATGACCCCGGTGGCCACACGCGGCTCCTCCTGCCCGGCGGCAGGCAGGGTACCACCCAGCCAGCACGCGGCAACGATCAGGGCTAGCGCCAGACGCCCGTAACCTCGGACGACAGCCTGCATCGTGTCCTCCTTGTGGCTCGGATCCGCTCTTCGCTGTCAGTTCGTCGGAGGGTTACACCGCGTCGTGCCCCTGGGCGCGCGCCCAGGCCAAAGCGTACACTACCACACCGGCCGGGCTCATACCGAAGTTGGGCGGGTCGAGTAGGAGGCGCGATGGGGCGCTACCGGCTCACGGTCGACACGGGCGGTACGTTCAACGACTTCGTGCTGTTCGACGAGGAGGCGGGCACTTACCGCGTCCTCAAGGTGCCCTCGACCCCCGACGACCCCTCGCGCGCCATCCTCCTGGGCATCGAGCAGTTGGCAGCCCAGGGCGTCGAGCCCGCCAGCATCGGCTTTTTCTCCCACGGCACCACCGTGGCTACCAACACGCTGCTGGAGGAGCGCGGGGCGCGCGTGGGCCTGGCGATCACGGCCGGGTTCCGCGGCATCTACGAGACAATGGAGCAGGTCCGGCCGTACGGGCCGGCGATCTTCGACCTGGGCTTCGAGAAGCCGGCGCTGCTCGCGCCGCCCGAGCGCACCGCCGAGATCCGCGAGCGGGTGGGGCCGCGCGGCGAGGTGCGCGAGCCGCTGGACGAGGCGTCGATCGCCGAGGCCATCGCCCTGTTCGAAGCCGAGCAGGTCGAGGCGGTGGCCATCTGCTTCTTGTTCTCGTTCATGAACCCGGCACACGAGGAGCGCGTGCGGGCGGCCCTGGCCGCGGCGCATCCCGAGTGGTGGCTGTCGGTCTCCAGCGCGCTGCTGCCGCAGATTCGCGAGTACTACCGGCTGAGCACCACGGTGGTGAACGCCTACGTGGCGCCGGTGCTCGGCCGCTACCTGCGCCAGCTGGAAGCGGCGCTCGATCGCCAGGGCGTGGCGCCCGGACGGCGGTTCATCATGCAGTCCAACGGCGGCTCGGCGCCGTTCGCGGCCACCATCGAGCGCGCGGCGGGTACGATCCTCTCCGGCCCCGCCGGCGGCGTCACCGCTGGGGTCGGCCTGGCGGCCGTCGCGGGCATCACGGATATCATCACCTTCGACATGGGCGGCACGAGCTGCGATGTGGCGCTGGTACAGGGCGGCGAGCCGGCGCTCACCACCCGCGGCAAGATCGCCGGGCGCGACGTGGCCCTGCCCATGCTAGACATCAACACCGTCAGCGCGGGCGGCGGGACGCTCGCCCACGTGGATGCCCAGGGCGCGCTGCATGTGGGGCCGCGCAGCGCGGGCGCCGTGCCGGGCCCCGCCTGCTACCGCCGGGGCGGTACGCGCCCGACGGTGACCGACGCCAACGTGGTGCTGGGGTATCTCAACCCGCGGGCGCTGCTGGGGGGCGCGCTGCCGATCGACGCCGCGGCGGCCGCGCGGGCGCTGCGCGAGCACGTGGCCGAGCCGCTGGGCCTCGACCTGCTGCGCGCGGCGGCGGGGGTGGTGCAGGTAGTCAACGTGAAGATGGCCGAGGCGATCAAGGCGATCTCCACCCAGCGCGGCTACGACCTGCGCGAGTTCACGCTGATCCCGTTCGGCGGGGCCGGGCCCGTCCACGCTTGCCAGATCGCGCTCGACCTGGGCATCCCGCGCGTGTTGGTGCCGCCCGTGCCGGGCGTGACCTCCGCGCTCGGCCTGCTGATGTCCGATGTCAAGCACGACTACCTGCGCAGCCGGCTCGCGCTGCTGAGCGAGCTGACCGAGGAGACGGTGAACGCCACGTTTGCTGAGCTGACCGAGCGCGCGCGGGCGCAGCTGGCCGCCGAGGGGTTCGCGCCGGAGGCGATGCACCTGCGCTACTTCCTGGAAATGCGCTACGCGGGCCAGGGGTACGAGACGCCTGTGCCGCTCGACCGCGTGCCCCTGGCCGCTGGCGCCTTGTCGGCCGCGCGGACACGGTTCGACGTGCTGCACCGCCAGCGCCACGGTCACGCCGCGCCCGAGCAGCCGGTGGAGGTGGTCAGCTACCGCGTCGAGGCTATCGGGCGGGTGCCGCGCGTGCAGGTGGCGCCGCTGCCGCCAGCCGACGCGCCCGTGGAGATGGCGCGCGTGGGCGAGCGGCCGGCGCTGTTCCTCACGCTGGCCGCCGAGCCGCGACCGGTGCCAGTGTACGCGCGCGAGCGGCTTCGCCCAGGCCACCGCTTCGCGGGCCCGGCCATCGTGGAGCAGTACGACGCCACCACGGTGGTCTGCCCGGAGCAGGAGGTCACGGTGGACGACTGGGGGAACCTGCTCATCACGCGCGGTTGAGGACGGGGCAGGGCGCGATCGCTGGCATAGGATGGGGCGCGCGGCCTAAGATGCGGGACGACGGCCCGGAGGTACGGGACACGGGCGGGCGGCAAGCGGGGGTGAAGCGATGGGGGTTCGGGCGGTGGCGCTTCTGACACTGGCGGCGCTGCTGCTGGCCTGCGGGCCCGGCGGCGAGGGGCCCCCTCGGGCGAGCGGCTCCGTGGGGCAGCAGGGCGGCGCGCCGCCAGCCTCGGCCGCCGGCGGCAGCGCCACCCCGCCTGCCGGCCGGTCGTTGGAGCGGGTGGTCATCGGTGTGCCCGGCGTGTCGCTCAGCTATCTGCCCACGTATTTGGCCTGGAAGTTCGGTTACTTCGAGGAGGAGGGACTGGCGCCGGAGTTCGTGCCAGCCAGCGGCAACGTCTTTGTCCCCGCCATGCTGAGCGGCGAGATGGATTTCACCACCAACCTCTCGTCTATCGGCACGCATGCTGGCCAGGGCGGCCCGACCAAGATCGTCCAGTTCCAGACGGTACGCCTCCAGCACGCGCTCACGGTGCGCCCGGACATCACGACCCCCCAGCAACTGGAGGGCAAGCGGGTGGCCATCCTGTCGCTGGGCACCCTGCCGGCGTTCGAGGTGCAGAAGCTCGCGGAGCATTTCGGGCTGCGCGATGTGGCTATGGTGGTGGCGGGCGGCGAGATGGAGCGCATCGCCGCCATCGAAGCTGGGGCCGCTGATGCGGCGATCTCGTCGATCCCAGCCAACCTGGTGGCCGAGCGGCGCGGGATCCCCACCCTGCTGCGCGTCGGCACGGTGCTCGACGTGCCCCAGGCTGGGCTGGGCACTACCGACGCCAATCTCCGCGACCGCGCAGACTTCGTGACCCGCACGCTGCGGGCCGCCGCGCGGGCCTTGCCGGCCGTGCACGCCCGGCGCGACGACGTCATCCAGATCATCGCCCAGTGGATCGAGCTGTCGCCCGAGGATGCCGCGCGGGCCTACGAGCAGGTGGCTGACACCTTCTCGCCCAACGGCTTGGCCACCGAGGCGCAGCTCCGCGCTTACCTCCAGCTGATGCAGGAGACGGCCAACGTGCCGGCCGATGCGACCTTCGACCGGCTATACGATTTCACCATCGCCCGCCGTGTAGCCCAGGAGCTAGGGCTCCCGCTCCCCTGAGGGGAGCGCACGGCGCAGCGACAGCGAGGAACGATGTACGAGGTGGCGCACACCCCGCTGGCCATCGATGTCATGCCCGCGGGGCTGTTCCTAATGACGGCGGCGCACGAGGGGCGCGACAATTGGCAGTTCGTGGTGCGTGGCCTGGGGATCACCGCCGGGCCACCGACGATCGTGACCGTCGGGCTCAGCCCGGGCAACTTCACCACCCAGCTGGCCGAGGCCTCGGGCGAGTTCGTGCTGGCCGTCTGTTCGGCCGCGCAGGCGCCGGTGGTGGCCGCTAGCCGCGGGCTGCGCGGGCGAGAGACCGACGACAAGTTCGTCGTGGTGGGCCTGCAGCGCCTGCCCGCCACGCGCGTGCGGGCGCCGCTCATCGCCGGCGCGCACGCCTGCCTCGAGTGCCGTATCCAGGGCAAGTTTCCCGCTGGCGATCGCCAGATCTACGTGGCCGAGGTGGTGGCGCTGCACGTCGATCGCACGGCGCCGCCCGTGGTGCACTACGACCACCACGTGTTCGCCTTCGACCCGCGGGTACCGATCGGTTGAGCGGGTGACGTACCCAAAGGCGGCTCCAAACCGCGGCTGAGGGCGGGCGCTGGGCGGTCGGGTTGGGCTGCCGTCGTGCGCGCCGGGCGTGTTCTTTGGGGCCGCGGGCCGCGTAGCGTTGCCGCAATCGCGCCAGGGAGAGAGGGCGTGAGGGAGGAACCGGATGCCATCACCGTGGAGGTGATCCACCAGAGCCTGCTCGGCGTCGTGCAGGAGATGCAGGAGTCGCTGTTCCGCACGGGCTACTCGACGATCATCCGCGAATCGCGCGACGCCTCCTGCGCGATCCTGGATGCCGCGGGCCGCGTGGTGGCCCAGCACACGGTGCTGCCGCTGCACCTCGGCGCGTTCCCCGCCTGCGTGGAGGGGCTGTACCAGTTCTATCGGGCCGAGGAGCTGGCCGAGGGCGACGCCTATCTCGTGAACCACCCGTACTTCGGCGGCAGCCCGCACGCGCCCGACATGGCGGTGCTGGCGCCGATCTGGATCGATGGGGTGCTGTTCGGCTTCGCCGGCAGCATCGCGCACAAGAGTGACATCGGCGGCACCGTGCCCGGCAGCGGGTCTGGCCAGGCGCGCGAGATCTACCACGAGGGGCTGCACTTGCCGCCCGTGCGCTTCTACCAGCGCGGCGCGCCGCTGCGCGAGATCGAGGCGATCATCCGGGCCAACTCGCGCACGCCCGACCTAGTGATAGGCGACCTTCGCGGGCAGGTCGGGGCTACCTGGCTGGGTGCTGAGCGCGTGCGGCGACTGGCGGCCAAGTACGGGGCCACCTCGCTCGGTGCCGCCGCCGCGCGCCTGTTTGCCATGGTGGAGCAGCGCGTGCGCGCCGCGGTCGCCCAGTGGCCGGATGGCACCTACGAGGGCGAGGCGTTCCTCGACGACGACGGTGTGATCGTCGGGCGGCCGATCCGTGTGCACGTACGCGTCACGATCGCCGGCGCTCGCGTCCACTTCGACTTCTCGGGCTCCGACGATCAGGCGGCCGGGCCGGTGAATATCCGGCCACCGCTGGTGCGCGCGGTATGCTGCTACTGCCTGAAGTGCCTGATCGACCCCGAGCTGCCCTCGAACCATGGCTTGGCCGCCGCTATCGAGACCACCTTCCGCCCGCGGTCGGTAGTGTGCCCGGAGCTACCGGCGCCGGTGAACACGTACATCCCCACGGCGAACGCCGTGGCCGAGGCGATCTTCCACGCGCTGGCCGGCGTGGTGCCGCGCGCCCGGCTGGCCGAGAGCGGCGGCACCGGTGCCATCGCGCTGGGCCGTCGCGGGCCGGGCCGCGGCTACGTCCAGTACGAGCTGCTGGGGGCGGGGTTCGGCGCCCGCGCGGACAAGGACGGCGTGTCGGCCACCACCGTGCACGTGGGCAACAGCGCCATCACCCCGATCGAGATCGTGGAGGCCGAGTTTCCGGTCGAGGTGCGGCGCTTCGAGCTGATCCCC
Organism: Chloroflexota bacterium; assembly: GCA_035294645.1. Classification (GTDB taxonomy): domain Bacteria; phylum Chloroflexota; class UBA6077; order UBA6077; family JAJPHF01; genus JADGHJ01. The sequence continues at coordinate 7,004 of DATGKN010000128.1, forward strand.
GACTCGGGGGGGGCGGGCCGCCAGCGCGGCGGGCTGGGCTTCGTGCGCGAGTACCGGCTGCTGGCCGACGCGCGGTTGTCGCTGCGCACCGACAAGCACGACACCCGCCCGCGCGGCTGGGACGGCGGCCAGCCGGGGCGGCCCGGCGCGGCGATCATCAACCCCGGCACGGCCGAGGAGCAGCGCCTGCCCGCGCGCGCCGGCGACGTACCGCTGCGGGCGGGCGACATCCTGCGCATCGAGCGCGCAGGGGGCGGCGGCTACGGCCCGCCGCACCAGCGTGCGCCCGAGGCAGTGCTGCGCGACGTGCGCAACGGCTACGTGACGCCCGAGGCGGCGCGCGCCGACTATGGGGTGGGCGTCGTGCGCCAGGGGCACACTTGGGCCTTGGACCACGCGGCCACGGCCGCCCTCCGTGCGGCGTATCGCGCGGCAGGCCCCAGGGACGCCGCGCCGAAATGACGCGCGCGGAGCGCGAGAGGGAATGTCCATGCGGAACGGACTAGCTCGGCGGGCCTGCGCCACGCTGGGCGTGGTGCTCGGGGGCCTGCTCGGCTGCTCGGGTCCGAGCGGAGCAGTGCAGCCGGCCCCTGCCAGCCCAATGGGGGCCGGTGCGGCCCCCGCGATCACGGTGGCCTCTTCCCCTTCCCCCATGGCCAGCGCGTCGTCCCTAGAGCCTGTACGGGTTATCTACAGCTCGCTCTCGGGCAGCATGATGCCGCTCTGGGTAGCTGTCGACGGCGGTTACCTGCGCGAGCAGGGGTTGGCGGTCGAGCTGCTGCTCATCGAGAGCGGCACGGCTACCGTGCAGGCGCTGGTCAGCGGCGAGGCGCCGTTGGCCCACATCGCCGCGGCGGGGCTGGTGGGCGCGGTAGCCGAGGGGTTCGACGCCGCGTTCTTCCAGGTCACGGCGGCGGTGCCGCCTTTGACCCTCTTCACGCGCGAGGAGGTGCTGGTACCCGACGGCCTGCGCGGCGCGCGCGTCGGCGTCACGCGCTTCGGCTCGGCCACGGATGTCGTCGGCCGGCTGGTCGTGCGCCGCTGGGGGCTGGATCCCGAGCGCGACCTAGTCTGGCTCCAGTTCGGCGGCGTGCCCGAGATCCTGGGCGGGCTGCAAGCAGGCGCGATCGACGCCGCCGTGCTGTCGGACCCCACCTCGCTGCGCGCGGCGAAGCTCGGCTACCGGGCGATCGCCGACGCGGGCGAGCTGGGCATCCCGTTCCTGCACCTGGGCACCGCCGCCCCGAGAAGCGTGCTGGCCCAGCGGCCGGACCTCATCCGGCGCTACTTGCTCGGGTTCCACGCCGGCCTACAGCGCTTCTTCGCCGACCCGGAGTTCGCCCAGCGTACGCTCGCCGCCTACACGCGTCAGGACGCCCCCGAGATCCTAGAGCTGACCTACCGCACCCACGCCGAGAAGTACATCAGCCGCGACTTGCGCCCGCGGCCGGAGATGGTGGCCACCGTGCTGGCCGCGGCGAGCAACCCGCGCGCGCAGCAGCTCGCGCCCGAGACACTCATCGACGACGGCCCCGTGCGCCAGCTGGAAGCGGAGGGCCTGCTGCCGCCGATCCGCTGAGTACCTCCCCGCGGAGAGGAGCGCCATGCGCCTGGTCTATGGCCTGGTCTCGCCGACCGCTACGTACTGGCCGCACTATGTCGCGGAGGCCCGCGGGCTGTACCGAGCGGAGGGCCTCGCGGTCGAGACGGTGTTCACCGGTAGCACGACCGGCGGCGCGGCGGCGCTGGCCAGCGGGCGCGTCGAGCTCAGCGGCTCCTGTCCCGACCAGATCATCCTGGCCATCGAGCAGGGGACCGCTCTGGCGGTCGTCGGCGGGGTGGTGCGCCGGCCGGTCTCGGCCGTGGTGGCGCGGCCCACGGTGCGCACGCTGACCGAGCTGCGCGGCCGCCGCGTGGGCGTGTCGGATGCCGCGGGTGGCGTGTCCAGCCTGCTGCGCGCCATCCTGCGCCGGCACGGGCTTGGCACGGGCGCCTACGAGAGTGTCGTGCTGGGTGGCACCCCCGAGCAAGCCCGCGCGCTGGTCGCGGGCACCATCGATGCCGCGCTCCTCACGCACCCCTTTTCCACCCGGCTGGCCGCTGCGGGCTACCCCGTGCTGGCGCGCACCGAGGACTACTGGTCGGCCTACTCGTTCACCACCCTGAACGCGCGGCGCGCCTGGGCGACAACCGAGCTGGCGGCGCTGGTCGCGTTCCTGCGCGCCACGATCCGGGCTGGCCGCTGGCTGCGCGCGCCCGCGCACGCCGCCGAGGCGCAGGCCATCCTGGCGGCTGCTACCGGGCAGTCGGCCGCGGAGGTGGCCGCCACCTACGAGCGCTACGTATGCGCTGACGACGTGCTCGCCTGGGACGCGGCGCCCGACGCCGCCGGCCTGCGCGCCGTGCTCGACCTGCTGCGCGAGGAAGGCCTCCTCGCCGCGGCGGGGCCGCCCGCGCGCTACATCGAGGAGGCGCCCTGGCGCCTGGCGCGCGCCAGCGTGGACGCGCCTGGCCGCGACGCGTGCTGATACTCGTGGGGGAGGCTCCGATGAGGCTGGATGACCGCATCGCCATCGTCACGGGCGCTGGCCGCAACATCGGTGAGGCCATTGCTCGCCGGCTGGCCGCCGAGGGGGCACGGGTAGCTGTGGTGGACCTCGACGGCGCTGCCGCGCGGGCCGTGGCCGACGCGATCCATGCGCGGCATCCCGAGCGGGCGCTGCCGCTGGTCGCCGACGTGGCCGTGCTAGCCGACGTGCAGCGCGTGGTCCGCGCCACGGTCGCGCGCTGGGGCGGTATCGACATCCTGGTGAACAACGTGGCGATCACCGACCGCAAGCCGATCCTAGAGCTAGAGCTCGAGGAGTGGGAGCGCGTGCTGCGCGTGTCGCTAACCAGCCAGTTCCTGTGCAGCAAGTACGCGGCGCAGCAGATGGTGGCCCAGGGGCGCGGCGGCCGCATCATCAACATCGCCTCGACCTCCGGCCACCGCGGGCGGCCGGACGCCACGGCCTACACGGCGGCCAAGGCGGGCGTGCTCAACCTGACGCGCTCGCTGGCGATCCAGCTCGCCCCGTACGGCATCCGCGTGAACTCGGTGACGCCGAATCGCATCGGCTCGCCGGTGGGCGAGGCGGTGGTGCCTGCCAACCGGCCGGTGAAGAACCTGGTGGGGCGCAACGGGGTGCCCGAGGACGTGGCGGCGGCGGTGGCGTTCCTGGCCTCTGCCGAGGCCGACTTCATCACGGGCACCGACCTGCTGGTGGACGGCGGCGCGCTGACCATCGGCGGGCCGTGAGGCGCGCTAGCGCAGCTGGGCGAGCGCGGCCTCTAGGTAGTGGTAGTCGACGAAGCGCGCGAGGTCGGCCTTGACGGGCACGAGGCCCTCGCGCTCCCAGAAGTCCTGCTGGCGATTGAGATCGTCGAGGTCGATGCGGCCGTCGGGCGGCGCGCCCGGCGCCGCCGCCTGGGCGATCGTCTCCACCGGGATGCGCGTCCACTTGCTGATGATCTCGCGGGCCTGCGGGTCGGCCACCCGCCCGTCCTTGATCGAGGCCAAGTAGTCGCGTAGGCCCTTGAGGTAGGCCACCAGGAACCGCACGGTGTGGGCCTCGGGGCGGGCCATCATGCTTGGCCCGATCACCAGGAACGAGCCGGTCTGGGGGCCGGCCAGCTCCTGGACGTCGCCGAGCCGCACGCCGATGCCGCGGGTCTCGATGAGCGTCGGGATCGGCTCTGGCACCACGCCGGCGTCGGTGCCCGCGTTGGCCAGGGCCGCCGCCAGGTCGGTGTTGACCACGCGCTGCACCTCCACCTCGTCGAGGCGCAGGCCGACTCTCTGGAACGCCACGCGCAGCGTGTAG
>DATGKN010000129.1:0-4812 GCA_035294645.1 Chloroflexota bacterium
CGCGCAGCGCGCTGTACACCCGCAGGTAGCGCGGACCTCCTGTGGGGCGGTCTCCAGGCGGCTCGCGCATCGCGATTTCCTATCCTTCGCCAGATCGAGCAAAATCGGCAGACTATAGCGACGTCGGCAAGCGGCCGTCAATACGCCGCGCCTGCAGCGGCAGGCGACCGCCCCGGGAACGCGCGCCCCGGGTTGCCCGCCGGCTGGCGACGCGCGGTACCATTCCGGCAGCGACCGCAGGAGGCTAGACCATGAGCAGCAGTCTCGCCGACCAGCCGTGTGTCCCGTGCAAGGGCGGCGTGCCCCCGCTGACCCCAGAGCAGATCGCGCCGCTGCATGCCCAGCTCGAGCCCGGCTGGGACGTGATCGATCACAAGCGCCTCACGCGTACCTACCGCTTCAAGAACTTCGCCGAGGCGCTCGCCTTCGCCAATGCGGTGGGCGCCATCGCCGAGGAGCAGGGGCACCACCCAGACTTGCTGGTGCGCTGGGGCAGCGTGCGCGTCGACGTCTGGACCCACAAGATCGATGGGCTGACCGAGAGCGACTTCTACTTCGCCGCGAAGTGCGACCGCGCCTACGCCCAGCACCAGCAGGCCGCCACCGCCGGCACCTGAGCCCTGGGGCTGTCAGCACTAGCTCGCGCACTAGTGCTCTGCATGCGCTCTCGCCGCGTGCCGCCCTCACGGCCCCACAGCAGCCCTGAATGGCCGGCCGCCCCAACGCTTGACGCCTGGCGACCGATGCCGTAGGCTCCGCTCACCAGCGGCCGGGCGGCCGCTCGTGCGCCGCGTGGCCTATGTCGCTGACGGGCGGGAGGGCGTGCGATGCTACCGCGATCGTGGTCGATAGCCTGCCTGGTGTTGCTGCTCGGGGCAACATTAGTCGCCTGCACCGCCGGGGGGCCCGCACCGCCCGCCGCGCGCCCCGAGAGCGGAGCCCCTCCAGCCGCGGCGGCCGCCCCCACGGCGCCCAGTCCCTCCGCGGCGGGGCAGCCGGCCACGAGCCCCCGCGTGCCGCCGCCCCCGGCCGCGCGGCCCGCGCGCCTGGACAAAGTCACCTACGGTATCGTGAGCCACAACCCATTTCACTGGGTGGCCATCGCGGCGCAGGCGAAGGGGCTGCTGGAGCCGTATGGCATCGAGTTCGAGCTGGTTCTCACCCGCTCCGCCCCGGCGGCGATGGCCGCGCTCGCTAGCGGGTCGCTCGACCTGGCTACCACCACCCCAGGCGCCGCATGGGACGTGCAGCAGCGCACGCCCGGGCTCAAGCAGGTGATGGAGATCGCCAGCGCCAACCCCTACGTGGTGATCGCCCAGCCGCAGATCACCAGCTACGCCGATGTGCGCGGCCAGACGATCGCCGGCCAGTCGCTCTCCTCGGGCGCCGACATCGAGACCCTGCGCATCCTGCTAGCCGAGCACGGGCTGGAGTATCCGCGCGACTACGACATCCTGGCCATCGGCTCGGTAGCCGAGCGCCATGCCGCCCTGCTGGCCAACCAGGTTGCCCTGGCTGCCATGCTGCCGCCCAACTCGTTCGAGCTGATCGAGCGCGGCAAGAAGGTGCTCGATGTGGGCGCGAACTATCCGTTCTTCCGCAACGTGACGACCGTCAACGTGCTGGCGCGCGAGGCGTGGTACACCGAGAACCCCGACGTGGCCCGCCGCTTCATCCAGGGGTACGTGGCGGCCACCGCGTGGCTGTACGATCCGGCGAACCGCGAGGAGGCCATCGCCCTGCTGACCGACACGACGAACATGGAGCGGCGCTTCGCCGAGCGGACCTACGACCAGTGGGTGAGCGAGCTGCGCCTCTACCCGCTCAACCCGCGGGTCCACCCCGAGAACCTCGCGCAAGCCTACGCCAACCTCCGCCGCGTGGGCCAGGCCGTGCCCGACGACGTCGCGGGGCTCATCGACAACCGCCTGGTCGACGAGGCGCTGCGCTAGCGCGGTCAGGCGAGCAGCTTAGCGCGCAGCCAGCCCAGCAGGTGGTAGCGCGCCAGGCTGTTGTTGTCCATCTGGCAGTGCTGGTCGCCGAAGTCCGGCTCGTCGAGCACCACCAGCTGCTTGTCCGCCGAACCCAGCGCCGCGTACAGGGCCTCGGCGTCGCGCAGCGGGATCTGTTGGTCGTGCGCGCCGTGCAGGATCAGGAACGGGCAGGTGACCCGCTGGGCTACCCCATCGAGCTTGAACGCCTGTAGCCGTTCCAGGGCCGCCGGGAGGCTATCGACGCCCAGCACCCAGCAGATGTGGTGGTGGTCGACCGACACCGGGCTGTTCACCGCCAGCTGCTGGCGGCCCAGCCAGACCCGATGGTAGTCCCACTGCGCGCCCCAGGCCGCCGCGGCGCGGAAGCGCGGCTCGAACGCCGCCGCCCGCGTGACGTAGTAACCGCCGAGACTCAGCGCCAGGATGCCCAGTCGCTCGGGGTCCACGTCGGGGCGCGTTTGCAGGTAGTCCACCGCCGCCCGCGCCGGCACCTCCCAGTCCGGGCGCAGGTACAGCCCGCGCAGCCGCACGCTCTCGCCGTTGCCGGGCCCGTCGACCAGCAGGCAGCCAAGGCCATATTCGAGCAGCTGCCGGCCGGCTAGGAAGTAGCAGATCTCCTTGGTGACATCGAGCCCGTCGAAGAACACGACCACCGGCGCGCGCTCGCGCTCGCGGCGCAGCGGTGGGAAATAGTACGCGGGCAGGGCCGTGCCCTCGTAGGGGATCTCTACGCGCTCGCCCGGCGGGTACAGCAGCGGGCGCGCGGCCTCGAAGCAGCGCAGCGAGGCCGCGAACGCCGCTAGCTTGCGCGGGTCGTGCGGCGGCAGCAGCCGGTCCGCCATCTGGTAGTAGTGGCAGGCGCGCAGCCAGCAGTCGCGGGCCCCGAGCGCGTCGCCGCGGGCCATGGCGTCCGCCGCCAGCCCGACCAGGCGCTCGGCCAGCGCGTGCCAGGCGCGGTACCAGGCGTCGACATCGTCGCGCGCCGCGGCGGCCTGGAGCTGCTGGGCGACGTGGTGCAGCTCACCGATCTCACCGCCGCCCGCCGGCGCCGCGTTGAACACCAGCGAGGCCGCCAGCGACCACTTGTAGTTGGCCGGGAACACGCGGAACACGACGCCCTTCCTTCCAACTTTTGGGCGGCCGGGGAGTCGCCCCCGGCCGCCAGGTCACGATCGGGCGCTCAGGAGTGGCCGTACCAGCGCTCGTCCAGCTCCGGGCTCTCGTCCGGCAGGAACTCGTGGTGGCAGAACGGGCAGATCAGGTCGTAGCCGGCGTGGCGCAGCGTCCAATCGACGTTGAACCGCTTCGCGCAGCTCGGGCACTTTACCCAGAAGACGCGGTCCATACGACAGCTCCTCCGCTACGGCTGGGCCGCGGGCGTGCGCGGCTTGGTGATGAACCCGCCCTGCTCGATCCACTCCTCGAGCTTGATGCGCTGCATCACCTCGGGCGGCATACGGAACTTCTCCGGGAACGCGACGTGCAGCGGCCGGGTGGCGTCGATCAGGATGCGCGTGTCCTGGAACGCCGAGGTGAACACACTGATCGGATAGCCGTGGATGATATCCAGATCGCGCCGCGGGTCCATGTAGGTGAGCATGGCCCACAGCACATCCTCTTCCTTGAACACATCGATGTCCGCATCGACCACCACGATCAGCTCGAACGTCCACGACTCGGGCAGCGCGGCGATCGCCACCTCCTTGCCCTGCCCCTCGCGCGTCTTCTCGATGCTGATGTAGCAGGCCAACCGGCCGCAGCCGGAGTAGGGCAAGTGCACGGCCTTGATGTTGCCGAAGCGGCGCTGGAGCGCGTTGTAGACGCTGCCCTCCTTGGGGATGGCGCCCAGGTTCCAGTGGCCGCGGTGCCCCGAGAAGATATTCTGGTACCACGCCTGGCGGCGATGGGTGACCGCGGTGATGTTCAGCACCGGCCGCAGGCACTGCGCCTGGTACAGCCGCGTGACCTCGCCGAACGGGTCCACCACCGTGCGCTCGCCGGGCGGAATCTCGCCCTCGATGAGGATCTCGGCGTCGGCCGGCACGAGAAACTCATGGCCCCAGGTCTCGGAGGGGCACAGCCGCAAGGGCTCGCCCAGGAACGAGCCGATGGTGTGGTAGTCGTCCGAGTCGTACAGCGTCAGCGCCAGCGCGCCGAGGTAGAACGCCGGGTGGTGGCCGATGATCTGCACGTACGGCGCCGGCTGGCCGCGCTTCTCGTATTTGGCGAGGATCCGCTCCAGGTGCGGCGAGTGGATCGACACCCCGGCGCGGGTCGGCCCCTTGGGGAACTGCTTGATGAACGACACGTCGTACACGCCGGTGTCGGGGTCCTTCATCACCGCCGCCATGGTGATGACCGGGCTGAGGTCGGCCTCGAAGTGCTTCACGATGGGCAGCTGGCGGATGTCGATATCGGCCCCCGTGCGCACCACCTGCTTGACCGGCGCGTCCTGGGCGGGGATGACCTGCGGCGGGATAGTCTGGCGCTCGCGACGCGCGTACTCGAGGCTCAGCTCCAGCTTCGACTGCGTGATCGGCAGATCGAGGGCCAGCGCGCAGCGCTCGCGGGTCCCGTAGATGTTGGAGACGATGGGGAACTCGGGCACCTCCTGCCCAAGCATGTTGATCGGCCGCTCGAACAGCACCATGGGGAACTGGCCGGCGTCGTCCAGGTGCTGCAGGATGGCCGTGACCTCGTACTCGGCCGCGCGCACCGGTCGGCGGACCGACACCACCTGATCGGGGAACTCGGCGCAGATCCGGCTGATGAACCCGCTGAGATCCTTCGGCATGCACGCCTCCCCCTGGCGAAAACG
>DATGKN010000130.1:0-17251 GCA_035294645.1 Chloroflexota bacterium
CGTTCAGGGCGCGTAGCGCAGCGGCGGCGCGATCGACCGTGTCGATGAGCTGGCGGTAAGTGATAGGAGTATCTTCGCACCACAGCGCCACCCGGTCGGCCCGCCCGGCGTCGAGGTGATGGTCGAGCAGGTAGGCGGCGAGGTTGAGGCGCTCTTCCGACGCGGCACCCATCCGCGCTCTCCTAGCCCTCGGGCCCGACGGCTACCATACGCTCCAGCACGACCGGCACGACCTGCTCGTGCCACGGTTTCAGCTCCACGAGCAGCACGTCCTGAACGATGCCGCCACGCGCCAGGTCGAGCCGCACCGCGCCGCGCGGGCCATCGAGCTGCCCGTGCGCCAGCGCCTGGGCCAGAGCGAGACGGTCGAAGGGCTCCACGGCCAGCCGCTCGGCCGCCGTCAGCAGCAACCGGGCCGCCTCGTAGCCCTGCACCGCCAGCTCGGTCGGGGCGTCGTGGAAGCGCTCGTGGTAGGCGTCCACGAAAGCGTTGTTGGCCGGGGTATCCGCCGCGGCGAGCCAGCCGCTGCTGACGATCAGGCCGCCGGCGGCCGCGCCGAGAGCGCGCAGGGCCGAGAGCGTGGCTGTGTCGGCGATGCCCACCAAGCGCGCCTGGCGCCACAGCTTGGCGGCCGCGTAGGCCGTGAGGAAAGCGTACAGCGCCTCGCCACGTGCTGCGACGAACACTAGCTCCGGCTGCTGCGCATCGAGCGAGCGCGCGGCCTCCGCCGCAGTCGCCGGCAGAGCCCGTTCGCCAACCACCACGCTACGCTCCCCCGCGAACCCCCGCCGGAACGCGACCGCCAGCGCCTGGCTCCAGGGGTCGTCGGTGCGCCAGACCGCGGCGCGCTGGCCGAGCTCGCGGCGTGCCCAGGCGCCCAGCGGGACGGCGAGCTGCGCGGCCGTGGGCCCTAGCCAGCAGACCAGCCTGGCGCGGCAGTCGCCCGGCCGCGCGCGCTCGCCCGGCCCACCGGTGAGATACAGCACGGCGGTCGCCTGAGCCGGCAGCCCGGCCGTGGGCGAACACCCCGCCAGCACGCCCGCGGGTGCCAGCAGCACGTCGAGCCCGCCGAGCCGCGCGCCCAGAGCTTCCTGCGCCCCAACGGTGGCCAGGGCGAGCAGCTGGCGTTCGGGCGCGCTCGCGGCGGTCCAGGCCAGTTCGGCTCCTTGCCACAGCGCTTGCTCATCGCCGGTGGGCGAGTCGGGCAGGCGCCGCACCACGGCCAGGTGGAGCGGCGCAGGGGCCATGGCAACCAGCGGCCCGCAGCTCGCTAGCGCCAGGGCACTCGCCAGCCCCCCGACTCCTTGCAAGAAGCGTCGCCGCGAGAGGACGGTCATCGCTCCCCATCCCGGCGCGGAAAAGGTGGTGGAGCACCGCGCGACGCGCCAGGTTGCTGGCAGCCCCGCTGCGCGCTACGCGGTCGGCCGAGCGCTACCTCCGCGGCTCAGGATAATGGCCTAGCGCGGTCGGGGCAAGCGCGGGCGGTTGCGCCGGTGCCGCAGGGGCGCGTATGCTACTGCCGACATCGAGCGCGGGCGACCGTGGCCCTTGTGCCCGCTCGCGGGCTTCAGGGCCTGGGCTGCCCAGTGGCACTGCCCCCGCGCTCCAAGGACCCGGCCAGCGGCCCAGCGCGGTCGGGTGCGTCACACCCGCCCACCACCCATAACCCACCGCGCGCTTACCCGGTCGCCTCTGCGGCCAGCGCGCGCTTACCGTGCGGGACCGAGGGCAACCGTGAAGCTATCCGTGATCATCCCTTGCTTTAACGAGCGCGCCTCGCTCGCGGAGCTACTGGCTCGCGTGCGCGCCGTACAGCTCGACGGCGTCGACAAGGAGATCATCGTCGTCGATGACGCCTCGACCGATGGCAGCGATGAGATCCTGGCCGCCGAAGCGCAGCGGGGCGACCTGGTCGTCCTCCGGCATCCGCGCAACCGCGGCAAGGGCGCGGCGGTCCAATCGGGCCTGCGCGTGGCGACCGGCGACGTGATTGTCATCCAGGACGCCGACCTGGAGTACGACCCCGAGGATTACCGCGTGTTGCTGCGCCCGATTCAGCTCGGGCGCGCCCAAGTCGTCTATGGCTCGCGGTTCCTGGGGGAGCACCGGGCGATGTTGTTCTGGCACGCGGTGGGCAACCGCCTGCTGACGCTGCTGACCAACGTGCTGTACGACACGACGCTGACCGATATGGAGACCTGCTACAAGATGTTCACGGCGGAAGTGGCGCGCCGACTGCGGCTGACGGAGCCGCGGTGGGGGTTCGACCCCGAGATCACCGCGCGCATCTTGCGGCTGGGGTATCGCATCTACGAGGTGCCGATCTCGTATGCGGGCCGCGAGTACCACGAGGGCAAGAAGATCTCCTGGCGCGACGGGTTCAAGGTCGCGGCCACCCTGCTGCGCTGTCGCGTGTTCTAGCCGTGCGGCCCGCGGTGTCCAGGAGCAGCGCCGCAGCGGGGCTCCCAGGCGGCGAGCCCACCGGTGCGGCTTGTGGGACAGCGTGCTAGAATGCCGCCAGTCCAGGGGAAAGGGCTCGCGGTACAGGTGGGGGAGGCCATGCGGACGCTGTGGGGGGTGCTGCTCGCGGTAGGAGTTGGGCTGGGGGCAGCCTGCGGTGGACAGGCCAGCGGGGCAGCACGCGGCGCGGCGCCAGCGGAGGGAGCGCCTGCAGTCTCGGCCGCGAGCCCCACGCCTAGCCCCCAGCCGCCGATCCCCATCAAGGCGGCGTTCAGCGCCTTCTCCATGTCCCAGATCCCGCTCCAGATCGCCAAGGAGGCGGGCTACTTCGCCGAGGAGGGGCTCGAGGCCGAGGTCGCGAATATCCCGGGCGCGGCGCAGAGCACGGCCGCCATGCTGGCCGGCGACGTGCAGTTCCTCACCACGGGCGGGGTCGGCGTGATCCGTGCCCGCCTGGCCGGCAGCGACCTGCTATTGATCGGCGCGACCAAGCCCTATTTCGCGGGGGCCATCATGGCGCAGCCGGCGATCACGGCCGCGGCCGACCTGCGCGGCAAGCGCCTGGCGATCACCAATAAAGGCAGCAATACCGATCTCATGGCGCGCGCGGTCCTACCGCGCCTCGGCCTGACCCCGGATGTGGACGTGACGCTGATCTCCGTCGGCGGCGAGCCACAGGCGGTGCAGGCGATGATCGCGGGCAACGTCGACGCCTCGAGCAGCACGCCACCTAGTGACGAGCGGCTGCGCAACCTGGGCATGGTGACGCTGTTCGATGTCACGGCCGCGCGCATCCCGTATCCTGCCACGGCAATCGCCACGACCGGCACGACGCTGGCCCAGCGACCGGGGGTAGTCGAGCGGTACTTGCGGGCCTACGGGCGGGCAGTGCACCGCTACCTCACGGACAAGGAGTATGTGCTGAGGGTGGCCGTCGAGTACCTGCGTAGCGATGATCGCGCGGCCAACGAGCAGGCCTACGAGATCGAGCGCGCGCACATGCAGGCCAACCTGGAGCTGCCGATCGAGGCCGTGCAGTCGACCCTCGACCTGATCAAGGCCGAGGACCCGCGCGCGGCCGCGGCGAAGCCCGAGGAGTTCGTCGACCTACGCGCCGTCCACCAGCTCCAGCAGGAGGGGTTCTTCGACCGCCTGGCGAGCGGCACGCCCACCCCCTAGAGCAACTACCGGCAGGGCAGAGCTGCCCAGCCGGTAGAGGGGCGGGACCGCTGGGCACGGCGGTTTCACCCGGCGGCAAACAGTGTCGGCCCGCGGTAGCCCGCAGAAACCCCACGAGCCCACCGCGCGGTGGGCTCGTGGATTGGTGGAGACGGAGGGGAGTTGAACCCCTCGTCCAGAGCGAGTCGGACGGAGATGTCCTACAAGCTTAGTCGGCATACGTGCTCTCGCGCCCTGGCCGCCTACCGACGGGCTGCCAGTGCGCCAGTTAGCTGGGTCTTGAGCGCGCCCTAGCCAACGGTCGGGCGCGCCGCACTCCGGCTAGGTGACGCCCGGGACCGACTCGCCGGAGCTAGTCGGGCGGACGCTCGCGGGTGTTACGCCGCGAGAGCGAGTTCAGTGTTGGCAGTTATTGCCGCGCCAGCGGATTAACGAGGAAGCTGGCGTCCTCGGCCTGCAATCTCCCGTCCTTCTCCCCTGTCGAGACCCAGCGTCCCCCAGCAATGAGGCAGGTCCGGTACCACCGTAAATTATAGCGCATAGCGTGATAGTCGTGGGGCCGTCACGCCCGCACGCGCGCGCGGAGGGCGCGCTGGATGTCGCGCTGGGCCTCGCGGGCGGCGATCGCCTCGCGCTTGTCCCACTGCTTCTTCCCGCGCGCTAGCGCCAGCTCGACCTTGATACGCCCCTTGGAGTCGTATACCCGCAAGGGAACCAGGGTGTAGCCGCCCTGGCGGACCTTGCCGGCGAGCGTGCCGATTTCCCCGCGATGCAGCAGCAGCTTGCGGGGCCGGGTGGGTTCGGGGTTGTAGCGGTTGCCGTGGCTGTACGGCGCGATGTGAGCGCCCAACAGCCACGCCTCGCCGCGCTCGATCCGCGCGTACGCCTCGCGCAGGCTGATGTGCCCGCCGCGCACCGACTTCACCTCGGGGCCGGTGAGGACGATACCCGCCTCGACCTTCTCCAGAATGTGATAGTCGTGCAACGCCTTGCGGTTGAACGCGTACTGTTTCTCGGCCATACCTCGATGATAGCCGAACCGCGCGCCGCCGCGCGGCGGCGCTTGCTCCGCTCGTGGGCGGCCTCTATCCTACCGTTAGAGACGCCCAGCCCTGACCCGCCCGGCGGCCGTGGTGCCCCCTTGCTGGAGACGAATGGATGAACGACGCGGAGTATCGCCTGCCCTCCTCTGTCATGCCCAACCGCTACCGCCTGGTACTGGCCCCGGACCTCGCCGCCTGGACGTTCCAGGGCCACGAGACCGTCGAGGTGCAGGTGGCGCGGCCCGTGCGCCAGATCGTCCTGCACGCCGTGGACTTGGAGGTCACCGCGGCGAGCGTGCAGGTGGGCCGCCACCGCTGGCCGGCGCGCGTCAGCTACCAGCCCGGGCGTGAGACGCTCACCCTGCACCTCCCGCAGGGGGTGCCGGTCGGGCGCGCCACGCTGGAGCTCGCCTTCCGCGGCACGATCGGCACCAGCCTGCGCGGTCTGTATCGCGTCGAGACGGCGGGGCGACGCTATGCTTTCACCCAGTTCGAGGCCACCGACGCCCGGCGCTGTTTCCCCTGTTTCGACGAGCCGGCGTTCAAGGCGCGCTTCCAGCTCGCCGTGACGGTGCCCGAGGGGGTGACCGCGATCTCGAACAGTCGTGTCCAGCGCGAGACGCCTGGCCCGACGCCCGGCACACGCACCGTGCACTTCGCACCTACCCCACGGATGTCTACCTATCTGGTGGCGCTGGCGGTTGGGGAGCTGGAGAGCACCGCCGCGGTCGAGGCGCGCGGCACCCCCATCCGCGTCTGGACGGTGCCCGGCAAGGCGCATCTGGGCCAGTTCGCCCTGGAGGCCGCGGCGGCCAGCCTCAGTCGACTGGAGCGCTATTTCGGCGTCAAGTACCCGTACGGCAAGCTCGACCTGCTCGCCGTGCCGGACTTCGAGGCCGGCGCGATGGAGAACTCGGGCGCTATTTTCTTCCGCGAGACGGCGCTGCTATGCGACCCGGCCACCGCCCCGCTAGCGGCCAAGAAGCGTATCGCGCTAGTGGTCGCCCATGAGATCGCGCACCAGTGGTTCGGCAACCTGGTGACCATGCAGTGGTGGGACGACCTCTGGCTCAACGAAGCGTTCGCCACCTGGATCGAGTTCCGTACGGTGGCCGATTGGCAGCCCGACTGGGAGGTGTGGGTCGATTTCCAGCAAGAGAAGGCCGCCCCGTTCCACACCGACGCACTGGTGTCCACGCGGGCCATTCGGGCGCCCGTGAAGAGCGCGGCGCAGGCCAGCGAGATGTTCGACGCCATCACCTATGAGAAGGGCGCGGCGGTCCTACGCATGCTGGAGCACTTCCTAGGCCCCAACGTCTTTCGCGCGGGCGTGCGCCAGTACATTCGCGCGCACCGCGAGGGCAACGCCACCGCTAACGACCTGTTCGGCGCGCTGGAGCAGGTGTCGGGCCGCCGCGTGCGCGCCATCGCGCGCGACTGGATCGACCAGCCGGGGTTCCCGCTGGTGCGCGCCACCGTGACCCCGGGCGGCACGCGCCCCCACGTGGTGCTGGAGCAGCAGCGCTTCTTCGCGGATCCCCGCCGCGCCACCAGCCCCGAGGCGACGGCACAACAATGGCGCGTGCCGCTGGTGCTGCGCTTCGCCGACGGCCCGCGGCTGGCCGAGCAGCGGGCCCTGCTGTCGGCGCCGCGGGCCGAGCTGGTCTTAGAGGCCCGACGACCGCCGAAGTGGTTGTACGCCAACGCGGGCGAGAGCGGCTTCTTCCGCGTCCAGCACGACGCGGCCACGCTCCACGCCCTGCTGAGTCATCTGCCCACGGCGCTCGACGCGGCCGAGCGGGTCGGGCTAGTGAGCAACGAATGGGCGCTGACTCGCGCGGGCTACAACGCGATCGACGCGTTCCTGGAGTTCCTCCGCGCCTTCCGCCATGAGGCGCATCACGCGGTCGTGGAGGCCATCGTCGACGCGCTGGCGTATATCGAGGCGTTCCTGCTAGAGCCGGCACAGCGGCCGGCGTTCGCCCGCTACGTGGAGGAGCTATTCGCCGACCAATTGGCGGAGCTTGGTTGGACCCCGAACCCCGCCGAGTCGGACAACACGCGCCTGCGCCGGGCGGCGGTAGTCCGGGCGCTGGGGCGCATCGCCCGCCAGCGCGCGGTGGTGGCCGAGGCCGAGCGGCTGCTGGAAGTGTACTGGGCCGACGACACGGCGGTCGACCCGAACCTGGTGGATGTGCTGGTGGTGCTCGGCGCCCAGCAGGGCTCCGCGCAGCGGTTCGCGCAATACCTGGAGCGCGTCCGCACGGCCCGCACGCCGCAGGACGAGATGCGCCACCTGCTGGGGTTGGGCGCGTTCGAGGAGCCAGAGCTGGTCCAGCGGGCACTGGAGCTGAGCCTCACGTCGACTGTCCGCACGCAGGATGTCGGGCTGCTGCTGGCGCGCCTACTCAGCAACCCGGCGGGCAAGTGGGCCGCGTGGGACTTCATCCGGGCCCACTGGGACGCGGTCGAGCAGCGGCTGCCGCCGTTCATGCGCCGGCGGCTGATCGCCGCCGCAGGCAGCCTGGGAACGGCGGCAGCACGCCAGCAGATCGCGGAGTTCTTCACCGCGCACCCGGTGGAGGCCGCCGAGCGCACACTGCAACAGACGCTCGAAGGGCTCGACCTGCTGGTTGCCTTCCGCGAGCGCGCGCAGCCGCGCCTCGATGCCTGGCTGGCCCAGGCGGTGTAGCTGTCCGGTGCGGCGCGGGCAGCCCCACGCGAGCGGGAGTGGAGCAGCCGACATGGGGGCTGGGGCCACGAGGGTGGAGCGTAGCGCGGCCACGGTGCGGCGGCGGACGCGCTGGGGCAATACCTTCCGCGCGTTGGCCAACTACAACTACCGGCTGTACTGGGGCGGACAGCTCGTCTCCCTGACCGGCAGCTGGATGCAGCGCACGGCCGTGGCCTGGCTGGTGCTCCAGATCACCGACTCGCCGCTGGCGCTGGGCACTGTCACCATGCTCCAGTTCCTGCCTATGCTGCTGTTCTCGCTGCTCGGCGGGGTGCTGGCCGACCGCTGGCCCAAGCGGCGCGTGCTGCTGGCCACGCAACTCGGGGGGGCGGCCCAGGCCACCGTGCTGGCCCTGCTGGTCGGCAGCGGCCACATCGCGCTGTGGCATCTATACGGGCTGTCGCTGGCCCAAGGGTTGTTCCAGGCGGTAGACAACCCCACGCGCGCCGCGTTCGCCGCGGAGCTGGTGGGGCCGGAGGATTTGGCCAACGCGGTGGCGCTGAATTCGGGCAACTTCAACGCCTCGCGCATCATCGGGCCCGCGCTCGCCGGGGCGCTGCTGGCCACGGTGGGCACGGGCGCCTGCTTCTGGGCCAACGCGCTGAGCTACGTGCCCATCGTCTGGGGGCTGGTCGCCATGCGGCCGGCCGAGTTCCACGCCGTGCCGCCCGCGCGCGGGGCGGTCCACCTCCAGCTCTTCGAAGGGCTAGCGTACGCCGTGCGCACGCCGGCGATCTTCGGCGTGCTGATCATCGTCTGGGCGCTGGGGACGTTCGGGTTCAACTTCATCACGGTCATTCCGCTGCTGGCGCGCTTCGTGTTCGATGCGGGGCCCGAGGCATACGGGTTGCTCAGCTCGTGCTTGGGCGCCGGGTCGCTGTGCGGCGCGCTGCTGGTCGCCGGGCGCGGGCGACCCACCCGGCGCTGGCTACTGGGCGGCGGCGCGCTGTTTACGCTCCTGCTCGCGCTGGTGGGGCTGTCGGCCGCGTATCCGCTGACCGCCGTACTACTGTTCGTGCTGGGGATCGCGGGCATCTCGTTCAGCGCCACGGCGCAGACGCTGCTCCAGTACCTGGCGCCTGGGCAGCTGCGCGGGCGCGTGATGAGCTTGTACACGGTGCTGTTCGCGGGCATGACCCCGCTGGGCGCGCTGGTAGTCGGCGGCCTGAGCGAGAATTACTCGGTGCCCGTGGCGCTGCTCGTGTCCGCTGCCCTGTGCGCCCTGGGCACCGTGGCCGCTGGGGTGTACTTGGCGCACCGGGCGCCCGAGACGCCCTAGCTTGTGCGACCAGACCATGGACAGCGGGCGATGGGCAGGGTATCTTTGTGCCCAATCGCGCAACGCGCCGCTGGCCCGGCTAGCAGCCTGTGCTGTCGGAGCGTGCGAGCACGGAGGTGCTTTCCATGCGTCGCGCCCACTTGGTCGCGCCCGGGCTGCTGGCTGTGGCGCTGGCGCTCGCCGCCTGCGCCCCCGCGGCGCCTGCCACCACCTCGTCGCCGAGCGGGGCGACGCCGGCTACCCCGGCCGCCCGCGGGGCGAGCACACGGGCGCCGGGCGAGCCACGCACCTTGCAGAACGGCTATATCGCCCTGTCGGCCTACTATTACCCGCTGTGGATCGCCAGCCAGTACGGCTTCCTGGAGAACGTGGGCTTGCGCGCCGAGTGGACCCAGCTCGGCACCAATGAGTCGGTGTCGGCGCTACTCGGGGGCAGCATCGATATCTTGTCCGGGGTGACCGATGCCTCGGTGACGGCGATCAGCAAGGGCGCGAACCTCAAGTTCCTCGCCAACTACCACATCATCACCCCCTTCGAGCTGGTGGCGCGCTCAGAGATCACGTCGGTGCAGGACCTGCGCGGCAAGAAGGTGGGCGCGTCGAGCCTCAAGTCGGGTAGCGGCACGATCGCCCGCTTCATGCTGCTCCAGCACGGCCTGCGCGACACAGACTACGAGCTGACCCAGGTGGGCGGCAACACGCAGCGCTACGCCGCCCTGCAGTCCGGCGGGATCAGCGCCACGCTGCTGAGCGATCCGGTCAACTTCCAGGCGCGGCTCGACGGCTTCCGTATCTTGCAGGCGTTCGCCGAGGTGATGCCCGAGTACTCGCTCAACGTCTGGATGGTGCGCGGCGACTGGGTCGATTCCCCGCGCAACCAGGAGGATCTCGTCAACTTCCTGGCGGCGGTGATCCGCGCGAACGATTGGGCCCACCGCCCCGAGAACAAAGAAGCGGTGATCGACATTATCATGCGGGAAACGCGCAGCTCGCGCGAGATCGCCGAGCAGTGCTACGAGTACTACATCGTGCGCTATCCGAACGCGCTGGACTTCACCGATCTCAAAGACGCGCCGGTGCAGAACGTGATCCGGCTGATGCGCGAGCTGGAGGACGAGCCGCCCAACCTGCCGCCCGAGAGCCAGTGGATCGACCGCAGCTTCGCGCGTCGCGCCGCCGAGCTGGCCCGCGGGCGCTGAGCCGTCAGCGGGCGGGTAGGCCTAGGAACTCGCGTACTGCGGCGACCAGCGCGGGGGCGTTGTCCTCTTGCACGGCGTGGCCGGCGCGCGGGATCTCCACCAGCCGGCCGTCGCGCAGCGCCTGGACCATCCGCTCCGCCATCTCCCGCGGCAGGATCGGACTCTCGGCGCCCCGCACGACGAGCGTGGGGCACTGGATGGCGCGCAGCGCGTCCCAGTAGTCGCCCTCGACCGGGCTAGGTCCCCACAGTAGCCCCTCGTGCCACTTCCAGACGTACTTGCCGTCCTCGCGGCGGCGCACCGAGTGGGCGGCCACCCGCTGGCGGTACTCCTCGGGCGGGTAGGGGTCCATGGCGCGCAGGAAGTCGGCCACCTGCTGCGGCGAGTCGAACACGCCCGGATCCTGGGGCGCGTCCGGGCGTGGCGGCAGCGGGGGCGGCGCCTCGGGGCCGATGTCCACGATCACCAGCCGCGGCACCAGCTCGGGGTGGCGCGCCGCGTACAGCATGGCGTTGCGCCCGCCCATGCTCATGCCCACTAGCACGAACGGCGGCAGGTTCAGGGCGCGCACGAACCCCTCCAGGTCGCGCACGTACAGCTCGGGCCCGTACTCGGGCGCCGGGTCGCTGTCGCCGTGGCCGCGCTGGTCTACCGCCAGCACGCGGTAGTCGCGCGCCAGCCCCGGCGCGAACAGGTCCCACGTATGCGCGTGGGCCATGAAGCCGTGCAGCAGCACCATCGGCGGTGCCTGCGGGTCGCCCCACTCCACGTAGTGCAGGTTGAGATCGCCCACGTTCACGCGGCCGTCGCGCGGCTCGCCCTGGCTCATCGCTCGCTCCAGCGTGCGGTCAGTTGTCGAACACCACGACCGAGCGCAGCGTCTCGCCGCGCTCCATCGCCTCGAAGGCGTCCTGCACCGCGTCGAGCGCGATGCGGCGGGTCACCAGCTCGTCGAGCAGTAGCTCGCCCTTGAGGTACCAATCGACCAGCATGGGGAAGTCGCGGCTGGGCAGGCAGTCGCCGTACCAGCTCGGCTTGAGCGCCCCGCCGCGCGAGAACAGCCACTGGAGGTCCAGCGTCAGCGTGCTGCCCGCCGGCGGCACGCCGATCAGCACCGCTACCCCGGCGAGATCGCGGGCGGCCAGCACCTGTTGGAGCACCTGCGGCTGGCCCACGCACTCGAAGGCGTAGTCGACGCCGTAGCCGTCGGTGAGTGCGCGGATCTGCTCGACCGGGTCGGCCTCGCGGGCGTTGACCGTGTGAGTGGCCCCGAACTGGCGCGCCCACTCCAGCTTGCGCGGCTCGATGTCCACGGCGATGATCTTCGCCGCGTGGGCCAGCCGCGCGCCCTGAATGACGCTGGTGCCCACGGCACCCGCGCCGAACACGGCCACCGTGCTGCCCGGGCGCACCTGCGCGGTGTACAGCGCGGCGCCCACGCCGGTCATCACGCCGCAGGCGATGAGGCAGGCCTGGGCGGGCGGGATCGCGCGCGGCACAGGGATCGCCTGCGCGGCGTGGACGACGGTATGGGTGGCGAAGGTGCCCAGGCCCATGATCGGCGGCGGGTAGCGGCCGTCGGGCGTGTGCTGGCGGGGCTGGCCATTGAGGCTGGCCGCGCAGTAGTGCAGCTGGCCGATGCGGCAGAAGCGGCAGGCACCGCACGGCGCGCGCCAGGCCAGGATGACGTAGTCGCCGACGCGCGGCCGCTCGACCCCCGGCCCCACCGCCTCGACGATGCCCGCGCCCTCGTGGCCGAGCAGCATGGGCAGCTCGCCGATGAACCCTTTCTGGATGTGTAGGTCGGTGTGGCAGACGCCGCTCGCCTCGATGCGTACCAGCACCTCATGAGGGCCGGGCTCGTCGATCTCTAGCGGCTCCGCCCGCACCGGCGCGTTCGCCTGCCAGGCAATGACGCCACGCCCTTGCACCGCCATACGCGCCTCCCCTCCGCCAGGCCCGCTACACGCTTCGCGGCGATTATACCCGCCTAGCGGGTGAGGAAGGCGTACTGGCCCTTGTCGAGCCGCACCAGCAGCCGGCCGCCGTCGGGCTGCAGCGGCTGCAGGGCGTTGCCACTGCGGTCAGCCTGCCAGCCGCGCCCATTGAACACCAGCCGGGCCTCCAGCGGCCCCGCCAGCGTGTAGAACAACGCGTCGTCGGTGGTGGCCACGAAATAGCCGTCGCGCAGCGGCTGCTCGATGCCCAGCACGCGCTGCCAGAGGCGAACGCGGTCGTCGCTGGTGGGCTCGGCGAATGCCTCCTCGGCACGATCGCCGTCGATGTACTCGGCGCGCGGACCGAGCAGGCCGCTCAGCGCCCGCAGGGCGACCACTTTGCCGCCCCTGGCCAGGTACGCTTGCAGCCCCGCCAGATCGGCCTCGGTGAGGTCTTGCGGCGCGCGGGCCAGCACGAGGATAGCGCGGATGCCGCCCAGCTCCTCGCCCGCCAGCGAGCCGACGACCGCCGCCGGGATGTTGTTGCGCGCCAGGGCGATCAGGCGGTGCAGGTCGTAGTAGCGGAAGCGGAACGGGTCGATCTGGCGCTCCGCGCCGAGCTGCTGCCAGGCCGGGCGGTCGGGTGCCAGCACCAGCACCTCCGTGTGGCCGGGCGGGCTGGCCATGATCTGGCGCAGACGTGGGAACGTCTCCGACACGCGAGCGAACATCACGTCGGGGTCGTAGGCGGTGCGGTGGGTATCGTTGTACAGGCCCTGCCCCACGACGTTGTAGTTCCACACCGCGATGCCCTGTAGCCAGCCGCCCATCTGGCGCGCCAGCAGGGCCAGGTAGTACGCGTTGGCTACCGCGTCGGCCACGTTGCCGGGCTGCGGGCTCGCCTGCGCTAGGCCCCAGCTGTTGCCGGTCGACCACAGCCAGAACGGGCGCTCGTAGCGCACCGAATAGTGCGCTGCCGTGCGCACCAGCTGGAACAGGCGCACCAGCTCGGTGTCGTCGATCGGCATGTCATAGGGCCCGTCGCGCGGGTAGGCATCGAAGGTGACCACGAAGTTGGGCGGGGTACGCGCGAACAGCGACTCCAGATGTGGCAGCTGCAGGTGGACGCGCAGGGTGGCGCCCTCGAACGACATGGTCACCGGCAGACCAGGCTCCAGCTCGGCCCACTGCTGCGCGCTCCAGGTCGCGTAGTCGACGATATAGCGCGACTGGAACTCGCCCAGGCGCGTCTGCCGCTCGGGGTCGGTGCCCACATCGGCGAAGCCGTAGCCGGTCTCCTGGCGGAACGCAGCGTCGGCCCAGGGCGAGAAGTCGCCGCCCGAGGGCTCGTCGGCGAGGTTGAGCATCAGGATCACATCGCGGAACGGCCGCACGAACCGCGCGTCGACCCACTCGTAGTACCGCCGGATGTCGCGGCGGTAGTCGGGCGAGTAGAACGAGGCGTTGGCCACGGCGGTGGTGTAGTTCACGCCGCCGCGGCTGCCCAGGCGCAGGGCATCGGGGTGCGCGTCGTCCCAGAAGCTGCCCATCTGGCTCTGGTAGCCCACCGGCAGCACCGCCTTCAGGCCCACTGCCCGCACAGCCTGCAGCATGCGCTCCTGGGCTTGCACGATGGCCAGGGCGTCGTCCCGCCGGGGGTCGGCCTCGTTCTGCAACGCCTCGAACACCGCGTAGGAGAGCCCCGGCTCGCTGTCGTGCGCGTCGACCTCGCCGGGGTTGTTGTGCCCGATCCACACCACGTTGGCGCCGGCCGCTTTCTGGCGTGCCAGTGCCTCGCGCATCGCGTCGGCCGACATCCAGGGATAGGCGACCATCGCCCAGCCGGCGTAGCGCGGGCCGCGCGCGTCGCTCTGCGGGCGCTCGGGGGCCGGAGTCGGGGCCGGGGTCAAGAGCGGCGTCGTGGCCGTGGGCCGCGCGGCGTTGAGCGACAGGTCGACGCCCCGGCGGCCAGCGCTGCCTTCCTCGTCTGCTCCCGCCCGGCTGACCGCGTTGGCCGGCGCGGCCGTGAGCAAGGCGACCAGCGTCGGGCGAAATGGCTCGGAGACCCGCTCGAGGTTGAGCGCCGGCGCGCGCGGCTCGCTGGCGGGCACCGTGGTGGGCAATACCATCCGTCCGTCAGCGACAGGAAGCGGGGTGGTGGTGGGGGCGTTGCTGCCGTCGGACGGCGCGGGGACGGCCACCTCAGTGGGGGCCGTCTGGAAAGCGACGGAGGTCAGCACCACGAGGAAGAGCAGGCCCAAGGCGGCCACGCGCCCACGCGGGCCGAGAGCGACGCGCGTGTTCAGAGACTCCCTCCTGCAGGCAGCTGAGCGTGGGGGCGCCATGCCGGCGCCATTATGCCACAGCGCGGCGCCGGCACCCGGCATTTTGCCAGGCTGCGCACGCCGACCTGGGCGCTCGCGCGGTTACGGCCTGGTCACTCAACGGCGCCGCGCGCTGGGGCGCACGCGGGCGCGCTCGGCGCCCGCTACCTGCGCCTCGGCCAGGATCGCGGGCGGCACGAGCCAGTCGCGCAGCCGCTGCATCACGGGGGCAGGTACAGCGCCGCGCTGTTGTTGGAGGTAGCCCGGCACCTCCCTGGCGCGTAGCACGGGGAACGCGCACTGCTCGACTTCGAGCTGCACGTGGGGATGCGTGAACACGATCAAGGCCATGACCGGCACCTCGGCCACTTCGCCGAGCTCGCCGGGTACCTGGCGCAGGTACTCGCCCAGGCGTTGCCAGTTCTGGCGGGCTTCCAGGGTGGGGTTGCGGACCACGTCAGCGCCGAGCAGCGCGGCCCAGCGCGGGGTCTCCCGGCGCGACCACCGGTCGTTGCGGCAGCGGATGGTGCCGTCGGTGTTGCGTGCGACCAGGATGGCTACCCCGTGCGGGCCCAGCAGCAGGTAGTCGGGCAGCCGCGGGTCGGCGAAGCACACCAGTGTGTAGCGGCTGCCCAAGCCGCGCAGCGCTTGGCTCAAGTCGCGGTCGAGGCGGTGGCGTGCGTCCCAGCGTCGCAGGTAGTACTGGTGTACCTGCCATAGCAACACGCCGAGGAACAGGGCGGCCAGCGCGAAGGTGCTCGCCACCTCGTTGTGCGGCCAGCTCCAGGTCGCCACGAAGCCCGCGACGAACACTGCGAGCGACAAGAGCAGGAACAGATAGCCGCGCCGCGTCTGCCGGCGCACGACCTGGTGGTTGACGACCACGAACACTCGCGCGCTCCTCAGTAGCGGCCGCGCACGGCCACGGGCGGCCGGCGCCTGCTCACCGCCCGACCTCGCCGAGCGCGGCCGTCGCGGTTCCGTCGCGGGGGGCACGCAGCAGGCGCCGCGCCTGCACGCCCGCCTCGATGTGCGCAACCAGCCCGGTCGCCGCCGCCTCGCTCGCCACGCGGATAGCGTTCTTCACCGCCTGCGCGTTCGAACGTCCGTGGGCGATGATGCACACCCCGCGCACGCCCAACAGCGGCGCGCCGCCATGCTCGCGCCAGTCGAGACGGCGGACCAGCCGCGCGATGGCCGGGGCGAAGGCGAGCGCGAGCACGCTGCTACCGAACAGTGCGGCGCCCAGCGCGTACAACGCCGGGCGGCGCAGAGCCGGCGTGGCCACTGCCGCCATCGTGCTGGCGCCGATCAGCGGGAGCGCGATGCGCTCGGGCTTGTGGGGCAGCAGCTCCGCGCGCACGATGCGTGCGAGGGCCCGCGGGGTGCCCTCGGCGAACTTGAGGACCACGTTGCCCGTAAACCCATCGGTGACGATGACGTCCGCGGTACCGAGAACGATGTCTTTCCCTTCCACATTGCCGATGAAATGGATCGGCAGCTCGCTCAACCGGCGGTGCGCCTCGACGATCAGGGGATTGCCTTTGCTGCGCTCCTCGCCGATGCTCAGCAGCCCGACTCGCGGCTGGGAGATGCCCAGCACACGCTCGGCGTAGTCGGCGCCCATGAGGCCGAAGTCGGCCAGGTGCTCGGGCTTGCAGGTAGCGTTGGCGCCCACATCGAGGATCAGGCAGCGCCCGCGCGCGTTCGGCATGACCGCACCGAACGCGGGGCGCTGCACGCCTTGGATGCGCTTCAGCACGGCGATAGCGGCGGCCATGACCGCGCCACTGTTGCCCGCCGAGACGAAGCCATCGGCCAGGCCATCGGCGACGCGCTGCAGCCCGATGACCATGGACGATCGACGCTTGCGCACGGCCAGCGACGGCGCCTCGGCCATGCCGATCACCTCGGGCGCGTCGACAATGGTCAGGGGGAGGCCCCGATAGCGGTGGCGCGCCAGCTCGGCACGCAGCAGCTCGGCTGGCCCCACGAGGTCGATGGCCAGGCCGTACTCGCGGGCGGCAGCGACCGCGCCGGCCACCGTGGCGGCGGGCGCGTGGTCGCCCCCCATCGCATCGAGGGCGATGCGCCGGCCCGCCGGGCCCGTTGGTGCGCTCACTCCGGCCTCCCTGCTCACTCACCACGCCCAGCGCGCATGCTCCCCGCGGCCGAGCGGAAGGTGGACGCCACATGATACGATACCAGCAATGTCCGGCACGAGTCTGCCGCACCCGAGGGATACCCACCGCCACCCGCTGTGCGGTACTATAGGACTATAGGCGAGCGGCACGCGGTCCAGGCGCAGGCGGGGGCGGGCGAGCATGCAGGGCGACGCCTGGGACGACTTCCTGTTCTTCCTGATGTTGTGCGAGGGCGGCGCCTGCCTGCTGGCCACGTACAGCATCATCCTACTCGTGCTGTATGGGGCCCCGGCCGCCCGGCGCTGGCCGTGTCTGTTGATCTTCCTTTCCGCCGCGCTGGCCCTCGTGGTGACTTCGGCGGTTGC
Organism: Chloroflexota bacterium; assembly: GCA_035294645.1. GTDB lineage: Bacteria > Chloroflexota > UBA6077 > UBA6077 > JAJPHF01 > JADGHJ01. Next base: position 16,665 of record DATGKN010000130.1, read on the forward strand.
CGACCTCCGCGCAGGGCGCCGTGCCCGCCGGCACTACTAGCCCCGCCGCAGCACGCTCAGTCGCGCCAGAAGGCGACGCTGGCGAAGGTCACCGCGGCATCGCCCGCAGGGTCGGCCCATTGGGTATAGCGCAGCACCTCGCCGCGGGCCGGGGGCAACAGCCGCAGCAACGCGTAGATGGGCGCCACCCCGCAGATGCGGCGGCTATCCCCGTCGTCCATCACCTGGTGGTAGAACCCCTCCGCGTCGCCCGCGGCAGCGCGCTCTAGCATGGCGTGGTCAGCAGTGGCCACCTGGGCCAGCCCGGCCGGAGACAGGCGCTGTGCGTCGCCGTACTGTGGTCCGACGTGTGCCAGGTCGGCGGCGGCGATCAGGCACCAGCGGCGCCCATCGACGGCTAGCTGCGCGGCGAGCAGGTCGAGCAGCTCGCCAATGGCGGGCACCGCGCACGGCGACTGGCCAGCCGCTACCAGGCCGTGCGGCGCCCCGCACAGGATCGGCACGGCCTGTATGTCGCCCAGCCAGCCCTTGCGCTGGAGATAGCGCAGGTACACGGCCTGAAACTCCAGCGCGTGCTCCCCCCGATG
>DATGKN010000131.1:0-5042 GCA_035294645.1 Chloroflexota bacterium
GGCGCCTCCGAGGTCGGGCCAGCTGGCTCGCCGTGGGAGGTGTACTGGGCGGCCGCGCGCTACGAGCCGCCGGCGTATGCCGCCGCCTACGAGGCGGCCAGCCGCGGGCTGGACGCCGCCAAGCGCACGCGCGCCTTCGCCGCCGCCGAGGAGGACGGCGAGAAGGACAGCCTCAGCGGCCGCCGCGCCGCGCTGCACACGACCGATGTGTCGGCGCGCGAATACTGGGAGCGGGTGGGCGAGCGCGTCTCGCCGTCGCTGCTGCGGCTTGGGGGGCGCGAGCGGCTCGACGCGCTCGGCGTGTGCAAGCGCTTCAGCCCCCTGCTCGACCACGCGCGGTTCCCCTCCACCAGCACGGTGGCCAGCGCCGACTTCCTGGCCCGCGCCAAGCGGGACGCGCCGGACGCGCTGCGCGCCTATCGCCAGGCGCTGGAGGCGCTCCTTGGTTCCCGGCTCTACCGCCCGCGCGCCGACGATCGCGACTGGCCCTACGACGGCGACCTATTGTTCGCGGAGACGCTGACGCCCGAGCGGCTGCGCGACTCGTACGGCGTCAAGCCCCAGGAGCTGGAGCCGCGGGCGCTGCGGGCGGCCCAGGAAGCGCTGCGCAGGCTGCACGGGGTGGCTGGCGGGGCGCCGTCGCCGTACTACGCCGTGGTGGTGCTCGACGGCGACAGCATGGGCGAGCGGCTCGGCGCGTGCCTCGATTCCAGCGACCCGCTGGGGGCGCACCAAGAGCTGAGCCGTCGGCTCGCCGCGTTCTCGGACTGGGTGCAGCAGCGGATGCAATCGGCCCAGGGGGCGCTCGTCTACAACGGCGGCGACGACGTCCTGCTGCTCGCCCCGCTCGCCGAGGCGCTGCCGCTGGCCGCCGAGCTGGCCGCCGCGTTCCACGAGCAGACCGCCACCCCCGCGACGCAGGGCACCGCCTCGGCGGGCATCGCCGTGGTCCATCACTTGTACCCGCTCGACGCGGCGCTGCGCGCGGCCCGCGAGGCCGAGGCGCGCGCCAAGCAGGTCGCGGGCAAGGCGGCGGTGGGCGTGGCGGTGCTGCGGCGCAGCGGCGAGCGGCGCGAGCTGGTCAGCCCCTGGGCGGCCTTGAAGGAGCTCAATGGGTTCGACGCGCTGGTGGCGCTGTTCCGCGACGGCGGGGCGGGCCCCCTGCTCGCCGGCCGCTTCCCCTACGAGGTGGCCGACGCCGCCCGCGCGCTGCCGGCGGCCAACGACCTGTTCGCGGCGGAGCTGCGCCGGCTGCTGGCGCGGCACCACAACCAGCGGCACCCCGAACGGCTCACCGACGCGCGGCGAGCGCAGTGGGCCGCGCAGCTGAACGACTGGGCCGCGTCGCTGGCCAGCGCCGTCGACGGAACGAATAGCGGGATGACTGGCACCGCGCTGGTGGCCGACTGGCTGGTGTTCGCCCGCTTCATGGCGCAGGGGGGAGGCGAGCGATGATCCTGTTCCTGGAGCCGATCGATGTCTGGCTGTTCCGCGACGGCCGGCCGTTCGACGCGCTGAGCGATCACCGCGCCGAGTCGCGCTTCCCACCGTACCCCACGGTCCTCCAGGGCGCCATCCGCTCGCACCACCTGGTCGTGCAGGGAATCAATCTCCGCGACGCCGCGGCGATCCGGGCGGCGGTGGGCACGGCCGAGGACTTCGGCACACTGCGTCTGCGCGGGCCGTTCGTGGCGCGGCGCGAGGGCGCGCGGCTGGTGCGCTACCTGCCGCAGCCGGCCGACGCCGTGGCGCTGGGGGAGGCGGAGCTGGCGCGACTCCCGGCACAGGAGCGCGATGCCGGGCCGTGGTGGGTGCAGCCGGCTGCCTCGCCGCGCGCGCCAGGCGAAGGGCTGCGTACCAGCGCGCCGACGCCGCGGCTGCTGGGCCTGGGCGACGCGCCGCGCAAGGGCCGCGAGGGGCTGTGGCTCGCCGAGGACGCGCTGCGTCGCTACCTGCGCGGCGAGGCGGTGGCGGCGCTGCCCCGCGAGCGACTGGTCGCCCGCGAGAGCCGGCTGGGCATCGCGCGCGACGACAATCGGCGCACCACGCGCCAAGGCGCGCTGTACGAGGTCGAGTTCGTGCGGCCGGCGCCCGACGTGGGCCTACTCGTGGAGGTCGAGGGCTACGCCGGCTGGCCGCCGCAGGGCCTGATGCGCCTGGGCGGCGAGGGGCACGGCGCGCGCTTCGCGCAGGTGGGGCACGCGGAATCCGACCTCGCGGGCGTGCGCGTCGCGCCCTGGCCGGCGCCGCCGGACCCGCTGCCGGCGCGGTTCAAGGTGTACTTCGCCACGCCGACCTACTTCGCCGGTGGCTGGCAGCCCGCCGCCGGCGACTGGAGTCGCTTCTTCGCGGGGCCCGTCGAGCTGGTGGCCGCGGCGGTGGGGCGTTACGAGAGCGTGGGCGGCTTCGACCTCGCCCGCAACGGGCACAAGCCGGCGCGTCGCTACGTGCCCGCGGGCAGCGTGTACTACTTCGCGGCCCAGGGGCCGGCGCGCCTGCGGCCGGAGCTGGTGCAGGGGGCGCTCACCGAGTGGGGCGCGGAGATCGGGCTGGGGCAGATCATCGTCGAGGAGTGGCAGGATGTTTGAGGCGAGCGGCTTGCTGTTCATCTACGTAGAGACCCCGCTGCACGCCGGCACGGGCCGCGGGCTGGGCGCGGTAGACCTACCGATCCAGCGCGAGCGCACGACGGGCTACCCGCTGGTGCAGGCGAGCAGCCTCAAGGGCCGCCTGCGCGCCGAGGCGACCGGCCGCAAGGTCGCGGACATCGCCGCGATCTTCGGGCCCGAGGTGCAGCAGGCCCACGAGCACGCCGGCGCGCTGGCTACGGGCGATGCGCGCCTGCTGCTGTTCCCGGTGCGCTCCTTGGCGGGCGTGTTCGCCTGGACCACCAGCGTGGACACCCTGGCGCGGTTCCAGCGCGCCGCGGCGCTGGCGGGCCACGAGCTGTCCTGGACGCTGCCGACGGCGCCCGCGCTGGACAGCGCCCTGGTGAGCGGCGACGACCTCGTCGCGGGCGACCATGTGGTGCTCGAGGAGTTCAGCTTCCAGCCCGACCGCGGCCAGGCGCAGACGCTCGCGGCCCTCGGCCAGTGGCTCGCCGACAACGCGCTGCCCGCGCGGCCCGCCCAGGGCGCGGATCCCTACGCCTACTGGCGCGCCGCGCTGCCGCGCAAGCTGTGCGTGCTGCCCGAGAACGACTTCCGCGACTTCGCCCTGTACGCCACGGAGGTGCAGACGCACGTGCGGCTGGACCGCGACACCAAGACAGTGGAGCAGGGCGGACTGTGGACCACCGAGAGCCTGCCGCCCGACACGCTGCTGTACGCGCCGCTGCTAGCGAGCCCCTCGCGGAACGGCGTCCAGCTGACGGCCCACGAGATCTTGCAGCGGGTCGCGGGAATGGGCGCCGAGCGCACGCAGCTGGGTGGCGACGAGACGACGGGCCAGGGGATCGTGGCGCTGCGCTTCCTGATCGCCGCGGGGAGGGAGGACTAGCGATGGCGCAGCAGACGACCGCGCAGAGCCGCCAGCGCTTGCTAGAACAGAAGCGCGCCAAAGCGGCCTGGGACTGCGTGCAACAGGTGAAAGAGGAGAAGTTCGCCGCGAAGTACAGCAGCCTGGCGCGCTCGGCGCCGGCCGATATCCAGGCGAACGGGCTGGGCCAGACGCTGGCCTTCTGGCGCGCCAAGGGCTACGAGAACGGGCGGCCGAAGCCGGACAGCGAGCACCGCACGCTGCTCGACCACGTGTCGCGGTGGCTGGCGGGCCAGCTGAAGTGGGCGGGGGACGGCGACGCGCTGGCCTGGATCACCCAGCGCGCGACCACGCCCGAGTACCGCGTGGCGACGGTCGAGGCGATCGCTTTCCTCAACTGGGTGAAGCGGTTCGCCGAGGCCGAGCTGCCCAGCTCGGGGGAGTAGGGGGCGCGTTATGAGGAACCGACCGCCAAGGGGTACCGGCAGGGGAGAGCTCCCTTCGTCCGCTCGGCCGCCAGACAAGTCAGAGCGCCCTCCCATTCCACCGGCGAGTGCCGCGGCATGGGAGTTCTGGCGCTCGCAAGGAAAGGGGCGCGGCAACCCCGGACTGGTGTTCGACCGCTTCGCGCCTGATTGGGGATTGGCCGAATCGGGCGCCAGAGGGGGTGAACTGAAAAAGGCGGGGCTGAAACAGGTCGTTGACGAGGCCAAGAGCCGCGCCGACACGGAGCTGCTGCAAGCGTATCAGGCGCGCTGGCAGGCTATCGCCGAGGCGGTGGGCGCCGTGCCGTTCCGGATGAAGAGCGACTGGCGGCTGATCACCGGCCTGGGGCGGCACGGGCCGCTGGAGGTAGGCTTCCGCTTCGACCGCTATGGGTTCCCGATCCTGCCGGGCAGCGGGCTGAAGGGCCTGGCGCGCACGGTGGCGCTGGTGGAGATCGCCGAGCGGGTGAGCGGGTTGCCCCTGGGCCAAGTGGAGAAGGCGTTGGTGGACGCCGCGGCGGCCTTGGCGCGTCTGGACCGTGCAGAGCGTCAGCGCGCCGCCACCGACGCGGCGTGGTGGCAGCGCGAGCTGGCGGCGCAAGGGGTCGCGGGAGCCGATCGCGCGGTGGGCGAGCTCGCTGCCGATTTCCACGCCGTGTTCGGGACGGTGGGCGCGGCGGGCGGCGCCGTGTTCCTCGACGCCATTCCAGCCGGGGTGCCGCAGCTGGACCTGGACATCATGAACCCGCACTACCCGCGATACTACCAGAGCAACGGGACCGAGCCCGCCACGGGCTGGCAGAGCCCGGTGCCCGTGTACTTCCTCACCGTGGCGGCGGGCGTGCCGTTCGGGTTCGGCATCGGCTGGCGCGGGCCGCGCGATGCAGCCGCCCAGGCCAGGCGCCAGCGTGCCGAGGGCTGGCTGCGCCGCGGCCTCGCCGAGCTGGGCGCGGGCGCGAAGACCAGCGCGGGCTACGGCTACTTCGAGGCCCAGGGCGCGCAGCCCGCGGTGGAGGCGGGCCAGACGGCGCGAGCGGCAGCGCCGATGGGTACCCAGCCCACGGGCCCTGCGACGCCGAC
>DATGKN010000132.1:0-42297 GCA_035294645.1 Chloroflexota bacterium
CTGCCGACAGAAGTCGCGGTGCGCCGCCGCCTGGGAGCAGCGGCCCGGCGGCCTCACCCGCCGCGCAGGAGGCTCGATGGATCGCGCCGCACTCGCTGCGGCCCTGCGCGCGCTGCTCTCGCCCGCGCAGGTGATCGACCACCCGGCGGAGCTGCGAGCGTTCGCCCACGACGCCTCGTTCTTCGCCCAGGTCTCCCCCCAATACGTCCCCGATGTCGTCGTGATGCCGAATAACGCCGAGGAGGTGGCGCGCGTCGTCCGCTTCGCCGTGGAGCACCGCGTTCCCATCACCCCGCGCGGCACGGCCACCGGCCAGACCGGCGGCGCGGTGCCGCTGTACGGCGGCATCGTGGTCACGCTGCACCACTTGCGGCGCGTGCTGGAGCTCGACGCGCCGAACCTGCAGGTCGTGGTCGAGCCCGGGATCGTGCACGCCGACCTGAACGCCTACCTCAAGCCACACGGGCTGGTCTTCCCGCCCGACCCGGGCAGTAGCCGCATGTGCTCGGTGGGCGGTATGGCCGCCAACAACGCCCACGGCATGCGCGCCATGAAGTACGGGGGCACGGGCCACTGGGTGCTGGGGCTGGAGGTGGTGCTGCCCACCGGCGAGATCATCACCACCGGCTCGGTCGGCTCGCGCTCGCTGCAATCGTCGGCGGGCTACGAGCTGACCAAGCTGTTCGTGGGCGCCGAGGGCACGCTGGGCATCATCACCCAGCTGCGGCTGAAACTGCTGCCCATCCCGCCGGCGCGGGCGCTGGTGCTGGCGCTGTTCGACCAGCTCGAGCGCGCCGGCGAGGCAGTGAACGCCACGTTTGCCGCGGGCATCCTACCGGCGGCGATCGAGATTCTCGACCGCGGCGCGATCCAGGCGGTGAACCTCTACCGGCCGGCGCTCAAGCTGCCGTCAGCCGAGGCGCTGCTGCTGTTCGAGGTCGATGGCAACCCGCCGGGGGTGCGCTACGATGCCGAGCGGATCACCACGGCAATCGCGGGGTGGGCGACGCACGCCGAGTGGGCCGACGACCCGGCGCGCATCGCGGCGCTGTGGGAGGCGCGCAGCGTGGTGGGCGCGGCGGCGAGCATGGTGCGGCCGGGCGCGGTGCGCGCCTACTGTGGCGAGGACATCTGCGTGCCGCTGGCGCAGGTGCCGGCCGCGCTGCGCGGCATCGCGCGCCTGTCGGAGCAGTACGGCATCCCGGCAGTCACCTACGGGCACATCGGCGGCGGGGGGCTGCACGCCGGCCTGCTGATCGAGCCGGCCAACCCCGAGGAGATCGCGCGGGTGCAGGCGCTGGCTGACGCGATCCACCAGCTGGCACTCGACCTGGGCGGCACGGTGACCGGCGAGCATGGCGTGGGCGTGGTGCGGGCGGCGTACATGCCGCGCGAGCACGGCGCGGCGCTGGCCACGATGTGGGCGATCAAGCGGGCGCTGGACCCGCACGGCATCATGAACCCGGGCAAGCTGTTCCCCGCCGAGTGGTACGCGGGCACCGCGGGCCCCCAGGCAGCGAGGATGGAGAGGGCGGCGGATGGGGCCGCGCCGCTAGCAGCCCCGGGGCTGCTAGCGCCCCACAGCCACTAAGCGCGACGACTCATGGAGGCAATCCCCAACCTCGTCGCCGTGCTGCTGCTGGTGCTGGCGAACGGGTTCTTCGTGGCCAGCGAGTTCGCGCTGGTCAGCGTGCGTCGCAGCCGCATCGAGCAGCTCGTGGCCGAGGGCCACCCCCTGGCCCCAGCAGTACAGCGGGCGCTCCAGCGGCTCAACCTGTACATCGCTGCCACCCAGCTCGGCATTACCATGGCCAGCCTCGGCCTCGGCTGGGCCGGCGAGCCGGCGCTGGCGCAGCTGATCGAGCCGTGGGTGGCACGCCTGCCGTTCCTGCCGCCCGAGAGCCGCGCGGTGGCCACGCACACCGCCGCCGCGACCATCGCCTTCGCCGCTATCACGACCCTGCACATCGTGCTCGGCGAGCTGGCGCCCAAGTCGCTGGCCCTCCAACGCGCCGAGGCGATGGCGCTGTTCGTCGTACGCCCGCTGACCTTGTTCCTGTTCGTCTTTCGGCTGCCCATCTACCTGCTCAGCAGCCTGGGCACTCTCGTGGTGCGCGCGCTGGGCCTGCACCCCGCCACGGGCGAGGAGCTGGTGCACAGCGCCGATGAGCTGCGCCTGCTGGTAATCGGCAGCCGCGAGGCGGGCGTGCTGGACGAGACCGAGGCGGAGATCGTCAGCCGCGTGCTGGGGTTCGCCGAGCTGACAGTGCGCGAGGTGATGGTGCCCCGCACGGAGATCCAGGCGCTGCCGGCGACCGCCACGTGGCGCGAGGTGCTACATCTGGCGGCCACCAGCGGGCACTCGCGCTTCCCCGTGTACGACGGCGACCTCGACCAGCTCGTGGGGGTGCTGCACGTCAAGGACCTGTTCAAGCTGCTGGAGCAGTGCAACCCGCCCGAGCCGTTCGACCTGCGCCGACTGGTGCGCAGCGTGCCGATCGTGCCCGACAGCCTGCCGGTCGACTCGCTACTGGTGCAGCTCCAGCGCGAGCAGCGCAGCATCGCCATGGTCGTCGACGAGTTCGGCGGCATCGCGGGCCTGGTCACCCTGCAGGACGTGCTCCAGCGCATCGTCGGCCAGCTCGGCGATGAGTTCGAGCCGGCGCAGCCGAAGATCGTGCCACAGCCCGACGGCAGCCTGCTCGTGGACGGCCTGGCGCGCATCGAGGACGTGGCGCACCAATGCGGCCTGCGTGTGCCGCCGGAGGATACCGAGGAGGTGGAGACGATGGGCGGGCTGGTGATGCTGCACCTCGGGCGCTTGCCGGCGGTGGGCGACGAGGTGGAGGTGGGCGGGCGGCGGCTGCGCGTGGAGCAGATGGACGGGCGGCGCGTGGCGCGCATCCGCCTGCTGCCGGCGGCGAACCAGATGCAGCCCGCGGCCCGCCCGTGAACGGCTCGCCGCCCAGGGCCGGTCTCGACTGACTGGCCCTGCCGCTCTCGCCCTAGGGGCCGGGCTGGCGCCCCCGGCTGGCCCAGGCTCACCCAGCGCGGCGACGCCCCCATCCCCCGTGCCCACCGCGCTACTCGCGCCCCAGCACCGCCACCGCGTAGTCCACGAAGCTCGGATCGATCACGCGGTCGAGGTCCGGCCGCGGCCCGGCCAGATAGCCGTTCGCCGCGTACCAGTCCAGGTCGGCCGCGATCGCCTCGCGGTTCACCGCGCCGTTGCGGTCGACGCGGTGGGGAATGAGCATGTCGTACAGCGCTGGATCGCGTACGACGGTGTTGCGCGCCAGCACGTCCACCACCGCCGCGCGGCCGATGCCGCGCGCGAACGCGTCGTCGAACTCGCGTAGGCCCTTGAGGTAGGCGACCATGAAGCGGCGGGCCACGTCGGGCTGCTCGGCAAAGTGCGGCGCGTACAGCAGCACGGCGATCTGCTGATCCGGGTAGTAGTCGCCGGCGTAGCGGAACACCTCGAACACCCCGCGCGCCTGGCCGAGCGCGAGGAACGGCTCGATAGTGATCGCCAAGTCGAGCGAGCGGTTGGCTAGCGCCGTCGTCATATCCGGGAACGGCACCTCGCGCAGGTCGATGTCCGCCAGCGTGAGGCCGCCCAGGGCCAGCGCCCGCGCGAGCTGGACCTCGGTGCCCGTGCCGCGCGCGTTGATGGCGATGACGCGGCCGCGCAGGTCAGCGTAGTCGCGCACGGCGCCCCCGCTCAGCAGGTCCGGCCGCGCCACCAGCGCCAGGTGACTGCGCCCGGGCGCCACGCGGGCGTTGTCGGCCACGATGCGCAGCGGCAGCCCGCGACCGATGGCGTTGAACAGGCTGGCGGCCGGCGTGCCGGCGCCCGCGTCGAGCTGGCCGGCGCCCAAGGGCGCGACCATCTGCGCGGCGGTGTCGAAGCGCTCCACGCTGGGCGCGAGCCCCTGCTCGGCGAAGTAGCCATGCTCGACGGCGAGGTAGATCGGCGCGTCGGGGATGATGCCGAGCGTGCCGATGCGCACGGAGGTGGCGCTTTGGGCAGCCAGCGAGGATGCCTGCAGCCCCCCAAGCGCCGCCACGACCAGCAGCGCGCCCGCACCGAGCGCGAGGTGGATAGCCAGTCGGGTACGGTGTAGCATGGCGTTCCCCCAAGGCGAGCGTCGGCTCCCAGCAGCACCGCGAGCCGCAGGAATGCCCCACTATACCGGACCACATCCGGGCGTGCGCGCCGCGAGGGCCGCAGCGGCCAGCTGCCCGAACGGCCCGCCGAGCGCGCGGGCGGCGATGAGGACCGCGCGCGGGGCAAGCGCGGCCAGACAGTCGCAGGCGGCCAGCAACGCCCCGGGCTCGCGCGGGCAGGCGCAGGGCTGGCGAATCACCGCCACTCGGGGCCCGCGCGGCGCCCACAGCGCGGGATCGGTAGGGCCAAAGAGGGCCACTACGGGCGTGCCCACCGCGGCAGCCAGATGGGTGACGCCCGAGTCGGCGCCCAGGTAGCCGACGCAGTGCGCCAACAGCGCGGCCAGCTGGTCGAGTGACCAGTCCTGCACCAGCACGGGCCGCAGCGAGCCGAGCGCCGCCCACGCGTCGGGCAGCTGCGCGGCCTCGGCCGGGCCGGCGAGCAGCAGCAGGCGCGCGCCGGCGGCGTGGAGCGCGGCAGCCAGAGCCTGCCAGCGCGCCAGCGGCCAGTTCTTGCGCGGGCTGCCGCTGCCGACGTGCAAGGCGATCCAAGACGCCTCCGGCGAGCCGTGAGCGGCGAGGAACGCTGCGGCCTCCGCCGCGGCCTGCGCCGCCGGCCGCACGCGGACCACCGGGACGGGCGCGGCGGGCACGCCCAGCGGGGCGAGAGTGGCGCACAGGTACGCGGCCACGGGCTGGCGGCAGGCGGGCGGCGGGCGGCCCGGCGCGTGGACGACGGCGGCGCTCCAGGCACGCAGGGCGGCGGCCAGCGGCGCGGCGCGCGCCCCGGCCCACAGTACCGCCGCATCCGGGCGCGGCAGGCCGGCAGGAGGCTCCGCGGGCGGTGTGCTGGCAAACAGCGCGGTGAGGCGCGGGTCGTCGCTGGCCAGGACGGCATCGGCCAGGCCGCTCGCGCGGGCCAGCGGCAGCGCTGGCGCGGGGCCGATCACTGCGAGGTGTGCCGCGGGATAGGCGGCGCGCAGGGCGGCGAGCGCCGGCAGGGCCAGCAGGAAGTCGCCGAGCGCGCCGGGCCGGTAGACGAGCAGCGTCGTGGGGGCGGCAGAGGGGGCGCAGAATCCCATGGTCGCTGCCGCCCCCGGCGCGCGCTACGCGGCGAGGTGTTGGCGGAAGAACTGGAGCGTCTTGGCCCAGGCGTCGGCGGCGGCCTCGGCGTTGTAGTGCGCTGGGCGGTGGTCGCAGAAGAAGCCGTGGCCGGCCTGCGGGTAGGTGTGCAGTTCGTACTGCTTGCCCAGCTGCTTGAGCGTCGCGTCGATCTGGCGCACCTGCTCCATGGGGATCGACTGGTCCTGCTCGCCGAAGAACAGGATCAGCGGCGCGCGGATGTTGGCGCTGAAGTGGATCGGCGCGTTGGGATCGTCGGCGACGATGCGGCCGCCGTAGTACGACGCCACGGCCTTCAGGTTCGGGTTGCGCGTGGCGGCCAAGTACGCCACGCGGCCGCCGTAGCAGTAGCCGACGATGCCGATCTGCCCCTGGCGCACCTGCGGGTCGCGGTTGAGCAGCTCGTAGGTGGCGTCGACGTCCATCATCACCTGGTCGTCAGTGAGCTGGCTACGCAGGCCGAAGGCCGTCTGCAGGTCCTCGTAGGGCGCCTCCTTCTGGGGCAAGCGGTGGTACACCTCCGGCGCCGCGGCCACGAACCCCTCGGCCGCGAAGCGTCGGGTCACGTCCTGGATGTGGTCGTTGACGCCGAAGATCTCCTGGATCACGATGAGGCCCGGGAAAGGCCCCGCGCCCTCCGGCCGTGCCACATAGACGCGCATCTCCCCGTCGGGAGTCTGCGTGGTCACCCATTCCGCCTGTACCGCCATCACGTCCTCCGTGCCGCTCGATGTATGGGGCAAGCTCCGCCACCGGTCGCTCGCGCTCACAGCGCTGCTGCTCGGTCCCCCGCGCAGGGAACGGGAACGCCCGCGGGAGGGGAAGACCGCTGGCATTTTGGCACAGGCTCCCCTGCGCGGCAAACACCCCGGGCGGCGCCTCGGCCGGGGCCGCCGAGGCACGTGGGCGCCCGCCGGCGTACACTTATACCTGCACAGTGGCCTGAGCAGCGTGGAGCGAGGTACAGCCGGATGGCAGGCGAGGTGTGGGAGCCGGCGCGCCGCACGCCGGTGATCCGCGAGGCGGAGGTCGTGGTGCTCGGCGGCGGGCCGGCGGGGATCGCCGCCGCGGTGGCCGCCGCCCGCGAGGGCGCCCGCACGCTGCTCGTCGAGCGCTACGGCTTCCTGGGCGGCATGGGCACCGCGGCGATGGTCACCAACTTCTGCGGCCTCTACGCCACGGTGTACGGCGAGTCGCGCCGCGTGGTGCGCGGCATCGTCGATGAGCTGCTGGAGCGCCTGGCCGCCCTCGACGGGCTCAACCAGCCGCAGACGATGGGCGTGCCGGTGGCCGTGCAGAGCTACGACGTGGCGGCCTACAAGTGCGCCGCCGACGACCTGGTCCTCGGCGCCGGGGTGGACCTGCTGTTCCACACCCTGGCCGTGGGGGCAGTGATGGACGGCCGACGCATCGAGGCGCTACTTGTCGAGAGCAAGTCGGGCCGCGCGGCGGTGCGTGGGCAGCTATTCATCGACTGCTCCGGCGATGCCGACCTGGCGGCGTGGGCCGGCGCGCCGTGGGCCAAGGGCAACGCCCATGGCTTCCTGCAGCTGCCCACGCTGATGTTCCGTCTGGGGGGCGTCGACACGGCGCGAGCCCTGGCCGAGGGCCTGCCCACGCTACGCGAGCGCATGGCCGCGGCGCATGCCCGCGGCGACTACCAGTTCCCCCGCCTGTACCCGATCCTGCGGCCGCAGGCGCACCCGGGCGAGTGGCGCGCCAACATGACGCAGGTGAGTCGCCACGGCGCGCCGATCGACGGCACCAACGTCGAGGACCTCACCTTCGCCGAGATCGAGGGCCGCCGCCAAGTGCGCCTGTACCACCGCTACCTGCGCGCCGAGGTGCCCGGCTTCGAGCAGGCGTACATCCAGGAGATCGCCACCCAAATCGGCATCCGCGAGACGCGCCGCATCCAGGGCCTCTACGAGCTGACGCGCGACGACGTGCTCGGCGCCCGCGACTTCCCGGACGCTATCGGCGTCAACGGCTGGCCGGTGGAGGTCCATCTGCCCGGCACGGTGCGCTTCGAGCCGATCCCTGGCCGCGGCTACCACGGCCTGCCGTACCGCTGCCTGGTGCCGCGCGCGGTGGACAACCTGCTGGTGGCCGGCCGCTGCTTGTCGGCCACGCCCGAGGCGCAGGCGTCGGCGCGCGTGTCGGGGCCGTGCTTCGCCATGGGCCAGGCGGCCGGCACGGCGGCGGTGCTGGCCCTGCGCGGCGGCCAGCGCCCCGCGGAGATCGATGTGGCCGCCCTCCAGGCGCGCCTGCGGGCGCAGGGGGCGTATCTCGGCGAGGAGCCCCCCGCATCCGTGCCAGGCGGCGGCGCCTGCGGGGCCAGCTCGGCCCCCTGATCGGCGGCCTGCAGGAACGCGCACTGCACCTCGTCACCACCAGGACCTGTATCTACAGCCCGCGCCCGGCCTGCCCACGGGGGCCCACGGCCACTACCGCGGCCACGAGGGAACGGCCCTCGCCGTGTTGAGCCTCACAGCCCTGCCGTCCGCGCCTGCCGGCCCGCCCTACCAGGTCTGGGCGCTACGTGACGGGGAGTGGCGCTCGCTCGGCACGACCGTGGTCGACACGCGCGGCAACGCCCTGCGCCTCGTAGAAGGCCCCGAGCAGGCGCGACTCCCCGCCGCCGTGCGGGTGACGCTGGCAGCCAGCGGCGGCAGCGCCGGCCCGAGCGGCCCTGTCGTCCTTTACTGGCCAGCCCCCTGAGGGGACGCAGGCACCTCCCTGGCGCCCGTGGCGGCCCCCGACCGGCGGCGCACGGCGAAGCCAAGCGGAGCCCCACGGCGGTGGTGGATGCAGCACCTGAGATACGCTCGTATGCCGCAGGCGTAGCCACGGAACGGCGAGCGTACAGTAAGCTGCCGGCCGGGCGCATGGGCGCCCTACCCTGCCTGTCTGGAGTCGCTCTGTGGCCGAGAGCCCTCGCCTCCTGTACCTCGATCCCGCCGCGCTGGCGCCCGATCCGGACAACGTGCGCCGCGCCGATGCCGACGACCTCGATGCGCTGGCCGCCAGCATCCGCACGCACGGGCTGCTCCAGCCGCTGGGAGTGGCGCGCGAGGGCGCGGGCTACCGCGTGGTGTACGGCAACCGGCGGCGGGCGGCCGCGGTGCGCGCCGGGCTGCGCCGCGTGCCCTGCCTGCTGGTCGAGGCGTCGCCGGCCGAGCGGCTGGTCCAGCAGCTCGTGGAGAACCTCCAACGCCGCGAGCTGAACCCGCTCGACCAGGCCGCCGCCCTAGCCCGCCTGCGCGCCACGCTCCAGCAGCGCGAGCCCGCGCTCGCCGGTCGCGCGCTGGACGAGGCCGTGGGCCGCGCGGTGGGACTGTCGGCCGCCACCGTGCGCCGCTACCTGGGCCTGTTGGCCCTCGTACCGGCGGTGCAGGAGCGCATCCGCGCCGGCGAGCTGACCGTCACGCAGGCGCAGCACCTGGTGGCGATCGAGGACCCGCTGCGCCAGGAGGCGCTGGCCCAGCTGGCGGTAGAGCGCGACCTATCGGCCGCCGCAGTCGCCCGCGCCGCACGGGCGGTGCAGGCGCGCCCCAACCTGGCGGTGGCCGACGCCGTGGCGCTGGCCGAGCAGGGCGCGGAGGTCGGTCCGCAGGTGCGCGAGCGGCCGGTCGCCCCGCCGCGCCTGCCGCCCCGGCCGGCAGCGACCGCTCAGGAGGAAGCGGACGAGCGGGCCGAGCCAGACGCCCCCCCCAGCAGCGAGGAGGCTACGGCGGGCCCCGCCGGACCGCGCACCGCCGACGGCCACCGCCGCTTCCGTCTCCGCAGCGTCAGCGCCTTCTGCGACGAGGTAGATCGACTGGCCCGCTGCCTCCAGGAGGGCGACCTCGCTCGGGCGAGCCTGCACGAGGCCGACGCGGCCGTGCAGCTGCGCCTGGCCGCCCGCCAGCTGGCCTACGTCGTCCGCGCACTGGGCCAGCTGCTAGAGGAACGCGGCTGGGCGGAGCCGCCCGGCGACACCGCCCGCTCAGCCTAAGGCGCGCTCAGCGGCGAAAGGCGTCCACGCCTGCCTGCGCCACCTCCTCGTCGAGGTGGGGCGGCGCGCCGCTGACGCCGATGGCGCCCACCACGGCGTCGCCGTCGCGCAGCAGCAGGCTGCCCTGCTGGGGCACGAAGCGGCCGCCCGTGCGCACGGCCATGGCCACTACCATCGGCAGCCCCGGCGGCCACTGCTCACCCATCTCGCGGCCCGAGCGCTTGAACGCGGCGGCGGCGAACGCCTTGCCGTAGGCGATGTCGGGGGTGAGCGCGCCGGCCTGGTCCATGCGCGCCGCACACACCGGCAGGCCGCTGGCATCCACGACGGCGATCGAGACGTTGACGTTTAGAGCCCGCGCCTTGTCCAGGCACACTTGCAGGAGCCGAAGGCCCTCGTCCAGAGTCAGGGGAGCGCCCATCGCCACCTCCTCGACATAACAGTACTCATCGCGGCCGCGGGGCGAGCGTCCTATGATACCGCGCGCGCTGCGGCGGAGGCGGCCGGCGCGGGGCCGCGTGTACCATTCCCCCAGGTGCCCGCCATGGCGCGGGCCGCGATACTCCACGCGGGAGGAGGCCGATGAGCGAGCGGGACTGGCGCGCGCGGCTGGCCGCCCTGGACACCGGGATCGTCTCCGACGCCCTCGATCGCCTGCAACTGCGCGGCGCGACGATCGGCATCCGGCCGGTGTGGCCGTGCGGCAAGATCGTGGGGCGCGCCACGACCGTGAAGACCATGCCCGCCGGCCGGCTGGTGGCGCGCCACCACCTGGGCGTGCGCGCCATCAGCGAGGCGGAGCCCGGCGGGGTGATCGTGATCGACAGCGGCGGCCGCACCGATGTGTCGAGCTGGGGCGACCTGCTGGCCACCGCGGCGAAGCAGCGCGGGCTGAGCGGGGTGGTGATCGACGGCGCCTGCCGCGACGTGGACGGCTGCCAGGCGGCGGGCTTCCCCGTGTACGCGCGGGCCGTGGTGCCCTGCACGGCCCGCGGGCGCATCGTGGAGGCCAGCACCAACGAGCCGGTGCAGTGCGGCGGGGTGCACGTGTTCCCCGGCGACCTGGTAATCGCCGACGGCAGCGGGGTGGTGTTCATCCCGCAGGACCGGTGGGAGGAGGTGCTGGCGGTGGCCGAGGAGCTGTTCGCCCGCGAGCAGGCGATGTTCGAGCAGCTGCGGCGCGGCGTGCCACTGACCGAGGTGGACCGCCAGGCGAACTACGAGGGGATGCTGCGCCCGCAGCCCTAAGCGCCGCCCCGTGGCTCGCCGGGCGGGGGTGGGTGTGCTACACTAAGGCCAAGTACGGACTTGTGGGACGGGCCACGTGGAGCTGAAAGCGGTGCTGGCCCAGGTGCCGGGCCTGGAGAAGCGCTTCGTGTACTACCTCGAGGCGCTCGGCTACATCCAGCCCCGCCGCGTGCCCAAGCGCCGCATCGCCCGGCGCGACTACACGGCGGAGGACGTGGCCCGCATCCAGGCGCTGTGGCGCTACTACCAGCGCGGCTACTCGCTGCAGGCTGCGCAGGCGTTGGCCTGCCGCCCGCGGCACTACGCCTACGCGCTGCTCAGCCTGGTGCCGGCCGGCGCGGCGGGGCCGCGGGCGGCGGCGCTGGCCGAGGCGTACAGCGCCCTGTGCGCTGTGCCCGAGGTGGCGATGGCCGGGCTGCTGTACGGCGGCGCGGGGATCGACGCCGTGGCGCTGGTCGAGGTCGCCGAGGAAGCCGAGGTGTACGAGGCGCTCGGCCGGCTGCTGGCGCGCGGCGGGGCGGCGAGCGCGCCGGCGGTGCTGCACGTGGCGCGGCGGGTGAGCGGCCCGCGGGCAGAGGAAAGGGGGCCGATGCAAGCCTACGTGCTGATCAAGCTGCCAGCCAAGGAGATCGAGGGGGTGCTGGCCGAACTCCAGCGCTTGCCGGCGATCGCCGAGGCCGCGGTCGTGTACGGCGAGACAGACATCATCGCCCGCGCGGTGGTGCGCGACCAGGCGGAACTCGACGAGCTGGTGTTCCGCCAGCTCCACGCCATCCCCACCGTCGAGTCCACGCGGACCTTCATCGTCGTCGGCGACCTCTACTGGCGCCGGCCCGACGGCGAGCCGTGAGGCGCCCCCAGGAGGAGACACTGCTATGTACACCCGGTATCGGAGCGCACTGGCCCGCCTGCGCGCCTACCACGCGGAGCTGACCGCGCGCTACCACGCCGCCATCCGGCGGCGCCAGTGGGCGCACGCCCGCGCGCTATACGACCTGCGGCACCGCGTGTGGGTGGCCATCCGCTGGCATGAGGAGTGGGCGGGCACGCCCCCCGCGCTGCCCAGCGGCCAGCCGGTGCTGGAGGCACCCGCCCTCGGCTGACGGTCAGGGCGGCGGCAGCAGGCCGCGGTGGTCCAGGGCGTCGAGCACCGTGCGGTCGACTACCCGCTCGACCGCGAGGTCCTGCAGCTCCGGCTGCTCGACCGCCAGCGCGTCCTTGATCTCCTTGAGCTGCGCTACATCGACATACGGGCGATCGGCGAGCCGCTCGCCGCGCCGGTACGGCTCGTAGGTCCAGTCGAGCATGACGGGGTCGGTGATCTGGGTCCACTTGGCCAGGGCGGCCTTGGCCAGCGGCGGGTCGCTTTTGAACAGCTGGACCCCCTCGACGATCCCCGCCGCGTAGGCTTCCACCACGGCCCGCTGCGTCTCCAGCGTGCTACGCAGCGTGTACACGGGCAGCCCGCCGTAGGGCAGCTTCAGGTCGGCGTACTCGAACAAGATCTTGGCGCCGTTGTTGAGCGCCGCCAGGTCGGTGGGCGGGGTGAGCAGCGCGGCGTCGATGGCGCCTGCGGCCAGCGCGCCCACGAAGCCGCCCATGTTGCCGCCGCCGACGGGCGTCCAGATCACGTCGCGCTCGGGGTTGATCCCGAACTTCAGCAGCGCCTTGCTGATCAGGGCGTAGTTGCCGTCGCCGAGGGTGAACACTCCCAGGCGCTTGCCGCGCAGGTCCTCGGGCCGCTGGATGTCGGGCTGGACGATCATGCGGTGGGCGCTGGCGCTGCTGGTGTTCAGGATGGCGATGATGTTCGGCTCGCGCGCCTGGAACGGCAGGGTCGAGTCGCCCGAGGTCTGGATGAACTGCACGTCGCCGGCCAGCAGCGCGGCCACGTTGTTGGGCGCCCCGGAGATGAGTGTGAGTTCCACATCCAGCCCGTGCTTCTGCCAGAGGCCCTGGTCGAGCGCGAGCCAGACCGGCGCCACTCCCGCGCTGACCACCGAGTAGGCGGCGCGCACTTTGGTCAGCGGCGGGGCGGGGGCGGAGCTCGCGGCCGCGGGCTGGGTGGCCGCGTCGGCCGGCGCGCGGGCGGCGGGCGCGCCCCCACCGGCGCACGCCGCAGCTAGCGAGAACACGAGCGCGTAGGCGACCAGGAGTGCGCGCATTGATGCCGCTCCTTGTTGTTTCCTCGCCGGGCCGGCGAGCGACCGCGGTCAGGCGCGGCGCTGAAGTCGGCCGGGCGGCCCGTGTGGCCCCTGGTGCCCCCCAGCATACCCCGAATGCCCGCCCGGTGCTACGGCTGGCTGCCCGCCGCGCGCCAAGCAGGTCGGCGGAAATCCAAGTCGGGCGGCGAGGCGGCGCGCTACCATGTAAATAGGCAACTACTCGCGTGGAAGGCGGGGGCGCAGTCTCGCGAGGAGGTTGCGCTATGCGCGTCGCACGTTGGATAGGCTTTGTCGGGGCCCTGGCCTTGCTCGGCACGGTAGCCACCCCGGTCGCCTGGGCCGCCGACTACCACTGGCATCACCATCACCCGCACGGCCACGGCGTGGTCGTGGTGCCGCAGCCGGTGCCTGTGGCCCCGGCGGTCGTGGCCCCGGCGCCCGCGGTGGTCGCGGTGCCGGTGCCCGTGACCGCCGTGCCGGTACCGGTGCAGAACGTGATCGTGCCGGCGCTGCAGCAGGTGCTACCGCCCGGCGCGCTCCAACAGGCGCCGCTGCAGCTCTACCCGCTCGGCGCCAATCAGTACGCGCTGATCCACCCGCTGCTGTTCTGCGGGGCGGACACGGCGGGCACCTGCCAGCAGCTGGCGCAGCAGCTCGCGCAGGTAGCGCCCGGGTTCGGCACGGCGGTGCTGAACGGCCCGAACGGCTACGGCGTGTACGTGACCTATCAGGGTTAGTGCTCCGTCCTCTCGTGGGGACCTGCCCTGCCGTCGTGGTGAACGGGGGGCCGCCGGAAAGACGCGCGCCCGGGCGCGCTCCCCTCGCGCCGCGCGTGGCGTGGGCCATGCCTGGCACGCTGCTTGCGTAAGAGCGAGTGCAGTACAGGCAGTGCCCGCGCTGACGCGCGGCGGAAGGGATGTCGAGGATGGGGATCGTAGCGTGGATCGTGTTGGGCTTGATCGCTGGGTTCCTGGCTAGCCTGATCATGAAGGGCGGCTATGGGTTGCTCGGCGATATCATCCTGGGGATCGTCGGCGCGCTGGTGGGCGGGTTCCTGAGCAGCACGCTGCTGGGCATCCCGCTGACGGGTCTCGACCTGACGAGCATCGTCATCGCCACCGTCGGCGCGATCATCGTGATCGCCGTCGCGCGGGCGCTGACGCCAGGTCGCGCGGCGGTCTAACAACCCGACACGGCTTCGGAAGAGGCGCCCCGCGCGGGGCGCCTCTTGGCCTGTGGGCTCCCGCCCGCCGGGAGCGGCCGGTCAGCGGAGCTGGTCCGGCGGGATGGTGCCGAGCCGGCCCGCGCGATAGTCGGCGAACGCCTGCGCGATCTCCTCCCGCGTGTTCATCACGAACGGCCCGTATACCACCACGGGCTCGCGGATCGGCTGGCCGCCCATGAGGTAGACCTCCAGCGTTGGAGTGCGGCTGGCCTGCACGCGGTCAGCGCCTATGCGAATCGCCTCCCCAGGCCCTAGCACGGCGAGCTGGCCGGTGTGCAGCGGCCGCCGCTCGGCCCCCACGTAGCCCTGTCCGCCGAGCACGTACACCAGCGCGTTGAACGCGGCCGGCCAGGGCAGATCGACCGCGGCGCCGGGCTGGAGCGTGGCATGGACGATGGTGATCGGCGTGTGGGTGACCCCTGGGCCGCGCTGCCCGGCCAACTCGCCGGCGATGAGGCGCAGCAGCGCGCCGCCATCGGGCGAGGCGAGCAGGGCCACCGCCTGGCCGCGGATGTCCTGGTAGCGGGGCGGCGCCCACTTCAGCGCGCGCGGCAGGTTGACCCACAGCTGCAAGCCGTGGAACAGCCCGCCGCGGGCGACTAGCTGCTCGGGCGGCCGCTCGATGTGCAAGATCCCGGCGCCCGCGGTCATCCACTGCGTGTCGCCGTTGGTGATCAGCCCGCCGCCCCCGGTGGAGTCCCGATGCTCGAACGCGCCGTCGATCATGTAGGTCACGGTCTCGAAGCCGCGGTGCGGGTGCCAGGGCGTGCCCTTCGGCTCGCCCGGCGCGTACTCCACCTCGCCCATCTGGTCGAGGTGCACGAAGGGGTCCAGGTCGGCGAGCGGGACGCCAGCGAATGCGCGGCGCACGGGGAAGCCCTCGCCCTCTAGCCCGCTGGGGGCCGTGGTAACCGAGCGGACAGGCCGCAACCGCGCGCGCCGTGGGTCGCACGGGGGAAGCTTGGGTAGGGCGAGGACGTTAGCGGGAGTCACAGCGGGCATCGGTGATCCTTTCTGCGGCAGCAAGGCAGCACGCCTTGCGCAGAGGATACCACGCGCTACCCGTGCTGTCGGACATAACGACAGGCCGGCCCGCCCGCGGCGGGCTCAAGCGGGCCAGCGGTGTCTTGCGGTTAGCTGGGAGTCTCTTGGAAGCCGAGGGCCTGGAGGGCGGCGCGCACGGCCTCCTCGTCCTGCTCGGCTGTGCCGCCGCTAGCGCCCATCGCCCCGAGCAGCACGCCGTTACGGAATAGGGGGAGCGCCCCGCGCGCCGGCAGCAGCGGCGCACCGTACCCCAGCGCGGCAGCATTGCCCCACAGCGCCGGGTTCGCCTGGAACGACTCGGTCATCGCGCTGCCAGAGCGGCCGGTCGCCGCGGGGGCGTAGGCTTTGCCGCGGGCGATCTCGGGGGTCAAGAAGTGGGCGCCGTCCATGCGCCCGGCGGCCAGCAGGTGGCCACCGGCGTCGAGCACCACGAAGCTCATCCGGTAGTTGTGCGCCTGGGCATACTCCATCGCCGCCTGCACCAGCCGCGCCGCCTGATCGTAGTTCAGGCTGGTGCCCCCCTGCTCCGCCGGTGCCGCGGGCGCGGCGGCCGCGGCTCCTACCGGTGCTCGTGCCGTACCGAGCGCCAGCCCGGCGACCAGTCCCAGCACGGCGACCACGACCAAGGGAATGCCCCTACCGAGGTGACGCATCGCTCCCTCCTCTCCCTCGCCCCGTCGACCGGGCGAGTAGCGTCATCATACCGCAGCGAGCACGGACTGGGCGCGCGGCCAGCGGCGTGCTAGACTGTCGGGCACCGCACCCGGCGCGAGGAGAGGCCAGCGGTGGACGAGCCGACGTGGATCGATCCCGAGCTGCTGCGGGCGCTGGTGCGCCACGGCGTCGTGTACGACCTGGCGCAGCCGATCGCGCCCGGGGTACCGGTGCTCAGCTTCCACCCGCCGTACACCTTCGCGCTGGTCCGCCGGCACGGCGACGTCGTGCGGCCCGGCAATGCCAGCTCGGCGAACGAGCTGCTGGTAATGTGCGCTCACACGGGCACGCACCTGGATGCGCTGTGCCACTACTCGCGCAACGGCAAGCTGTACGGCGGCCTCGACGCGCAGGCGGCGCAGCAGGACCCAGCCGGCTTCCGCGCGCTGGGGATCGAGCAGACCCCGCCGCTCGTCCAGCGCGGCGTGCTGCTCGACATCCCGCCCGTGCTGGGCGTGGAGGTGCTCGCCGACCGCCAAGCGGTCGATGGGGCGCTGCTAGAGGCGGCCGCTCGCCGCGCGGGCGTGGCGGTCGGGCCCGGCGACGCCGTGCTGATCCGCACGGGCTGGGCCCGGCGCTGGAGCGAGCCCGCGCGGTACGTCGACGGCGAGACCGGCTGCCCCGGGGTGAACGGCGACGGCGCCCGCTGGCTGCTCGCCCGCGGCGTGCGCCTGACTGGCGACGACACGCCGTGGTACGAGGTGCAGCCGCGCGAGGGCGACGACAACGTGCACGCGCTGCTGATCGCCGACCACGGCGTGCAGCTGCTGGAGAACCTGAACCTCGAGCGCCTGGCGGCCGATGGCGTCACGGAGTTCCTGCTGGTGGTGCTGCCGCTGCCGCTGGTGGGCGCCACGGGCTCGCCGGTGCGGCCGATCGCCATCGTCTGATAGGGGGGAGAGGGCGATGCGCTTCGGGATCAACTTCTTCCCGTCGTTCCTGCCCGGGCAGAAGTCGGGCGCACAGTACTTCCGCGAGTGCCTGAACCTCTGTGAGCTGGCCGACCGGCTGGGCTTCGCCTCCGTGCGCATCGTCGAGCACCACTTCCGTCCCTACGGTGGCTACTCGCCGAACCCGGTCGTGTTCCTGGCGGCCGCCTCGCAGCGCGCGCCGCGCGTGCGGCTGGTCACGGGCGCGGTGGTGCCGGCGTTCAACCACCCGCTGAAATACGCCGCGGAGCTGGCCGAGCTGGACTGCATCTCCGGGGGGCGGCTGGACGCCGGCTTCGCGCGGGCGTTCCTGCCCGACGAGTTCGAGGCGTTCGGCGTGCCACTGGAGGAGAGCCGGGCGCGCTTCGAGGAGGGGATCGCCGCCTGCATCCGCCTGTGGACCGAGGAGAACGTGACGTTCCACGGGCGCTTCCACCGCTGGGAGCAGGTGACGGTGCTGCCGCGGCCGGTGCAGCAGCCGCACCCGCCGGTGTGGGTGGCGGCCATCGGCACGCCGGAGTCGTTCGAGTGGGCCGGGCGCATGGGCTACCACCTGATGTTCGTGCCGTACGTGAGCGACTTCGAGCAGCTCGCGGGGCTCATCCGGCGCTACCGCGCCGCGTGGCGCGCGGCGGGCCACCCACCAGGGCGGGAGCGCGTGGCCTACTCGGCCCACTGCTACGTGGCGGAGAGCCGCGCGGCGGCGCTCGACGGCGTGCGGCCGGCCTGGGAGCAGTACCACCGTGTGTTCTACGAGCGCCTGCGCCGCTGGGTCGGGCATCCCTCGCCGCAGTACCGTGGCTACGACCGTATCGCCGCGGTGGTCGACCGCTTCACCTTCGAGCAGATGGTGGCCGAGCGGCGGCTGTTCGTGGGCACCCCGGACGAGGTGGCCGAGCAGTTCGCCTGGGCGCGCGAGCTGTTCGGCGAGGCCGAGCCGAGCCTGCAGGTGAACTTCGCCAACCTCAGCGAGGCGGAGGCGCGGCGCACCCTGGAGCTGCTCGCCGCCCACGTGCTGCCGCGCTTCGCCGCGGCCCCCTCGCCGGCCGGTGGCTAGCGCGCCCTCCGCGGCCGTGCGGCCGCTCGCCGTGCTGGTGACCCTCGGCGATCCACGCCAGCTCACGGGCGGCTACCTCTACCACCGGCGGCTGGCCGCGCTGGCGCCGGCCCACGGTTGGCGGCTGGTGTTCGCCTCGGTGCCCGAGGGGCCCTTCCCGCTGCCGGCGCTGGCCGCGCGCCAGGTCGTCCGCCACGCGCTGCGTCACCGCCCGCGGGCGGTGATCGTGGACAGCATCGCCGCGGCCTACCTCGCGCCCGCGCTGCGCGACCTCGCCGCGGTGCCGCTGCTGGGCAGCCTGCACCAGTCGCCCGGCGGCATCGACCACGGGCCGCTGCGCACGGCCCTGCAGGCGCGCCTGGACCTGCTGGTGTACCGCCGCGCGGCGCGGCTGCTGGTGGCCAGCGAGCTGCTAGCCGAGCAGCTGGCCGCCCAAGGGCTGCCGCGCCAGCGCCTGTGCGTCGTGCCCCCGGGGCGCGACGTGGCGCCGCTGCCCGACGGGCCGCCGCCCGACCTGCGGCAGGGCCGCGCCGCCGCGTTCCTGTGCGTCGGCAACTGGATCCCGCGCAAGGGCATCCTGCCGCTGCTCGACGCCTTCGCCCGGCTGCCGCCAGCGGCGGGCACCCTGCACCTGGTAGGCAACGACGATGTGGACCGGGCCTACGCGGCGCGCGTGCGCGAGCGGCTGGCGCGCGCCGACCTGCGCGGCCGGGTGGTGGTGCACGGGCCGGTGAGCCCCGCGCGGGTGGCGCAACTGTACGCGGCCGCCGATGTGTTCGTCCTGCCCAGCACGCGGGAGCCGTTCGGCACGGTGTATGGCGAGGCGATGGCGATGGGGCTGCCCGTGGTGGGCTTCGCCGCGGGCAACCTGCCGTACTTGGCCAGCGACGGCGTCGAGGGGCGCATCGTGCCCGTCGGCGACACGGCGGCCCTGGCCCGGGCGCTGCGGGAGCTCGCGGACGATCCGGCGCTGCGGGCACGGTTGGGCGCCGCCGCCCGCCGACGCGCCAGCCGGCGCCCGACGTGGGAGCAGACCGCCGCGCGCTTCTTCGGCGCCGTGCGGGCGGTCGCCGAGCACTGTAGCGGGGGCGAGCACGGCGGCGCCCCTGCCCCGTGAAAGGGCGGGGGGGTTAGCCGGCGCGCTGGCGCAGCGCGGCCAGCACCCGCTCGGGCGTGAACGGCACGCGGCGCAGCCGCACGCCGGTGGCGTCGAAAATCGCGTTGGAGATCGCCGCCGCGGTTGGCACCGTGGCCGCCTCGCCCGCGCCCGTCGGCGCCAGCTCGCGCCGGTCGACCAGCACGACCTCCACGCGCTCCGGCACCTCTTCGAACGTCAGGATCGGGTACGTGCGCCAGTCGAGGCTGGTCACGCCCGAGGAGTCGAACTGGACCTCCTCGTGCAGCGTGCGGCTGAGCGACTGGAGCACGTTGCCCTCGATCTGGTTGCGCACGCCGTCGGGATTGACCACGAGGCCGCAGTCGTGAGCTACCACGATCCGCGGCACGCGCACGGTGCCGCGGTCCTGGTCGACGGCGACCTCGGCCACCAGGGCGACCCAGGTCTGGTTGGGGGGATCGCCGTAAGCGATCAGGGCCACCCCGCGGCCGGTGGCCACGCCCGTCGGGCTCACACCCGACTTGGGCGCCGGACGGGGATCCCATCCGGCGGCAGCCGCTACCGCTTCGAGCGTTGCACGGGCGCGCTCGTCCTTCAGGTGCCGCAGGCGGAACGCCACCGGGTCGGCGCCGGCCGCCGCGGCCAGCTCGTCCATGAACGCCTCGCCGGCGAAGCCGCTCGGCAGGCCGCCCAGGCTGCGGTTGTTGCCGTTGCGTAGCAGCGACTGGCCCTGCGCATGCAACAGGTAGCGCCGGTTCGGGAAGGCGTAGAACATCAGCGTGTCGTGGCCGACGAACACCGGGTCGAGCGGCAGCTCCCAGGCGCCGCCGGTCTGGGCGCCGAGCAGGCGCTGGCCCGTGTGGCGTGCCGACCAGACCTCGTAGTCGTAAGCCACGACTTGGCCGCTAGCATCGATCCCGCCGCGGATACTGAACACCATGGCCGGGTTGTAGTGCTCCCAGCCGTGTTCGTCGGCGCGCATCCACTGCACGCGCACCGGCCGGCCCACCGCCTGCGAGAGCAGGGCCGCGTCGAGCGCCGCGTCGTCGCTGCGGTAGCGGCCGTAGCAGCCCGAGCCCTCCGTGTAGATCACGCGCACGCGCTCGACCGGCAGGTCTAGGGCGCGCGCGAGGTCCGCCTGGAGCACGTGGGGCGCCTGCGTGCCCGACCAGACGGTCGCCCCATCCGGGCGCACGTCGGCCACCGCACAGCTCGGCCCGATCATGCCATGCATCTGGAAGGGGAACTCGTACGTCGCCGCGACCGTCTTCGCCGCCCCGGCGAGCGCGGCGGCCACATCGCCGGCCTCGTCGAGCAGGCGGTCGTCGCTGGGCGCGGTGCGGACGACGGAGAACAGCGTGTCCTGGGGGGGCAAGCCGGCGGGCGCCGACCACGTTACGCGCAGCCGGCGCGCGGCCTGGATGGCCTGCTCCTCGCGCTCGGCGACCACACCGACGAAGTTGCCGCGCACCACCACCTGCACCAGCCCGGGCACATCGGCGACCGAGGCCTCATCGACGCTGACCAGCGTGGCGCCCGACTGAGGGGTCGGCCGCACCACCCGCCCGTGCAGCATGCCGGGCAGGCGCACGTTCTGCACGTACTCGAACTGGCCGGTCATCTTGGCGGGAATGTCGCGGCGGGGCAGCGGCTGCCCAACGAGCCGGTACTCTTCGGGCCGCTTGGGCACGGCTGTGCCCCTGACCTCGATCTCGAGGCGGCGCCCGCCGACCAGGTCAGCGTAGCGGACGCTGCGGGCGGGGTCGTCGACCACGGACACCACGCCGTCGCGCACCTGGAGCTGGTCGACTGGGGCGCCCAGCCGCTCGGCGGCCAGTGCCAGCAGCACCTGGCGGGCCTCGGCGGCCGCCTGCCGGATCTGCGCGCCCCCGATGGCCACCGACTGGCTGCCGACCGTGGGGCCCTGGTCCACCGTGAGGGCGGTGTCGCCCTGCACGACGTGCATCTGGTCCCAGGCCACGTCCAGCTCCTCGGCGGCGATCTGCGCCAGCGCCGTCTCGACGCCGGTGCCCAGCTCGACCTTGCCGGTGAAGAGCGTGACCGTGCCATCGTCGGCAATAGCGAGCCAGGAGTCGAGACGCTGGGCCGGCACCCCCGCTTGGGCGTGTGCCACCACGGCGCCGCTCGGGGCGAGGCGGTCGGCCAGGCTGAAGCCGACGATCAGCACGCCGGTGGCCTTGAGAAATGTCCGCCGCGATAGCCGTAGGGCGGCGGCCCCTCCGTTGCCCGGGACGGCCTTGAGCCGCGGAGTCAGGATCGTGCTCATGCTCGCAGCTCCTGGACGTAGCGGTTGATGGCCCGCAGGATACGCAGATGCGTGCCGCAGCGGCAGAGGTTGCGATTGAGCGCCTGGCGGATAGCGGCCTCGTCGGCATTGGGGTTCTGGTCGAGGAACGCCTTGGCGGTCATGATCATGCCGTTGATGCAGTAGCCGCACTGGGCGGCCTGCTCGGCGATGAACGCCTGCTGGAGCGGATGCGGGGCATCGAGCGTGCCCAGCCCCTCCAGCGTGGTGATCGCCTTGCCCACCACGGTGGCCGTGGGCGTGACGCACGACCGGATGGCGGCACCGTCGACGATGACGGTGCAGGCCCCGCACTGGGCGAGCCCGCAGCCGAACTTGGGGCTGTTGAGCTGCAGGTCGTTGCGCAGGACGTACAGCAGCGGGGTATCCGGCTCGACATCGACGGTAACCGGGCGGCCGTTGACGGTCAGCTCCAAGACACTCACGCTCCCACCCCCGATGACACACCGGCCTCTCGCCAGGCGCGGCGGGCCGCATCAGCCGGCCTCGCGGCAGCGCGGTCGTGGGCGCAAGCGCTGCCCCCTGGCGATATCGGCGCCCACGATACGGCGCCCACCGGCCAGTGTCAAGAGTCAGTACGAGCGGGGCAGGCCGAGCACGTGCTGGCCGAGGTACGCCAGCACCAGGTTGTTGTTGACGGGCGCCACGCTGAACAGCCGCGTCTCGCGGAACTTGCGCTCCACGTCGTACTCCGCCGCGAACCCGTAGCCGCCGTGGGTGTCCAGGCACACGTTGGCCGCCTCCCACGCGGCCTGGGCCGCCAGCAGCTTGGCCATGTTCGCCTCCGCCCCGCAGCGCTCGCCCCGGTCGAACTTCGTCGCCGCCTGGTAGCGCACCAGGTCGGCCGCCTCGGTGCGCGCGTACGCCTGCGCGAGCGGGAACTGCACGCCCTGGTTGGCCCCGATCGGCCGGCCGAACACCACCCGCGTCTTGGCGTAGGCCACCGCCCGCTCGATGAACCAGCGCGCGTCGCCCAGTGCCTCGGCGGCCAGCAGGATCCGCTCGGCGTTCCAGCCGTCGACGATGTAGCGGAACCCCATCCCCTCCTCGCCGATCAGGTTCTCGGCCGGCACGCGCAGGTCGTCGAAGAACACCTCGTTGGAGTGGTGGTTGATCATCAGGTCGATCGGGCGCACGTCGATCGCCCCGCCTGCCTCGCGCAGGTCGACCAGGAAGACGCTCAGCCCGCGGGTCTTGTCGGTGAGCTGCTCGTAGGGAGTGGTACGCGCTAGCAGCAGCATGAGATCGGACTGCTGCACGCGAGAGATGAACACCTTCTGCCCATTGATGACATAATGATCGCCACGACGGACAGCGGTGGTCTGGATGCGGGTGGTCTCCGAGCCGGCGTTGGGCTCGGTGATGGCGAACGCTTGCAGGCGCAGTTCGCCGCGGGCGATGGCGGGCAGGTAGCGCGCCTTCTGCTCGGGGCTGCCGTGCCGCAGCAGGGTGCCCATGGTGTACATCTGGGCGTGGCAGGCGGCCGCGTTGCCCCCCGAGCGATGGATCTCCTCCAGGATGATGCTGGCCTCAGTAATGCCCAGCCCCGCGCCGCCGTACTCCTCAGGGATCAGTGCCGCGAGCCAGCCCGCCGCCGTCAGCGCCCGCACGAACTGCTCGGGGTAGGCGCCGGTGCGGTCGAGCTCGCGCCAGTAGGCGGGCGGGAACTGGCGGCACAGCTCGCGCACCGCCTGCCGGATGGCTTGCTGCTCGGGGGTGAAAGTGAAGTCCATACGCGCCTCCGCCCCCCATTGTAGCTAGCCCGGCGCCGATAGGTGCGCGGGAGATAGCTGGCCGGACGGATCGCAGGACTACCGCGGGGTCGAGGTGTCTAGCGTCGCCTGCAGGCCACGGATCAGCTCGTCGCGCTCGGCCGGCGACAGCCGCGCCTCGGGATGCATCCAGGTGTAGTACAGGGGCGGCATCTGGCCCGTTTGTACCTGCCGCACGGCGTTGCGCGCCTCGCGTTGAGGCCGGTCCCACTCACTGAAGTTCAAGTCGCGCCGGCCGCGGTCGACATCGCGCTGGATGAACCACGATACCGGCGCGACGTTGCTGTACCAGGGCCAAACCGTCTGATTGCTATGGCAAGCATAGCATGCACGCACCACGAGCTCGCGCGTCTGGGTACTATCCCATGCCGGTTCGGCACGCACCTCGGGATTTCTATGATCGTGGCCGTAGGGCACGAACTGGATACCGATGAATAGGACTACCAGACCCGCGATAGCCCACCGGAGGAACCGCGCGATCACTTGCCTCTCCCTGATACCTATTGTGCAGTTAGCCCGCCATAGCCCTCAATGTGCTCACACCTGCTCCACATTGAACATCCACCCATATGTTGCCACCCAACAGAGCCGGCCAATTATACATACCGTGCCCTACCGACAACAAGTGTTTATTTCGTGATTCGTCATACCCAAATCATATTATTAGCACCGGCTAGGACGATCCGTGAGCAACAATGTGCACAGAATATCTGTGTGCCACTATGTGACGCATACCTCATGGGCTGATACAACTCGCTCGCGCCTTGCCTCGTCACCCCGTACCGTCCAACAATCGGGTTGCAAGGGAGGTGGAGCATGCCCCGTCAACCGGCCGCTGAAGCGGCCAGCGTGTCGCCGCGCGTGTCGCTGGCCGCGCTGTTCGGCTGCTTCGTCGAGATCACGTTTTCCAGCTTCGGCGGCGCCGTCGCCTGGGCGTACCGCGTGCTGGTCGAGAAGCGGCGCTGGCTCACGGCGCGCGAGTTCGCCGAGCTGTGGAGCCTCGGTCAGGCGCTGCCGGGGCCGAACATCGTCAACGTGGCGATCTTCATCGGCGCGCGGTACCACGGGGCGCTGGGCGCGCTGGTCGCCTTCACGGGGCTGATCCTGGCGCCGCTGGTGGTGTGGGTGCCGCTGGGCGCGCTGTACGGCCAGGTGGGCCAGCTCGATGCGGTGCGCGCCGTGCTGCGGGGCGTGGCGGTGGTCGCCGCCGGGCTGTTGCTGGCCACCGGGCTGAAGATGGCGCAGCCGGCGCGCCGCGACCCCCGGGCGCTGATCATCACCGCGCTGGCCTTCGTGGGCGTCGGGGTGCTGCACTGGCCGCTGCTGGTAGTGCTGTTGCTCCTGGCCCCCGTGAGCATCGCGCTGGTCGGGCGGCAGGCCTCGTGACCGTCCGCGTCCTGCTCGACCTGATCCTGGTGTTCGCCCCGCTCTCGCTGGTGGCGGTGGGCGGCGTGATGGTGGTGCTGCCGGACATCCACCGTCAGGTGGTGGAGGTCCACGGCTGGCTGACCGACGCGCAGTTCGCCGATCTGTTCGCGCTGGCGCGGGCGGCGCCGGGCCCGAATGTGCTGCTGGTGAGCCTCATCGGCTGGCAGGCGGCGGGCTGGGCAGGGGCGTTGGTAGCCACGCTGGCCATGTGCGGGCCGTCGGCGGTGGTGGCCTACGTGGCGGCGCGGCTGTGGCGGCGCTTCCGCGACGCGCCGTGGCGGCGGCCCGTCCAAGCGGGGATGGTACCCATCTCGGCCGGGCTCGTGCTGGCCACCGCCCTGGTGGTCGCCGGCGCGGTGGAAACCACCCCGCTGGGCTATCTGGTGGTGGCGCTCACGGTCGTGCTGGTGCTGCGCACGCGCCTACACCCGCTGCTGCTGATGGCCGGCGCCGCCGCGCTGGCACTGGCGGGCTGGCTGTAGCCCGCGGCGTCTACTGGCCGCCCCCCGCGACCTCGAGGGCGTGCAGGCGGCGCGCGTCCCTACACGCCGCCTTGCCCCCACCTGCTGGGTCGCGCGACACGGCTGCCAACGGGTGCGCCCCCCGCGCCAGAACGATGCCCCGCGTTGCCCGATGGGACGGCCGGCGCTACAGTCTCGCCAAACGCGGCGGTGGGCCCAACCGACATCAGGTAAATGAGGAGAGCGCGATGGCCACGGTAACCGCGGCGGTCCTGGAGGGGGTAGAGCGGCTCGCGCTGCGCGAGTTCCCGCTGCCGGCGATCGGGCCCGACGACGCCCTGCTGCGGGTGGAGCTGGTCGGGGTGTGCGGCACCGACTACCACGTGTTCGACGGCACGCTGGCCGCGCCCCTGCCGCTGATCCTCGGCCACGAGATCCTCGGGCGCATCGCGGCTATCGGCGAGCGCGCCGCGGCCCGCTATGGGGTGCGGGTGGGCGACCGCGTGACGGTGGAGGGCAGCGTGCCGTGCTGGGCCTGCGAGGCCTGCCTCACGGGCGGCTACCGCTTCTGCGCCAGCAAGCGCGGCTATGGCCTGTACACGCCGGTCACCGAGCCGCCGGCGCTGTGGGGCGCGATGGCGGAGTATATGTACCTCGCGCCCGGGTCGATCGTGCACCGCGTGCCAGACAGCCTCCCCGCAGCGGTGGCGATCGTCGGCGGCATCGTGGCCAACGGCATCCAGTGGCTGCGCCGCTATGGCGACGTGAGCGTGGGCGACACGGTGGTCATCCAGGGGGCTGGGCCGCAGGGCCTGGCGGCCACGGTAGTGGCGCGCGAGAGCGGCGCCGCCCAGATCATCGTCACGGGCCTGGCGCGCGACGCCGGCCGGCTGGCGCTGGCCCGCGAGCTGGGCGCCGACCACACGCTCCTGGCCGACCAGGAGGACATCGTCGCGCGGGTACGCGCGCTGACGGGCGGGCGGCTGGCCGACGTGGTGCTCGACGTCACCGGCAGCCCGCGGGCGATCCAGGCGTCGGTGCAGCTGGTGCGGCGGCAGGGGACGCTGGTCCTCGGCGGCCTCACGGGCCAGGCGACGATCACGGGCCTGCCGCTGGACCAGCTGGTGTGGAACGAGATCCGCCTGCAGGGCGTATACACCAAAGGCGCCGACGCCATCGTCGCGGCGCACCACTTCCTGGCCACGCGCGGTCCCCGCTACCCGCTGGAGCGCATGGTGAGCCACGTGTACCCGCTCGCCGAGGCGGAGGCGGCGCTCCGCGCGGCCGGCGGCGCGGCCGGCGACCAGTTCATCAAAGCGGCGATCGCGCCCTGAGCGGTCAGCGCTCGGCGGCCAGGAGGTCGAGCAACGCCCGCGCGGCCGGGGAGGGCGACACGCCGCGGCGGCTAACGCAGACGAGCTGCCGCGCCAGCGCGGCGTCGGCCAGCGGTACGACGCACAGCCGGCCCTCGGCCGCCTCGGTCTGCACGGCGCGACGCGACACCACCGACAGCCCCAGCCCCGCCATGACCATCTGCTTGATCACCTCGGTGCGGCCCAGCGTCATCACCGGCCGGACCTGCACCCCCGCGCGGGCTAGCGCCGCGTCGGTGCGCTCGCGCAGGCCGGTGCCCGGCTCCTGGAGGATGAACGGCTCGTCGGCCAGCTCGGCGAGCCGCACGACGCCGCGCTGGGCCAGCGGGTGGTCGGGCGCGGCGATCAGCGCCAGCTCGTCGGTGGCGAAGGGGGTGGTGCAGAGCGCCGGGTCGTCCACCGGGCCGTCGACGAAGCTCAGCTCCAGCTGGCCGGCGCGCACGCCCGCCACCAGCTCGCGGGTGGCGCCGATGGTCATCGCCAGATCGATCTTCGGGTAGCGCCGCCGGAACGCCTGCAGCAGCGGCGGCAGGTAGTAGATCGCCACGGTGGCGATGGCGCCAAGGGCGAGCTGGCCGCGCTCGAGCTGCACGAACTCGCGCAGCGCGCGCTCGGCCGCCTCGGCCAGACCGAAGATCTGACTAGCGTACTCATCGAGCAGGCGCCCGGCGGCGGTGAGCCGCACCCCGCGGCCCGCCGGCTCCAGCAGCGGCACCCCTAAGGCGCGCTCCAGCTCGCGCACCTCGCGCGACACCGCCGGCTGGCTGACGCGCACCGCCGCGGCCCCCCGCGAGACGCTACCATGCTGGGCAACGGCATGGAACAGCCGCAGGTGGTGGAGGTTGATCGGCATCGCGCCCTCCGCGACCATCCATAGCACGATTATCTCCGATCTAGACGAGGCATGTATTGGCGGCACAGGCGGCGCCTGCCGTAGCCTTATTCGGACGCGCGCCGGCCAGTGTGGCCGCCCGCCGCGCGGGGCCCGACGGCCCCAAGGAGGCAGCAGATGACGCAGACCTCGCAGGCGCCGCAGCAGTCCTCGGCCGCCGCGCCCGGGCGGCGCCACCTCGACACTCGGGAATGGCTCGCTCGCGTGGAGGCGCTGGGCGAGCTGCGCCGGCTGGACGGCGTGGGCTGGGAGGAGGACATCGGCCGCATCACCGAGATGCTCCACCACACCGACGAGGCGCCGGCGGTGCTGTTCGACCACATCCCGGGCTACCCGCCGGGCTACCGCGTGCTGGTCAATGCCAACGGCAACAAGACGCGGCTGGCGGTGACCCTGGGCTTCGATCCGGCCCTGAGCGCCGAGGAGCTGAAGGCCTGGTTCATCGACAAGATGGAGAACATGCGGCCGCAGCCGGTGCGCTGGGTAACCGAGGGCCCGATCCTGGAGAACGTCCTCGAGGGCGACGCCGTCGATGTCTGGAAGTTCCCCACGCCCAAGTGGCACCAGGAGGACGGCGGCCGCTACATCGGTACCGGCACCGTCGATGTGACCAAGGACCCGGACTCCGATTGGATCAACCTCGGCACCTACCGCGTGATGGTACACGACAGCAAGCGGGTGGGGCTGTACATCTCGCCGGGCAAGCACGGCCGCCAGCACCGCGACAAGTACTTCAGCCGCGGCGAGCCGATGCCGGTGGCACTGATCGTGGGGCCCACCCCGGCGCTGTTCGTGGCCAGCTCGCTCGAGATCGCCCACGGCATGTCGGAGTACGAGTGGCTCGGCGGCCTATTCGGCGAGCCGATCGAGGTGATCCGCGGCAAGTACACCGGCCTGCCCATCCCAGCCAACGCCGAGATCGTGCTCGAGGGCTTCGCCCACCCCAACAACAAGCTGCTGGAGGGGCCGTTCGGCGAGTGGACCGGCTACTACGCCAGCGGCAGCCGCGAGGAGCCGGTGGTCGAGGTCAAGGCGATCTACCACCGCCACGACCCGATCCTGCTGGGCTGCCCGCCGGAGAAGCCGCCGTACGAGGCGCACCGCTACCGCATCTACCTGCGCTCGGCCCTGCTGCAGCGGGAGCTCCAGCGCGCGGGCGTGCCGGACGTGGTCGGCGTGTGGTGCCACGGCGTGGGCGGCTGCCGGCTGCTGAACGTGATCGCTATCCGCCAGCGGTATCCCGGCCACGCGCGCCAGGCGCTGCACGTGGCGGCGATGTGCCGCGCGGGGGCGTACCTCGGGCGCATCGTGATCGTGGTCGACGAGGATGTGGACATCAGCGACCTGAACGAGGTGATGTGGGCGGTGTGTACGCGCGCCGACCCGGAGCGATCGATCGACATCATCAAGCGGGCGTGGTCGGGGCCGCTGGACCCAGCGATCCCGCCGTGGGAGAAGGGGTTCAACTCGCGGCTGCTGATCGACGCCTGCCGGCCGTTCGAGTGGCGCGACCAGTTCCCGCAGCCGATCGGCCCGGCGCCCGAGTACAAGCGCGAGACGCGCGAGAAATGGGGCTGGATCCTGAAGTAAGCGCGCCGGGCCGCTACGTGCTCGGCGTCGACACCGGCGGCACGGCCACCCGAGCCGAGGAGCCTGGCAATGGAAGCCGGTAGCCTGCTCGGCGCTAGCGTCCGGCGCCGCGAGGACCGGCGCTTGCTCACCGGCGCCGGGCGCTACGTGGACGACCTCGTGCTGCCCGGGATGCTGCACGCCGCGTTCGTGCGCAGCCCCCACGCTCACGCCCGTCTCCGCACCATCGACATAACTGCGGCGCGGGATGCCCCAGGGGTGGTCGCCGTGGTCACCGGCCCCGAGGCCGCCGCCGCGCTGGGCCCGCTGCCGCCACGCAGCAGCAAGCAAGTAGCGGCCGCGCTGCGCGATGTGGCCGAGGCAGTGGTGAAGCTGGAGCCGCAGTACGCCATGGCGCGCGAGCGCGCGCTGTACGCTGGCCAGCCCGTGGCCATGGTCGTGGCTGAGACCCGCTACCTGGCGGAGGACGCCGCGGAGCGGGTGGTTATCGACTGGGAACCGCTGCCCGTTGTGGGAAGCGTCGAGGCGGCCCGCGCGCCCGCCGCGCCGCTCGTCCATCCCGAGCTGGGGGATAACCTCTCGGCGCTGGTGCACGTGCGCGCGGGCGAGGTCGACGCCGCCTTCGCCCGCGCCGACTACATCGTGCGCCAGCGCTTCCGCTTCCACCGCCAGACGGGCATCCCCATCGAGCCGCGGGGTGCGGTGGCCCAGGTAGACGCCGCCGGCCACCTCACGCTGTGGGCGACCACGCAGACGCCGCACGTGGTGCGCGACGCGCTGGCGCAGCTGCTCGGCCTACCGCCGGAGCAGGTGCGCGTAGTGGCGCCGGACGTCGGCGGCGGGTTCGGCATCAAGGTTACCCTGTACGGCGAGGAGGTGCTCGTGGCCTGGCAGGCGCGGCAGCTGGGCCGGCCGGTGAAGTGGATCGAGGATCGTTTGGAACATCTGCGGGCCGCGACGCACTCGCGCGATCAGGAGCACGAGATCGCGCTCGCCCTGCGCGCCGACGGCACCATCCTCGGCCTGCGCGACCGCTTCACCATCGATATGGGCGCGCACAACCCCGCCGGGCTGGTGCAGCCGTACAATAGCGCCGCCCACCTGATCGGCCCGTACCGCGTGCCCGCGGTGGAGGTGCGCGCCGAGTGCTACTTCACGAATAAGGCGCCGCTGGCCCCCTACCGCGGCGCGGGGCGACCGGAGGCGGTGTTCGCCATGGACCGCATCCTGGACCGCGCCGCCCGGGCGCTGGGCCTCGACCCGGCCGAGCTGCGCCGCCGCAACCTGGTCACCGCGGCCGAGATGCCGTACGCCACCGGCCTGCTGTACCGCGACGGCCAGCCGCTGGTGTACGACTCGGGCGACTACCCGGCCTGCCTGGCCGAGGCGCTGCGGCTGATCGACTATGAGGGGGTACGGGCGGCGCAGCCGGGCTGGTGGGCGCAGGGGCGCTATCGCGGCGTGGGCCTGTCGGCCTACGTGGAGGGCACCGGGGTCGGGCCGTTCGAGGGGGGCGCGGTGCGGATAGACGCGACGGGGCACGTGTGGGTGTTCACCGGGGCCTGCTCGCAGGGCCAGGGCCATGAGACGACCTTCGCGCAGCTCGCCGCCGCCGAGCTGCACGTCCCCCTAGAGCAGGTGACGGTGGTGCCGGGCGACACGGCGGGCATCGCCCGCGGGTGGGGAACCCTCGCCAGCCGCAGCGCGGTGGTCGCGGGCACGGCGATCGCACAGGCGTCGCAAGACCTGGCCGCCCAGCTCAAGCAGCTGGCCGCCGAGCTCCTGGAGGCGGCCCCGGCCGACCTGGAGCTACACCGCGGAACGGTGCGCGTGATCGGGACCCCCAGCCGCAGCGTCACCTTCGCGCAGCTCGTCGCCCACGCTCGCGCCACGCGCGGCCCCGAAGCGGCCCCAGCCGACGCGAGCGCGCCACTAGCGCCCGCGGCCCACCCGGCAGTCGTGGCCAATGGCGGCGCCCACGCGCCCGAGCACCTGGCCACCAGCCTGGAGGCGACGCGCTACTTCGAGCCGCCAACGGTGACCTACGCCAACGCGGTGCACGCCGCGCTGGTAGAGGTGGATATCGCCACGGGGGCCGTCCAGCTGCTCAAGTACGTGGTGGTGCATGACTGCGGGCGAGTGATCAACCCGCTGGTCGTCGACGGGCAAGTGGCAGGCGGGGTGGCTCAGGGAATCGGCAACGCGCTGCTGGAAGAGTTGGTGTACGACCCCAACGGCCAGCTGACAACGGCTAGTCTGATGGACTACCTGCTGCCCACGAGCGAACAGATGCCGCCGCTCACGCTGGGCCACCAGGAGAGCCCGTCGCCGCGCAACCCGCTCGGGATCAAGGGCCTGGGCGAGGGCGGCTGCATCTCGCCGCCCGCCGCGATCAGCAACGCCGTGGAGGACGCGTTGCGCCCCCTAGGGGTGGTGGTGGATCGCACGCCGCTGACACCCGAGCGCGTGCTGGCGCTGATCGAGGCCGCACGGGCGCGGGATACCCAGGGCTGAGTGGCCCAGCGGGGGCTATCAGACTGCCAGCTACGGCCGTTACAATGGCCCTGAGGGCCCCCGTCAAAGCGCCCGCGCGGGGAAACCGGATAGGTCCTGACCGCCACCGGGGTGGGGGGAGAGTACACATGCTGTTCCGGCGGTCGCACGCCGAGCCGCCACCCGCCGGCGACCAACCGAGTGACGACGGCGAAGCCGCGCTGGAGACCGTGGCGGCGCTGCTGCGGGCGTTCGGCCGCTACGCCTTCGATGTCGATGGGACGGACGCCGCTACCGTTCGACGCCTGTGCGAGGCGTGGGCGGCTCACCTGCTGGTCGGTGCCCCGCCACCGAACCGCGCCCCCATCGAGCCCAGCCCCAGTCGGCGCGATTGGGCCAGCGTACGCCAGTTCATGCTCGAACACCGCCAGCGCGAGTACCACTACGTGCCCCGGGCCCTCGACGACCTGCGCCAGGCAGTGTGGGCGTTCGTCGAGGGCTTGCAGCGGGTCGTCGGCCAGGGCCAGGTGGCCGACCGCCACGCCCTGGAGCAGATCCGGCGGCTGCGCGAGGCGGTCCAGGGGCGCTCCACCGAGGAGATCAAGCGTGACGTGCTGGCAGCGGTGACGGCGCTGACGGAAGCCGTGGAACGGCGCCAGCAGGAGCAGCGGGCGGAGCTGGCGGCGCTGGGCGCCCGGCTGTCGCGGCTGGGGCACGAGCTGCAGGAAGCGCGCCGCGAGTCGGTGATCGATCCACTCACCCAGGTGTACAACCGCCGCGCGTTCGATCACTACCTGCACCGGGTGACTTGCTTGCGCGAGCTGTTCGAGCAGCCCGCCGTGCTGCTGCTCATCGATGCCGACCACTTCAAAAGCATCAATGACACCTACGGCCATCCGGTAGGTGACCTGGTGCTGCGCCACCTGGCCGACTGCCTGGTGCGCACCTTCCTGCGGCGCAACGACTTCGTGGCCCGGTACGGTGGCGAAGAGTTCGCGGTCATCCTGCCCGACACGCCCCTGAGCGTCGCGGTCCCACTGGCCGAGCGGCTGCTCGCCCACGTACGCCAGCTGGCCATCCCGCACGAGCAGTGGACCGTACGCCTCACGGTCTCGATCGGTGCCGCCGAGGTGCTGCCCGGGGAGGCGGCCGAGGCCTGGCTGGCGCGCACCGACCGCGCGCTGTACCTGGCGAAGCAGCAGGGCCGCGACCGCGTGGCCGTGGCCGCCGCGCCGCGGCGCTGAGTGCCCTGGCCGTGCCACCGCCCGGTTGACACTCCAGGCAAGTGCCTGGTATCGTGCTAGCTGACTAGCTAACTGGCATTCGGTAACCGAGGCCGGTCGCGCTGGTAGCCGCTTGTGGCTCGTCGCTCGGCGAGCCGCCGCTGCTGCGCGAAGCGTTGCGGCGCGTACGGTGTTCCCGCGGCGCGGGCCACCACAGGGAGGCCCGTTGACAGCAGCTCCCCCCCCGCCGTTGCAGCAGTTCACCACCTCGCGCTTCTTGATCCAAGCGGCCGGCGTGACCGATCGCGGGCTGGTGCGGGCGCACAACGAGGATTACCTCGGCTTGCTGCCCGCGGCCTTCCACGCGCTGGCCGCCGAGCGGGGCTACCTGTTCGCGGTAGCCGATGGCATGGGCGGTGCCGAGAAAGGCGAGGTGGCCAGCGAGCTGGCAGTCACCACGCTGTTCGATGCCTTCTATCACCACCCCCCGGATCTGCGGCCCGAGGAGGCGCTAGAACGCTCGTTCCAGCTAGCCAACGCGGTCGTCTACCGCGAGGGCCAGCAGCTCAGCTTCGGCATGATGGGCACCACCCTGGTCGCCTGCTTGCTGGTCAACGGTCGCGCCATCATCGGCAACGTGGGCGACAGCCGCGCCTACCTGATCCGCCACGGGCACTGGCAGCAGCTGACCGAGGACCACTCCTGGGTGGCCGAGCAGGTACGCCACCAGCTCATGACCGTCGAGGAGGCCCAGAACAGCCCCCAGCGCAACATCATCACCCGCGCTATCGGCCACCAACCCACCGTCGAGGTCGCGCTGTACACGGTACCGGATCTCCAAGCGGGCGACGTGGTGTTGCTCTGCTCGGACGGCCTGCACAGCATGGTGCCGGACGCGGTGCTGGCTACGGTGCCGGTGGACGGCGACCTCACCACGGCGGCGCAGCAGCTCGTGCAGCTCGCCAACACAGCGGGCGGTCACGATAACATCACGTGTCTGCTGGTGCGACTGCTGGCCCCCACCGAGCCATCGGGCAGCCGCGCGGCAGGGCTGGAGACCACGCAGCAGCTCCCCCCGCTGGATACCACCCAGCGGCTGGCGGTCGGGCCCGGCCGCTCCACGCCGTCGCCTGCGGACGCCACGCTCGCGAGCACCGAGCCCGACCGGCCACCAGGCCACGGGCAGGCTATGGCATCTGGGGCGATGGGCCGTTCCCGTCGCCCGCGCCAGCGGCTCGGCGCACTGCTGGCGACGGTCGTCGCGGTGGCGGGGCTGGCCGCCTTTGCGGTCGGGCTAGTCTTCGCGCGGGGCGCGGCGCTCGCCCCGGTCGCCCTGGCCCCGCCCGCGCCGCCGCAGCCTCCGCCCGCGCCGCGCGCCCCTACACTCCCGGCCCCGGTGGCGCCGCCCGGGCCATCGGTCGGGGCGCCGGGCAACCAAAGTCCTGAGGTCGTCACAGTCCAAGGGCAAGTGCAACTCCCGTTCGGCACCGCCGTGGTGGGCGAGAAGGCCTGGCAGGAGGAGGTGTATGTGGTGGCGGTGGAGCCGCGCAGCGGGGCGAAATTCGAGAGCCGGGTGGCCACGGAAGATGGGGGCGACTGGAGCTACACGCTAAAATTGCCGCCCGGCCGCTACCAGCTTAGCATTGAGCCCGAGATCGCGTTTCGCACGCCGGCTGGCGGTCGCCTGGCCTTCCAGCTGCACTGCTCCGTGGTGGTCGCGCCGCACGCGGTGCAGGCGCTGGACCTGGTGCTCCAGCCGGCGGGAGCGGGTAGCGTCGAGAACGGACCGGACGGGCCGCCGTGCGAGCGGCAGACAGCCGCCGAGCGCCGCGATGGTCAGCAGCCGCCCATTGGACCGGTGGCGGGCCGGTAACAGCGCGCCAGCGAGGGGAGGGACTCGTGCCACCATTCTTGATCACCCAGCGCGGGCCGGAGATCGGACGCCGCTACGATCTCACGAGCTCCCAGTTCACCATCGGCCGCGGCACCGACAACGACCTCGTGCTGGGCGATGCGCTGGTCTCGCGCTACCACGCGGTGATCCGCCAGGAAAACGAGGGCGTGGTCATCATCGATCTGGGCAGCACCAATCCGGTGCTGGTCAACGACGTGCCGCTGGAGGCCGGCGTGCCGCGGCGGCTGCAGCATCGCGACCTCATCGTGATCGGGCAGAACGTGTTCAGCTTCCAGAACCCGTCTACCCCCCCCACTGCCCTGCGGCCCCCCCGCCATACCGAGCCCGCGACGATCGTCCAGGGGGCGCCAGTGGCGCCCGAGCCGGTTCCGCCCCCTTGGCCACCCGCGCCGGCCGGCCAAGAGGAATCCCCCCCGCCGGCGGCGGCACCACGCTGGGACGCCCCGGGCTACGCCAGCTCAGGCGCCGAGCGTGCGAGTCCCCCACCGCCGCCGCCCATGGCCCCTCCCCCACCGCCGGTGCCGCCAGATGAGGCACGAACAGTCATCTCGCGACCGCGGCCCATGGGCGGCCCCCCACGGCCCCCCGAGGGCGAGACGCGCTTGCCGCCCCCGCCGCCACCCGAGCTGCGCCCGGCCGCGCCGGACGACGACACGCCCACGGTACGGCCACGCCCCCCCCACGAGCGCTAGCCACCGGCCGACACGGGGCCGGCCGTGGCGTGGCGCGTCTCACGGCGCACCTTGCCCTGGCGGTCGAAGAGCTGGGGCCAGCGCGCGCGCAGCGCTTGCGCCTCCTCGGCGCTCACGCGGGCCACCGCCGGGAAGCTGTGGCGGCGATCGTAGGGGCGGCAGGCATCGATGACCAGGCGGTTGTTGTAGTAGCGCTGCTCCGCGCCTGCGTAGGCCATCGGGTCGAGCGGAGTGCTCCAGCACTTGCGGACCAAGTCGATGTCCTCGGCGACCTCCGTCCGCGTGCACAGCGCCCAGAGCACCTGGTTGGTGTCGGTGGGGTCGATGTCGTCGTCGACCACGATCACATAGCGGTTGGCGTAGGCGCCCGGATGGCAGCTGGCGGCGGCCAGCCCGACCTGCTTGGCATGACCGGGGTACAGCTGCCGGATAGCGATGATGTTGAGCAAGCGGCCGCCGCCGGCCTCGTGCGACCAAACGCCGACGATGCCCGGCACGCCCGCGCGCTCTAGCGCGTCCCAGATCAGCGCCGCCCGCAGCGGGCTTCGGAAATAGGTGTTGTCGTTGGGCGGCATGCCCGGCAGGCAGCCGAGCACGATCGGGTCGTCGCGGTGCAGCACCGCGCGCACGCGGATGACCGGCTCGGTCTTCGAGCCGCTGGCGTAGTAGCCGGTCCACTCGCCGAACGGCCCCTCGGGATGCGTCTCGCTCGGGGGGATCTCGCCTTCGAGCACGATCTCCGCGTGAGCGGGCACAGGCAAGCCCGTGGAAGGGGCGTGGAGCACTTCCAGCGGCGCGCGACGGATGGCGCCGGCCACGTCGTACTCGTTCTTGCCGTACTCCACCTCCAGCCCGCCCAGCAGCAACAGCAGCGGGTCCTGACCGACCACCACCGCCACTGGGCACGCCTGCCCGCGCGCCCAGTACTTGTCGCGGATCAGGCGGCCGTGCTTGCCCGGCGAGATGTAGATGCCGGCGGTCTGCGCGTCGTGGACCTGCACGCGGTAGGTCCCCGCGTTGATCCAGCCCGTGTCGGGATCGCGCATGACCACGATGTTGCCGGTGCCGAGGTAGCGGCCGCCATCGCCGGCGTGCCACAGCGGCGCCGGGAAGCGGGTGATGTCGACGGCGTCGCCATGTTGCTGGTGCTGGAGCACAGGCCCATTGTCGACCAGGCGGGGCGGGATCGGCTGTAGGTCCTTGAGCTGCGTGCGCCAGGCCTGCACGAACTCCCGCGGGCCGTAGTCCACCGGGAGGTCCAGGCTCAGAGCAATGCGGCGCAGCGAGGTGAACACGTTGGCCAGCACGCGGTAGCCGGGCGGATAGCCCTTGATCTGGTCGAACAAGAGAGCGGGATTGCCCATCTCCCATTGGTAGAGGTCCACCAGCCCCCCCAGCTCGAGGTGCGGGTCGACCCCATCCACGCGCGTCAACTCGCCCAGCGCCTCGACGCGCGCGATCCACTCGCGTAAGTCCTGTAGCGGCATGGCCGTCCCCCCTGCGTGGCCTGTATCGCGGGGCCGCGCCACGGGCTCCCACGCGGCCAAAGGCTCGGGCGCATTATAGTTCCGCGCGCTGTACGACGAGGGGCCCGGGTGGCGGTCCCCGAGCCCCTCGTCAGGTGGCGACGGCCGCTAGCGCCCGCCCACCGCGCGCACGGTAGCCGCGGCCTAGCGCTTGTAGTACTCGGCGTTCTTCTGGATGTACTCCTTGTACTGGTCCGGCACGTCGCTCTCGGCGTAGATCGCGTTCACGGGGCATACCGGCTCGCAGGCGCCGCAATCGATGCAGGTGTCCGGGTCGATGTACAGCTGCGGCTCGTCGTCGAAGCCGGCCTCGCCCGTGTGCGGGTGGATGCAGTCCACCGGGCACGCATCGACGCAGGACTGGTCCTTGGTGCCGATGCACGGTTCGCAGATGACGTACGCCATCAAAGCCTCCTTGGCAAGCGCCCATGGGTGTGGGGGGACGCTCGCTGCTCAACTAAGGATGGGGCCCTCCCGTAAGGATAACGGTGACGCGACGTTACAGGAGCGTAAACGGCGCGCCCTCGCGCGGTGTACGCCAACCCACCCGCGGCGGGCCTGGCAGCCTGGCATGGCCCCTGCATTGAGCACCGAGCAAGTATAGTACCAGACTCGGAGTTCGTCATGATGCGGCGTCCCTGCCCGCCCCCACCCAGCCGTTGTCCGCGCTGCCGCGGGCCGTTGTACCGCTGTCTCGATGCCGATTACTGCTGTCTGTACTGCGGCGAGTACGTCTACGGCGGCCCGAGCCGCGACCCCGCGGCCGCCTGGGATGCCATGCTGCCGCCGCGCACGCCACGTCTCACACAACGGCAGGACACTGCCGCCTGAGCTACCCCGTCCGGCCCCCCACGCGCCTGCCACACGGCGTTGGCGCGGGCACCTCGCTGGCCCAGGGGGGCCATGCGGTACCATACCAGCGGGATCTCGCCGCACCGAGGGAGGCCGCCCGCATGGGCCTGCGCGAGCGCCTGCTGACCCACATCGGCCTGGTGCCCAACCCGATCAGCCGCGCCACGCGCGAGGCCACCTCGCGGCTGCGCGGCGCGCGCGTCACCGTCAGCGTCTGCCCCTACTGCGCGGTCGGCTGCTCGCAGCTGGTGTATAGCAAGGGCGGGCGGATCATCGACATCGAGGGCAACTACGCCAGCCCCATCAACGGTGGCACGCTGTGTCCCAAGGGCGCCGCCACCTTCGGGTTGGTGCACAGCCCCCTACGCATCACCCGCGTGCGGTACCGCGCGCCGCACGCCGAGCGCTGGGAAGAGCGGCCGCTCGCCTGGGCCATGGAGCGCATCGCGCAGCTCGTCAAGGCCACGCGCGACGCGCACTACGAGGAGCGCGATGCGCGGGGCGTACCCGTGCATCGCACGCTAGCCATTGGCCACCTGGGCGGCGCCACGCTGGACAATGAGGAGAACTACCTCATCAAGAAGCTGTTCACCGCCGGGCTGGGCATCGTGGCGGTGGAGAACCAGGCGCGCATATGACACAGCAGCACGGTGCCCGGGCTGGGCGCCAGGCTGGGGCGCGGCGGCGCCACCACGACGCAGCAGTCGCTGGCCGATAGCGACTGCATCGTGATCATGGGCGCCAACATGGCCGAGAACCACCCGGTGGGCT
Source organism: Chloroflexota bacterium (assembly GCA_035294645.1). Lineage (GTDB taxonomy): Bacteria > Chloroflexota > UBA6077 > UBA6077 > JAJPHF01 > JADGHJ01. Next base: position 38,103 of record DATGKN010000132.1, read on the forward strand.
TCCGCTTCGTGCTCAAGGCCAAAGAGCGCGGCGCCACGATCATCCACATCGATCCGCGCTTCTCGCGCACCAGCGCGCTGGCAGACCTGCACGTGCCGCTGCGCGCCGGCAGCGACATCGCCTTCCTGGGCGGCCTGATCAACTACGTGCTACACAGCCGCCGCTGGCAGGAGGACCCCTTCTTCCGCGAGTACGTGACGCACTACACCAATGCCGCGCGGCTGGTGCGCCCCGACTTCCGCGACACCGAGGACCTCGACGGCCTGTTCTCGGGCTACCTCGCCGACGAGCGCCGCTACGACCCCACCACCTGGGCGCTGCTGGGCGCCGACGCGCTGGAGAGCCCGGCCGCCGGCCAGGACCGGCAGGGGCACGAGGGCAGCCGGGGCCCCGACGGCACGGGGGTGCCCTGCGACCCGACGCTCCAGCACCCGCGCTGCGTGCTCCAGGTGATCCGCCGCCACTTCGCCCGCTACACGCCCGAGCTGGTCGAGCAGGTGTGCGGGGTGCCGCGCGCCCTGTTCCTGCGCGTGGCCGAGACGATCCTCGCCAACTCCGGCCGCGACCGCACCACCGCCTTCGCCTACGCGGTGGCCTGGACGCAGCACACGGTGGGCACGCAGATGATCGGCGCCTGCGCGCTGCTCCAGCTACTGCTCGGCAACATCGGCCGGCCGGGCGGCGGGATCCTGGCCCTGCGCGGCCACGCCACCATCCAGGGCAGCACCGACATCCCCACGCTGTACAACCTGCTGCCCGGCTACCTGCCGATGCCCAGCCTGCCCGGCCACGAGACGCTCGACGCCTACCTGCGCGCGGAGCAGCTCGATGCGGGGCTGTGGCACTACGTGCCGCACTTCCTGGTCAGCCTGCTCAAGGCCTGGTACGGCGATGCCGCCACGGCCGCCACCGCCTGGGGCTACGACCTGCTGCCCAAGATCAGCGGCGACTACTCGTTCGAGGCGATGATCCCCCTCATGCGCGATGGCATCATGAAGGGGCTGTTCTGCATGGGGCAGAACCCCGCCGTCGGCGGCCAGAACGCCCGGCTGGCCCGCGCCGCCCTGCGCCAGCTCGACTGGCTGGTGGTCCGCGACGTGGTGGAGACGGAGACCGCCTCGTTCTGGTACGCGGCGCCCGAGGTCGCGGCCGGCGAGATCCACCCGCGCGACATTGCCACCGAGGTGTTCCTGCTGCCCGCGGCGCTGACGGCCGAGAAGGACGGCTCGTACACCAACACCCAGCGGCTGGTGCAGTGGCACGACAAGGCGGTCGAGCCCCCGGACGACTGCCGCAGCGAGGCGTGGTTCGTGTACCACCTCGGCCGCCGCCTGCGCGAGCTGTACGCCGGCGACACGAGCGCGCGCGGCCGCCAGCTGCATGCGCTCACCTGGGACTACCCGACCGTCGGCCCGCAGGAGGAGCCCGACTTAGAGGCGGTGGTCAAGGAAATTAACGGCTACACGGTGGCCGACGGTCAGCCCCTGCGGCACTGGAGCGAGCTGCGCGCCGACGGCACCACTGCCGCGGGCTGCTGGATCTACTGCGGCATCCTGCCCGAGCCGGGCCGCAACCTGGCCAAGAGCCGCGCGGGCGACGACCGCGCCGCGCTAGGCTGGGGCTTCGCCTGGCCAGCGAACGTGCGGCTGCTGTACAACCGCGCCTCCGCCGACCCCGCCGGGCGCCCCTGGAGCGCGCGCAAGGCGTGGGTGTGGTGGGACGCCGCGCAGGGGCGCTGGGTGGGCCACGACGTGCCCGACTTCCCGGCCACCAAGCCGCCCGACTACCAGCCGCCCCCCGGCGCCAAGGGGCTCGACGCGCTGCCGGGCGACGCGCCGTTCCTGCGCTTCCCGGACGGGCGCGGCGCGCTGTTCGCCGGCACGGCCCTGCGCGACGGGCCGCTGCCCACCCACTACGAGCCGTACGAGTCGCCCGTGCCGAACCTGCTGTACCCGCGCCAGCCGTGCAACCCCGTGGCGCCGCTGTTCGTGCGGCCGGACAACCCGTACCACGCCCCGGCCGACCCGCGCTTCCCCTACGTGCTCACCACCTACCGGCTCACCGAGCACCACACGGCGGGCGGGATGAGCCGCTACGTGCCCTGGCTGGCCGAGCTGCAGCCGGAGGGGTTCGTGGAGATCAGCCCGGAGCTGGCGGCGGCGCTGGGCATCGCCACCGGCGACCGCGTGGTGCTGACCACCGCCCGCGGCGAGGTCACCACCCGCGCGCTGGTCACCGCGCGCTTGCAGCCGCTGGTGGTAGGCGGCCGCGTGATCCACCAGATCGGGATGCCGTGGCACTTCGGCTACGGCGGACTGGCGCGCGGCGCGATCGCCAACGACCTCAGCGCGCTGATCGAGGACCCGAACTCGCGCATCCACGAGGCGAAGGCGTTTACCTGCAACCTGCGGAAAGCCTGAACGCGCTGGAGCAGCCACCGATGCCGACTGTTCCCCCCGCGGCCACGAGCCCACGGCCCGAAGGCGCCCAGGCGCCCCCCGAGCCCACCGTGGGCCGTGAGGCACTCGGATTCCTCACCGACACCACGCTATGCATCGGCTGCAAGGCGTGCGAGGTGGCCTGCAAGCAGTGGAATGCCTTGCCGCTGGACGACTTCGGGTTCAAGGGCCGCAGCTACGACCACACGGGCGACCTGGGCGCCACCACCTGGCGCCACGTGGCGTTCATCGAGCGGCTCACCGACACGGCCGCGGCGGGCGGCGACGGGGTAGCCAGCGGAGCCGCGCCGCGGCCGACCGTGCTGCCGCCGTTCCAGAGTCACTGGCTGATGATGAGCGACGTGTGCAAGCACTGCGTCGAGGCCGGCTGCCTGCAGGCCTGCCCCACCGGCGCCATCATCCGCACCGAGTTCGACACGGTGGTGATCCAGCAGGATATCTGCAACGGCTGCGGCTACTGCCTGCCCGCCTGCCCGTTCGGGGTGCCGGCGCTGAGCCCCACCGACCACAAGGCGCACAAATGCACCCTCTGCTACGACCGGCTGCGCGACGGCCTGGAGCCCGCCTGCGCCAAGGCGTGCCCCACCGACTCGATCCAGTTCGGGCGGGTCGATGCCCTGCGCGCGCGCGCCCGCGAGCGGGTCGCCGCCCTGCGCGCGCGGGGCGTGGTGGGCGCGTATCTCTACGGCGACGAGACGGTGGGCGGCACGGGCGGCATCCGTGGGCTGAATGCGATGTTCATCCTGACGGCGCCGTCAGAGGTGTACAACCTGCCCGCGCGGCCAGAGCTGCCGCAGCGCAAGGTGTTGCCCGCCTTTGCCAGCCTGGCCGGCGCGGCGCTGGTGCTCGGCGCGGCGGTGTTCGTCGCCCTACGGGGGCCGGAGTGATGGGCGGGGCCGCGCCGCGCCGTTCGGCCCCGGCGGGCTACTACGGCCTGCCGGTGCTCCACCGCCCGCACTGGAAGTGGCTGGTGATCAGCTACTTCTTCTTCGGGGGCATCGCGGGCGCCAGCTACGTGGTGGCCAGCCTCGCCGACCTGGCGGGCGGCCGCGCCAACGCCCGCATCGCCCGCGCCGGCCGCTACCTGTCGTTCGCGGCGCTGCTGCCCTGCCCGCCGCTGCTGATCCTCGATCTGGGGCGCCCCGAGCGCTTCCTGCACATGCTGCGGGTGGTGAAGCTGCGCTCGCCGATGTCGCTGGGCACCTGGGGGCTGCTGCTGTTCAGTGCCTGCTCCGCGCTGGCAGCGCTCGGCCAGGCGGCGCGCGACGGCCTACTGCCCACGCGCTCGCTACCGCGCCCGCTCGGCGCCGGGCCGGCCCGTGCGGTGGGGCTGCTGGGCACGGTGCCGGCGCTGTTCATCAGCGGCTACACGGGCGTGCTGCTGGCGGCCACGGCCGTGCCGCTGTGGACCAAGAGCTACCTGCTGCTGGGACCGCTGTTTTTGGCCTCGGCGCTGTCCAGCGCGGCGGCGGCGCTGACGGCGCTGCTCGCGCTGTGGCCGGGCACGCCGCGGGCCGCGCTGGAGCGCCTGGCGCGCATCGAGCGGCTCGCCCTGGGCACGGAGCTGGCGCTGCTGCTGGCCGAGCGCCTCGTGCTGGGTCGCACTATCGCGCGGCCGCTCGCCGAGGGCCACACGGGCCGCGTGCTGCGCGCGGTGGTGGGCGGCGGCCTGCTGCTGCCCCTGGCGCTGCACGCGCTCGCCCGGCCCGCGAGCGGGCTGGCCGGCCGCGCCGGGG
>DATGKN010000133.1:0-2009 GCA_035294645.1 Chloroflexota bacterium
ATCTGGAGGCGGCCGCCGGGATCGCCGGGCTGATGAAGGTCGTCCTATCGCTCCAGCATGGGGAGATCCCGCCGCACCTGCACCTGGAGCACCCCAATCCCCACATCCCGTGGGATGAGATTCCGGTAGTGGTCCCGACCGCGCGCACCCCCTGGAGTCCGAGCACCAGCCGCCGGCTCGCCGGCGTCAGCTCGTTCGGGTTCAGCGGGACGAACGTGCACGTGATCGTCGAGGAGGGGCCCGCCGCCCCGGCGCGCCCCGCGGCGCGGGAGCGGCCGCTGCACCTGCTGGCGCTGTCGGCCCGGAGCGAGGCCGCCCTCGGGACCCTGGCCGCCCGGTACGCGGAGCACCTCGCCGCACAGCCCGAGGCCGCGATCGCGGACGTGTGCTACACCGCGAACGCCGGGCGGGCTCACTTCGCGCACCGGCTGGCCGTGACGGCCGCCGACCCCGCCCAGCTGCGCGAGCGACTGGCCGCTGCGTGTCGCGGCGAGATGGGACCGTGGGCTCGCCAGGCGACCGTGCGCGGCGTCGACCCCCCGAAAGCCGCGTTCCTGTTCACCGGGCAGGGGTCGCAGTACGCGGGGATGGGGCAGGCGCTGTACGCCACCCAGCCGACCTTTCGCGCGGCCCTCGACCGCTGCGCGGCGCTGCTGGAGGGCGCGCTCGACCGCCCGCTGCTCGACCTCCTCTATCCCGCCGACCCGTCGGCGGGCGCCCTGCTCCAGACCAACCTGGCCTACGCGCAGCCGGCCCAGTTCGCGGTGCAGTACGCGCTCGCCGCCCTGTGGCAGGCGTGGGGCGTGGAGCCGACCTGGCTGGTCGGGCACAGCGTGGGCGAGTACGCCGCGGCCTGCGTGGCCGGGGTGTTCGGGCTGGCAGACGCCTTGCGCCTGGTGGCCGCGCGGGGGCGGCTGCTCCAGCAGCTACCCGGCAGCGGCGAGATGGCGGTGCTGTTCGCCCCGGCCGGGCGGGTGGCGGCGGCGCTGGCGCCGTCTGCGGGGCGGGCGGCGATAGCGGCGCTCAACAGCCCGGACAGCGTGGTGGTGTCGGGCGAGGCGGCAGCGGTGCGGGGGGTGATCGCCGCGCTGGGCCTGGGCGAGGAGGAGTGGCGGCGGCTGCCGATCCCGGCGGCGTCGCACTCCCCGCTGGTGGAGCCGATTCTGGAGGAGTTCGAGCGGGTGGCGGGGACGATCACGTACCGCCCGCCGCAGCGGGCGGTGGTCTCGACGCTGACCGGGCGGCTGGCGGGGGCGGGGGACCTGACCACGCCGGCCTACTGGCGGCGGCATCTGCGCGAGGCGGTGCGCTTTGCGCCGGCGATGCAGGAGCTGCAGGCGCGCGGCTGCGAGGTGTTCGTCGAGATCGGCCCCCACCCCACCCTCCTCGGCATGGGGCAGGAATGCTGTCCCGGGGAGGATTATGCCTGGCTGCCCTCGCTACGTAGGGGGCGAGATGATTGGGAGCAGCTCCTCGCCAGCTTGAGCGAGCTGTACGTGCGCGGGGGTGCGGTGGATTGGGCGGGCTTCGACCGCGACTATCCCCGCCGCAAGCTGAGCCTGCCCACCTATCCCTTCGAGCGGCGCCGGTACTGGCTCGACAGTCAGCCGCGGCAGGCGCCGCCCGCGACCTCGTCGGCCATCTCGGCCACGGGCGAGCCCGCTCACCCCTACCTGGGCCGGCGGCTGCGCTCGGCCCTGCAAGCAGCACAGTTCGAATCGCAGCTCAGTACCACTGCCCTGAGCCTCCTAGACGATCATCGTCCCTTCGGAACCGCGATCCTGCCGGGTATGGTCATGCTGGAGATGGCCCTGGCCGCGGCCCAGGCCGTGTGGGGACCGGGGCCGCACGTGGTGGAGGGGCTGGCGATCCAGGAGGCGCTGGTCGTCCCTGACGACGAGGTGCGCACTTGCCAAACGGTCTTGACGCCAGACGCCGACGGGGCATCGGTAGAGATCTTCAGTCTGGAACCGGACGGGGAATCGTGGACCCCGCACATGAGCGCCCGG
>DATGKN010000134.1:0-17582 GCA_035294645.1 Chloroflexota bacterium
AGGCCCACGCCGAGAACAAGTCGCTGCGCGAGGCGGGCCTAGAGCTGGGCCTGTTCACCGCCGAGCAGTACGACCGTATCGTGCGGCCAGAGCGCATGCTCGGGCCCGATGAGGCGTGAGCGTTCCCCGGCGGCCATACCGATCGCGACCGCTTCAGGCCAGGGAGGTGACCTCATGCGTCGCGCACTGGGTCTACTGGGCGCAGCGATCCTACTGGGGCTAGCGTGCAGCGCGCCAGCCCCGGCGGCGAACCCGGCGGCACGGGCCTCGTCCGCGCCGGCGGCCGGCGCACCCAGCTCCTCCACCGCTGGCGCGCCGGCCGCCGCGTCGGCCACCGTGGTGGTGGGCTACATCCCCGTGACCGTCGCCGCGCCCATTTACGTCGCCGTCGAGAAGGGCTACTTCGCCGAGCAGGGCATCACCGCCGACCTGCAGCTGTTCACCAGCGGTGCCGAGATCTTGACCCAGACAGCAGCCGGGCACCTGAATATCGGCACGGTCGCCTCGGTCGGCTCGGCCGCCCTCAACGCGCTGCAAACTGGGGTCGACGTGAAGATCATGGGCACCGGCCACGCCGAGAGCCGCGCCACCCCTACCACGACTTTCGTAGTCCGCAAGGTAGACAGCCATCTCCCCAGCGTGGCGGAGCTGCGCGGGCACAAACTGGCGATCAACTCGGTCGGCGTGGCCACCGAGTACATCCTGGCCCTCGGGCTCGCCACCGCCGACCTGCGCATCGAGGATATCGACCTGCAGCAGATGCCGTTCCCCGATATGGTGGCGGCGCTGACTAACGGCAGCATCGACGCCGCGGTGATGGCCGAGCCTTTCATCACGCGGGTGGTCCAGCAGGACATCGCCGAGCCGCTACCGAACGTCGTCCCGGACAAACTGCAGACCACGGTGACTTACATCAACTCCCGCTGGGCGGCCAGCAACGCGGATGCGGCGCGCCGCTTCACGGTGGCCTGGCTCAAGGCCATCCGCGAACTCCAGGGCGACGCTTTCGCCCGCGACGACATCGCGGCGATCGTGGCCAAGTACACGCGGCTAGAGCCGGCCGTGATCAAGGCGTCGGCGATGCCGTACTTCGCCCCCAGCGGCAAGCCGAATGTGGACAGCATCATGGAGCAGCAGCGGTTCTTCCTCCAGCGCGGGGCGCTGAAGTACAGCGAGCTGCTCGACATCCGCCAGTACGTGGACGATAGCTTTGTGGAGTACGCCGCCCGCCAGCTCGGCTCCTGACCGCCGGCCCGCATGTAGGCCTAGGAGCTAGGGAAGTCGGGCAACGAGAGCGCCAGCGGTCAAGGGGCGAGGGGGGGCGGCATGTCGTCCCGCAGCCAGGTGCGCCACGGAGCGCGGGCCACGAGCCAGCCGAGCGGGGTGAGCCAGCTAGCCGAAGGCGCCTCCTCGGCGTGTAGCGGGGCGGCGCTCCGCCAATCGAGACACCAAGCGCTGCCGCGTGCGGGATGGGCGCACACGAACGCCGCGGGCTGGCCCAGCGGGCGCCAGCGTGCCACCGCCCCGCACACCGGGCACTCGATCGGTAGGCCATGCCGATCGAGCAGCGCGTATGATGCATTCGGGTCCAGTCCCTCGGCCAGGTGACCTGGCCCCTGGCCGGGGTCAGCGGGGGCGGACGGCGGGCTAATTCGCGGCTCGCAGCCGGGGCCCATGGCGCCTCCTTCTTGCTTACCCCGCGGTACAGCGCCAGCGTAGACCTGCCGCCGCGATCATGCGTCCGGCGATCGGCTACCCGTGTGGCGGCCGAGAGACCAGTTGCGACTGGCCTTCAGGACAGGGCCGGCGGGGATGAAGAATTTCCGTTTGGCGGACAGGGATAGCATGCGGCTACACTGCGGGTACCATCCACGGAGACGCACTGTCATGCGCTGTCGCCTAACGCTTCTCGCCCTGTGGCTGGGCACGGCGGTGCTGAGCGCCTGCGCAGCCCCCCCGGCGCCGCCGGCCGCCCCGCCCCCCGCCCCCTCGCCGACGGCCCCCGCCGCGGCCGACCGCCCCGATCCCACCCCCGCGCTCCCCACGCGCACGCTGAAGGTCGCCGTGCTCCCCAACGTGACCGCCGCCCCGTTCCTGGTTGCGCTCGAACGCGGCTACTTCGCCGAGGCGGGGATCGCGCTGGAGCTGGTGCCGCTGGGCGGCGGCGCCGAGATGGTGGGGCCTCTCAGTACCGGCGAGCTAGACGTGGCGATCGGGGGGATGAGCGCGGGGCTGTTCAACGCGTTGGCCCGGGGGGTCGATGCTCGCATCATCAGCGATTTCAGCCGGATGTCGCGCGGCCACGGCTTCGGCGGGCTGTTGGTGCGACGCGATGTAGACTACGCCGGTCCCGCCAGTCTGCGCGGCAAGCGCGTGGCGGTGAACAACCCCGGCTCGCCCTGTCACTACATGGTCGGCAAGCTCCTGGACGCCGCCGGCGTGGCCATGGAAGATGTAGATCTGGTCAGCCTTCCCTTCCCCACCGTGCCCGGGGCGTTCGCCAAGGGCGAGATCGAGGCGGCCTGCGCGGCCGAGCCGTGGGTGGCCAATACCGTGCGCACCGGCGAGGCCCAACTCGTGCTGACCTTCGACGAGGTGGTGCCGGACATGCAGGTCTCGGTAGTCATGGCCTCGCTGGGGCTACTGAGCGACCGCGCGCTCGTCGAACGCTTTCTGGCCGCGTTCTTGCGCGCGGCGCCCGCGGGGCGTGAGAAGTCGCCGGAGACGCTGGCGGTGGTCAGCAAGCACACCGGGCTCGACGTGGCCGTGCTCCAGCAGACCTACTGGACCGACATCGACCCGCGCGGCCGCGTGAACGTGGCCAGCATCCAAGACCAGATCGCGTTCTTCACGCGTCTAGGACTGGTCCAGGGCACGGTGGACCTAGAACGCATCGTCGACCAATCGTATCTGCCGCGCTCGTAGCCATCCGCGGGCGCCTCAGGGCCGCCCCGGCGTTGCCGGCCGCGTCCCCGCCCCTGGCGTTGGCGTACGCGTGGGCGTGGCCGTTGGGGTGGCGGTCGGGGTGGGCGACGCCAGCTGCAGCGGGGTAGCGGTCGCGCGGACCGGCGCGGGCGCTTCCATCGGCGCCGGGGTAGGCGTGGCTACTACGGTCACGGTCTCCACTCGAGGAGGCGGGGTCGGCGCGGGTGGGGCGGTCACCTCGACTACCCGCGGGGGTTGGGTGGGCGCCGGCGGCACGGTCACCTCGACGACTTGCGGCGGCGCGGTGGGGGCCGGCTCGGTCGTTACGGGCCGTTCCACGACCCGAGCGGTGGGCGTGGGCGGCGGCTCGGCGGCGGCTTGGCTGAGCATACGGCCAACCAGCACGAACAGCACGATGCCCGCGACTAGGAGCGTCCCCAGGATAGCGAACAGCTTGGTATTGTCCTGGCCATCGTCGCGCGTGGCCTGCGGTGGCCTCGGCGGCTGGGTCGGCGGCGGTGTTGCCATGGCGGCTCCTTTCCTGGCCCGCGTCGGGCCTGGCGGTGTCCGCCGTCTTTACGCAAGTTGTGTACCCTGGCCCGTGCTTTCGTTACGTTCCTCCTGGGCCAAGGGCGGCGCCGACAGATCACCGGCCCCAGTGGTGGGGGCGGCCAGCTCGGCCAGCGCCGCCGCGTAGTTGGCCAAGGTGCCGGGGGAGAACAGCACGAAGATGACCTCGCGTAGCCCGGTGGGGGTGTCGCGCAAGTAATCGCGCACCGTGCGCAGGGCCACGCGCGCCGCCTCGCGCTCGGGGTAGCCGTAGGCCCCCGTGCTGATCGACGGAAACGCCAGGCGCTGCACCCCGTGTGCGTCCGCCAGCTCCAGCGCGCGGCGGTAGGCGCGGGCTAGCAGCTCCGGCTCGCCAGCACGGCCGCCGCGCCAGATCGGCCCGACCGCGTGGATCACGTAGCGCATCGGCAGGCGCCCCGCGCGCGTGATCCGCGCGTCGCCGGGCGGGCAGCCGCCCAGTCGCGCGCACTCCTCGCGTAGCGCCGGCCCGGCCGCGCGGTGGATCGCCCCATCGACACCACCACCTCCGAGCAAGCTGGGGTTAGCCGCATTGACGATCGCGTCCGCGTCCACCTGGGTGATGTCCCCTTGAATCAACCGCAGCACGGTGTTGCCTACGCCTAGCGATTCCATCTCGCCTCCAGTCACCCACGCCCCCCACCGGGGGCCCTAGTTAGCCTAGTCGGCCGGCGCCCGCCAGAATTACGAATGGTTACCGGCGCGGCCGGGAGCGCGGCCGCCGCGCCTAGAATGCAACGAGAGGCATGCAGGATGGCGATGATAGCGCGAGAGGATGGCATACGGTTTGCAACAGGTCTAGTTTCCGGGTCTCCCGCACCGTGCGGCCCCACCGCTCCGGCGCCATGAGCGCGCCCGAGGACTGGCTATGGCCCAACCGCCGCCCGTCGATGTCCTGGTCGTCGACGACGAACCCGCCGTCGCCGAGCTGCTGCTCGAGGTGCTCCGTGACGACGGCCTCAGCGCGACGGCCGTGGCCGACGGGCGCCAGGTGCTAGAGGCGGTGCAGCGCTACCGCCCGCGCCTCATCTTGCTGGATGTCATGCTGCCGGGCCTGACCGGCCCGCAGGTGCTGCGCTGGCTCGCCGCCAGCGGCCTCCCGCTCCCCCCGGTGATCTTGATGAGCGCGGCCGGGGTGCCTAAGGACCGCCCGCCCGACGTCCGCTTCCTCCCCAAGCCGTTCAACCTCGACGATCTGCTGGCCGCGGTCCACGAGGCGCTGGAGCGCGGCGGTTAGTCCCTTGGGGCCACGGGCGCATGCCGCAGGACGAACGCCTCGATGGCATCGAGCACGGCGGGGGCCTCGCAATCGACTAGCATCTCGTGCCCGGAACGAGCGAACCAGCGCAGCTCTTTTTGAGGCGTGCCCAGCCGCGCGTAGATGCGTGCCGCGCTCGACGGGTGGATCACGCGGTCAGCGCGCGAGTGCAGGATGAGCGTGGGTGTGCGCACGGCGCCCAGGCGCGGCTCCAACCAGCGTGCGTAAGCTACTAGCGACAGGTAGGCGTCGGTCGGCAGCCGGTCGTAGCTCTGGGGGATCGGCGGCCGCGCCGGATCGCTGAAGCCACGCCGGGGGACCACCAGCATGCGGTACACGGGCGCTACCAGCGGCACCAGCGGCGCTAGCGGATGCGCCTGGCGCAGAGCGGGCGCCACGGCGACGACTGCCCGCAGCCCCTCGGGCCGCTCGATAGCCAGATGCAAGGCCAGCAAGCCCCCCATCGACAGCCCTATGACCGCTACACCCTGACAGCGCGCCAGCAGGGCGTCGAGCGCGGCTAGCGCGTCGGCATACCAGTCCCGCCAGCCTACACCGCGCAGATCCTCGGGCCGCGTACCGTGGCCGCGCAGCCAGGGCACCGCACAGGGCACCCCCCGCGCCTCTAGCCGCTCGGCCACGGGCAGGACAGAGCCGAGCCCGCTGGTGAGCCCGTGGAGCACCAGCGCGCCGTAGGGGGCCCGCGCTGCGGGGGTCGACATCGCCTTGCTCCTCGCACCGACTATCCTACCGAGGACCGCGCCACGCGGACAGCCGGGCCACGGCGCCCGGCTAGCACTCCCGCGGTCACGGTACCAGACCGCGGACCGTGGGCTATACTGCGCCCAGAACAAAGCCGCACGGGCGAGTGCAGTGGGCGCCTCAGTGGCCGTCGTCATCCCCAACTGGAACGGGGCCGCGCTGCTGCCGGCCTGCCTCGACGCCCTGCGCCAGCAGACGTACCGCGACTTCGTGGTCGTGGTCGTCGATAACGGCTCGCGCGACGGCTCGCGGGCCGTGCTGGCCGCCTATCCCGAGGTGCAAGCGCTCCTGCTGCCGCGCAACCGCGGCTTCGCCGCCGCCACCAACCGCGGCATCCGCGCGACGATGACGCCCTACGTGGCGACCCTGAACAACGACGCGGTGCCCGAGCCGGACTGGCTGGCCGCCCTGATGGCCGCCGCGCGGGACGCGCCTCCCGAGGTCGGCATGTGGGCCTCGCGCATGGTGTTCGCCGCCGCGCCCGACCGCCTCAACTCGTGTGGGATCGCGCTCGATCGCGTGGGCATCGCCTGGGACCTGCTGGGCGGCGCGCCGGTGGGCGCCGACGCCGCGTTGCGCGAGCCGTTCGGGCCCTGCGCCGGGGCCGCCCTGTACCGCCGCGCGCTGCTCGACGAGGTCGGCCTGTTCGAGGAGCGGTTCTTCGCCTACCTCGAAGATGTCGATCTGGCCTGGCGCGCGCGGCACCGCGGCTGGCGCTGCCAGTACGTCCCCGCGGCGGTGGTCCGCCACCACCACTCGGCCACGGGCGGCGAGGGCTCGGCGTGGAAGCGCTACCTGCTCGGGCGCAACAAGGTGTGGCTGCTGGCGCGCAACTTCCCGGCGGGCTGGTGGCCCTGGCTGCCAGCGGCGATCGCCTACGACCTGGCGGCGGTCGGCTACGCGCTGCTCGCCCACGGCGACGGAGCCGCGCTGCGCGGGCGCCTGGCGGGCCTGCGCGGCCTGCCCTGGGCCCTGCGCAGCCGCCGGCGGTCCCAGCCGCGCCGGGGCCGGGCGCCCGCCCTCGACGGCGTGGTGCAGCGGCCGGTGGCCCCGTGGCGCGTGCCCGCCCGGTATCATCACCTGCGGGCACTCCACCTCACCGCGCCTCGCCGCCCCGGGGCGGGCGGAGGGGCGACAGCACCACAACGGAGCACGGGGCCGTGGGAGCCGTAGCGGCGAGCGAGCCGGGGAGGCGCGCGCGGTGGCGGCGGCGCCTGCTGCGCGGGCTCGCGCTGCCCCTGCGCTGGGGCCCGCGCGAGCGGCTGCCGGCCGACTCGCGCCGCCCGCGCGTACTAGTGGTGCGGCCCGATCACCTCGGCGACCTGCTGCTGGCTACCCCCGCGCTGGCCCTGCTGCGCGCCGCGCTGCCCGAGGCGCACCTCACCGCGCTGGTGGGGCCGTGGGCACAGCCCGTGCTCGACGGCCGGCAGGAGGTCGATGCAGTGCGCCTGTGCCCGTTTCCCGCCTTCGCGCGCCGCCCGCCGCGCCACCCGCTGGCCCCCTACCTGCTGCTGCTCCGCGAGGCGTGGCGCCTGCGGCGCGCGCGCTACGATGCCGCGCTGGTGCTGCGCGTGGACGACTGGTGGAGCGCCGCGCTGGTAGCCTGGGCCGGCATCCCCCTGCGTATCGGCTACGCGGTGCCGGAGAGCGCGCCGTTTCTCACCGACGCGCTGCCGGCGGACTACGCGCAGCACAGCGCGTGGGAGAGCTGGCGGGTGGTCGGCCGGCTGCTGGCGCGGCTCGGTCAGCCGATTCCTGCTGGCGGCCCGCCGCCCGTCACCGCGCGCCCCACGCCCGACGGCACGACGGCCGCCACCGCATGGCTAGCGGCGCAGGGGCTCGCCGCGGCGGAGCCTCTGATAGCCGTGCACCCGGGCAGCGGCGCGAGGCTGAAGTGCTGGCCGGCCGACCGCTGGGCCGAGGTGGCCGACGCGCTCGTGGACCGGCTCGGCGCGCGGGTGGTACTCACCGGCAGCGCCGCCGAGCGCCCGCTGGTGGAGGCAATACGCGCGGGCATGCGGCGGCCGGCGTGGGTCGCGGCGGGCGCGCTCGACTGGCAGGGCCTCGCGGGGCTGTTCGCGCGCTGCCGGCTGGTGCTGGGCGTAGACAGCGGCCCGCTGCACCTGGCGGTCGCGCTGGGCGTGCCCACCGTGCACGTGTTCGGCCCCACCGCCCCCGCGCGCTTCGGGCCCTGGGGGAGTGGCGCGCGCCACCAGGTCGTGCGCGTGGCGCTGCCATGCAGCCCCTGCGGGCACGTGGTAGCACCGCCCTGCGGGGCCGAGGCGACGCCGGCCTGCTTGCAGGCAGTGCTGCCGGTGATGGTGCTGCGCGCGGCCGAAGCGGCGCTGGCCCACGGCGGGGCGGCACCGGTGGCACGGGGCGCGCCATGAGCGGTTGGGCGGTGGCGCGCGCGGCGGCGGATCGGGTCGCCTGGCTGGTGTGTGGGGCGTGGGGCCTAGCCGTCTGGCTGCACGAGCGGCGCCATGCCCCCGCGCTCGATCCGGCGGCGGTCGAGCGCATCCTCGTGATCCGGCTCGATCTGCTGGGCGACCTGGTGTTTACCGCCCCGCTGGTGGCCGCGCTGCGCGACGCCTACCCGCGGGCCGAGCTAGTGCTGTTGACCACGCCGTATACCGCGCCGCTGGGACCGCTGCTGCCGGGGATCGACCGCGTGCTGACGCTGGACATCCAGCGGCTCAGGCGGCCGGCGGGCTGGCGCTACCTGGGCGAGGCGCTGGGCCTGGTCGCGCGTCTGCGCCGCGAGCGGTTCGACCTGTGCGTGGCGGTGCACGGCCGCCCGGCGGGCATGCTCGCGCTGGCCAGCGGCGCGCGGGTGCGCGTGGGCTACCGGGCGCACGCGTATCCGTTCGCCTTCAATCGGCCGCTGGCGGGCTATCGCTACGCGTGGCGGCGCCACGAGGTGGAGTACTGCCTCGAGCTGGCGCGGGCGGTGGGCGCCGATGCCCCGGGGCGGCCCTTGCTGCTAGCGCCGCCGCGCGACCGCCGGGGCGGGGGGCTGCTGCCCGGCGAGCGGTACCTCGTGCTCCACCCCGGGGCGAGCAACGGCACGGCGAAGCGCTGGCCGCCCGAAGCGTGGGCCGCCCTGGGGAAGGCGGCGGTCCAGCGGTTCGGCCGGCGGGTGGTGGTGACAGGCGCGGAGAGCGAGGACGCGCTGGTGGCGATGGTGTGCGCGCAAATCGGGAAGGCCGCGCTGGCGCGGATCGGCAGCTCGCTGATCGATCTGGCAGGGGTGCTGGCCGCCGCGGAGGCGGTGGTGGCCGCCGATACCGGCCCGCTGCACCTGGCGGCAGCGCTGGGGACGCCGGTGGTGGGCCTGTATGGGCCGACCGACCCGGCCCACACGGGCCCGCGCGGGCCGCTGGCGGCGGCGGTGCGGCGGCCGGTGCCGTGCGGGCCCTGCTACGATCTGCGGGGGCCAGCCGAGTGCCGGCTGCCCACGCGCAGCGCCGAGTGTCTGACGCTGCTCCCCCCCCAAGCGGTGCTGGCGGCCCTCGCGGCGGTGCTAGACCGCGCACGTCAAGCGGCGGTCCGCTGAGCAGCACCGAGCAACCGGCTAGAACCGGGCAAAGGAGGCTGGCACGCGTGTTTCACGTGAAACACCCCCGACTCCCCACGGCACAGCGAGGGGCTGCCCGATGAGCGACGCCGCCAGCGGCCCCGTGCCCTGCGCGCGCCATCCCGCCACGCCGACGCCGCTGCGCTGCGGGCGCTGCGCCACGCCGATCTGCCCGCGCTGTCTGGTGATGACGCCCGTCGGCGCGCGCTGCCCGGCGTGTGGTGGCTCGCCCCGTGGTGCCCGGGCCCCTGGCGCGCTCCCCGACTACCTGCGCGCGGCGCTGGCCGGGCTGGCCGTGGCCACGCTCGGCGGCCTGCTGGCGCCGCTCGTCCCCTTCTTCGAGCTGCTCGCCGTGCTGTTCGCCGGCTGGGCGGCCGGCGAGGCGGTGAGCCGGGCCGCGCGCCGCCGGCCGCTGCCCCACCTGGGGATGCTGGCGGCAGGGGTCACGCTGCTGGGGCTCGCCCTGGGGCTGTGCCTGCTCGCGCTCGGCCGCCTGCCCCCCGCGCTGCCGCTCGACCTGCGCCTGCAGCTGGCCCTCGCCCAGGCGGCCGCGCGCTTGTTCAGCGTCTTCGGCCTGTTCGTCCTGCTGGCCGCCGTGGTGGCGCATAGCCGCCTGCGTTGATACCCCCTCGCACCCCGCCGCTGCCAGCTCCGAGGCGATCGCCTCGGCGGCTCGCTGCCCATCCCGCCCCCGCGGAAAATTGCCTCGCCCACCCCGGTCCCCTACGCTAGCCAGGAGGCGTCGGGCTGCGCGGGCCACTGCGCCCGTGGCAGCCAAACAGCACGGGCGCGCAGGACACTCCCGCGCGCGACCGGGCGGAAAAGGGAGGTGCCGACCGGCGAACCGACCAGGCCCCTTCTTGAAGTCGACGGACCAGCAGATCGGAGGACCACATGGCTGGGAATCCCGCGCTCGACCCCGCGCGGCTCGACGCCTTCCTGCAACAGGGCCTCGCCGACGTGGGCGGCCTGATCACCGCCGCCCTAGTGGTGATCGGCGACAAGCTGGGTCTATACCGCGCCCTGGCCGAAGGCGGGCCCGCGACCTCGCACGAGCTAGCCGCCCGTACGGGCACCACCGAGCGCTACGTGCGCGAGTGGTTGGTGAACCAAGCCGCCAGTGGCTATCTGACCTACGACGCGGCGAGCGGGCGCTACACGCTCCCGCCCGAGCAGGCAATGGCACTCACCGACAGCGACAGCCCGTTTTTCGTGGCCGGCGCCTACCAGGTCGCGCTGGCCATGACCCGCGCCACCCCGCGCTTGGTCGAGGCGTTCCGCAGTGGCGGCGGGATGACCTGGGGCGAGCACGATCCCGAGCTGTTCGAGGGCACCGAGCGCTTCTTCCGGCCTGGCTACGCGGCGCAGCTAGCGACCTCCTGGCTGCCCGCGCTCGAAGGCGTGGTCGCCAAGCTGGAAGCGGGCGCCCGTGTCGCGGATGTCGGCTGCGGGCACGGTGCCTCCACCCTCATCATGGCGCAGGCGTACCCGCGCTCGCGCTTCCACGGTTTCGACTCCCACGCGCCCTCGATCGAGCGGGCGCGCGCGGCGGCCACCCAGGCGGGAGTGGGAGATCATGCCCAGTTCGAGGTAGCTACCGCTCAAGCCTTCCCTGGCCACGACTACGCCCTGATCGCCTTCTTCGACAGCTTCCACGACATGGGCGACGCCGCGGGCGCCGCGCGCCACGCCTACGAGGCGCTGGCTCCTGACGGGACGGTGCTGCTGGTGGAACCGATGGCGGGCACGACAGTCGAGAAGAACTTCAATCCCATCGGGCGCATCTACGCGGGCGCATCGGTGCTCTGCTGCACGCCCAACGCTATCGCCACCGGCGACGCCGCCAGTGCGCTGGGGACCATCGCGACCGATGAGGCGCTGCGCGAGGTGTTCGCCGCCGCCGGCTTCACCCGCTTCCGCCGCGCATGCGAGACGCCGTTCAACCGCATCTTCGAGGTGCGCAAGTAGCCACGCGCCCGCGGCGCGCTGGCGCGGCGGGCCGCTGAGTGCTATCACTCGGCAGGCAGCGCTCGCTGTCGGTCGCTAGGGCTGGCATAGTTTCTGCGGCGGCCGGTCCGCGGGCGCGGCCCCTCGCGGCAGCGCGGGCGATACGCCCCGAGGACGGCCCTTGAGCAAGAAGCGCGTGCTCGTCATTGACGACGACCCGCTCATCCTGGATCTAGTCCGCATTCTCTTGGAGGACGAGGGGCACGAGGTCGTGGCCCTCGTCTCCGGCGAGCGCGCGGTGGAGCAGGCCTGCGCGCTACAGCCTGACCTCGTCCTACTGGACATCGTGATGCGCGGCACCCACGGCATGGAGGTGCTCGACGCCCTGCGCCACGCGCTGCCCGCCGTGCCCGTGGTGCTCCTCTCAGGTGCCGTGAGCCAGGTCGACAATATGGCCACGATCGCTCGGGCGTTGGGGGCCCACGACTTCATCGAGAAGCCGTTCGACGCCCAGCGCCTGCTCGCGGTCGTCAACGACACCACCTAAGCCCGTGGCACCCCGCAGCCGCGTCGTCGCCGAGGGGATCTTGCTGGTGGGCCAGTCGGGCGGCCCCACGGCCGTGATCAACAGCTCGCTGGCCGGGGTGCTGTACGAGGCCGCCCGCCAGCCGGCGGTCCGCGCGGTCTACGGCCTGCACCACGGCATCGAGGGCCTACTGGCCGAGCAGTGGCAGCCACTCGACGGCCGCGACCCACGCTTGCTGCGGCGGCTGCGCGCCACGCCATCGGCGGCGCTGGGCTCGGCGCGCCACCGCCTGCGCGACGCGGAGATCGAGCGGGCACTCGCGGTGTTGCGGCGCCACACCGTGCGCTTCCTGCTGCTGATCGGCGGCAACGATTCGGCCGACACGCTGGAACGGCTGCACCGCGCCGCCGCGGCCGCCGGCTACCCGCTGGCCGCCGTGGCCGTGCCCAAGACGATCGACAACGACCTGGTCGCCACCGACCACTGCCCGGGCTACGGCAGCATCGCGCGCTACATCGCGGTGGCGACCGCCGAGGCGGTGCTAGACACCGCCGCCATGCGCCGCACCGACCCCATCAAGCTGGTCGAGGTGATGGGGCGCTACGCGGGCTGGGTGGCCGCCGCGGCCACGCTGGCGCCGCTGCCGCCGGGAGTGCCCCCGCCGCTGGTGTACCTGCCCGAGCGCCCTGTGCCGGCCGAGCAGATCCTCGCCGAGATCGAGGCGGCGTACCGCGCCCACGGACACGCCCTGGTCGTGCTCAGCGAGAACCAGCCCGAGCCGGCCGCGGGCGGCCCGCGCGTGCTGGGCGCCGGCGAGACCCCCGAGTGGGTCGATCCGTTCGGCCATCCCTACTACCCCAGCCCGGCGGCCTACCTCTGCCGCCGCATCCGCGCCGAGCTGGGCCTGCGCGCTCGCTACGACAAGCCCGGCACGCTCCAGCGCACGGCGCGGGCGCTCGTGTCGCGGGTGGACGAGCGCGAGGCATTCGCAGTGGGCCGCGCGGCGGTGCGCGCCGCCGTGCGCGGGCAGGGCGGTCACATGGTGACGCTGGTGCGCCGCGGCGACGCGCCGTACCGCGTGGGCACGGGCCTCGCCCCGCTCGCCGCAGTGGCCAACCAGCACCGGCCCCTGCCACCCGAGTTCCTCGGCCCCGACGCCCGTGTCGCCACGACCCCGGCGTTCGCCGCCTATCTGCGCCCGCTGCTGGGCGATCCGCTACCGGGCTACACGGCGCTGCTCTGATCCCGAACGGCAGGGGTGGCACGGGGGTTGCGGGTGCCCATGTTGGGGGGCCGACCAGCCAGACGGGCGGCGGCAGCGAGGCTGCAGGAGGGATCATGGCCGACCGCGAGCGCGAGACGATCACCAAATATCTGGGCGACATGCACGCGCTGGAGAGCCACGGCTTGCAAGCGCTCAGTCGTCAGGCCGAGCAGCTCCAGGGCAAGGACCACCCCGAAGCGGTGGCCTTCGTGCGCGAGGCCAAGCAGACGGTGGAGCGGCACCTCTGGGCGCTGGAGCAGCGCCTCAAGGCGCTGGGCGGGAGCCCCACGCACCCGGTGAAGGAGGCGGCCGCGGCGGTGGCGGGCGTGGCCGCGGGCCTGTACAACGCCGTGCGCACCGAGGAGGCGTCCAAGTCGATCCGCGACGACTACACGTTCCTGAGCCACGCCGGCATCGCCTACCTGATGCTGCATACCACGGCCGCGGCGTTGGGCGACGAGGAGACCGCGCGACTGGCCGAGCAGAGCTATCGCGACTGCGCGCGCCTGGTGATGCACATCGACCGCATCTTGCCCGGGCTGGTGATCGCCGAGCTGCGCCAGGACCAGCTCAACGTGCGCGACGTGGCCGAGCGGTGCCGCCAGCTGGTCCACGACGCCTGGACCCGCGAAGCCGACGCGTTTACGGGCGGCACGCCCCCGTCGGCTCCCATGAGCTACAGCTAGCGTCGCCGGACCAAACCGGCCACCGCGAACGGGTGCCCCGCTCCCCAGGGCGACTCCGCTGGCGGCCGGCGGTACGCGCGGTCGGAGGCCTCGCGGCCAAACCGGCGTGCCGGCGCCTGGCGTGGGGCCTCAGTGGCTCCTGGACAGCCCCAGGGCGAGCTGGACGGCGCGGCGGAGGTAGCGCGCGCCGCGACTGCCGAGGCCCCGCGCCCCGTAGCGCCGCCAGCTCGTGCCGAGATCGGCGACGATCCGCCGTGCGCGCTGCCCCGGATCACGTGCCACCACCAGCGCGCGCCGCCCGGCCCGAGGCCCCTCTGCGGCGCGGTCCGGCGCAAGGGCAGGCGCCGCGCACCAGGCCACCAGCGGTCGGGTGGTCGCCTCCCAGCTGTAGCGGTCCCGCACGTACTCCGCCGCGGCCGTCGCCATGCGCCGACACGCGTCGCGCTCGCGCGCGGCCCGCAGCAGCGCGGCGCACAGCGCGTCGGCGTCGTGCGGCGGGACGCCCAGCAGCAGCCCGCGCTGGTCCAGCTCGCGGGCGAGCTCGCACAGCGTCGTCGCCACGATCGGCGTGCCGCTCGCCGCCCATTCCAGCAGGCGCGTGCGCGTGCCCAGCTCGGCCTCGATGGTGCGTGCGTCGAGGGTGACCGCCACGTCTGCCTGCGCCAGGTAGGCCGGGATCTCCGCGCCTGGCCGCCAGCCGCGCAGCACGAACCGCTCGCGGTACGGCGAGCCGCGGACGAGCGTCTGGAAGCGGGGATAGGTTCGCTCGTCGTGGCTCTCGATCTGGCCGCCGGTGGACACGAAGTACAGCCGCGGCTCGGCGTGCATCGCCCGCTCCAGGCCATGGAACAGGGTGTCCACATCGGCCCAGGTGTTGTAGGCGCCGCTCCAGAGCACGATGAAAGCGTCCGCGGGCACCAACGCGCCGCGCAGCGCGACCTCGGCGCCCGGGCGCGGCGGAGGATACGTGTCGGGCACCACGTGGACGAACGAGTAACCGCAGGTGTAGCGGTTCAGGCGGCCGCGAGTGCCCAGCTCGCCCAGCGTGGCGTAGTACTGCGGCGTGGAGCACACGGAGAACACGTCGGCGCGATCCAGGATCGTCCGCTCCCAGCGCCAGAGCTGGCCCACGGGCAGGTTGTCGCCGTCGCGGCACGCCTTCGCCTGCGCCTCGGCCATCAGGTGGCCGTTGAGGTCGGCCCATAGCGGCAGCGCGGTGGGCAGGCGGCTGGCCACCCAGGAGGCGAAGGTGTGCGCGCCGACCACGCAGTCCGGCCGCGCGCGCGCCAGCAGCCGGGCAAAGAAGTCGGTGTGCAGCAGCCGCTCGTCGAGGTCGAAGCGCGCCACGCCGAGATCGGGATCCGGCTGCTGGACCAAGGGCGGACGCTCCAGCGGGTAGATGTACGGCATGCGCACGCAGGCCAGCGTGACCGCGTGGCCCGCATGCAGCAAGGCCTTAGCGAACTGCCAGGTGCGCAGCCCCGGCGCGTACGAGCGCGACACGTTCTCGGTGGGCAGCGGCGCCATGCCGACCAGCAGCACGCGGCTCACCGCTTCGCTCCCCCGCTACAGTGCGCTACCATGACGGCTCTCCCCCTCTCCACCTTCCCCCACCTGGGGGGAGGGGGAGCACCGTGCGGCAGGCGGCCTGGTAGATCTTCTCGTTCCCCCTCACATAGGGGGAGGGGCCGGCCGCCGACGCCGCCACGGCAAGCACGGGCGCCGCCCACCGCCGCCTCTTTTTTCCACAAGGACTGGCGACCGCCACTCGTGCTCCGCCCCTCTCTCCCGCCTTGGATGAGCGGCCGGGGGTAAGGGCCCCCGCTTCGGCTGCCGAGCGCCTATCATACTGACCGTGCACGGTGAGGGAGTATAGAGAGCCCACATGGCGGCCCACAACGCCCAGCCGTCCGCGATGGACCGCAGTGCCGCGCCCGACGCGCCGCGCGTGGCGGTGGTCGTGCCGTCGTACAACCACGCCCCGTACCTCGAGCGCTGCCTGCGCTCCATCTTCGCCCAGACGTTTCCGCCGGCCGAGCTCGTGGTGATCGACGACGGCTCGCGCGACGACTCGCCGGCCGTGGCCGCGCGCGTGCTGGCCGACTGCCCGTTCCCGGCCGAGCTGATCGTGCGCCCCAACCGGGGGCTGTGCGCTACCCTCAACGAGGGCCTGGCGCGCACGCGCGGCGAGCTGTTCGCCTATCTCGGCTCCGACGACTACTGGCATCCCGACCGCCTCCGCGCCGCGGTGGCCGCGCTGGCCGCCGCGCCCGACGCCGTGCTGGCCTGCGGCCGCTGCTACGTGGTCGACGCGGCCGACCGTATCATCGGTTGCAGCCCGTACCGCGCCGAGCAGGCGGGCCGGCGCGCGCTGCGCAGCCTGCTCGCCCACGAGTTCGTGCCGCCCAGCCCCACGGTGACCTACCGCCGCGCCGCCCTGGAGCGCGAGCGCTGGGACGAGCGCTGCCGGCTAGAGGACTACGACCTGTACCTGCGGCTGGCGCGGCTGGGGCCGTTCGCTTTCATCGAGCGGCCGCTGGCCTACTGGCGCTGGCACGCGGGCAACACCAGCCGCGCCACAGCGCAGCTGCTGGCCGAGGTGCTGGCCGCGCAGGCGCGCTTCGCCGCCGCCTCCGGCCTGAGCCCGCGCGCCCTGCGCCGCTACCAGGACCGCGCCCGCTTCCGCTTCGCGACGCACTTCCTGCTGGCCGGTGACCGCGCGCGGGCGTGGTACTACGGCGTGCGCTACCTGGGCAGCGCGCCCTCCGCCGTCGCGGCGGCCGGCCTGTTCGCGCGCCTGCTGCTGCCCGGCGACGTGCTGGCCGCGCTGCGCCGCTGGCGCCACGGAGCCTACGCGCGCGCCTCCGCGCCCAGGTAAGCGGCCAGCAGTTCGGGGTGGTCGCGCAGCTCGGCGGGCGTGCCGGCCAGCACCACGCGCCCGCGGTCGAGCACGTAGGCGGCGCTGGCCACCTGCAACGCCTGCTGGACCATCTGCTCCACCAGCAGGATGGTGAGCCCCTCGGCGGCGATCTGCTGGAGCAGCGCGAACACGTCCCGCACGCGCTGCGGGGCGAGCCCCAGTGATGGCTCGTCCAGCAGCAGCACGCGCGGGCGGGCCATCAGGCCGCGCAGGATCGCCACCAGCTGCTGCTCTCCGCCCGACAGGGCCGCCGCCAGCTGGTGCGCGCGGGGGGCGAGCGCGGGCGCGTGGCGGGCGAGCAGCTCGCGCGCCTCGGCGGTCACCCGCCGGAGCCCGTCGCGCCGGACGCGCCACGAGGCGCCGAGCAGCAGGTTATCCAGGATCGTCTGGTCGCCGAACAGGCGCCGCCCTTCGGGCACCAGCACCACGCCCAGCCGCGGCCGCTCGTGGGCCGGCACGGGGTTGAGCCGCGTGGCTTCTAGTCGGATCTCGCCCGCCCGCACGGGGATCAGCCCCGCCACGGCCCGCAGCAGGGTGGTCTTGCCCGCGCCGTTGGGGCCGACCAGCGCCGTGATGACGCCCGGCGCGGCGCGCAGGCTCACGCCGTGCAGCACGGGCAGCGGGCCGTAACCGGCTTCCAGGCCGGCGATCTCAAGCATGCTCGGCCGCCACCGCCGCGCCGCCGGGCTCGCCGCCGCTCTCGCCCAGGTAGGCAGCGATCACCCGCGGGTCGCGTCGCACCTGCTCCGGCGGCCCCTCGGCGATCCACTCGCCGTAGTCCAGCACGGTCACGCGGTCGGCGCAGGTGAGCACGAAGTCGACGTGGTGCTCGATCAGCACGATCGTGATGCCGCGCGCGCGGATGCGCCGCACCAGCTCGGCGAGCCGCTCGACCTCCGCGGGCGTGAGCCCGGCCGCCGGCTCGTCGAGCAGCAGCAGGCGCGGGGCGGTGGCCAGCGCGCGCGCCAGCTCCACCAGCCGCTGCTGGCCCGGCGGCAGCGCCCCGGCGGGGGTGCGCGGGTCCACGGCCAGCCCCACGAACGCCAGGCTGTCGAGCGCCACCGCGCGCGCCTGCCGCGCCGCCCGCGCCCCCACGAGCGGCAGCAGCCCCCGCGCGCCGCCCCCGCAC
>DATGKN010000135.1:0-48545 GCA_035294645.1 Chloroflexota bacterium
AACCAGAAGCCGAAGCGGCCGCGCGGGTAATCGGGCTCGTTCCACACCTCCCACGCCTGCACGCGGCCGCGGTAGCGCTCGGCCATGGTGCGCACCCACACGCCCCAGGCGTTGGCCGGCGAGTCCCACGGCTCGTACAGCCCGCGCGGCACGATGCCCCCCTCGGCGGTGCGGGCCTCGGCCCACTTCGGCAGGCTGATCAAGACGCCTTGCAGCTTCACCCCATGGCGGGCGTTGTAGTCCACGACATAGTCGGGCCCGTCCAAATCGAGCTGGCCCCGCCGCGGCTCGATGTCCGCCCACCGGAACTCCCAGCGGTTCCAGCGCATGCCGGCGCCGCGCGCCAGACGCAACCAGTGCTCCTCGGGGTACAGGTTGCCGATGCCGAAGTGCTCGTCGCCCTCGGTGACCCCAGGCAGGGGCTGGACGCTCGGCCGGGGCGCCTGGCCGCTGGTAGGCAGCGGCGGCAGGCTGAGCAGCCCGGCCAGTCCGAGCAGCAGCCACGCCGGCAGCGCACGGCGCAACAGGCACAAGACGGTCGGTCTCCGACGCCGCGGGGCGCGCGCCCCGCTCGGTGGCGATCGGCGCCTATTGTAGCGTGCTCCGGCCGCTCGGCGGCAGGAGGGGGGCCAGTTTGGTATAATCTCGGGCGCCGCGTCCCGCGCGGTCGCTGGAGGGGTCGCATAGCCCGGTCTAGTGCACCCGACTCGAAATCGGGAGTCCCGCAAGGGACCGTGGGTTCGAATCCCACCCCCTCCGCCTCACCTGCCCCGCGCGCCCCAGCGCACCGAGGAGGCCGATGGATCTCGGCTTAGCGGGGCGTGTCGCCCTGGTCACCGGCGCCAGCCGCGGGCTGGGCCGTGCGATCGCCCTGGCCCTGGGTGCCGAGGGCTGCCGCGTCGTGCTTGCCGCCCGCACGCCGGCGCCCCTCGAGGAGGCAGCCGCCGCCGTCGCCGCGCTCGGCACCGAGACGCTCGCTGTTCCCACCGACGTGACCGCCCCCGCCGCCCTGGAGCGGCTCGTCCACACCGCCGCCGCGCGCTGGGGCCGGCTGGATATTCTGGTGAACAACGTGGGCGGCAGCCGCGGCGGCGCGTTCCTGGACACCACCGACGCCGACTGGGAGGCCGCGCTCGACCTCAACTTCCGCGCGGCCGTGCGCGCCTCCCGGTACGCGATCCCGTATCTGCGCGCCAGCGACGCGGGCGCCATCGTCATGGTGGCCTCCATCTGGGGCCGCGAGGCCGGTGGCCTGATCGCCTACAACGCCACCAAGGCCGCGCTGATCAGCCTGAGCAAGAACCTCGCGCGCGAGCTGGCGCCACTGGGCATCCGCGTGAACAGCGTCGCGCCCGGCTCGATCCTGTTCGAGGGCGGCTCGTGGTGGCGCCGCCAGCAGGCCGACCCCACCGGCATCGCCGAGTTCGTGCGCCGCGAGATGCCGCTGGGCCGCTTCGGTCGCCCCGAAGAGGTGGCCAATGTGGTAGCCTTCCTCGCCTCGCCGCGCGCCAGCCTGGTCACCGGCGCCTGCGTGCCCGTGGACGGCGCGCAGGGCCGCTCGAACATCTAGGGGCCCGCATGGAGAAGCCCGCGCTGCACCACTGGCGCGCCGCCTGTGCCGCGATCGGCCCGCTCGATGCCGCCGCCCAGGCCGCCGCGCGCGCCCGCCAGGCCCGGCTCACCAAGCCGGCGGGGAGCCTCGGCCGCCTGGAAGCGCTAGCCGTCCAGGCCGCCGGCGTGCAGGGGCGCGAACGACCGCGGCTCGACCACCGCGTCATCGTGGTCATGGCCGCCGACCACGGCGTGGCCGTCGAGAGCGTCAGCGCCTACCCGCAGGCGGTCACCGCCCAGATGGTGGCCAACTTCGTGGCCGGGGGCGCGGCGATCAACGTGCTGGCGCGCCACGCGCGGGCGCGGCTGGTGGTCGTCGATGTCGGGGTGGCCGGGCCGCTGCCCGATTCGCCGCGCCTGCGCCGGCACCCGCTAGGGCCCGGCACCGCCAATCTCGCCCAGGGGCCAGCCATGGCGCGCGCCCAGGCCGAGGCCGCGCTCGATGTGGGCGTGGGCGTGATCGCCGAGGAGAGCGCGCGGGGGATCGACGCCGTGGTGCTGGGCGACATGGGCATCGCCAACACGACGGCCGGCGCAGCGATCGTCGCCGCGCTGTGCGGCCTGCCGGCCGACGCTGTAGTGGGGCGCGGCACCGGGCTCGACGATGCGGGGCTGGCGCGCAAGCGCGCGGTGGTCGAGCGCGCCCTGGCGGTGAACCGGCCCGACCCGACCGACCCGCTCGACGTGCTGGCCAAGGTAGGCGGCTTCGAGCACGGCGCGCTGGCCGGGGTCGCGCTCGCCGCGGCCGCCCGGCGCGCGCTGGTGGTGATCGACGGCCTCGCCGCCGCGGCCGCCGCGCTGCTGGCCGTTCGGCTCTGTCCGCCCCTGCGCGACTACCTCGTCGCCGGGCACGCCTCGGTCGAGCCGGGCCAGCGCGCCGCGCTCGCCGCGCTCGACCTCGTGCCCCTGCTGGACCTCGACCTGCGGCTGGGCGAGGGCTCGGGCGGCGCGCTGGCCCTGGGCCTGCTGGAGGCCGCCATGCGCCTGCACGACGAGATGGCCACGTTCGAGGAGGCCGGCGTCTCCGAGCGCGAGGCACCGTAGCCCGGCCCCCGCGGCTATCCGCGCCGGCAGTCGAGCCACCAGCCGAGCAGCAAGCTCGCCAGCACCAGCACCGCCAGCACGGGCCCGCCCCACGCCGGCAGCGGGTTGGGCTGCAGCTGGTTGGCCGCCAGCAGCGCGGCGGTCAGCGCCGGCCCGAGAAACCACCAGAGCTGGAGCGCCCGCCGCATCGCCGTTCCCGCCGGGGCCCGGCCGGCCGCGCAGCCGCGTAGAGTGCTTCGCCGCAGACGCGCCGGCCGTTTTGGCTGCTCGTTACCGCGTCCTCGCCGCGCCGGCAGTGTACGCTATCCGTGCACGCCGCTAGAGCACGCCCGGAGTACGGCGGGAGAGCAGGCGATGGCCGTGGACGCCGACCGCTTTCGCGACGCGGTGGCGCGCTTCGCCAGCGGCGTGGCGGTGGTCACCACGCGCGGCGCGGAGGGCCTGCACGGGCTCACGGTGAGCAGCTTCTGCGCGCTGTCGCTGGCCCCGCCGCTGGTGCTGGTGTGCCTCGACCGCCTGGCGCAGAGCGCCGAGCTGCTCGCCGCCAGCCGCGTGTTCGGGGTGAGCATCCTCAGCGGCCCGCAGCAGTTCCTGGCCGACCGCTTCGCGGGCCGCGGGCCGCTAGTCAACCGGCGCTTCGACGGCGTGCCGTACTTCACGGCGCACACCGGCGCGCCGCTGCTGCGCGGCAGCCTGGCCTGGCTAGACTGCACGCTAGCGGCCGAGTATCCAGGCGGCGACCACGTGATCTTCGTGGGCCAGGTGGAGGCTGCTGGCACCGAGCCGGCCCCAACTGCCCTGGTGTACTGGAATCGTGGCTTCTACCGCCTGCCCGTCGAGCCGTAACGGCGCGCGGCTCAGCGCACCTGGCCGTCGCCGCGGATCACCCACTTGTAGGTGCACAGCTCGCGCAGGCCCATCGGCCCCCGCGCGTGCATCTTCTGCGTGCTGATGCCGATCTCGGCGCCCAGGCCCATCTCGTAGCCGTCGGTGAACCGCGTCGAGGCGTTCCAGTACACCGCCGCGGCGTCCACCTCGTGCAGGAAGCGCTCCGCCGCCGCGGCGTCCCGCGTCACGATCGCCTCCGAGTGCTGGCTGCCGTAGCGGGCGATGTGCGCCAGCGCCTCGTCGAGGCCGTCGACCACGCGCACGGCGAGGATCAGGTCGAGGTACTCGGTGGCCCAGTCGGCCTCGGTGGCCGGGGTGCCGTAGCCGAGGATCGCGCGCGCCGCCGGATCGACGCGCAGCTCCACGCCGCGCTCGCGCAGCGCCGCGCCGAGCCGGGGCAGCAGCGTGGGGGCGATGGCGCGGTCGATCAGCAGCGTCTCGGCGGCGTTGCACACGCTGGGCCGCGAGCACTTGGCGTTCAGCACGATGGCCAGCGCCATCTCGGGGTCGGCGCTGCGCTCGACGTACACGTGGCAGTTGCCCACGCCCGTCTCGATGGTCGGCACGGTGGCGGTGCGGACCACGGTGGTGATCAGGTCGGCGCCGCCGCGCGGGATCGCCAGGTCTACCAGGCCGTTGAGCGTGAGCAGCGCCAGCACGCCCTGCCGGTCGGTCGTCTCCACCAGCTGGATGGCGTCGGGATTGACGTACTCGGCGATCGCGGCGCGCAGCGCGGCCACGATGGCGCGCGAGCTCTGGTACGCGTCGCTGCCCCCGCGCAGCAGCACCGCGTTGCCGCTCTTCAAGCATAGCGCCGCCACGTCGGAGGTGACGTTCGGGCGCGCCTCGTACACCACGGCGATCAGCCCGATCGGCACGCGCACGCGCTCGACGCGCAGGCCGTTGGGCCGCGTGTCGCGGGCGATCACCTCGCCCACCGGGTCGGGCAGCTCCGCCACCGCCTCGACCATCATCGCCATGTCGTCGAGCCGCTTGGGGGTCAGGGCCAGCCGGTCGAGCAGGTGGCTGGCCATGCCCGCCTCGCGCGCGCGGCGCATGTCCTCGGCGTTGGCGGCCAGGATGGCGTCGGCCTGGGCGCGCAGCGCGGCGGCCATGGCGCGCAGCGCCGCGTTCTTCCGCTCGGTGGGCAGCAGCGCCGTCTCGCGGCTCGCCGCCTTGCCGCGCTCCGCCTGCCGCCGCACGATGTCCGCTACCGCTAGCTGCTCGACCGACATCTCGCCCTCTCCTCGCTGGCCACAGCCGCGTGGTCGCTAGTCGGCGCTCGCTGGCAGCGCCGCGTGCGGCCACAAGACCATGTTGTCGCGGTGGATCACCTCTTCGAAATCGCAGTCGGGGCCCAGCTCGCGCGTGCGCTTGCCGCGGATCTGGGCGAGCTGCGCCGCCGAGTAGTTGGTCAGCCCGCGCCCGATCGGCGTCCCGGCGGGGCCGACCAGCGTCACCAGGTCGCCGGCCTCGAACTCGCCCTCCACGGCCACCACGCCTACCGGCAGCAGGCTGCGGCCGTGCTCTAGCAGCGCGCGGCAGGCGCCCGCGTCGAGCCGCAGCACGCCGCGGGTGTTCAGCCCAGCACTGAGCCAACGCTTGCGGCTGCCGGCCCGCTCGCCCACGGGAGCGAACAGTGTGCCGAGGCGCTTGCCACTGAGGATCTTCTGCAGCGCGTCGGGCTCGCCGGCATCCGCCAGCACCACGGCGCAGCCCGCCTGGGTGGCCACCTGCGCGGCCTGCACCTTGGTGATCATGCCGCCCACGCCGCTGCGCGAGCCACCGGCCATGCGCACGATCGTCTCGTCGATGCGCTCGACGAACGAGATGGCGCGCGACTCCGGGTACACGCGCGGGTCGCGCGGGTGCAGCCCGCCCACGTCGGACAGGATCACCAGCAGCTCGGCACCGATCAGGTTGGCCACTAGGGCCGAGAGATTGTCGTTGTCGCCGAACTTGATCTCCTCGGTGGCCACCGTGTCGTTCTCGTTCACGATGGGGATCACGCCCAGGTCGAGCAAGGCGTTGAGCGTGTTGCGCGCGTTGAGGTAGTGCTGGCGGTCGGCCACATCGCGGCGCGTGAGCAGCACCAGGCCCACGGGCTGGCCGTGGGCGCCGAAGAAGCGCTGGTAGCGCTCGACCAGCAGCACGTTGCCCACCGCGGCCATCGCCTGCTTGAGCGGTAGCCGCCGTGGGCGCTTGGCCAGCCGGAGGTGCGCCACGCCCGACACGATCGCGCCCGAGGAGACCAGGATCACGCGGCGGCCCTGGCGCTTGGCGGCCAGCACCTGCGCGCCCACGCGGGCGATCTTCTCGTCGGACAGCCGGCCGTGCGTCGTGAGGCTGCTGGTGCCGACCTTGACCACCAGGGTCGTCACGTCGGCCAGCGAGGCGCGCAGGGCCATCTCGCGCGCGCGCTTCGAACCGGGCACCGCGGCCGGGCCGTTGCCCGCCGGGGACAGGGCCAGCCGCTCGCTCATCGGTGCGGCCCTTCGCGCGCGCTCGCCGCTTGCTCGGGGGAGGCGGGGGCCAGCTGGCCTAGCTCCTCGCCGCGCCGCGTGGCCGCCAGCACCGCCTGGATGAACGCGCCGCGCACCCCGGCCGACTCCAGCACGGCCAGCCCGGCGATGGTGGTGCCCGCGGGCGAGGCCACCATGTCCTTGAGCACCCCCGGGTGCAGGCCGCGGTCGAGCACCAGCCGCGCCGTGCCCAGCACCGTCTGGGCGGCGAGCTGGAGCGCCACGTCGCGCGGCAAGCCGGCCGCCACGCCGCCATCGGCCAGCGCCTCGATGACCACCGCCACGTAGCCCGGCCCGCTACCCGATAGCGCCGTCACGGCGTCCATTTTCGCCTCAGGCAGCACCAGCACACGGCCGACCGTCTCGAAGATGCGCCGCACGATCGCCTCGTGTTCGGCGGTGGCATGGCGGCCGCGGGCCAGTACGGCCATGCCCTCACTGACGAACGCGGGCGTGTTGGGCATCACGCGCACCACCGGCACCCCCGGGGGCAGCGCCGCCTCGATGGTCGCCAGCGTGACCCCGGCGGCCACCGACACGACCAGATGGCCCGGATGCGCCGCGGCCTGCATGTCGGCCAGCAGCACGGGCGCGTCCTGGGGTTTCACGGCGATCACCGCCACCTCGGCGTGGCGCAGCGCCTCGCGGTTGTCGGCGCAGGTGCAGATGCCTAACTCGCTGGCCAGATAGTCCAGTCGTTCGGGGCGGATATCGCTGGCGTAGAGCCGCTGGGGTGCCACCCCCGCGCGGAGTAGCCCGCGCAGCACCGCCTCGGCCATCTGGCCCGCGCCCAGAAAGGCGATCGTCGGCAGCTCGGCCACACGCCCCTCCCTCGGATGGCCACGCCCTCGGCCCCGCCCCAACAGCTGGGAGCGGCGGGGCGCATCTGGCGCATTATAGCCCGCCCGCCCCACGGCGGCCTGCTCAGCGATTGCCAGGGCCGGCCCGGCCGCGTAGCCTTGCTCGGGGGCAGGCGCGGCGGTGGGAGCGCGGGGTGCGCATCGGGCTCATCGTGTACGGCAGCCTCGACCAACGATCGGGCGGGTACCTCTACGACCGCCAGCTCGTTGCCACGTTGCGCGCCCGCGGACACTCCGTGGCGGTGTTCCCGTTGCCCCGCCGCGCCGCGTACTGGCACCACCTGGCCGACAACGCCGACAGTGGGCTGGAGCGGGCCGC
Organism: Chloroflexota bacterium; assembly: GCA_035294645.1. Taxonomy (GTDB): domain Bacteria; phylum Chloroflexota; class UBA6077; order UBA6077; family JAJPHF01; genus JADGHJ01. The sequence goes on from DATGKN010000135.1 coordinate 7,245, forward strand.
GCGCCGCTGGCGGCCCGCGTTGCTGCTGCAGGACGAGCTGTGCCATCCCTCGCTGCTGGGACGGAACCCCCGTCTGCGCGCACGGCTGGGGTGTCCACTGGTGGCGATCGTCCATCATCTCCGCGCCGACGAGGGCTGGCCCGCTCCCGAACGCGCCCTGTACGCCGCTCTGGAGCGGCGCTACCTGCGCACGGTCGACGGCCTCATCTGCAACAGCCGGACGACCCGCGCCCGCGCGGCGGCCATCGCCGGCACGCGGCAGCCCGCGGTGGTGGCGTACCCCGGCGGCGACCGGCTCGGCGGGCCCCTGCCGCCGCAGGCGATCGCCGCGCGGGCACGCCGCAGCGGGCCGCTGCGCGTGCTGTTCGTGGGCAACATCATCCGCCGCAAGGGGCTGCACGTGCTCCTGGCCGGGCTGGCACGGCTGCCGGCGGCGAGCTGGCAGCTCACCGTCGTGGGCAGCGAGGGCGCCGAGCCCCGCTACGCGCGCGGTGTGCGGGCGCTAGCGGCGCGGCTGGGCTGCGCGGGCCAGGTGACGTGGCACGGGCCGCTGTGCGATAGTGCGCTGGCGGCCTGCTTCCGCGCCGCCGACGTACTGGCCGTGCCGTCGGGCTACGAGGGGTTTGGCATCGTCTACCTGGAGGGGATGGCGTTCGGGCTGCCGGCGTTGGCCACCACGGCAGGAGCCGCCCACGAGATCGTCGCGACGGGCCGCAACGGCTTTCTCGTGCCGCCCAACGATCCGGCCGCTATCGCGCGCTGCCTGGCGCCACTGGTCGGCAACCGCACCGCGCTGGAGCGCCTGAGCCTGGCGGCCCGCGCGCGCTACCTCGCCCACCCCTCTTGGGCGGCCAGCATGGCGCGCGCCGTCGCGTTCGTCGAAAGGATGGCCCAGGGCCGATGACACCGCCCGCCGACTACTCGTTCGTGCGCTACCTGGCCGCCAAGCAAACGGTCGACGACCGGGCGCTGAACGCGCACGTGCTGGCCGCGCTGCGGCAGGCGCTCGCCGCGCGGGGGGCCGCCCCCTTGGCGGTGCTGGAGGTCGGTGCGGGCATCGGCACGATGATCGAGCGGCTGCTTGCCTGGGGCGTGTTGGCCGCCGCCGACTACACCGCCCTGGATGTCAGCGCGGTGGCGATCGCCGCGCTGCGCGAGCGGCTGCCGGCGTGGGCCGCGGCGCGCGGGGGACAAGCGGCGGTCCGCGACGACGCGATCGCGCTCCAGCTGCCCACCGCCCGGGCAGTGGTGCGCCCGGTGGTGAGCGACCTCTTCACGTTCGCCGCGCGCTGGCGGGGACAACGACGATGGGACCTGCTGGTGGCCAGCGCCGTGCTCGACCTGGTCGACCCGCGTGCCGCGCTGGCCGCCCTGTTGCCCCTGCTCGCCCCGGGCGGGCTGGCGTATCTGGCGATCAACTTCGACGGCGTGACCGTCTTCGAGCCGCCGCTCGACCCCGCGCTCGACGCGCGGCTCGTGGCGCTGTACGCCGCAAGCATCGACCGGCCGCGCCACGAGCCGCGCGAGCGCGGGGACAGTCACGCGGGCCGCCACCTGTTCGGCCACCTGCGCGCGCTGGGCGCCGAGATCGTCGCCGCGGGCAGCTCCGACTGGGTGGTACTCCCCGCGGCGGGCGGCTATCCGGCCGACGAGGCGTTCTTCTTGCACTGGGTGGTGCACCAGTTCGCCCGCGCGCTGCGCGAGCACCCGGCAGTGCCCCCGGCAGACCTCGACGCCTGGGTCGCCCGCCGCCACGCTCAGATCGCGGCGGGCGAGCTGCTCTACGTGGCGCACCAGCTCGACTACCTGGCCCGCGTCCCCGCCGACTAAGGAGCCGCGATGCTCGCCGCCCGCCTGCTTCGCCTGCGCGCGGTCCCGGTGTGCCCCATCACGGGTGCACGCCTCGACGCGCTGGCACGAGCCTGCCTGGCCGAGCTCGCCGAGGGCATCGGCTGGTCGCCGACCGCGCCGGCGGGGGCCTTGCGCGACGTGCTGCTGTGGCCCCTGGCGCGGCGGCTGACCCAACTCGCGGCCGCCTACGATGCCCAGGTGAGCGCCCGCGGATTGCCCGCCGCCTCGCGCGCCCTACTGGAACGAGTGGGCGCCGGGGTGTGGGTGGCCGGGGCGGAGCACCTCCCACGCGCGGGGCCGCTACTGGTCGCGGCTAACCACCCGGGCCTGAGCGATGCGCTGGCGCTGTTCGCCGCCCTGGAGCGGCGGGACCTACGGGTGGTGGCCGCCGACCGCCCCTTCCTGCGCGCCCTGCCGCACCTGGCGCGCCACCTGATCTACATCCCCGCGGACGACGCCGGCCGACGCGACGCGGCGCGCGCCGTGGTGGCGCACCTGCGCGCGGGCGGTGCCGTGCTCACCTTCCCCGCCGGCCAGATCGAGCCCGACCCAGCCCTGCACCCAGAGGCGCACGCGGCCCTGGCCCGCTGGTCGCCGAGCATCGGTGTGTTTCTGCGGCAAGCACCGGCCACGCGCGTGGTACCCGCCATCGTCAGCGGCGTGCTGTCGCCACGCGCCGTGCGCCACCCGCTCGTTCGCCTGCGCCGCCAGCCGCGCGACCGCGAGTGGCTCGCCGCGCTGCTGCAGCTGTTCGTGCCCGCCTACCAGCGCGTATGCGTACGCCTCGCTCTCGGCCCGCCGCTGACCCTCGCCGAGCTGGCCCCGGCGGGCGCCACGGCCAGCGCCCAGGCGCTCGCCCAGGCGCTCGTGGCGCGGGCCCAGCGCCTGCTGGCGGCGCCGCCGGCCGACTGGCGCCCACTCACCACGCGCCAGTAGGCAAACCCGCGCCACCGCCCCGCGGCTGTGCTACACTGGCGCCCACCAAGGGGGTCGCGGTGCAGTCAGGAGGGGTGCCTATGGAAACGCTCAACGCGGTGGTGCGGCGGTGGCAGCAGGACGCGGCGCGCGACTTCGAGGGGTTCTGGGCGCGCGCGGCGGAGGCACTGCCATGGTTCCGACGCTGGGAGCGCGTGTTCGAGAGCGACCCGCCCAGCTTCCGCTGGTACGTCGGCGGCCAAACCAACCTCAGCTACAACGCCCTCGATCGCCACGTGGCGCGCGGCTGGGGCGGGCACGCGGCGCTGGTCACCGAGAGCGAGTGGGGCGAGCGACGCGTCTACACCTACGCCCAGCTCCTAGAGGCGGTCAAGCAGGCGGCGGCGGCCCTGCGCGGGCTGGGCGTGCGGCGCGGCGATCGCGTGGCCATCTATATGCCCACCTGCGCCGAGGCGATCATCCTGATGCTGGCCACCACGCGCATCGGCGCCATCCACCTGGTGGTGTTCGCCGGGTTCGGCAGCGGCGCGCTGGCCGACCGTATAAGCGCCGCGGGCGCCAGGGTCGTGTTCACCGCCGACGTGACCTACCGCAAGGGGCGCGCGGTGGTCCTCAAGCCCATCGTGGACGCCGCCATCGCCGACGCCGCCCTGCCCGTCGAGCATGTGGTGGTGCTGCGCCGCGGCCGCGACCCGGTGCCGATGATCCCCGGCCGCGACCTGGAATGGGGCGAGTTCCTAGCGGGCGGGGCGGGCCAGAGCAGCGCCCACGAGATCCTGGAGGCCAACGAGCCCGCCTACATCCTGGCCACCTCGGGCACCACCGCCAAGCCGAAGCTCGCGGTGCACACCCACGGCGGCTACCAGGTCGGCATCTACAGCGCGGCGCGCTGGTGCTTCGGCCTGCGCGACACCGACATCTGGTGGTCCACCTCCGACATCGGCTGGGTCGTCGGCCATAGCTACATCGTCTACGCGCCGCTGCTGGTCGGCTGCACGACCATCGCCTACGAGGGCGCGCTCGACCATCCCAGCCCCGCGACGGTGTACCGCATCCTAGCCGAGAACCACGTTACGGGCCTGTTCACCTCGCCGACCGCCGCGCGGCTGCTGATGCGCTACGGTGTCGAGCCCGCCCGCGGCTACGCGCTCGACGCCTTGGAGCGCGCCTTCTGCGCGGGCGAGGTGCTCAACCCACCGGCCTGGCAGTGGCTCCAGAAGGAACTGTTCGGCGACCGCGTGCCGGTCATCGACCACTGGTGGCAGACGGAGACCGGCGGCCCCGTGGTGGGTAACCCCTACGGACTGGCCATGCTGCCGATCAAGCCCGGCTCGGCGGGTATCCCGCTGCCCGGGTTCGAGCTGGCCGTGGTCCGGCCCGATGGCACGCCCTGCGCCCCAGGCGAGCGCGGCCTGGTGGTGCTCCCCCGGCCGTTCCCCAGCCTGACCCCCACGCTGTGGGGCGATCCCGACCGCTACCGCCGCGACTACTGGCAGCGGCTGCCCGGCGTGTACCTCACCGGCGACGCCGGCACGCTCGACGAGGACGGCTACGTGTGGTTCGCTGGCCGTGCCGACGAGATCATCAAGATCGCCGACCACCGCATCGGCACCGTCGAGGTGGAGAGCGCCTTCCTGGCCCACCCCGCGGTCGCCGAGGCCGCGGTCACCGGCCGGCCCGATCCGCTGCGCGGCGAGGTCATCTCCGCGTTCGTGGTGCTCAAGGCCGGCCACACGCCATCCGAGCAGCTGCGCCAGGAGCTGCTCCAAACGGTGCGCCAGGAGCTGGGGCCGGTGGCCGTGATCGGCGAGCTGCACTTCGTGAACCTGGTGCCCAAGACGCGCAGCGGCAAGATCATGCGCCGCGTGCTCAAGGCGGTGATCCTGGACCGCGACCCGGGCGACATCTCCACCATCGAGGACGAGGGCTCGGTGGCCGAGGCGCGCGAGGCCTGGCAGCAGATGCGCGCGGCAATCGCGGCACAACAGGCCTAAGCGCGCCGGGCGACGCTCGCGTACAATGCGGCCACGGGCATCGGTCGCGCCGGCCGCGCGGCCGGGGAGGGAGCCATGCACGATCGGTTACTTGCCCAGGTGCCGCTGTTCGCCGAGCTGCCGCCCGATCGCCTACGGGAGCTGGCCCAGATGTGTCGCCGCCGTACTTACCAGCGCGGCGAGACCATCTTCCATAAGGGCGACCCCGGCACGGGCCTCTATGTGCTCACCGACGGCCAGGTGAAGATCCTCCTGCCGTCAGAGATCGGTGAGGAGGCGCTGCTCGCCGTGCTGGAGCCCGGCGACTTCTTCGGCGAGCTGGCCTTGTTCGATGGCCAGCCGCGCTCGGCCACCGTCGTTGCCGTCACCCGGGCGGAGACGCTCCTGCTGCCGCGCGACGACTTTTTGGGCTTTGTCACGCGCAACGCCGAGGTGGCCATCGCGCTGTTCGGCGTGCTCAGCCGCCGCCTGCGCGCCACCGACGAACTCATCGAGGACGCCGTATTTCTCGACGTCCCCGGGCGGCTCGCCAAGCGCCTGCTCGACCTCGCCGCACGCCACGGGCGCCAGACCGAGCAGGGCATCGAGATCGATCTCAAGCTCACCCAGCAGGACCTGGCGGCGATGGTCGGCGCCACGCGCGAGAGCGTGAACAAGCACCTCGGCTGGATGCGCGACCGCCGCCTGCTGCTGCTCGACCGCCAGCGCATCATCCTGCTGCGCCCGGACGAGCTGCGCAAGCGCATCGCCTACTAACCCCGGGACACGCGGGGCCAGAGGCGGGCATTGCCCGCCCAGGGGAACACCGCGCCTCTGGCAGCGGCCGCTGGGAAATGCGCGCTAGTAGATGCCGATGGCGATGCCCACCGGCGGCCAGCCGAAGAGGCCGGGCCAGCCGAACAGCCACGGCGCGAGCCACGGGCTCACCCCGCTGCCCACCCCGAAGGTACTCAGGTAGGAGCCGGTGAACCGCGGGCAGAAGCCGAAGCCGAACGCCCCGCAGCCGCCCGTCGCCGCGGCCAGCGGGAAGCCGACTGGCAGGCCGATGCCTGTGAGGTACGGGTAGAAGCCCTGCGCCGGCCCGTCGAATCCCAGCGCCTCGCGCGGCAGCAGGCTCGGCGCGGCGGCGTGGTTCCCCGTGGGCGGGGCGAGCAGGTCGGGCTGGGCGGCGGCCGGGGCGGCGCCGGCCACCACGCTGGCCCCCAGGACTAGGGCGACAACCCACGTGCGCATCGCTCTTTCACCTCTATACCCGCTGCGGCGCGGCCGCGCCCGCCGCACGTCGCGGGCCTCTGCCTAGTAAACGGACCGCGCGCCGCAACGTTACAGCTCTGCCGTGTAGCGTGCCGTCACGGTGGTGCTGATCCCCCCGCGCACGTTGAACTCGCCGCGCACGGTCATCGCCCGGGGCGCGCAAGCCGCCACCAGGTCGTTCAGGATGCGATTGACCACATCCTCGTAGAACGCGCCCTCGTCACGATACGACCACAGGTACAGCTTCAGCGACTTCAGCTCCACGCAGCGCGGCCCGGGCGTGTAGGTGATGTAGATGGTGCCGAAGTCCGGCTGGCCGGTCAGCGGGCACAGCGAGGTGAACTCCGGACAGCGGATCGCGATCTCGTAGGCCCGCTCCGGATGCGGGTTGGGGAACGTCTCCAGCTGCTTGGACGGACGAGTAGGCATCGCACGCCTCTCCTCGGGCGCCGCCCGCCCGCCACGGGGCCGGGGGCGGTGGTGCGGCGGGGCTCTGCTCCAGCATAATCCAAGCGCGCCGCGGGCCACCGCGCCGCCCCGGCGCCACGCCGCGCGAGCCGAGAGGCCATGCCGTCCGTCGACTGGTCGCTGCTGTGCGACTACTATCTCATCGACCAGGCCGGGCGCCTGTCGCTGCTCGGCATCTTCGACCGCTTGCTCGTGCCCCAACTCCCCGTCGTGTACCCCTACCTGCACGTGGTCACGCGCTGGCGGCTGGGCGACGTGCATCAATTCCGGCTCGAGACGCGGCTGTGGACGCCGACCGAGCAGGTGCTAGCCACCACCGGCGAGCTCGCCGTCGGGCCCGTGCCGCACGACCAGCACCTCACGATCAACAGCTTCGCCGGGCTGACCTTCGACCGCGCGGGACAGTACCTCGTCGAGCTGCTCGCCGACGGCGAGACGGCGCGGTTCTACCCCTTGCAGGTCGCCATGCAGCCCGCGCCGCCCGGTTGGCCGCCGCCGGCCCCCCGCTAGCGCGCGTCTGCGAGCCGGCTGTGACCGCGCGCGGGGCCGCCGGTCGGCTATCTTGAGGGCGAGCCTCGCGCGGAGGTCCTGCCGTGACCACGGCGATCTGGTGCCAGCGTCCCCCGCCCCCGCCCGACGCCCCCCAGCGGCTCGGGGTCGCCTCGGCGCGGCTGGCCCGCCTGCTCTGGCAGCGCGGCGTGCGCGATGCGGCGGCTGCCGCCCGGTTCCTGACCGCCCGGGAGCAGCCCCTGGGCGATCCCTGGGCCATGCACGGGGTGGCGGAGGCCGTGCGCGCCGTCCACGCCGCGCTCGCCGCGGGCGCCCCGATCGGCATCCACGGCGACTATGACTGCGACGGCGTCAGCGCCGCCGCGCTGCTGGCCGACGCGCTGGAGCGGCTCGGCGCGCGCGTCGAGGTGTATCTGCCCCACCGCGTGCGCGACGGCTACGGCGTGGCAGCCGAGGCGCTGCGCGCGTTCGCCGCCCGGGGCGTGCGCCTGGTGCTCACCGTCGACTGCGGCATCACCGCCAACACGGAGGTGGCGCTGGCCACCGAGCTGGGGCTCGACGTGGTCGTCACCGACCACCACCACGTGCCCGTGGCGCTGCCCGCAGCCCGCGCGGTGCTCAACCCGCGCCAGCCAGCCTGCGGCTACCCGTTCCGCGACCTGGCGGGCGCCGGCGTGGCGTTCGTGCTGGCGCGCGCGCTGCTGCACAGCCGCCTGCCCCCAGCCGCCGCCGAGGAGGCGACCGCGGCGCTGCTCGACCTGGCTGCCCTGGGCACCATCGCCGACCTGGTGCCCCTGGTAGGCGAGAACCGCACGCTCGTGGCCCGCGGCCTACAGGTGCTCAACGCCGCCCGCCGGCCCGGCGTGCGCGCGCTGCTCCAGGCCGCGCGGGCGACGCCCGGGGCGCTCACCGCCCAGCAGGTCGCCTTCGCGCTCACCACGCGCCTCAACGCCGCCGGCCGTATGGGCGAGGCGGTCGATGCCCTGCGGCTACTGCGCGCGCCCGACGTGGCGACAGCCGAGCCGCTGGCCGCGCAGCTGGAGGCGGCCAACCGCGCGCGCCAGGCGGCGGTGGAGGCGGCGATCGCCGAGGCCAGCGCCCAAGTCGACCCCGCCGCGCCCGCCCTGATCATCGCCGGACAGTTCCCGCTGGGCGTGGTCGGCCTGGTCGCCCACCGGCTGGCCGAGCGGACGGGCCGCCCGTGCGTGGTGCTCGACCACGACGGGACGCTCTGCCGTGGCTCGGCGCGGGGCCCCACGGGCTTCCACCTCGCCGAGGCGCTCGCCGCCTGCAGCGACCTGCTGCTGAAGTACGGCGGCCACGCCCAGGCGGGCGGCTGCACCCTGCGCGCCGAGCAGCTGCCGGCCTTCACCGCGCGCTTCCAGGCGCTGGCCCGCGCGGCCCTGGGCGACGCCCCCCCGCCGCCCCGCCTCTGTGCCGACGACGCGCTGCCCCTGACGGCGCTGGACTGGGATCTCGCCGAGAGCCTGCGCGCGCTGGAGCCGTGCGGCCTGGGCAACCCGCCGCCGCTGTTCTACACGCCCCGCGTGCGGGTGCGCGAGGCACGGCCCCTTGGACGAACCGGCACCGTGTTATGGGTCGGCGACAGCGGTCCCAGCGCGCGCGCCACCTGGTTCGGCCCGGGCGACGCGCCCCCGCCGGGGCAGTGGATCGACCTCCTCTACGAGGTAGAGCGGCGCGAGTGGGACGGCCAGGTGCGCCTGGACCTGCGGCTGCGCGCCTGGCGCCCGGCCGCGGCGCGCGCGGCGCTGCCGCTGGCGACCGACGAGCCAGCGTAATCGCCGCGCCGCCTGCGGCTGGGCCGAACGCGGCGCCCGCACGCCCGCGCCTCTCCTAAAGCGCGGGCGAAGAGAAACCACCCTCCTGCTGCGGAGGGTGGTTTCGGTCGCCTCCAGCCTCTTAGCCCCTTGCGGCTGGCGCGAGGGGCAACCGCCTCAGAGCCCCTGGATGCACGCCGAGCGCTGCAGCGTCTCGGACACCCAGTAGCCCGGGTAGATATTGCCGCCGCCGTTGGCGATCGCGCCGCCGATGCCGCCCGGGCCGCTCACCCGGCCGCCGAACAGCCCGCTGATCGAGGACAGCGAGCCGTTCCACGCGCCGGTGGCGCCGCCCGCGCCGAGGAAGTACGGGCTGACGCTGCCGGCGAAGTTGACCTGCGGGTAGGTGCCCACGCCAGCAGCCCAGTAGCCTTGTACCCCGAGCCCCACCAGGCCGCTGAGCGTGGACTGAATGCCGCCCAGCCCCTGCGGGAAGCCGAGCGCGTAGCCACCGTACACGCCCAGGCTCAGGATATCCATGTTGCCGAATGCGGGCGCGAAGCAGGTGCCCAGCGTGCCCAGCACGCCCTGCGTCGACAGCGCGGTGAGCAGGCCCTGCGAGTACAGCAGCGGCTGCATGGCGTAGAACAGCTGCGGGTAGGGATAGGTGTTGGCCGCCCAGGCGACGAGGTACGGCATCATCGCCGCGAGCTGGTTGTCCCACCAGCCGTAGGGCGGGGTGGTCTGACCGTGCCCAAAGGCGCCGTAGGCCACGTACTGGTTGCCCGCGTACAGCGGCGTAGTGTCCCAGCCCGGGCCCGTCATCTGAGCGGAGCCGCCCTCCTCCGAGGAGCAGTAGCCGCCGGCGCCGCAGCCGGGGACCGTGCGCCCGGCCATGCCGCCCACGGTAGCGTGCACCGAGGCCACGCCGGGCAGCACGACGGCCGGGTCGGTGCCCGTCGGGGCGGCCACCGCCACCAGCGTGTGCGGGCCGCGCGGCAGGTCCACTACCAGGTCCCAGCCCGAGTTCAGGAACTGCTGGCCGAGCGCCGCCGCGACATCCGGGCGCTCGCGCCCGTAGTTGGCGCGCCCGAGGTACTGGCCGCCCGTGTCGGGGCCGCCGTCCAGGTAGAGATCGACGCGCGCCACGCCGGTGCCGCGCTGGCTCGCCGGGTTCACCGCCCAGCCACGCACCAGCAGCCGCGTGGCCGACACGCCAGCGCGGTGCGTCGGCTCGTCGATCACCACCACGATGGCCGGAAGCTGCTCGTCCTGTCGGGACGGGGCCGCGTCCGCCCGCCGCGCCAGCGGGCCAAGGCTGGACGCCGCCAGGGCCAAGACGCCAAGCAAGATACCCACGCGTCGGTGGAGTTGCATTCGGGGCATGCCGCCTCCTCTCTCTGCCGTCGCTCGCCTGGCCTCGCTTCGGCGGCTGTCGCCGCGGGCACGCTCACGCTGCCGCTGGAGGCTCCGGTGCACGGGGCAGGGCACCACGCCCGCCCCGCTCTATTAAACGTGCGAGCCGCCGAAACGCAACAGGCGTGCGAGTGGTTCGTAGCCAAATCGCACGGTATAATCGCCCGAGTGAGTCTCCCCCGAAAGGACGCTATCCTATGGCAACACGTGAGCTGCGCGCCCAGCGGCGCACGATCCTCGGCAAGAAAGTCGCCGCGCTGCGCCGCGCGGGCCTCACCCCCGCCCATCTATATGGGCCGGGCCTGGACTCGGCCCCCTTGCAGCTCCCCACCCGCGAGCTGGAGGCGGTCCTGCGGCGGGTCGGCCCCGCGACCTTCGTCCAGCTCCAGGTCGATGACGAGCCGCCGCGGCGAGTGCTCGTGCGCGAGGTGCAGCGACACCCGGTTACCGACCAGCCCCTGCACGTCGACTTCTTCGCCGCCTCGCTGAGCGAACCCATGCGGACTACCGTGCCGCTCCACTTCGTCGGCACCGCCCCGGCAGTCACGACCCATGGCGCCACGTTGGTCCACAGCCTCGACGCGGTCGAGATCGAGTGCTTGCCCGACCAGCTGCCCGCGCGCCTGGACGTCGACATCAGTGGGCTAACCGAGCCGCACGCAGTGATCCACGTACGCGACCTCCCGCTGCCGCCCGGGATCACCATGTTCTCCTCGCCCGAGGCCGTCGTGGTCAGCGTGGTGCCGGCCGAGGCGGAGGGCGAGGCAGCCGCTGAAGAAGGGGCCGCCCCAGCGGCGGAGTCGCCCGCGGCCGAGGCGTAGGCCCCGCGTTCGACACGGGATACGAACGGCCGGCGCCGCGCGCCGGCCGTTCGTGCTCGGGCCGCCCCTCTCGCGCTAGCAGCCCACACCGAACTGGCTCGCTTGCCCGGCACCGCGCCCCACGTAGAACGGGTCCCAGAACCCGGTGAACGCCCCGATAGGCTGGCCGCCGAACTGCGGATAGGTCGACCACGGGTAGCTGGGGGGCAGCGGGAAGAACGCGTTATACGACACCCCTGGCGGCAACGGGGGCCCGATCGGCCCGGGCACGCCGTTGTAGGCATTGATCGGCGACAGGAACCCGGGCGCTACGCCCGCCGCGGGCGTACCTACCGCCGGGTAGTAGACGTAGGGCACGTAGCCGAACCCCCCGCCCCAGATAGGGTACGGTGTGCCGTAGAAGGGGTAGCCGTGCCCAAAGCCATAGCCGCTGACCGTCCCGCCGACATAGGGGTAGTCGAAGTAGACGCCGGTCGTCGCGAGGTAGCCGCCCAACACCACGCAGCCCGCGCCGTACTGCGTGCCCGTGTCATACTGCGCATGCGCGGGTGCAGCTGCCAGGCTCCCCACGGCCAGGCCCAGCGCCAGCAGGCCACCGAGCCAGACCACGCGCCGAGCCAGGTGCGCGCATCTCATGCCGCCTCCTTCTTGCTTGCCCGCCTGAGCGGCGAACCGCTCAGCGAATGACGATGCCGATGCCCGGCCCGTACCACGGCCCCCAAGGCAGCGCGGGCCACGGCGTCAGCGTCCCCGGGGTAGGCCCCAGGCTGCTGAGCACGAACGGCGCCGACGTGTACTGAACGGCCCCGAACGGGCTCGTGCAGAACGGCAGCCCGCCGGTGAAGTTCAGAAACCCGCCGATGGTGCCCAGCCCGACGCTCCCGAACACCGGGCTGTAGTACGGCCCGTAGAACCCGCCCGCGCCGAAGCTGAGGATCTGGCTCTGGCCCACCGCGTTGCCCGCCCCCGTCAGGCCCCCGCCCGACACGGCGCACACGGGATAGGGAAGAAACTGCTCCAAGTCGCGGGCGTGGCTCGTCGCGGGCGCGGCCGTCAGCGCCACCAGCGCGCCCGCGGCCATCCCGACGCCCAACCGCGTCCAGAACCGTGGTCTCATGCGGCCTCCTTCGCGGGCCCTCGCCGCCCGCGCAGCATGGCGCCCGCGCGAGGGCCGGCGGTGCGAGGCCAGGCAGCAGCGCGCGGCTGGCCCGCCCCGGGCCGCGGCGCCGGCCACGCGCCCCAGGCGCATCGCCCTATTAAACGAGCGACAGGGCCGAAACGTTACACGCCCGCTAGCACACGGGCGGCGCGCCCCCTGTCGGGAACGCGCCGCCCGGCGTCGTACCGAAGCCGAAGGGCTAGCGAGGCGCCCCGGGCGGCGGCGCGCCCGGCGGCACCGTGATGACCGGCGAGCCCGTCCAGCCCGGGCCGGTGGCGCCGGCCGCCGGCGGGTACGGCCCCTGGTAGCCGGTGGCATACGGCTGGACGTTGACCGGGCCGTACTGATAGCCCGCCGCCTCATACGGATACGGGTAGCCGCCCGTGCCGCTGTACGGCAGGCTGTAGCCGATGTACGGCCAGCCGAACCCGTAGGGATACGAGGTGTACGACAGGCAGCGGCCCGAGTTCGGGTCGCCCACCAGACAGGCCGTGTAGTTGCTGCCGCCCCAGGAGATGCAGCGCCCGGTGGGCTGCTCGTACTGCACGCACAGCCCGAAGCCCGGGTAGTTGTAGCCCCCGCCGCTGAAGTACGGGTAGCCACTACCGTAGCTCCAGGCGCTGGACTGGAACGCCGGCCCGGTGACGGGCGGGCCGGGCGGCGCCGACGGCGCGCTGCGGGCCACCGCCGGGGTGGGGCCCCCCGGGCTGGCGGTATAGCTCAAGATGGCCGGCCCCGCCCAGCCCTGGCCGGGCGGCTGGTCCGCCGGGTGCGCGTAGACGTAGATCGCGCGCTGGCCGGGCGGCACGTCGGCCACCACGCTCCAGCCGCTGCGCGCGAACTGCTCGCCGCCCAGCGCGCGCGCGACATCGGTGCGCGGTTGTCCATACTCGGCGCGGGCGAGGAACACGCCGCCCTGCCCGCGCGGGCCGTCGAGGTACACCTCGACGGCATCCACGCCGGTGCCGCTCGCGGCCGCGGTATCGGCCGCCCAGCCCGTCATGTACAGCCGCAGGCTGCCCTCGGCGTCCTGGGGGGGCGTGTCCACGGTGATCACCACCGTGCTCGCATCCGCCAGCGGGGCCGCGAGCAGGGGCCGCGCGCCCGCCAGCGCCAGCAGGGCCACCAGGAGCAGGCCTGGGATGCGCCACGCCAGAGAAGTCCGTCTCATGCCGCCTCCAACCGTACTGTTCGGGTTCGGCTAGGGCCGCCTGCCCACTGCGCGCTGGCGGCCTCGCCACGCGCCGCCCGGCGCGCGGGCCGCCACGGCCTTGCCGGCGCGTGCGCGGCAGGGACCTGCGCGTGCAGGCCCTCGCAACGTTAAACGAAAGCGGGCGCCAGATGTTGCAGGTTGGCGATGGGCAATTTGCCGGCAAAACGAAAGCCCGCTCGCCGTGGCGAGCGGGCGGTAGCGCGTGCGGGATTCGAACCCGCGATCTCCGCCTTGAGAGGGCGGTGTCCTTGGCCGCTAGACGAACGCGCCACAGATAGACGCGCGCAGCCATGGTCGCCACGCGCGCCCGAGGCTGCCGGACTAGGATTCGAACCTAGACTGGCGGATCCAGAGTCCGCTGTCCTACCGTTAGACGATCCGGCACCGCTCGCCGTCAGTATAGCAGGCACGCGGCCCCGCTGCAAGCCTCGGGGGCCGGTAGTTGACGCCGTCCGGGCAGCTTGCTACACTCACCGCCACATGCCTCCCCCTGCTCGACTGCTCTCTGGGCCCCGCAGCATCACGTACCCGCTGGGGGCATAGCGCGCGGGGGGACAGAAAGCGAGGCCTGGCCGATGAGCCGCTCGTTCCGGCGCCTCACCCGACGGCAGTTCCTCCGTGCGGCGGGGACCGCCAGCCTGCTAGCTGGCGGGGCCTGGGTCGCCGGCTGCGCGCCCACCCAGCCCACCACCGCGCCCAGCGGGGGGGCGCCTCAGCCAGCCGCGTCGCCGCCCACGGCGCGCCCAGCCGGCGCCACCCCCCTCAAGCTCGGCTTCATCCAGCCGTACACAGGCGTGTACGCGATGCTGGGCGAGAGCACCACCAACGGCCTCCAGCTCTACTTGGACAGCGTGAACAACAGCGCGGGCGGCCGCGCCATCACGCTGATCAAAGAGGACGAGGGCACGCCCGACGACGCGCTGCGCAAAGCGCGCAAGCTGCTGGAGCAAGACCAGGTCGATCTCGTGGTGGGCCTAGTCAGCAGCGCGAGCGCGCTGGCCGTACGCGACCTGTTCCACGAGACGAAGAACATCCTGATCATCACCACCGCTGGCGCCAACGATGTCACGCGCGGCCGCCGCAGCCCGTACATCTTCCGCGTGAGCTACAACAACTACCAGATCCACGCCCCCATGGGGGAGTACTGTTACAAGAACGTGGGTCGCCGCTTCGTGGTCACCGGCGCCGACTACGCGGCCGGCCGCGAGACGGTCGCCGCGTTCAAGTCCACCTTCCTAGCCGCGGGCGGCGAGCTCGTCGGCGAGCTGTACCCGCCGTTTCCCAACACCGACTACGCCGCCTACCTCACCCAGATCCAGCAGCTGCGGCCCGACGGCACCTTCAGCTTCTACGCCGGCTCCGACGCCATCAACTTCGTCAAGCAGTACGCGGAGTTCGGGCTCAAGGACACGATCCGGCTATGTGGCTCGGGCTTCATGATCGAGGAGGACACTCTTCCCGCCCAGGGCACCGCCGCGCTGCGCGCCCTGACGGCGCTGCACTGGGCGCTGACGCTCGACAATCCCGAGAACCGCCGCTTCGTGGAGGCCTACCGCGCCAAGTACCAGAAGGATCCGGACGTGTACGCGCTGCACGGCTACGACGCGGGGCGCGTGGTAGTCGAGGCCCTCAATGCGGTGCAGGGCGACACCACCAACAAGGAGCGGCTGATCGAGGCGATCGCCAGCGTGAAGTTCGCCAGCGCGCGCGGGCCGTTCGAGTTCGACCCCGAGACGCACAACGTGGTCCACAACGTCTACGTGCGCGAGACCCGCGAGGTCAATGGCAAGCTGACCAACGTGGTGCTGGAGACCTTCCCGATGGTGCGCGACACCGGCGCGGCCTGACCGGCGGCGGCTGGTGGAGTAAGCGGGCGGGCGCTGTCCGGCCGAGCGGGCCCGTTGGGCCGGACAGCGCCGACGCCTCGATAGGAGCGGGCGATGACCCCTGAAGCGAAGTTGGCCGAACTGGGATGGGAGTTGCCCCCAGCCCCCACGCCCCAGGGGGCCTACCGCCCGGTGGTGCAGGCGGGCCGCCTGCTGTTCCTGAGTGGCCACCTGCCCCTGCGCAACGGGCAGCCGGCGTTCATCGGCCGCGTGGGCGCCGAGCTGAGCGTGGAGGACGGCCAGGCCGCCGCGCGCCAGGCAGCGCTGAACTTGCTGGCCACGCTCAAGGCCCACCTGGGCGAGCTAAGCCGCGTGCGGCGCGTGGTGAAGCTGCTCGGTATGGTGAACTGCACCGAGGACTTCACGCAGCAGCCGCGCGTGCTCAACGGCGCCTCGGAGGTGTTCATCGCCCTATGGGGCGAGCAGGGGCGGCACGCGCGGTCGGCCGTCGGCTTCCAGGCCGTTCCGGGCGGTATGGCCGTGGAGATCGACGCGATCTTCGAGCTCGCCGAGTAGCTCCGGAGCGTGGTGTCATCCCCGGCCGCCGCGCCGCCCTGCACGGCGTAGTCGCCCTGCGGCCAGCGGCTCACTCCGCCCGCGCGGGGCTGATGGGAGTGGGCGGCGGCTGGGCGCCACGCCGCGCCTGCCAGCGCGGGCCGTCGTGGTGCAGCGCCTCGAGTAGTGCTTCCCGCACCGCGGGCTCGTGCAGCGGCAGGGCGTGCAGCGCCAGCACCCGCTCGTACAGCGATCCCCCCGTCGCGCGCGGCAGCGCGATGTCGAGGCGGCGCAGCTCCAGCTCTGCTCCGAGCGCCTCCCCGCCGGCGGCGAGGCCGCGCCCCAGCCAAGCACCACCGAGCAGCGCCGCGCCGTTGACCACGAAGTCGCCGCTGCTCTCGATAGCCGTCAGGTCGACGCGCTGCGCCGCCTCGCGGGTAGCCGCCAGCAGCTCCGAGGAGGACGCGAGGTCGCGTATCATCGTGCCGTCACCGAGTAGGACCGCCGCGGCAGGGACGAGCTGGACCGCCTGGCGCAGCAGGGGGCCGTTGATGCCGCCGAGCGGGCTATCGAGCAGCACCACGCGCCTGACGGCGCGCAGCGGGCTGTCGGGCCCCTCTGGCTCGTCCGCGACCCAACGCACGGCGACCACGCCGCCCAGGCTGAACCCAACCAGGTGCACCACCGCCGTCGAGTCGCAGCGCAGCAGCTCGCGCACCAGCCAGCCTAGCGCGGCGGCGTGCGCGGCCAGCGGCAGATCGGTCGTGTCGCGCGCCGCGTAGCGGGGCTCGCTCTCGTCGCGGTAGGTGTCGCCGGCCCAGGCCGCCGCCGGCGGTGCTCCCCGGGCGAGCTGCCGCGCCGCGCCGTAGCTGAAGTAGATCACCTCGGGCGCTGGTGCCAGGCCTTGGACGAGGGCCTCGCGGAGGAAGCGGAAGTCGTCGCGCACGCGGTGGTTCGCAGGGGTGGGCGCGCCCGTGGTGTCGTCGACCAGACTGGAGCTGTTGAACCCGTGCAGCAGGATCACGTAGCGATGGGAAGCCGCGGGCAGACAGCCTGCCCCTTGGGCAACGGCCCGGCGCGCAGGCAGACCGCTCACGGCGGCCAGCACGCCGCCCCCCAGGACAAGTAGCAGGGCCCAGCGCATGGCGTCCGCAGGCCTCCCGCTCGCCCGCAACCGGCCGCTGTCGCCTCCCCGCTCGGCCGTGGGAACCGGGCCCCCGTGGGCTCCCCCCGGCCTGCTCCCCGTGCCATAATACCGCGGCCCCGCCCCCGTGCGACTGGCGCGGCGCGGCGGCCGACGGCTCGAGGAGGTGCAGCCATGCAGTACACCAAGGCGGAGGCCAAGGAGTGGGCGCGCGCGCACATGCGCGGCGTCTGCAACGTGATCATCCCCAGCTACACCAGCGATCTCCAGCGGCTGAACGAGCGCGCCATCCGCCACGACGTGCGCAAGAACATCGAGTATGGATTCTGGGGCGCGCTGCTGGTCTCCGAGGCGGGCACCACCCTCGACGAGATGGTCCGCTTCATGGAGATCGCGGTCGATGAGGCCAAAGGCCGCCACCACTTCCTGCTGCACGGCACCTTCGACACCGCCGACGATGTGGTGCGCATGGCCCAGGCCGCCGAGCGCATCGGCGTCAGCGGCTTGTTGCTCGGCTACCCCAACAGCTTCTATCCCCGCTCGGCGCAGGAGATCTACGACTACAGCGCCTACGTGATCGAGCGCACCAACCTGGCCACCGTGCTGTTCGCCGCCCAGCACTGGAACTTCGCGCGCCTGCATCCCTCGGGCTTCCCGCCGGATGTGCTGCTGCGCCTGGCCGACCTGCCCAACGTGGTGGCGATCAAGCACGAGGTGGCGCGCCCCGGGATGGCCGGCTTCTACGAGTTCTGGAAGAAGGCGCGCGCCAAGGAGATCCTGATCTCCGACCCGTTGGAGGCCAACGCCCCGCTGAACGTCGAGCAGTTCGGCATGCAGTGGATGGGCACCAGCAACTACGAGTGGTGGGGCGGCAAGGTACCCGAGATCTTCGCCCACCTGCAGGACGGCAACTTCGACCGCGCCATGGCGCTGTACTGGCAGATCCACCCGGCGCGCGTGGCGCGGCTGAACATGCAGGCGACGTTCGCGGGCGCGAACTTCATCCACCGCTACCTGTGGAAGTTCCAAGCGTGGCTGCAGGGCTACAGCGGCGGGCCGCTGCGCCAGCCGGCCATGAAGCTGGCCGACAGCCAGATGCGCACGCTGCGCCAGGCGCTGCAAGCCGCCGGGTTCGAGCCGGAGATGGCCGACTTCAGCGAGTTCTTCCGCGGCCGCTACCCGGAGTAGCCCCGCGCCAGCCCTCGCGGCGGCGCTGTCGCTGGGCGGCACGGTCGCCACGATCACCCTGTTTGACGGGCACGGCCGCGCCCCGAGCGCTTCCCGCTCCGCTGTCGGCCGCCGGCTGTCGCTATACGCCGCCGGGCACGGCGCCGAGCCGGCCTGGACGACGTCGCTGGCGCTCGCCCTCGCGGGCTGGCGCGGTACGGTAGACTGTCTGTGCGTCGCCCCGACCACGACGCCAGTGCGGGTGCTGGAGGCGCGCCGACTTCCGGACGCCCCCGCGCCGCACGCCCCCGCTCCATCCCACCACCTGCCTGGGCGTGCGCGCGCGTGCAGCTGCGCGGCGACGGAGCGAGTGCCCGGCTGGCCGGCGCGGTGACGATGGCCTATCTTCACGGCAGGGAGATGCCCCCAAGTCGACATGGGGACCACTACCGACGAACCAGGCAGGAGGCAGCGATGCGGGCGCGCTGGCGAACGCTGATGAGCAGTATCGCGCTGCTGGTGGGGCTCAGCGGCTGCGGCACGAGCGCTCCCGCCCCCGCGACGCCGGGCAGTGGCGTGGCGGCGACCACGGCGCCAGCGGCGCAGGCGCCCACGGCGACGGCCGCCCCGGCGAGCGGCGGCGCGGCCCGCCAGCACCTGCGGCTGGGCAGCCAGATGATCGTTCAGGACGTGGCCATGTTCGTGGGCGTCGAGCGCGGCCACTTCCAGCAGGTCGGGCTGGACGTCGAGATCGTGCCGTTCGCCAACGCCTCCGAGATCGTGCCCGCGCTGGCCACCGACCAGCTCGATGCGGGCGCCGTGGCGCCCAACGTGGCCATGTGGAACGCCGTGGCCCGCGGCGTGCCGATCAAGATCGTCCTCGACCGCGGCACGTTCCGCCCCGGATTCGGCAACCAGGCGCTGCTGGTGCGCAAGGAGGTGTGGGACGCCGGCCGCGGCCACAGCCTAGCCGACTTGCGCGGGCTGGTCGTCGCCCTCACCCCGCCCGGGGCTCCCACCTCCAGCGGCTGCATCCTCGGCTATGGCTTGCAGCGCGTGGGGCAGAGCCTCGACGACCTCACCATCCAGCCGATCACCTTCGGGGACATGCTGGGCGCGATGGCCAACGGCTCGATCGACGCGGGCATCCTGATCGAGCCGTTTATCACGCGCCTGTTGCACCAGGGCACGGCCGTGAAGCTGATGGGCCTCGACGAGATATATCCCAACTTCACCATCGGCGTGGTCGGCATCTCGGGCAAGCTGTACGCCGACCGCGACACCGCCAAGCGCTTCGTGCGGGGCTACATCCAGGCCATCCGCGACTACAATGCCACCCTGGCGCAGCCGCCAAACAGTCCCGACCGCGCGCGCATGGACCAGCTCGTGGCCAGCTTCAGCAAGCTGGACGTCGAGACGGTGCGCGAGATGGTGCCCACGGGGCTGAACCCGAACGGTGCGCCGAACCAGGAGTCGATCCTGTACTGCTACAACTACTTCCGCGAGCAAGGCCAGATCCCGCAGCCGCTCAGCGACGCCCAGATGCGCGAGGTGTGGGGCCTCGACCTGGTGGACGAGGTGCTCGACGAGATCGGCCGCCTGCCCGAGAGCTGACGCGTGTCCGACCGCGAGGTGCGCATCTATACCGACGGCGCGTGCATCGGCAATCCCGGCCCCGGCGGCTGGGCCGCCCTGATCGAGGCCGACGGCCAGCGGGAAGAGCTCAGCGGCGCGGCCCCGCAGACGACCAACAACCGCATGGAGCTGACGGCCGTCATCGAGGCGCTGCGCCGCGTACCGCCGCCCACGCCTGTGCGGGTCATCACCGACAGCCAGTACGTGATGCAGGGCCTGACGCGCTGGCTGCCCGGCTGGCGCCGCCGCGGCTGGCGCACCGCCAACGGCCAGCCGGTGCTCAACCGCGACCTGTGGGAGCAACTCGTGGCGCTCGACGGCGGGCGCGTGCGGTGGGAGTGGGTTCGCGGGCACCAGGGGCATCCCGAGAACACCCGCGTCGATGCGTTGGCGCGGGCGCGGGCGCGCGAGGCGCTGGCCCAGCGGCGCGCGGTTGGGGCCCAGGAAGCCGTGTCGCCCGCCGCCCCCACCCGCCCCAGCACCCCGGCGAACCCCGCGTCCAGCTGGGACCGGCCGCGTTGGCCCCGCTACCTCAGCCTGGTCGACGGCGAGCTGCGCCGCCACCCCGACTGGCCGTCGTGCCAGCGCCACGTGCACGGCAAGCGGGGCGCGCAGTTCAAGAAGTGCCGCAGCGCCGCCGAGGAGCAGGCGACGGTGGCCGCCTGGGGCCTGCCGCCCGCGGCGCTCGCAGCGCTCGATCCCGATGCCCCGCCGGCCACCTCCTGAACCGGCTGGTGGGCCGGGGAGTTGTCCGCCGCGAACAGCGGGTCCGCTCTTCGGAGCGGCAGCACGATCCCAGTAGCCAACCGTCTCAGGCGCGCGGCGCGCCGGGGCCTGCCACCACGTTCTGCGGGCGCCCCTCCAGGAAGGCGATTGCGTTGTCGATGGCGCCCGCGTTGACGGCGTCGATCCCCTCCGGGGTGGTGTCGGCGTTGTGCGGGGTAAGCACCACGTGCCGACAGCGGAGGATCGGCGCGTCGGGCGGCAGCGGCTCCTCGCGGAACACATCGAGCCCGGCCCCGGCCAGGTGGCCCGCCTCCAGCGCCGCCACCAGCGCAGCCTCGTCGACCAGCGCGCCGCGCGCCGTGTTGACCAGGATGGCGCCGGGCTTCATCAGCCCCAGCTCGCGCGCGCCGATGAGACCGCGGCTCTCCGCCGTCAGCCGCAGGTGCAGGCTCACCACGTCGCTCTGGCGCAGCAGGTCGTCCAGCTCGACCAGCGTGACCCCTAGCCGCGCGGCCCGCTCCGGCGACGGGTGGAACGTCCAGGCGATCACCCGCATGCCGATCGCCTGGCCGAGCGCGGCGACGCGGCTGCCGATGTGGCCGAGCCCGACTACGCCCAGCGTCTTGCCCTGCAGGAAGATATTGTCGGGCTGGCTGCCCCAGCGGCCAGCGCGCAGCTCGTCGGTCTGGTACACCACGCGCTTGGCGGCGGCCAGCATCAGCGCCAGGGCGTGCTCGGCCACCATCGGCGCGGTGCGCCCCGGCACGTTGCACACCGTGATGCCCAGCTCCTGTGCCGCCGCCAGGTCGATGCTGTCGGTGCCGATAGCGAACGCACAGATCAGCCGCAAGCGCGGGAGCTGTCGCAGCAGCTCGCCGGGCCAGCGCACCGCCCCGCGCGAGTTGAGGATGACGTCGGCGTCGCGCACGCGGCGCAGCTGCTCGGCCGCATCGGCCGGCCGGTCGGTGTACACCACGACATCGCCATACGGCGCCAGGCGCGCCAGGTGGGGCGAGCCCTGCACCTGCGGCGGCTGATCCCCTGGAACGACGAACCGCACCCGCTCGCGCATCGCTGCTCCTGCCTCGGCTAGCGTCGCCCAGCACTCTAGCACAGCCGTGCGCCGCCGCGCCCAGCGAAAGATTTACAGACTGCTTACCGTGGCATTGTTGTCGCCTCCGCGACGGCCCTGGTAGCCTGAAGTGGCCCCTGGGGGCGGGGGCGCGACACAGGGCGTCGAACGACGCCCCCGCGAGAGATGGCTGGCGACGGCCAGCGTCGGTCGCACGGTGTCGGTGCGCCCGCACGCGCCTGGGGTTTCTTTGTGCCTGCCGGGCCACCTTGGGCGCGTGGTGCCGTTCGTCGCCAGCCGAGGGGGCCAGGAAGGAGCCTGGATGCTCGATCGCATACTGATCCCGCTCGATGGCAGCGCGGCGGCCGAGGAGGCGATCGCCGCCCTGCGCCCGTTCGTGGCGGGGACCGGCGCGGTCGTCCACCTGCTGGTGGTGCGGCCGCCGATCCGCGAGGTGGTGCGCAGCGAACGCGGCGTCGTCTACCTCGACGAGCTGCTACGCGACGAGGCGGCCGCCTGGCGCGACTATCTGGTGCGCAAGGGCAGCGAGCTGGCATACAACGGCGTCGTCGTCCGTCACGAGGTGCGCTTCGGCGAGCCTGTGGCCGAGACGCTCGCCGCCGCCGTGCGCCACGGCGTGCAGCTGATCGCCGTGGCGGCGCCCGCGCAGCCGTGGTGGCAGCGGCTGGCGCGGCCCTCCCTTGCCCAGCGCCTGCTGGCGCAAGCGGCCATCCCCGTGCTCACCGTACCGGTGGGCCGGCCGCTCAGCGGGCAGGCCGTCCTGCGCTACCGTAGCCTGCCCGCCTAGTGGCTCCCGCGGCCGGGCAGTGGCCAGCGCCGCCCACCCGCCCGACCGCTCCCTCCCTCTCGGCCCAACATCCTATCCCCGCGCCCCCGGCCCGCGAGCAAAGCCGCAGCGGGTAGTGCGCGCCGCCGCGCCCACGCGGTAAGCTGAAGATAGGTGGCCGGACGTCCGCGAGGACCTGGCCACGATTCCGCGGGTGGACGGGCCAATGGACGCGCGTGGGTGCGGGTTGCGCACGGCCCTGCTAGTGTGGCTGCTGGCCTGGCTACCCATCGTCGGGCACCACGAGACGACCGTGGCCGCCGTCACGAACTGGGCGGTGTCCCATACTGTGGGCCTCGTCCCCGGTCCCGAGCATCCCGATGTGCTCGTCGTGGCCGCCGGTCACGCCCTGCCGGTGGTCCCCACGTCGGCCCCCTACCTCCAGTGGTGCGCCGATTCGCCCGGCCAGGGCTACTGCACGGTGCTCCTCGACGGCGGCCGGCTGGCCCTGCCGCTCCCCCCGCCGCTACTGGTAGCCGCCACCGCAATCCTCGCTGCCTCGGTGCCCGAGCGCGCCCCCACCGCGCTCGCCAGGGCGCCCTCCCCTCCGCCGCCGCGGGGTTAACCCCCCCAGCCACGTCGCAGTGCAACAGCAGCGCGCCCCATGCGGCTTGGCATGCGGGAGCGCATAGTCGCGGAGGGAGGAATAGCCGATGGCAACCTCGACAGCGCGCCGGCGCCCGCGCGGCACCAGCGCACGTCCCACTCCTTGGAGTATCGGCCTGGCGGTGGCCGCGGCGGTCGTCCTGGCCGCCGGGCTGATCTGGCTCGGCCAGCGCACGTCCGAGCCGGCGGCGGCCACGCTCGCTGACGGCCCGGCGCGCGGCGCGCCCGACGCCCCCGTGGTGATCGAAGAGTGGGCCGACTTCCAGTGTCCCGCCTGCCGCCTGTTCGCCCTGGGCCCGACGCGGCAGGTGCTCGACCAGCGTATCGCCAGCGGGCAGGTGCGCCTGGTGTTCCACAACTTCGCGTTCCTGGGCCCGGAATCGGAGACTGCCGCGGCGGCGGCCGCCTGCGCGGGCGAGCAGGGCCGCTTCTGGGAGTACCACGACCAGCTGTATCGCGAGCAGGCCGGCGAGAACCGCGGCACCTTCAACCGGGCCACCCTGGAGCGGTTCGCCGCCGCGATCGGCCTCGATGGACAGGCGTTCGCCGCCTGCCTCGACGATGGCCAGCAGCTGGCGGCGGTACGTGAGGAGCGCCGCCAGGGCCAGGCGAAGGGCATCAACTCGACCCCAACGCTGTTCATCAACGGCCAGGTGGTGCGCGGCGTGCCGCGGCCCGACCAGCTCGCCCAGCTCATCGACCAAGCCGCCGCGCGGGCGGGCACGGAGGCGCGGCCATGAGCCGCCCAGCTAGCGCGGCGCCCACACTGCCGGCGGGGCGCGCGCGGGCGGCAGCGCTGGTGCTGTTGGCCGCCTTGGGGGCCGCGATCGCCGGCTACCTCACCGCGGTGCACTACACGGGCGCCGCGGCCCTGTGCACCGGCGTGGGCGGGTGCGAGCAGGTGCAGGCCAGCCGCTTCGCGGTGGCGGCGGGGGTGCCAGTGGCGCTGTGGGGCCTCGGGCTGTACCTGGGGCTGCTGGCACTGGCCGCCTGGCGCGCGGCGGCCGGGCCGCGCACCCCGCCGCTCGCACGGTTGGCCCTGTTCGCCCTGGCCTTGGCGGGCGCGCTGTACTCGGCCTACCTGACGTACCTGGAGCTGTTCGTCATCGGGGCGATCTGCCCGTGGTGCGTGGCCTCGGCGGTAGTGATCACGGCGCTGTGGGCACTGGCCACCTTGGACCTACTAGGGGGCGAGCCCGCGCGAGGGTCGGCCCCCACGGGAGCGGAGCCGGCCGTCGGGCGCCCGTCCTGATCCCGTTGCCCCTCAGGGCGAGCCCCCGCGCGGCGGGCGGCCGCGTTACACTCGCTACGGCGGCCAGCTGGCCCACGGGCAGGGCGCGGCCAGAAGGGGTGCAGCGTGCGGTTCGGGCTGTTCTTCGCGGGCGAGCTGCTGCCCGAGCTGTCGCTAGCGGCGCAGTACGACGCGCTGCTGGAGGACCTCGCCGCTGCCGACGCGGCGGGGCTGGACGAGGCGTGGCTCACCGAGCTGCACTACCAGCCGCCGACGCTGCTGCCCGCGCCCACGGTGGTGCTGGCCGCCGCCGCCCGCGCCACGCACCGCATCCGGCTGGGCAACCTGATCAACGTGCTGCCGCTGCACCATCCCGTGCGGCTGGCCGAGGAGGCCGCGGTACTCGACCACCTCAGCGGCGGGCGGCTCAACTTCGGGCTGGGCCGTGGCGCGCGCCCCGAGCAGTTCGCCGCCGAGGGACTGGCCGAGGCCGAGCTGACGGCGCGTACCCGCGAGGCGGCGGCGCTGCTGGTGGCCGCCTGGCGGGGCGAGCCGCTGCACTTCGCGGGGCGCTTCTGGCAGGTGCACGGCGCCACCCCGTTCCCGCCCCCCCTCCAGCGCCCGCACCCACCGCTGTGCGTGGCCGTGCGCACGCTCGACACCGTGCGCTGGGCGGCCGAGCACGGCTGGGAGTGGGCGCTGTCGTACGACGCGCTGGACACGATCCAGACGGCGATCGCCACCTACCGCGCGGTGGAGCGCGCCCAGGGGCGGCCGTCCGCGCCAGGCGCCAACCTACGGCTGGTGCGGCCGATCGTGATCGCCGAACGCGAGGCCGAGGCGCGCGCGGCGGGCGCGGTGGCGTTCCTCGAGTTCTTGCGGCCGTTCGCCGCCGGCGCCCCGCGCGCTAGCGGGCCGTTCGACCCTATGCTGTGGCGCTACTGCACGGCGCGCTGCCCGTTCATCCAGACGGGCACCTTCGAGGAGCTGTGCGAGGCGAACGTGCTGCTGTTCGGTACGCCCGACCGAGTGCGCGAGCAGCTACGTGCCATCGCGGCGACGATCGGGCCGCTGGCGCTGGTGGGGCGGTTCCGGTTCGGCTCGCTGCCGCTGGCCACCGCGCGCCGCTCGCTGGCGCTGTTCGCCCAAGAGGTGCTGCCCCACCTGCGCTGAGCGCGTCGCGCGCTGTTCTCACGGCTCTCAGATGCACTATATTGCAACAGAGCGCGCCGCGATCGGCCGCGGCGCCACGAGCGGGAGGGCAGCGGCGATGGCGGTGGAGTGTTCCCCGCGGGGGAGCAGGCGGCTAGTGCACCTGGGGCTGGCAGGGCTAGTGGCTGCAGGTATGGCGCTCGGGATGCGGCACGTCCCGGCCGCCGCGGCGGGGGCCCCAGCGCCGCCTACCGCCCAGGCCCCGCTGCCCATGCGTGTGGCGGTGCCCGTGGCGGCCATCAACTTCCTACCGATCTTCGTGGGGCAGGAGCGCGGCTACTTCCTGGAGGAGGGGATCGCGCTCGACATCGTGCAGATGAACCCGCCGCTGCAGGTGCCGGCACTGCTCAACGACGAGATCCAGCTCAGCGGCGCCAGCTCGGTGGTGCTGCGTGCAGCGGTGCAAGGCGCCCCGCTGGTCATCCTGCTGTTCGACCTGGAGCGCTACTCGTCGTTCCTCGTCGCCCGCCCCGAGATCTCGACGATCGCCGACCTGCGGGGCCGGCGCGTCGGCGCGGGGGCGCCCGGTACCGCCAGCGACACGGCGGCGCGGCTGGCGCTGCGCACCGCGGGGCTGGAAGTGCCGCGCGACGTGGAGCTAGTGCCGCTGCCGGAGGGCGGCCCGGCGCTGTTCGCCGCACTGGAGCAGGACCAGGTCCAGGCGGCGGTGTTGCCCGCGGGCGACAACGTGCGCGCCCGCAACCAGGGCTACCGCGAGCTGCTGTACCTGGGCGACCTGTTGGAAGCCCCGTACTCCGGCTGGGGCGCGGCGCGGCCGAAGCTGGAGGCCGAGCGGCCGCTGTTCCAGCGCTGGGTGCGCGCCCAGCTGCGCAGCCTGCTCGCTACCCGTGACGACCCCGCCGGGGCCGCCCAGGTGGCGGCCGCGCAGTTCAACCTCACCCCCAACGACGCCCTGGCCGCCACCCAGGCGCAGGTGCGCGCCATCAGCCGCACGCGGCCCGGCTACGCTTCGCCGGAGGCGCTGGCGCGGCTGATGACCCTCGACATCCTGCCGCCCCTGGGGCTCGCCGAGTCCCCAGTACCCATCGACCAGCTGGTGGACTTCAGCCTGCTGGAGGCGGCGCGCGCCGAGCTGGGCCAGTGAGCCGCCCCTGGGGCGCGCGCCGCCGGCGGTACACAGCGGCAGCGGGTGGGGGCACCGGCACGGTATAGTGCGGCGATAGCCCAGAACGCGGCGCGGGACGGTTCCGCGTGCGGATGGCTGCTGCCGACCTAACCACGCGAGGAAGCTAATGGCCGACGCACCGATCGTCGCCTGCTACGAGATCGAACCTTGGGAGGAGCCGGCGCTGCGGGCGCGCCTGCCGGACCTCGCGCTGCGGGTGAGCACCGCGCCGCTCACCGGCGAGACGAGCGAGCTGGCGCGCGAGGCGGCCATCGTCAGCGTGTTCATCCATTCCCGCATCGACGCGGGGCTGCTGGACCACCTGCCAGCGCTGCGGCTGCTCACCACCCGCTCGACGGGCTTCGACCACATCGATCTGGCGGCCTGCCGCGCCCGCGGGATCGTCGTGTGCAACGTTCCTACCTACGGCGAGAACACCGTGGCCGAGCACACTTTCGGCCTTATCCTGGCCTTGTCGCGGCGCATCCACCAGGCGTACGTGCGCACGGCGCGCGGCGACTTCTCCTTGGAAGGGCTGCGCGGCTTCGACCTCAAGGGGCGCACGCTGGGGGTGATCGGCACCGGGCACATCGGGCTGCACGTGATCCGCATCGGGCGCGGGTTCGGCATGCGCGTGCTCGCCCACGACGTGTGCGAGCAGCCGCTACTGGCCGAGGTGCTCGGCTTCGAGTACGTCTCGCTGGACACGCTGCTCGGCGAGGCCGATGTCGTGACGCTGCACGTGCCCTACACGCCCGCCACGCACCACCTCATCGACCGCGAGCGGCTGGCGCGGATGAAGCGCGGCAGCCTGCTGATCAATACCGCGCGCGGCGGTGTGGTGGACACCGCCGCCCTGCTGTGGGCGCTGGACGAGGGGATCTTGGCGGGTGCCGGCCTCGACGTGCTGGAAGGCGAGGAGCTGCTGGCCGAGGAGCGCCAATTGCTGCGGGCGGGCGCGGCCCCGGAGCAGCTCCAGGCCGCCATTCGCGGGCACCTGCTGCTGCGGCGCGACAACGTGGTCGTCACGCCGCACATCGCCTTCTACTCCGACGAGGCCCTCCAGCGTATCCTGGACACCACGGTGGCCAACATCCGCGCGTACCTGCGCGGCGCGCCGATCAACGTGGTGGCGGGCTGAGCGCCTCAGCCCCCGCCAGGCTCCCCCGCGAGCTGGCGCAGCCGGGCGAGCAGCGCCGCGGCGGTGGCGCGGTCGGCGTCGGCACTACCCTCGCGCAGCAGCGTGGCCAGCGCGCGCTCGACCAACGCCAGCTCGCCGCGGCTCAAGCCCACGGTAACTGCCGGTTCCTGGGGCGGCGCGGCGGACTCCGGCGGGCGCATCTCCACCGGGCGGTACACCAACAGCGGCACGTCAGCGCGCTGCACGACGGCGATCGCCACGCTGCCCAGCACGATGCGCGCCAGCCCCGTGCGGCCGTGGGTCGCCAGCGCGAGCGCGGCGGCTTGGCGCTCGTCGGCGACGCGCACCAGCATAGTAGCCGGATCACCGACCTCCGCCACGACCTCGGCGAGCCGGCCGGCCAGGCGCGGGTCCGCGATGAGGCTGCTGAGGTACTGCCGCGCGGCTGCTAGCTCGGCCTCCTCGTCGAACGGAGGCACGTAGGCTGCGCCGTCGGTGACCACCGGCACGATGGGCTCGACCACCTGTGCGAGCACCAGCCCGCTGTCGAGCCACGCCGCCAGCTGCGCGGCCGGGGCCAGCGCCGCCTCGGCCAGCGGCGAGCCGTCGAGCCCCACCACCACCGGCCCCACCGCTGCAGCGGCCCACTCGCGGCGGCAGCGCGCCGGCACCAGCAGCACGGGGGCCGTGGCGTGCTGGAGCACGTGCTCCGCCACGCTGCCGTACAGCCAGCGGCCGAGGCCCGAGCGCCCGTGGGTAGACATCACCACCAGGTCGGCGGGCAGCACGCGCATGGCATCGACGATCGCGCTGGTCGCGGTGTCGTAGTACACGTGCACGCTGGCGGCGAGGCCCTGCGCGCGCAGGCCAGCGGCCACCTGCTCGAGGGCGGCTTCTGCCTCCTGCGTCACCTTCACCTCGGCCTCGGTGGGGTCGGTGCCCGGAAACGTGTGAGCCAGCACGGCGCGCAGCAGGGCGATCGCGGCGCCGGTACGGTGCGCGAGCCGCACGGCGTACGGCAATGCCCGCTCGGCGAGCGCCGAGCCGTCGAGCGGCACGAGGATGGTCATCGGCATCGCATCTCCTCCTCCGGAGCGAGCCCGCGCCCCGGCCACAGACGGTGGCGCAGCACTCGCCCCCAGTTTGCTCCTCGCCCCCCGCTACCACCAGGACACCGCCGGCGGGCGACGGGCACCACCGCTGGCCGGCAAAGCGGCCAGGGGCTAGCGTTCCGTGTCGGTACGGACCTGGCCCGGTGCGGCCGTGGGGCGGCGGACCTACTTTCCGGACGACCCGCCTGCCAGCAGCGCGCCCCGGCGTAGCGGCCGCCCGCCGGGTTGTCCGCCGCCGCAGCTTGTGTGCCAGGCACACCCGGCTATCGCGCGTGGCGGGTGCGTATAGCCTGGCACAGGCACGTTGCAGCGGCAGCTGCGCAGGGTAACCTGCACGTTGCGGTACGGTAGCCCGAGGTGGACGGCTAGTTGCGGCGCGTGGCCAGCGTGCGGACGCGGTGCGCGCGCTGGGCCCACCGCCAGCAGGCGAGCAGCCGCAGCGCGGCGCCGCTCAGATGCGGGCACAGCTCGGGCGCTAGCAGCAGCCGCAGCTGCCGCTCGAAAGTGGCTGGGGAGAGGTCCTCGGCGGCGAACTGGCGCAGCAGCGTCTCGCACGCCCAGCGGACGCACGGGTCGCCTGGCTCGGGGTCGAGCAGCAGCGCCTGGAGTGTCTGCCGGCAGAACTCGCGTGGTCGTACCATCAGGCTGAAGGATCGGCCGTGCAGGAAACGATGCCGAAGCGGCCCACCGTCCGCGCGCGCACCTGTATCGCCTCCCCTCCCGCATCGGCGGCTGGCCGCTGGCGCGCACCCGCGTGCGCGGCTCTCAATCCAGTCTACGCCATGCAGTCCCGCGCTCGGTCGTTGTGATGAGCCCGCAATTCCTATGGGAGCGAGCATGTCTGACATCGCCTTGCCGCCGCTGATCGCAGCCCTGCTCGATCCGGCCGGCTACCCCCACGCGCCGCATGCCGTGGAGCTGCGGCAGACACATATCTCCTACGTGCTGCTGGCCGGCGAGCGCGTCTACAAGATCAAGAAGCCGGTGGCGCTCGGGTTTCTCGACTACTCGACCCCGGCGCGCCGCGCCTACTATTGCCGGCGCGAGGTGGCGCTCAACCGCCGGCTGGCGCCCGAGGTGTACCTGGGGGTGGTGCCGATTGTCGAGCGGCAGGGGCGCGTGGCTATTGGCGACCGGGGCCGCGTGCTCGACCATGCCGTGGAGATGGTGCGGCTGCCCGACGACGGGATGCTGCCGGCGCTGCTCGGCCGCCACGCCGCTACCCCCGCGCTGATGGAGCAGATCGCGGCACGCCTGGCAACCTTCCACGCTGCCGCGCCGAGCACAGCGCGCATCGCCCGCTACGGCCGGCCGCGCGCCGTGCGCCGCACGCTAGAGGAGACGCTGGCACGCATCGCGCCGCACGTGGGGCGCACGCTCAGCCCCGAGCAGTACACGCGGCTGAGTAGCTGGACCCGGGCCCAGCTGGCCCAGCTCGCGCCGCTGCTGCGCCAGCGGGCCGCCGCCGGACGCGTGCGCGACGGCCACGGCGACCTGCACGCCAGCAGCATCTGCGTGACCGACCACGTGGTGATCTTCGACTGCATCGAGTTCAGCACGGCGCTGCGCTGCAACGACGTAGCGAGCGAGGTCGCCTTCCTGGCCATGGACCTCGACCGCTACGCGCGCGCCGACCTCGCCGAGGCGTTCGTCGCCGCCTACCAGCGGTTCAGCGGCGACGCCGAGCTGCAGCACCCGTTGCCCTTCTACCGCTGCCAGCGGGCGTTGGTACGCGGGTTGGTGGCCAGTATCGCCGCCGAGGAGGCCGAGCAGCCGGCCGCCGAGCGCGAGCGGCAGCACACGCTGGCCGGCACGTACTTCGACCTGGCGTACTACGGCTATGCCGGCGCCGCGCCGCGCCCGCTACTGGTGCTGGTCGGCGGGCTGCCGGCGAGCGGCAAGTCGGTGCTCGCCCGCCAGCTCGCCGCGCGGCTGGCCGCCGTGGCGCTGCACACGGACGTGGTCCGCAAGCAGCGCGCGGGGCTAGCGCCCACCGAGCGGCCCCAGGGCGCCGCGCGCGCCGCGCTGTACGCGCCAGACGCCACCGCCGCGACCTACCAGGCGGTGCTGGACGCCGCGCGGGACTGGCTGGCGCGCGGATTCTCCGTGGTCCTCGATGGGACCTATCGCCGCGCGGCCGACCGGCGGGCCGTCGTGGCGTTGGCCACCACCCAAGGCGTGCCCTGGCTGGCCGTGGAATGTCGCTGCCCGCCGCAGGTAGCGCGTGAGCGCCTCGCCGCGCGGGCCGCGACCCCCTACGAGGTCTCGGATGCCGACTGGGCGGTGTACGAGCAGCAAGTGCGGGAGTGGGAGCCCTGGACGGAGCTGCCGGCAGGGCATTACCTCGTGGTCGACACCACCGAGCCGCTGGCGTCCAGCGTGCGCCGCGGATTGCAGGCGGTCGCCGCGCTGGGGTGAGCGCGGCCTACTCGCCCCCCGGGGGGAGCGCGGGAGGCGAGGGCGCGGGGGTGCCGCCCAGCACGCGGCGCTCGGGGCCGAGGATCGTCGCCCGCGGCCGGCGCGCGCCGCGTTGCCCGAGGCGCCGCGTGCTCGCGGCGGGTGGGAGCGCCCGCAGGAGCCGCGGCGCCAGCGCGCGCACGGCCAGCCGCCCCAGCGCGGGCGCCACCACGGAGACCACCAGGGCACGGATCAGCGGCGCGGCGGCCGCGACCACCTCGCGCGCGCCAGGCCCCTCTGCCGCGGGGGGGCCCCAGCGCACCCACCGGGCCTGGCGCTCGATCAGGTGCCCCGTGGCGGTCTCCACTCGCCGCTCCCAGTACTCCTCCATCCACAGCGGCGGCTCGCTCTGGTTGCGCGGCTCGGGCGACGGTGGCATCGTGCTCCCCATGGCGGTGATGGGGACCGCGCGGCGCGCGTCCCACGATTCGTTGTAGGCGGGCGGGCGGTGGCTGGCAAGCGACCGACGCGCACGACGCCATGCAGCGAGTTGACCGCCCTCCACGACGGTGATAGTCTCGGGCAAGGTTGGAGCCCGAGTAGCGTGACCGCTCGTACAGGAGCCGTGTGGATGCGTAGCCTGTCTGTCGCAGCTGGGGTCGCCCTGGCGCTGGCTCTCGTGGGCTGTATGCCGCCGGCCGCCGCGCCGGCGCCGCGCGAGCCGGCGCCCCTGGCCGTCACGAGCGCCCCGGCCTCTACCAGCTCACCCGCGGCAGACGCCTCGGCCGTGCCCGAGAAGCGACAGATCGTCATCGGGGTCGGCGGGCAAGAGCTGTTCGTCTATCTGCCGCTCACCTTGGCCCAGCAGCTCGGCCTGTTCGAGGAGGCGGGGCTCCGCGTGGAGATCCTGAACTTCCAGGGCGGCGCCCGCGCGCTCGAGGCGCTCGTAGCGGGCAGTGCAGACCTGGTCAGCGGCTTCTTCGACCACACGATCCAGAAACAGACCACCGACGTGGTGCCACTGACGATGGTCGTGCTGTTCGACCGCTACCCGGGCGTCGTGCTGCTGGCCGAGCCGGCGCTGGCCAGCCAGCTGCGCGACCTCCGCGATCTCAAGGGCAAGACACTGGGGGTGACCAGCCTGGGCTCGTCGTCGCACATGCTACTCAACTACGTGCTGGCCCAGGCCGGGCTCGGGCGCGACGACGTGGGCGTGCTCTCCATCGGCACCGGCGCCTCGGCGCTGGCCGCGCTGGAGTCCGGGCGGGTGCCCGCGGGGATGTTTCTCGACCCCACGGCCACCCAGCTGCAGCAGCTGGGCAAGGCACGCGTGCTGTGGGACACCCGCTCGGAGCGCGACACGACCGCCGCGCTCGGCGGACCCTATCCCGCCGGGGGCTTGTACACCGTGCGGGCGTACATCGAGACGTACCCACGCACCGTGCAGGCCGCCGTGACCGCCAGCGTGCGGGCGCTGCGCTGGATCCAGCAGCACAGCGCAGCCGAGATCGCCGACCGTATGCCCGAGAGCTTCTACGGCGGCGACAAGCGGCTGTACGTCGACTCACTGCAAGCGTCGCTGCCGATGTTCTCGCCCGACGGCTTGATGCCCGAGGGCGGCCCGGCGCGGGTGCTCGAGGTCCTGCGGCTGTCAGACGAGGCCGTGCGCAACGCGGCGCACATCGACCTGGCCGCGACCTACACCAACCGCTTCGCCGAGGCGGTGCGCTGATCCGCCCCGCGGCGCGGCGGGGCGAGCGCGCGCCGTGGTACAGTAGGGCAGCGAGCACACGGCGATGGATCCCGCCGGGGCTTCCGGGCCCGAACCGCAGCGTTGCGCTGCTGATGGCTCCTGACACTCCAGCGTGGGGGTCAGGGGCTTTTCGTGTGCCCCACGGGCTCCCAGCCGGGGAAATATTTAGGTAGGCGCGTCGTGAGAGACCATCCGCTGCTACCGTATCTGGTCATCGCCCTGGGCGGCGCGCTCGGCGCGAACACGCGCTATCTCATCAACCTCCTCGCTGTGCGCTGGCTGGGCGCTACCTTCCCTTACGGCACGCTGTTCATCAACATCACGGGCAGCCTGGTGCTGGGGTTCTTCCTGACCGCCGCCACCGAGCGGTTGGAGCTCGATCCGCTGTGGCGGCTGTTCGTCGCCACGGGCTTTCTCGGCGGGTACACGACGTTCTCCGCCTACACGTACGAGACGCTCGTGCTGCTGCGCGAGGGCGCCTACGGCCCCGCGCTGGTGTACCTGCTGGGCAGTGTGCTCGGCGGGCTGGCCGGGAGCGCGCTGGGGATGGTCGCCGCGCAGCGCTAGTAGCCTAGCCTATGCATACGCGTGGGCGGAGAGGAGCGACACGGACATGCCAAGCTGGGTGATCCTGGGGCTGCTGTCGGCGCTCAGCGCGAGCCTGGTGGCTATCCTCGGCCGGCTCGGCTTGCAGAGCGTCGATCCGACCGCGGCCACCACGGCCCGCTCGCTAGTAATGACCGCGGTGCTGGGGGCGATCACCGTCGCTACCGGTCGCCTGGACGCGCTGCACGCCGCCGACGGCCGCGCCTGGCTGCTGATCCTGGCCAGCGGGGCGGCGGGCGCGGCGTCGTGGCTGTGCTACTTCGCGGCCCTGCGGCTCGGCCAAGCCGGGCCCGTGAGCGCGCTAGACCGCCTCAGCCTGGCGTTCACCGTGCTGCTGGCCGCCCCGCTGCTCGGCGAGCCGCTCACCCCCCCGCGCCTGCTCGGCACCGCGCTGGTGCTGGCGGGCGCGTATCTCATCGCGGCGAACTGAGGCTGGCGCTAGGCCACCGGCCAAGGCGCCCCGCAGGCCGCCAGGTGTGCCGCGCGCACGTACGGCTCCAGCTGCCGCGTGAGGCCCAGCCGGCCCTCCGCCTCGCGGGCGATACGGGCGGCGATAGCGTCGGCCTCCTCCAGTAGCGCCGCCTCATCGACCGTGGTGACACGGCCCTCGTCCACGATCACCCGCCCGCCGACCAACACCGTGCGCACCGAGCTGCCCGGCTCGCAGTAGACGAGCTGGCGCACCAGGTCGTTGAGCGGGTGGAAGTACGGCGTGCGGCGGTCGAGCAGGACCAGATCGGCGAGGTAGCCGGGGGCGATACGCCCCAGCTGCCCCTCGAAGCCCGCGGCGCGCGCGCCCCCGAGAGTGGCCAGGCGCAGCGCGTCGGCGGCCGACGGCCAGTGCTCGTACTCGGGGGTAGCCACGCGCGGCAGTACCGCCGCCAGCCGCAGCACGCTGAACAGGTTCTGGTTGTCGGAGCTGGCCGAGCCGTCGGTGCCCAGCGCCACATGGCAGCCGCGCTCGCGCAGGCGCTGGAGTCGGGCGATGCCCGCGCCCAGCTTGAGGTTGCTGAACGGGTTGTGGGCCACCGTGCACCCCGCGGCGGCGATGCGATCGATATCGGCGTCGTCGAGCCACACGCTGTGAGCGAGCAGCGTCTGCGGGCCGAGCAGCCCCATCGCCTCCAGCTTGCTGGCCGCGCTCCTGCCGTACCAGCGCCAGGCGGTGACCGCCTCGGCCTTGGTCTCGCACAGGTGCGTCTGGATCGGGAGCTGGCGCTCGGCGGCCAGGGCGGCGAGGCGCTCCAGGAAGCGGTCGCTGCACAGGTGCACGATGCTGGGGCCGACCCCGAAGCGTAGCCGGCCGGCGGCGGCGCCGTGCCAGCGTGCGGCCGCGGCGGCCAGCACCGCGACCACCTCGTCGGTTGGATACGGGGGTTGCGCGGCGATCTCGGCGCGCAGCGACTCAGGCACCAGCGCGGCGAGCCCATCGATGAGGTCGGTCGGCGGGCGATCGATCACCTGCGCGGCCAGGCTCGCCCGCAGGCCGACATCGACGTAGGCTTGCGCGACGGCGTCGAGCGCCGCTGGGGTGGGCCAGGGCAGGATGGCCGCCATATCGCAGGCGCAGGTCACGCCGGTGCGCGCCATCTCGATGATCCCGAGCGCGGTGCCGACATAGATCTCGCGGGGCGAGCGGCCGGCCACCCGCGCGGCGATGTAGCCCAACCACAACTCCAAGGGCAGCCCATCGACGGCGCCCTTCGCCAGATTGTTGTGGGCGTGGGTATGCGCGTTGACCAGGCCTGGAATGACCACGCGGTCGCGGGCGTCCAGCACGGTGACCTCGGGCCCAGCGGGCAGCCCCGGCCCCACGCGCGCGATGCGCTCGCCCTCAATCAGGATGTCCGCCTGCGCGGGCGGTGTATCCGCATCGGCGACCACGAGCCCGCCGCGAATCAACAGCGCCATGTTCCGTCCCCTTCCGTCTGCGTGCCCTGGACCACCGCTGCCGGCTCTCAGTGTGGGCGGCCGCCGCGCGCGGTGCAAGCCTTCCGACGGGTCGAGCGTGCCGCGCGCGGCGGCCGCCGTCCAGGGCATGGTGCCCAAGCAGGCCCACCCACGATTCGTGCAGGGCAAGTATTGTTCGGGGGCTGGTGGTGCAGTACTCTATGGCCCACAGGCGGTCTTCGGCTCCCAGCGATCGGTGGGGCACTGCCCTGCCGCAGGAGAGGCGCGCATGAAGCTCGACGCGCTGCGCCACTACTGGTATCCCGCTGCCCGCAGTGAGGAGGTCGGTGCCGCACCGTTCGCCACGACCCTGCTGGACGAGGCCATCGTGCTCTGGCGCTCGCCAGCGGGTGTGCATGCCTGCCAGGACCTTTGCATCCACCGCGGCTCGCCGCTCTCGCAGGGCTGGGTAGACGATGGCTGCCTCGTGTGTCCCTACCACGCCTGGACCTACGACGGTAGCGGGCGCTGCGTGCGAATTCCCGCCCTGCCCGCGGGCGCGCCGATTCCCGCCAAAGCGCGGGTGCCCGCGTACCCTTGTACCGAGCGCTATGGGCTCGTGTGGGTCTGCCTGGGCGAGCCGCGCCAGCCAGTCCCGCCGTTCCCCGAGTGGGATGCGCCCGGCTGGGAGCGCCACTTCGCCGGGGCGTTCGTCTGGCAGGCCCACGCCACGCGCATGGTCGAGAACTTCATGGACCTCGCCCACCTGCCGTGGGTGCACCCGGGGATCTTAGGCGACCGCGCCCAGCCAGAGGTCCCGCCGGTGCGTGTCGAGCCGTACTCGGACGGGCTCGCCTTCGACTACCGCCTGCCCGCGCCGCCGGGCGCCGCGCGGTTGCAGGGCACTAGCGGGGTACGCCTGCGCCAGCGCCTGTACGCGCCGTTCACGATCCACCAATCGCGCGTGTGGGACGGCAACACGCTGATCCTGTTCTTCACCGTGCAGCCGCTGGGGTTGCAGCGCTCGCGCCGCTATCTGTGGGCGGTGCGCCGCGGCCAGTTCGCGGAGCCCATCACGGCGATCCAAGCGGTGCTCGATGCCATCCGCGAGCAGGACCGCGCCATCGTCGAGCGCCAGCGGCCCGAGCTGCTGCCTGTCGATCTCAGCGCGGAGATGCACCTGGCGGGAGTCGATGCGGCGGCGGTGGCCTACCGGCGGCTGCTGGCGCGGCTGGGCATCGAGGGAGCGACTGCAGCGAACGTCCCGGACGGCGAGCGGCAGCGTGAGGCGAGCGGGACGTACCGCGCGTGAGGCGAAGAGCCATACCGGCCTTGGGGAGGAGCGAGATGCGCACAAGGGCTGGGTATCTGGGGAGCGGGCTGGCGCTGGTCGTGGCGCTATTGTTGGCCGCCTGCGGGGGTGGCGCCAGCGCGCCGCGGGCGGGGGGGAGCAGCACGGCCCCGCAGCCGCAGGGCACCGAGACGCTGTTGGTGGGCGCCGCGCTGCCGCTGACCGGCGATCTGGCGCGCGAGGGCAAGCAGCAGAAAGACGGCTACGACCTGTGGGCGGAGACGGTCAATGCCAAGGGTGGCATCGAGGCCGGGGGCAAGCGGTATCTAGTGGAGATGCGCTACTACGACTACAAGAGCGACAACACCCAGGCGGTCAAGCTGGTCGAGAAGCTGATCACCGAGGACCGCGCGCAGTTCATCTTCGGCCCCTTCGGCAGCGGCGCGACGCTGGCGGCGTCGGCGGTGACGGACAAGTACGAGATCCCGATGCTGTCGCCCAGCGCTAGCTCGGAGTCGGTCTACCAGCAAGGCCGGCGCTACCTGTTCGGGCTGCTGGCGCCCAACGCCGCCGTCGGGCAGGCGACCATCGATCTGCTGTTCACCCTGCCGACCCCGCCGCAGACGCTGGCGATTATCTCGCGCAACGATCTGTTCCCCAAGGCGGTGGCGCAGGCGATCGAGAGCGCCGCGCGAGCACGCGGCATGGAGACCGTGTACTTCGAAGAGTACCCGATCGGCAGCACGGACCTCTCCACGCCGCTGCTGGCTGCCAAGGCGCGCAACCCGGACATCCTGGTCGGCACGGGCTACACCAACGACCTGGTGCTGATGACGCGGCAGATGAAGGAGCTGCGCTTCAGCCCCAAGGCCACCGTGCAGACCGCCGGGCCCACCTACGCCAGCTACGGCGAGGCGCTGGGCGCGGACGCCAACTACGTCGTCTCGCCGACCTGGTGGGCGCCCGGGTCGCCGTACACCGACAACGGCAAGCTGTTCGGCACGGCGGCCGACTACGCCCGGCTGTTCCAGGACAAGTACAAGTACGACGTGGACTACATCGCGGCGGCATCGGCCGGCTGCGGCGCGGTGCTCCAGGCGGCGATCGAGGCGGCCGGCACCACCGACCCGGTGCGCGTGCGCGATGCCCTGGCCCGGCTGGAAGTGAACACCTTCTACGGCCCGATCAAGTTCAACGAGAACGGCCAGAATATCGGGACGGGCATCGCCATCATCCAGATCCAGAACGGGCAGCAGATCGCCGTGGCACCGCCGGAGGCGGCCACGGGCCGGCTGATCTACCCAATGCCCGAATGGGACCGGCGCTAGGGCGCGGGGCAGGCGTGGCATGGACGGCGGGCTGCTGGCGCAAGCGGTGCTCAACGGCTTGCTCTTGGGCGGGATCTACGCGCTGGTGGCGCTGGGATTCTCGCTGGTATGGGGCGTGATGAACGTGATCAACGTCAGCCACGGCGCGTTCGTCATGCTCGGGGCCTTCACCACCTATTGGCTGTTCGTGCGCGTGGGGCTCGACCCATTTCTGGGTGCGCCGGTGGCCATGGCCCTGATGTTCGTGCTGGGCTACCTGCTCCAGAAGTACGTCATCAACCTGATCGTGCGCGCCCCGATGTTCATGACGCTCATCCTCACCTTTGGCATCAACCTGGTGATCGTGAACCTCGGGATCGTGGCCTGGACCGGCGACGTGCGCTCGATCACCACGGGGCTCAGCGGCCAGGGGGTCGTGCTCGGGCCGTTCGTGGTGCCCTACGTGCGGGCAGCCACGCTGCTGATCGCCCTGCTGGCTACCACCGCCCTGTTCGTGTTCATGGACCGCACGCGGACCGGCAGTGCCATCCGCGCCACGCGCATGGACCTGCTGGCGGCCGAGGGGGTGGGTATCCGCATCGACCGCATCTACGCGCTCACCTTTGCCATCGGGGCCGCGCTGGCGGGGCTCGCTGGCGCGCTGATCAGCGTCACGCTGCCCATCACCCCGTTCATGGGGTTCACTTACACGGGCAAGGCGTTCGTGGTCACCGCGCTGGGCGGGCTGGGCAACATGGCTGGCGCGCTGGTCGGTGGGCTGGTGCTGGGGGTGGCCGAGACGGTCGGCGCCGCGCTGCTCGGGCCGGGCTACCAGGACGCCATCGGCTACGCGCTGTTGGTGCTGATCCTGGTGCTGCGACCGAGCGGCTTGCTGGGGCGGGTCGGCTATGCTTAGGCGCCAGCGGCCCGCGGTCTCCCCGCCCGCAGCCGAGCAGCCCGACGCCGAGGCGGTGCGTCCGCCAGCGGCCCTTGCGGCGCCCGCGCCGAGCTGGGGCGAGCGGCTGCGCGCGGG
This sequence comes from Chloroflexota bacterium, assembly GCA_035294645.1. Taxonomy (GTDB): domain Bacteria; phylum Chloroflexota; class UBA6077; order UBA6077; family JAJPHF01; genus JADGHJ01. The sequence continues at coordinate 46,322 of DATGKN010000135.1, forward strand.
GCCGGTGCCCTGGATTCTCGCGGCCGGCGCGGTGGCCCTGCTGCTCACCGTCCCGCTGTGGGCCAGTGGCTACCAGGTCAAGTTCCTCACCGAGCTGTACATGCTGATCACCATGGCCGCGGCCTGGAACCTCATCGGCGGCCTGGCCGGGTACGCTTCGTTTGGCCACGTGGCGTTCTTCGGGCTGGGCGCCTACACCAGCGCGCTGACCATCGTGCGGCTCGGGTGGCCGTTCCCCCTGAGCCTGCTGGCCGGCACGCTGGTGGCCCTAGGCTTCGCGCTGCTCGTTGGCTGGCCCATCCTGCGGCTGCGCGGCCACTACTTCGCCATCGCCACCTTCGGGCTGGCGGAGGCGCTGCGGCAGGTGGCGATGGCCGCCAGCGCCATCACCGAGGGTGGCAAGGGCGTCAACGTGCCGGCGGTGCCGCCGCCCCCGGTCCTGCGCGAGCTGCTGGGCAGCAGCGTGGCCGCCAATCGCCTGCTGTTCTACGCGCTCATGCTCGTGCTGCTGGGCGCCACCCTGCTCGTCTGGCGGTGGGTCAGTCGCGGGCGGCTCGGCTACGGCCTGCGCGCCATCCGCGCCGACGAGGATGCCGCGGCCACCCTGGGGGTGGACTGCACGCGCTACAAGCTCGCCGCGTTCGCCCTCAGCGCGGTGCCGCCCGCGCTGGCCGGCGGCCTGTACGCCTCGTGGATCAACTACATCGACCCCGTGACCGTGTTCAACGTGGACTACTCGGTCAGCATGGTCATCATGACGCTGCTCGGCGGCGCCGGGCTGCTGTGGGGCCCGGTGGTGGGCGGCGTGCTGCTGCAAGTGATCAGCGAGACGCTCTGGGGGCAGTTTCTGGAGCTGCACACCGCCTTCCTGGGCACCGTGCTGGTGCTGACGGTGCTGTTCCTGCCGCGCGGGGTGCTCGCTCTCGTGCGGGGCGGCCCGCGGCGCCCGTCGCTGGCGGCGCTGCGGCAGCACCTATGGCGCTACAGCGTCTGACGCGCGGGACGGGGCGGAGGAGCGGGCAATATGGGCGCGAACGGGCAAGGCGGGGCGCCCCCGCTGCTGGAAGTGCGCGACCTCACGCGGCGCTTCGGCGCGCTGACCGCGGTGGATGGTGTCTCGTTCGCGGTGTGGCCCGGCGAGATCCTGGGCTGCATTGGCCCCAACGGCGCCGGCAAGACCACGCTGATCAACCTCATCGACGGCCTGCTGGCCCCGCACGGGGGCGACATCCTGTTCGGCGGCCAGTCGATCCGGCGGCTCGCCCCGCACCAGCGCAGCCGCCTCGGCATCGCCCGCACCTTCCAGGTGGTCAAGCCGCTGCTGGGCATGACCGTCCGCGAGAACGTGATGGTCGGCGCCCTGTTCGGCACCGAGGGCCACACGCGCACGCTCGGCGAGGCCGGCCGCAAAGCCGAGGAGGCGTTGGAGCTGGTCGGGCTGGCGGCGAAGCAGGCCTGGCCGGTGGAGCAGCTCACGCTGGCCGACCGCAAGGCGCTGGAGCTGGCGCGCGCGCTGGCCATGGGCCCGCGGCTGCTGCTGCTCGACGAGGTGATGGCCGGGCTGAACCCCGCCGAGGTGGCGCGCAAGCTGGAGCTGCTGCGCCGGCTGAACGAGCGCGGCGTGACCATGCTGGTGATCGAGCACGTGATGCAGGTGGTCATGACGCTCTCGCACCGCGTGGTGGTGCTGCACCACGGCCAGAAGATCGCCGAGGGGCCCCCGCGCGCTGTAGCAGCCGACGAGCGCGTGATCCGCGCCTACCTGGGCGCGCGCTACGCCGCCCTGGGCACCGCCACCCGCGCCGCGACGCTCGGAGAGGGCGATGCTGTTGCAGGTTGACGGCCTGCGCGCCGGCTACGCCGACATCCCTGTCCTGCACCAGGTCAGCCTGGAGGTCCGTGCAGGCGAGATCGTCGCCCTGATCGGCTCCAACGGCGCGGGCAAGACCACCCTGCTGCGCGCGTTGGCCGGCCTGCTGCCGGCCCTGGCGGGCACGGTGCGCTTCGCCGGCCAGACGATCACCCACCAGCGCGCCTACCAGCGCGTGCGCTGCGGCATCGTCATGGTCCCCGAGGGCCGCCGCCTGTTTCCCGCCATGACCGTGCGCCAGAACCTGCTGCTGGGCGCTTACCAGCGCCACGACCGCGCCGCGATCGCCCGCGACCTGGAGCGCGTGTACACGCTGTTCCCGCGCCTGCGCGAGCGCGAGCACCAGCTCGCCGG
>DATGKN010000136.1:0-8346 GCA_035294645.1 Chloroflexota bacterium
GGCGCCTGGAACAGCAACGACCGCACGGCCAACGAACCGATGGCGCGCGCCCTGGCCAGCAGCGGCCTGGTGGTCGCGGCCGTCGACTTCCGCCAGGCGCCCGCGTACCAGTACCCCACCGCGCTGCAGGACATCCATTACGCGATCCGCTGGCTGAAGGCCCACGCGGCCGAGTTCCGCGCCGACGCCCGCCGGATGGGAGCGCTGGGCACCTCCAGTGGTGGCCACCTCGCGCTGCTCACGGCCATGCGCCCTACGGACCCGCGCTACGCCGCGCTGCCGCTGCCCGAGGCGCCCACGCTGGACGCGCGGCTCGCCTACGTGATCGCCTGCTGGCCGATCGTGGACCCTTACGCGCGCTACGAGTTCGCCCGGGAGACCAATCGCCCAGAGCTGATGGCGCGCAGCGAGGCGTTCTTCGGCTCGTTCGACGCCATGCGCGAGGGCAACCCCCAGGGGCTGCTCGACCGCGGCGAGCCCGTCGAGCTGCCGCCAGTGCTGGTAATCCAGGGCACGAACGACAACAATATCAGCGTGGCCATCGTGCAGCGCTTCGTGGACCGCTACCGGGCCGCCGGCGGTGACATCGCCCTCGAGCTGTTCGAGGGGCAGCCACACGGGTTCGGCAACCAGGGTACCGAAGCCGCCCAGCGCGCCATCGCGCAGATGAAGGCGTTCATCGCTCGCCAGGTGGCCCCCGCCCCGGCCCAGGCCGCCGGCTGACGGCCTCCCGTCGCGGGAGCCAACCGGAAGCAGTGGTGCCGCGCGTGGCGGGCGGCGCTTGCCCCGCGCGCGGCACCCCGCGTGTTGCGAGGAGAGACCGATGCAGCCGACTCCACGCCGCGTCGTCAAGTCGTACAACGTGCGGTTCAGCCTGCGCGAGATCCTCAACGACGGCCAGGGGCCGCCCTCGCTCCACGACGCTGTGGACCTGCACGCGCACGCTGCGCCCGGTACGGAGGACCCGCTGCTACTGGTGCAGCGTGCCTCGCTGGCTGGCATGGGCATCGTCGTGCTCAAGAACCTGCGGCCCGACCAGCCGCCCCACATCACGGCTGCCGAGGTCAGGGAGCAGCTCGCGCGTTGGTGCGATGCGCAGGGCATCGCCCCCTGCACGGTGTACCATGGCAAGCTGACCGACCCCGGCGAGGGGGGCCTCGACTTCGCCTCGGTGCGCGAGGCGATCGACCACGGCGCCAAGGTGGTGTGGATGCCGGTGATCAGCAGTGCGCACAATCTGTACCGTGTGGGGTCGCCGCGCCGCGCGGTGAAGGCCGACGGCCTGCCGCCCGGCCCAGTGGTCGGCCCGCTGAGTTGGGAGGAGGCCCTGCATCGCGGCCAGTACCTGCTCGACGAGCATGGGCGCCTGAAGCCGGTGGTGAAGGAGATCCTACAGCTGGTGGCCGATCGCGGGGTGACCCTGTCGTTCGCGCACAGCTCGAAGCCCGAGATGGAAGCGCTGGCCGAGGAGTGCGGCCGGCTCGGCTACCGCCAGGCGTTTATCGACCACCCCTACGGCCCACAGGTAGGGCTGGAGTTCGAGGAGCTGAAGCCGTTCGCCGAGGCGGGCATCTGGTTCAACTTCACCTACGACGAGCTCTCGCCGCTGCTGGGCGTGGACCCGCAGGACATGTTCGACACGATCAAGGCGCTGGGCCCCGAGCACTTCACGCTGTCCAGCGACGCCGGCAACTACCTGCTGCCGCCCGCCGTGGACGCCTACGACATGCTGGTGCGTTACGGCCGGGCATACGGCCTCAGCAACGCCGAGCTGCGGATGATCACGGTGGAGAACCCGCGCAAGGTGCTGGGCCTGCCGGTCCCGGCCGCGAGCTAACGGTACTGGAGCGGAGCATCCGGCGGGACAGCCAGTGCCCCGCCGAGGAGGGCTATTGCCCCCCGGCCGCCGCGCCCCCCACGGGCTCGGGGCGCGGGAGCAGGCCGGTCTGGTGCGCCTCTAGCAGCCGGCGGTACGACGCCCGCTCGGTGCCATCGGGGTCGAGGATCGCCCACCAGTACTCCTCTTGCTGGGGCGTCCAGCGCGGGTCGGGCATCGTCCACAGCGCCATCACCCCGATCCAGGGCGCCCAGCGCTCGCGTGCTAGCCGGAACGCCCGCACGAGGTACTCGCCTTTCTGCTCCTCGCTCACACGGTACCAGGCGTAGGCGGGGTTGATCGGGTCGGTGGTCCAACCAAACTCCAGCATCCAGATCTGCTTGTCGGCGTCGCCGTACTGGACCATGATCTCACGCAGCTGCTCGGCGCGGCGGAAGTAGAACGACGGGTGCGGGTAGCGGGCCAGCGACATCGGCACGGTCTCGGGCGACGAGCCGTACCCCGCGCCGTGCACACCCAGCGCATCGAACCAAGGCGCCGCGCCCGCCTGGTACATCCAGTGCAGGTAGACGTCATCGGGCCGGGCGGTGTCGTCGTTCCAGCCCGTTGGGCTCAACGAGCCCGTGACGACCATCACATTCGGATCGGCGCGCTTGGCCGCCTGGTAGGCGACGCGCAGCAGGCGCACGTACTCGGCGGCCTGCTGGCGGTTCACGGGGAGGTTCCCCCACTCCTTGTGCAAGTTCGGCTCGTTCCACACCTCGATGGCGTGTAGGCGCCCGAGAGGCGAGCCGGTACGGTAGCGGCGCACGAGCTGGTAGATGAAGTCGCCGTAGTCGTCGAAGTTCAGCGGCGGGCCGTGGGGGTTCCCGTCAGGCCGTGCCCACGCGGGCGCCACGTCGACCCGCGCGATCACCTTGACGCCCATCTCGTTGGACGCCTGGATGATGCGGTCGGTCTCCGTCCAGTCGAACTGGCCCTTCTGGGGCTCGACTTCGGCCCAGGGGATGCGCGTCTTCTGCCAGGTGAAGCCCGCAGCGATCAGCCGTCGGAGGTGCTGGGTGGTCACCTCCGGCGCGCGCCAGACGAACAAGTTCATGGCGTACTCGGGGCTAGCGGCCCGGTAGGGGATGTTTGGCCGTGGCCCGTCGGGGATCGGCGGGGCGGGCAGGCGGGCGACGAACACGTCCTGGTTGGTGACCCGCGGCGCATCGGGGTTCCAGTGCAGCTCGCTGTTGCGGTAGTCGGTCCAGGCCAGCGTCCCGCCACGCAGCGCGCCCCACGCCTCGGGCGCCCGGGCCGGCACCGTGGCGACTAGCGTCTCGCCGCCGCGCGCGAGGTCGTACAGCACCACCCGCTCGCCGCTGGCGTCCTGCGCCAGCAGGAGGTCGCCGTCCAGCGCCAGCGGGCGTCGGCCGGGCAGGGGGGGCTGGGCGCTGCGGCTGGCGAGGTCGTATTGGGCGATGCGGGGCGTCTCCCCGGTGGCGTCGAGCCAGACGGCGCGGGTGCCCGACACCAGCGGACGCTCGTACCGGCCCGGGCGCGCCGTGAGCGGCCAGGCCTCCCGCGTGCGCGCATCGGCCGCGTAGATCCACACGCCATCCGCGCGCTCCTCGCGCCACACGACCGTGGTGCCGGCGATGTCGGGCTGCGACTGGGCACCGAACCCGGGGCTGAGCGGCCACTCGCGCCGGAGCTCTAGGTCGTACACATAGATGCGGCCGCGAGCCGGGTCGTCGCGATAGTCGGTCCAGACGACAAGAGGGCCGCTGATGCGCGGCTCCACCTGCCGGCCGGGCACCGGCGAGAGGATGGAGTCGCGGTGGTCGCGCAGGTCGTAGGCGTTGATGTGCGGCTCGGGAAACGGGGTGTCGGGCGTCTCGCCGCGTTGGTCGGCCCAGACCACGAACGGCCCGCTGATGGCCGGCGGCCCCACCGGCAGGGCGCCATCGCGCGAGAGCCGGAACTCCGCCCCGGAGCGCAGGTCGTTGGCGCGGATCGCTGGCCGCTCGTCCATCTCGTCGTACCAGACGACGAAATCGCCGTCGGCCGCTGGCCAGTGCTGGTTGCCGGGCGCGATCGCCACCGGGTACGGCAGCAGCGCGAGGCCCGCCTGCGCACGGACCGGCTCGCGGGCGGCCAGGAACGGTAGCACCAGTGCGGCGGCCAGCAAGCCCACGGCCCAGGCCTGCCGTAGCCCCGCGCCGCGCTGCAGCCGCACCGCCTCCCTCGCCTCCGCCGCCCGTCGAGGTCGCGGTATTGTAGCAGAGCCCTGCAGACGACCAAGAAAAACGCCGACGGCCGGGGCCGGTCACTATGATGGACGCCAGGTCACCAGGCGGGGTATACTGAACGCGAGATGAATGTGCTGCAGGTTCGGGCCAGGCGGGGGCGTGAACCCACGGGTTCGCGCCCTTCTGTTTTGCCGCGCGAGGTGAAGCGGCCCGACTGCGACGGAGGAACGAGTTCTTGGTCAAGGCTGCACTCTCGCCGTTCGAAACCCTAGGGCTCTCGCCTGCGGTGCTGCGCGCGCTCGACACGATGGGCTACGAGCGGCCCACCGAGATCCAGGAGCGGGTGATCCCGTTGCTCCTGGCCGGGCGCGACGTGATCGGCCAGGCGCAAACCGGCACCGGCAAGACCGCCGCGTTCGGCATTCCCATCGTGGAGCGCACCGCCCCCGAGCAGCCCGCGGTGCAGGCGCTGGTGCTGGCGCCCACCCGTGAGCTAGCGCTCCAGATCACGCAGGAGCTGCGCGCGCTGGCGCAATTTCGCCCCCTGGCCATCGCCACGATCTACGGCGGCAGCAGCATGCACGCCCAGCTCGCCGCGCTGGCCCGCGGCCCCCAGGTAGTCGTGGGCACCCCCGGCCGTATCCTCGACCATCTGGGCCGCGGCACGCTCGACCTCGGACAGGTGCGGCTGCTCGTGCTCGACGAGGCGGACCGCATGCTGGACATGGGGTTCATGCCGGATGTCGAGCGCATCCTGCGGCGGCTGCCGCGCGACCGGCAGACGGCGCTGTTCTCGGCGACCGTGCCCCTGGTGATCAAGCGGCTGGCCCTGCGCTACATGCGCGAGCCCGCGCACGTGGCGGTGCGGCCCGAGGAGCCCACGGTCGAGACGGTCGAGCAGGTGTACTATGAGGTGGCCGAGCGCGACAAGCTCGACGCCCTCTGCCACGTGCTCGACATCGAACGCCCCCGGCAGGCGATCATCTTCTGTCACATGCAGGTCACGGTGGACCGCGTGCACCGGGCGCTGGTGCGGCGCGGCTACCCGGCGGAGGCGCTGCACGGCAACCTACGGCAGAGCCAGCGGGAGCGGATCCTGCGCGCTTTCCGTGCCGGCACGCTCCCGCTGCTGGTGGCGACCAACGTGGCGGCCCGCGGGCTGGACATCCCGGCAGTGTCGCACGTGATCAACTACGACATGCCCGAGGACGCCGAGACGTACATCCACCGCATCGGCCGCACGGCCCGGCTCGGCCGGCCCGGCAAGGCGATCACGTTCGTGGCGGAGTGGGACCTCGAAACCTGGGCGGCGATCCGCCAGCTCACCGGCGAGGCGATCCGCGAGCAGCGGCTGCCGCTGTACGGCGGCGCCTGAGCCGGCGCACGGCGGGGCGTTGCGGGCCTACAATAGTGCAGGACAGGAATAGGCCGGCCCGCCCGCCGGGCCGGCGCGCTTGCCGGGAGGGCCCGTATGGCCACGAAGACGTACCCGTTGCTGCCCGTCGAGGAGGCGGCGGCGCTGATCCTCGCCCACACCACGCCGCTGGGCACCGAGCGCGTGCGGGCCAGCGAGGCCTACGGACGCGTGCTGGCCCAGGAGCTGCGCGCGCCGCTGCCGATGCCCCCCTTCCCCGCCTCGACGGTCGACGGCTACGCCGTGCTCTCCTCCGACACCAGCCCGCGCCGACGAGTGCTAGCGGTGATCACCGCCGGCCGGCCGGTCGACACGCCGGTGGTCGCCGGCACCGCCGTGCGTATCATGACCGGCGGACCGCTGCCGCCCGGGGCCGACGCCGTGATCATGCAGGAGTACACCCGGCTGGAAGACGGCACGGTGGTGCTCGAGCGCGCGGTGCGGCCGGGAGAGAATGTCAACCCGCGCGGCGCCGACATCGCCGAGGGACAGGTCGTGCTCACCCCCGGCACCGCGCTCGGCCCGGCCGAGCTGGGCCTGCTCGCCTCGCTGGGCATCACCGAGGTCGAGGTGTACCGCCGGCCGCGCGTGGCGGTGCTGTCCACCGGCGACGAGATCGTGGAGCCCGACCAGGAGGTGCCCTACGGCGCCATCCGCGACAGCAACCGGCCGTCGCTGCTGGCCGCGGTGCGCGAGGCGGGTGGCGAGCCGCTATCGCTGGGCATCGCCCGCGACGACGAGGCGGTGCAGCGCCGGCTCATCCGCGAGGGCCTGGAGCGCGCCGACGTGCTGATCACCTCGGGCGGCGTGTCGGTGGGCACGCGCGACCTGATCAAGCCGCTGCTGGAAGAGATCGGCACGGTGTACATCGGCCAGGTGGCGCTCAAGCCCGGCAAGCCACTCACGTTCGCGCGCGTGGGCGAGCGGCTGGCGTTCGGGCTGCCGGGCAACCCGGTGTCGTCGCTGGTCAGCTTCGAGGTGTTCGTCCGGCCGGCGCTGCGCAAGCTCCAGGGGCACGCGCGGCTGCACCGGCCGACCGTCGAGGTGCTCCTCGAGCACGACGCGCGCAAGACGCCCGACCGTACGGAGTACCAGCGGGCGATCGTGACGTATCACCCGGACGGCACGCTGCGGGCGCGCACCACGGGCTCGCAGGCGTCGAGCCGGCTGCTATCGATGGTGGGCGCGAACGCGCTGCTACACATCCCGCCCGGTCAGGGCGTACTGCCCGCCGGCACGCGCACGCGTGCGCTGCTGATCGGCGAGCTGCTCACCGCTTGAAGCCGCCAACAGCGAGCGGCGCGGCGCGGTAGAATCCCGCGCCCGCTGGCGAGTGAGGCGCGGGCAAGGAGGCGACGGTGTCGCCCTCGCTATCGGCCGACTCGTATTCCGCCTTCGAGCGCCGCTTCATCGGCCCATTCCGCCTGGGGCTGTTCGTGGTCACGCGGCCCGTGGTGGGGGCGCTCGCGCGGCTGGGCGTGCCGCCCAACGCGCTGTCGGTCAGCCAGATTCCGGGCGGGTTCGGGGTGCTCGCCCTGGTGCCCGACCACCCGCGCTGGGCGTTCGTCCTGTTCGTCGGCCTGCTGCTGCTCGACGGGCTCGACGGCGCGCTGGCCCGCGCGACGGGGCGCGCGTCGGCGTTCGGGGCGCTGGTCGATCAGTACAGCGACCACGTGCGCGAGGTCACGGTGATCGGCGGGATGGCGCTGTACGGCGCGCTGGCCGTGCTGCCGGCGGTGCTGTACGGCGTGCTGTACACGGGGCTCAACCTCACCGTCTACCTGGCGAACCTGCGGGGCGCGCCGGTGCCCTGGGCGATCAAGTCGTACCTCGTGGTGTACCCGGCGTTGTTCGCCTATCTCTGGTGGGGCGTCGAGCTGCTGACCCCGGCCGTGGTGCTGTCCGAGACGCTGATGGCGCTGGTGATCGCGCTGGGGCTACGCAACCTCAGCCGCGTGCTGTAGCGGCCGTCGCCGCGCGGTACCAGTCGAGAATCTCCCCGGGCAGCATGAACACCGTGTCGGGCTGGCTCTTGAGATAGGCGCACAGCTGGTCGAAGAAGCCGATGCGGTGCGCGGCGCCGGTGATGTACGGGTGCACGGACACGCACAGCACGCGCGCCGATTCGGCGCCCTCGGCGTGCAGCGTCTCGAAGGCGTACTGGGTGCGGTGCAGCAACTCGGCCGAGGGATGGTGCTGCACGAGGTGCACGACGATGTCGTTCAGCTCGACGGTGTAGGGGATGCTGTACAGCTCGCCGGTCCGCACGCGCAGGCGGTACGGCTGGTCATCGTTGCACCAGTCGCAGACGTACTCGATGCCGTGCTCGGCCAGGATGTCGAGGGTGTCCAGCGTCTCGTGCAGCCCCGGCCCCATCCAGCCGCGCACGCGCTGGCCAGTGCGCTCGTGGATGGTTTCGAGGGTGCGCGCGATCACCGCCCGCTCATCCGCCTCCAGCGGCAGGGCGCGCTGCTTGTAGCCGTGGCCGATGATCTCCCAGCCCGCGCGCAGGCAGGCGTCGACGATCGCCGGGTAGCTCTCGCAGACCGAGGCGTTGAGGCTGAGGCCCGCGCGGATGCCGTAGCGGTCGAGCACGCGCTTGAGGCGCCAGATGCCGACGCGCAAGCCGTACTCGTACCAGCCGTAGTTGGGAATATCGGGGACGATCTGCGCGCCCTGGGGCGCCGGGATCACCGTGCGCGCCATGGGCTGCTGGATGTCCCACTCCTCGACGTTGACGGCGACCCAGACGGCCACGCGGGCACCGTTGGGCAACCGCAGCGGGGGCCGCTCGAAGATCGGTGAGTACTCCGCGCGCGGCCAGAGCATGCTCCTCTCCCCGAGTCATGCCGAAGGTGGGA
>DATGKN010000137.1:0-7073 GCA_035294645.1 Chloroflexota bacterium
GCTCGAACACGACCCGGTGCTGCGGGCGATCGTGGCGCGGCTGGTAGCGGCGCTGCGGCCGGAGCGCATCTACCTGTTCGGGTCGCGGGCGCGCGGCGACGCCACGGCCGACAGCGACTACGACCTGCTGGTGGTAGTCGAGCACGCCAGCGAGCCCCGGTATCGATTGGCCCAGCGGGGCTATCGGGCCCTGCGCGGCGTGCCTGCCGCCGTGGACGTGGTGGTGTGGGACCGCGCGACGTTCGACGGGCGGGTGCATCTGCCCGCCTCGTTCCCGGCCAGCGTGGTACGTGAGGGGAAGCTCCTCCATGCCGCATGATCCTGCCCGGATCGCCGAGTGCCGCGCCTGGCTAGAGCGCGCCTGGGCCGATCTCGAGTCGGCGCGTATCCTCCTGGCCGCCACCCCGCCGCGCGCTGACACGGCCGTGTTCCACTGCCAGCAGGCCGCGGAGAAGAGCTGGAAAGGCTTCCTGGTGTGGCACGGGCGGCCATTCCGGAGGACGCACGACCTGCGCGAGCTTGGCGACGCCTGCGCCGCCCTGGACCCCACACTAGCGGCCCTCGCGGAGCGCGCGGAGGACTTGACGCCCTTCGCGTGGGCGTTCCGCTACCCAGGGGAGCCTGAAGAGCCTACCCTGGCCGAGGCGGCGGAGGCGCTGGGGCTGGCGCGGGCGGTGTACGCGGCGGTGGTGGCACGGCTGCCCGGGGAGGTGCGGCCGTGAGCGACGAGGCGCTGCTCGAACACGACCCGGTGCTGCGGGCGATCGTGGCGCGGCTGGTAGCGGCGCTGCGGCCGGAGCGCATCTACCTGTTCGGGTCGCGGGCGCGCGGCGACGCCACGGCCGACAGCGACTACGACCTGCTGGTGGTAGTGCCCGCGTCGGACCTGCCGCCCCACCGCCGCGACCTGCTGGCGTTTCGCGCGCTGTACGGTGTGGGCGCGCCCAAGGATGTGGTCGTGTACACGCGCGAGGAGTTCGAGGCCCGCAGTCGTGCGCCCACCTCGCTGCCCGCGACCGTGCTGCGCGAGGGGAGGCTGCTGTATGCGGCCTGAAGTGGCGGCCGAGACACGCGAGTGGCTGGAGCGGGCGGTCGAGGACCTCCGCGAGACCGAACATGACTTGGCCGCGACGCCACCACTCCTGCGTGGCGCGGTGTTCCACGCGCAGCAGGCAACAGAGAAGGCGCTGAAAGCGTTCTTGACGGCGCATGAGCGCCCATTCCGTCGAACCCACGACTTGGACGAGCTAGGACGCGAAGTAGAAGCGATCGACCCCTCGCTGGCCGCGGTCGTGACGCCTGCCCGTGATCTGACGCCCTACGCCTGGCGCTTTCGTTACCCGGGCACCCCGCTGGCTCCCACGGAGGAGGAGGCTCGCACCGCGCTGGGGCTGGCGCGGGCGGTGTACGCGGCGGTGGTGGCACGGCTGCCCGGGGAGGTGCGGCCCTAGCGCCTCGATCGCCCTAGCGCACGACGCGGCTCACGCCGGGGTGCCCACGCGCCGGGCCCACGCCACCAGGGCGGCGAGCACGCCGCGTAGCCGCTCGCGGATGTCCTCGTCCAGCAGGTTGCCCGCGGCGTCGAACTTGCTCGCGGCGGCCGGCACCATCAGCTCCGGCTTCGGCAGCACGTAGGACTCGGTGAACACGAACACCTGCCGCAGGGCGAGCTGCGCGCGGACCGTGCCGAACTGCCCCGACGAGGCGCCGATGAGCGCGATCGGCTTGTGCCGCAGCGGCGTCTCGGCGGGCGGGCGCGACGCCCAGTCGATCGCGTTCTTCAGCACCCCGGGGATCGAGTAGTTGTACTCGGGCGTGGCGATCAGCAGCGCGTCCGCCGCGCGGATCCGCGCCTTGAGCGCCTGCACGGCCGCCGGCGGGCCCGCAGCGTCCTCGTCCTGGTTGTACAGCGGGATATCGTGCAGCGTGGCGATCTCGACCGCGACCCCCTCGGGCGCTACCGCCTGGGCCGCGCGCAGCAGGCCGAGGTTGTACGACGCGCGCCGCAAGCTGCCGCAGATCCCCAGCACTTGAACCGGCCGCTCCATCGGCTTTTCTAGCTCCCTGACGCGAGATTCGCGGCCATTGTAGCCGGTCGGCGCCAGGCGGCCGCACCGGCGGGGCGAGCCGAGGAGGCCGCTTCCCTTGCCCCCTCGGCCCCGCGCGTGCGGGTCAGTGCTGATGGCCAGTGGGCGTGGGGGATGTCAGCTCGGGTTTCGCGCCGGGCAGGTAGGTGCGCAGCGCATCGCGCTCCTTCACCGCGAGCCCCGCCGCCAGCACGAGATAGAGGATAGCGGTGGGCCACCGCAGCGGCGGGATCAGGAACTGGAGCATGAACAGCGCGAACAGCGCCAGCGCGCCGCGCGTGGTCAGCTGCAGACGGATCAGCACCAGGCAGGCGAACAGCGACTGGGCGGCGGTCAGGAACACCTCTTCCGTCTGGTGGGCGTCGAGCGGCAGCGCGCGTGGATAGCCCGACGCCACGCTGTAGGCCAGCGGCAGCATGCCCACCAGCAGGGTCCACTGGTTCACCTTGCTGGCCAGCAGCGCCGCCAGCCCCAGGTTCGCCTGGCCGCGTACCGCCAGCAAGGCGACCACGATCAGCTCCGGGGCCTCCGACGCCAGCGGCGCGAGCCACTGCACCAGCAGGAAGCGATCAATGCCCAGCACGCTACCGGTGGCGATCAGCGCCTCGGCGAACGGCTCGGCGCACAGGAAGATGCTCCCCCCGGCGACCGCGAACATGGCGATGGTCGCCAGCCGGCGCGGGGCAGTGGGCAGCCGCGCGACCAGCGCCGCCGGGCCGATCGTCTCGGGCTCGGCCCGCTCGGCCTGCGCCACGCGCCAGGCGTAGAAGCCGAACAGCGCAACCAGCAGGGCGCCGTCCAGCAGGCTGATGCTGCCCTTCAGCGGCAGCAGGAAGCAGTACAGCGTGGCCACGCCGAGCACGACGATGTCCAGCCGCGCGTCGCTCGGCAGGCGCACCGGCAGGCCGCGCCGCACCGCGACCACGGCCTCGGGCTCGGCCGGCACCAGGCGGCATGCCGTGAGCCAGGCCAACAGCACCACCAGCGGCCAACCCAGCCCGATGAGCAGCCGGTTGGCACCGGTCATGTTCGCCGCCGCGTAGCTGGCGTACTCCGGCTGGCTGGCGGCGGTCCAGGCAAAGTACATGTCCACAGCGTACTCGGGTAGCACCGCGATCAGCGCCAGCACCGTGTAGGCCAGCGCGCGCGAGATGTCGTGCTGCGCTACCTCGGTGGCCCAGGCCAACACGGCCGCCGCGCCGAGCACGCTCAGGCCATAGAGCACGATCTCTACCTGGGGCGCGAGGTGCTGCCCCGAGAGCTTCACCGCGGGGCCAACGAGAGCCGCCCCGATGCCCAGGATCAGAAACAACGCTGAGGCCACGACCCCTCCCTCCGCAACAACAGGGTGACGCGCGAGTGGGCGACGGAGCGCGGCGCTCGAGGCGGGGGCGCGCGGGAGGCTCTAGGCCCCAGGCCAGCGCGGGCGCTAGCCGCCCGGGGCGGGTGAAGGCGGTGCTGGCGAAGGGGTGCGCCGCGGGTGGTAGGCACGGCGATCCTCTCGGGCTGAAGTCATGGTGACCTTCAGCCGAGAGTCTCTCCCCACCTCGCGGGCCGGCGGCACCGGGCGCGCAGCCGTGCTGACGATGCCGCCCGTGCGGGATACTCCCTCTCGGATAGCGCTAGGATAGCACGGCGCGGGGGCCGTGACCAACCCCCTGACACAGCGGCGTGCCCGCGGTGCGGTATACCGGTACAGACAGGCGCCCCGCGGGCGCAGCGGCCAGCCGGGCGCGAAAGGGAGAGCACCGTGAGCACCGCTGTCATCCTCATCGGCCACGGCAGCCGCGCGCCCGAGGCGCGGCAGTACTTCCTCGACCTGGCGGCCGCCGTGCGCGAGCGCCTGGGCACCGACTGGGTCGAGGCCGCGTTCATGGAGCTGTGCGAGCCGTCGCTCGCCGCGGTCGTCGAGCAGTGCGTGGCGCGCGGCGCGGCGCGCATCGTGGTGGTGCCCGTGTTCCTGCACCCGGGCCGCCACCTCCAGCACGACATCCCGCGGCTGGTGGCCGAGGCCCGCGTTGCCCACCCCGGGGTGGCCATCGAGCTGGCGCCTCACCTCGGCGCCCACCCGGCCATCACGCCGCTGGTGGCCGACATCGTGCGCGACGCGCTCGGTACCCCTATCCGTGGCTAGGGGGCCGGAGGACGGGCTGGGGCGGGTGACACCGCGGGCAGAAGCCGTACGGCCAGCCGCGCCGCACCGTACGCCGCGGCGAGCAGCAATGGGCCTAGGAGGAACACCTGCACGGGCCCCACAAGCTGGACCAGCAGGCCGCCACAGGCCGGGCCACTGAGCAGGCCGATATCCGTAGCGGTGGAGAACAACGCCACGGCCGCCCCGCGCCCGAGTTGCTGGCGCTCCGCGCGCTCTACCACGGCCACGGTGTTGGCCACGATCCCCACCGCGCGCAGCAGCCCGCTCAGTATGAACACCGCTAACAGCACCCCGAGCCCCGGTGCCAGTGGCAGCAGGAGGAGCAGCGCGCATTGAGCGAGCAGCGCGCCAGCCGCCGCGCGCTCCGCACCGAGCCGTGCCGCGGCCCCACCACCGAGCGGCCGGCCCACCGCGTTGGCGACCCCGAAGCCCGTGCGCAGTGCGCCCGCATCGATCAGGGTCAGCCCCACGGCGAGCGCGTACAGTGGCAGCCACGCGTTCCAGAACGCCCACAAGAGGTTCAGCAGAAGCGCTTCCAGCAGCAGCACCAGCAGCGCTGGTGCCCGTAGCGCGCCGCCCCACGCCGTTGGCGCTTCCGCCGCGCGGCGTGCAGCCGCTGGTGTGCGATCGAGCAGTCCGAGCAAGCCGAGCGCGACGAGCCCGGCGCCGAGCCCGAACGCGGTGCGATAGCCACCCGCTTCGACCGCGTAGCCTACCAGCAGGGAGGCCAGTGTATAGCCGGCAGCGATGCCCGTGGTGTAGTAGCCCATGGCGCGCGCCCGGGCGGCGCCTACGGGCTGCTCGTCGACGAACCGCGCGAGGTTGAGCGTGGTGCCGACCCCGTAGGCCACGCCGGTCAGCACGCGCACCGCGAGCATCGCTGCAGCGCCGCCAGCGACCGGATGGGCCGCCACGAGGATGGCCAGCAGCCCGAGCGCAAGCCCCTGCACGCGCCGCGCTGGTAGCCGCTCGTAGAGCAGACCCGCCGGCAGGCGTGCCGCGAGCGACGCCACCGTGGTGGCCGAGACCAGGGCACCGATCGCCGCGGGCGTGTAGCCACCGCTATTCAGCAGTGGAGCCACCAGACTGAGCTGCGTTCCCTGCAGGGTGCTGAGCGCGGTGATGATCAGGTAGCTGCCCCAGCTACGCGGCAGCGCCCAGCTAGCCCGTTTCACTTCGCGCGTGCCTCCCCCGCTTCGATCCGCGGCGATCATACGTGGCCGTCGGGGCCGGCGGCCAGCAACCGGCCGCATCGCGTATACTCTCGGCCCATGAGACCGTGGGCTTGGCCTATCATGGGACTGCTGCTCGTCTGGAGCAGTATCTTGCCGGCCACCGGCGCCGCGCAGGCCCCGCTCGCGCCGGTGCCTACCTTTCAATACGCCGGTCGCTACGAGGGCGAGTGGCGTGCCGAGCGGCTCGCCGTGGTCTTCGCCGCGGGCGCCACCCCCGTCGCTGTTCCCACGAGCGCCGCCCCGGCCCAGCTCCAGGGGCGCCTGGTGCTGGACATCGCCTGCGACGGCGCGCTGACCGCCGAGGCGCAGGGGCAGACCTTCCCCGGCCCGGGCCTGGCCGTGCAGTGGGCCGGCGCCGAGGCCGACTACACCGCGGCAGGCGTGCTCGACCTGGTCGCCGCCGCCAGCTGGCAGGGAGCACTGGCCGACCGCGACTGGAGCGCCGCGGGGCGGGTAGACGCCGCGCTCGACGGCACGCTGCTCGCCCGCCCGCGCGAGGGGGACGAGCCGATCGCGCTGCCCGGGCCGCTTCGCCAGTGGTATGCCGCCGACGTCGCCTCGCGCTGGACGCTGGCCCGCGGCGCGCCCGGCGAGCTCGTGGGCACCTGGGCGGCCGCGCTCGACCTCGGCTTCTCCCTGGCGCCCGACGCGCCGCCGCTGGCGGTCCGCTCGGCCGGCGGCTGGCGGGTGCAGCGCGTGGCGGTGGCGCTGTGCCCGTGGCGCGGCATTCTCACCGTGCGGGGTAGCCTGCCGCCGGTGGCGCGCCAGGAGGAAGTGCTGGAGCTGACGTTCCGGCCGACCGGCGACGGCGGGGTGGTGGGCGAGGGGCGCGGCGAGGCGACGCTCGGCGGCGGCGCGCCGGGCGGCTGCCAGTACGCGGGCGGGGGACCGCTGGCGGTGCGTGTGACGGGCACCCAGCAGGCCGGCCGCTTCACGCTGCGCCTCGCAGACGACGACCAGCCGCAGCTCGTGCTCGCCGCCGCCTGCCCCAGCGGGCGCAGCACCCTGCCCCACCCGGCGCTTGCCCCCCGGCTGGGCCCGCTGACCGTGGCCGCCGAGCCCGGCGCGGTGCTCCAGGCGCGGCTGCCCGCGGGCGCCGGCGGCTCTGAGGCAAGCGTAGAGCTGCGCGTGGCGCCCGCGGCCGGGGCCGCCCCGCCGTAGCTTGCAAATGGGTCACAATCGTGCGCGGGCGGCGCTGGCCCCCGTGCGGCATGGGGGGCGCGGCCGGGCGTGGGGTAGAATCCGTATGGCGCGCTGCGCCCCGAGGCGTCGATGGCAGAGTTCCGACTCGTCTCCCCGTTCCAGCCGACCGGCGACCAGCCGGAGGCGATCGCCAAGCTGGTCGATGGGCTGCGCCGCGGCCTGAAGCACCAGACCCTGCTCGGCGTGACCGGCAGCGGCAAGACGTTCACCATGGCGAACGTCATCGCCGCCGTCCAGCGCCCCACGCTGGTCATCGCGCCGAACAAGACGCTGGTCGCCCAGCTGTACCTCGAGCTGTCGGAGTTCTTCCCCGACAACGCCGTCGAGTGCTTCGTCAGCTACTACGACTACTACCAGCCCGAGGCGTACCTCCCCTCCAGCGACACCTACATC
>DATGKN010000138.1:0-8239 GCA_035294645.1 Chloroflexota bacterium
TCCACTAGCGACCACGGCCCCAGCGCGGCCAGCGCGCCGGCCAGATAGAACCCCAGCGGCGGATAGGCGTAGGGGATGCGCTCGGCGTTGTAACTGGTGTACCAGGGCAGGGTGAAGCCCGCGCCGCGCAGGTCCTCCGTCATCGCGTAGAACAGCCCGCCGTCGTTCAGCGGGAAGTCGGCGCCCAGGACGGCCCCCACGCGGAGCGCCAGCGCGGGCAACAACGCCCCCAGCAGCATGAGGACGGCCAGCCGCTGGCCGGCGGCGGCCATGGTGTCGCACGGCACCGCCAGGGGCGGCGGAGTATCCGGGGCTCGCGTACGGCCTCCCGGGCGGGCAGCCTGCTGCGCCAGGGCCCTCTCGTCCACTACTGTCGGCGGGAGGCTACTCGGGCGATAGCTCGCGCAGCGCGGCGACCAGGCGATCGGTGTGCTCAGGCTTGCCCACTGTGATGCGCAGGCCCTGGACGATGCGCGCCGGGGCCGCGAAGTGGCGCACCGAGATACCCCGCTGCACCAGCCGCGCCCGCAGCCGCGCCGCGCTGCCCCGCGTCACCTCGACATACAGGAAGTTGCCCGCCGAGGGGTACACGCGCAGGTAGGCGATCTCGGCGAGCAGGGCGGCCAGCCGCTCGCGCTCGCGTTTGATGCGCTCGACGGTATCCTCGAGGTAGGCGAGGTCGCCGAGCGCCGCCTGCACGGCGACCATAGCAGGCACGGTCAAGTTGAAGGGGCTCTTGATCTTCCAGAAGTGCGCCAGGATATGCTCCGGCGCCACCACCGCGCCGGCGCGCACCCCAGCCAGCGCGGCCCACTTGCTGAAGCTGCGTAGCACCACCAGGTTCTCGTGGCGCAGCACCTCGGACACCAGCGAGTCGGGGGCGAATTCGGCATACGCCTCATCGACCACCACGATGCGGCCACTGTCCAGCAGCCGCAGGATCGCCGCGCGCGGCGTGAAGGTACCGGTGGGGTTGTTGGGGTTGGCCACGAAGATGAGCTTGGTACGGTCGGTCACCGCCCGCAGGCCCGCCTCGGGGTCGAGGGCGAACGCCGCGTCGCGCTCCAGGCACACCATGCGCGCGCCCATCAGCCCTGAGTAGATGGGGTACATGGCGAAGCTGGGGGTGAAGTCGATCACCTCATCGCCCGGCTCGAGGTAGATCAACGTCAGCAGGTGGATCAGCTCGTCCGAGCCATTGCCCAGCAGCACGTTGCGCACCGGCACGCCGAGGTAGCGCGCCACGGCCGCCCGCACCTGCGTCTGCTCGGGGTCGGGGTAGATGTGGTAGGTGCCCTGGGCGGCTAGCGCCCGCGCCACGGCCGGCGAGGAGCCGTAGAGGTTCTCGTTAGCGTCCAGCTTGACGATGGCGTCGGGGGCGAGGCCAGACGCGGCGCACAGCTCGTCCAGCGTCTCGGCCGGGACATACGGCGAGATACGCGCGACGGCCGGGCGCACCAGGTGGTCGAGCGTCGCGCGGGGCTCCACACTCATGCGCCGTGCTCCCTCCGTTGCAGCGTGCCGCGGCGCCGTGGCAGCGCGGGCGGCTCCCCGGGCAGGATAGCACAGTCGGCCGCGTGAGGCGCGCGCCTCACAGCGGCTGGCGGCCGGCGAACCCGGCGTCGACCTCGTGCCACCAGGCGATGGTCGGCTCGCCCAGCCGCCAGCACAGGTACACTACGCGGCCGCCGCGCCAGGCGGGGAAGTCGACCAGCCCCGTCTCGATGTCTTTCAGCTCTACCCCCAGCGCCAGGACCTCTTGGATGCCGCGGTTCAGCGCGGCCAGCTCGGCCTCGATCGCAGCTTGGCGTTCGAGGAACTCCTCGCCGCCGCGGGCGTGGCCGTTGACGCGCACGCGCGCGCGGTAGCGCTCCTGCTGCTCTAGCTCCTTGGCCAGCAGCGCGCGGCGCCGCTCCCGTAGCTCGGTCAACAGGGTTGTCAGACGCGGCAGCAGCGCGGTCGCTTCTTCCAGGGTGAAGTAGCGCTCGCGCATGGCGCTGTCCCTCGCTCGCTGCGCGATTATACCGGCGCGCGGCTACTCGCGGCCCAGCTCGGCCACCGCGGCTTGCACGAAGCGGTCGTCGACGAGCTGGTCCAGCGTGGGGATGGTGGTGATGTAGCCGCGCTCCTGGGCCCAGCGCGCCTGGGCCAGGATGTCTTCGGTGAAGATCTCGCCGTTGACGGCCAGCGTGGTAAAGCTCATGCGGGCCAGCAGCGCAGGGTCCTTCACCGTGGTGTGAGCAGCGAGGATCTGGAACAGCTCGTCGCGCAGCGCGCCCCCCGCGGCCAACGCCTGCATATACCAGCGGGCGCCCTTGAGGTAAGCCACCATCCAGCGGCGCGCCACGTCCGCCCGCTCGGTACGCAGCTGCGGGCCATACAGCAAGTAGGTGAGCTGGAACCGCGGCGTCCAGGCCGAGGCCAGCCGCCACTTGGCCCCCAGCCCCCGATCGACTGCCGCGGTCGCGAACGGCTCGGTGAGCTGGGCGATGTCCACCGAGCGGTTCTCCAGGGCGGTGACCTGGTCGGCGAACGGGATCTCGACCACGTTCGCGTCGGCGCTGGTCAGCCCGCCCGCGCGCAAGGCACCGTCGAGCTGGTACTCGTTGCTCCCCCCCTTGGAGGGAATGGCGATAGTCAGGCCCTTGAGGTCCGACCAGTCGCGGACGCGGCCGGCCTCCCACAGGTCGCGGCGCACCACGTACCACAGCGAGCCGCGGTCGCCCTCGACGAGCGCCTGCGACTGCGGCCCCACGATGCGCACGTCCACCCCGCGCTCGATGGCGTTGAAGAGCGACGCGCCGATCGCCCCCGCCCCCACGTCTACCTGGTTGGTTCCCAGCGCGGGAATGGCCCGCACGATCGAGTCGAACTGGTGCTGCTCGAGCTCGATCCCCTCTTGCTGGAAGTACCCTTTGGCCTGGGCGATGAAGATGCCCGCCTCCGCGATCGAGCCGGCCCCCGCCACGCGGACCTTCTGCAGGGCACGGGGCGTACTGGCCCCGCCGCTGGCGGTCGGGCTCGGCGCCCCCGGCGTCCCCCCGGGGGACAGGGGGGATGCGGCCGGAGCAGCGCGACAGCCGGCCCCTCCCAGCAAGGTGCCCACCCCGAGCCAAGCGGCGGCGCGCAGCACGGCGCGGCGCCCCAGCCGGCGCCGCAGCCCCCACGCTCGTTCCGTCATCGTTGCTGCTCCAATCTCACGGCTATCCAATCGCTTGGGGAAGGGGCGAACAAAACGGCCGCTCGATTCCAGTGTACCGAACCCCGCCGCCGATCGCCGTCACGCTCAACGCGCCCCTCCCGGCCCACAACCACCGCATCGGCCCGAGGTCCACCCGGGCGGGCAGCTCTGCGCAGGGCCGTGCCGCCAGCCGATCGGCACCGGCGGGCCACGCGGTGATGCCCAACCGCGGCCCGTCCCGGCCGTGCTCAGCGCAGGTCGAGGTCCAAGAACCGCTCGATCAGGCGGCGGCGCCAGAGGAAGTGCAGGCCGATCCCCCACAGCCCGGCCAGCGCGCCGAGCGCCAGGTAGTCGCCCCACCCGAGCGCCGCCAGCTCGAAGAAGTCGCGCAGCCACGGTACCGACACGATCGTCAGGTAGCTAGCCAGCATAGCGGCGGCCAGCAGGGTGGGGCGCCAGTCGCCGTGATACTCCTCGGGCGCGACGGCCAACGCGCGGAGGGGCGGCTCGACGAACAGCAGCAGCAACAGCCCGCAGAAGGTGGTGATCGCCAGCAAGGCGCTCTGGGCGACCGGCAGGGCGCGCTCGAGGGCCACGATGTCGGCGATCCACGGCGTCGCCTGGATGATGGCGTCTTGAGTTCGCGCCAGGTACAGCGCGTACACGCCGAGGCCCACCAGGCTGAGCGTGGTGGCCGCCGAGAGCACGAAGCGCATCAAGCCCTGCACGAGCCGCCGGCGCGGGCCGGGGCCTGGACGCGCCCACGCCGCCAACGCGATGGAGGGGATGCCGACGGTCAGCAGCGCCAGTAGCGACGCCTGCTTCGGCCCCAGCGGGAAACCGCCCACCACCCCGATCGACATGATCAGCAGCGCCATGTACAGCACGCGTGTCAGGAAGATGCGCAGGATATCCTGCATGCCATTGAGGATCCGCTGCCCCTCGCGGAACGCCAGCGGCAGCGACGAGAAGGAGTCGTTGAGCAACACGATGTCGGCCACGGCGCGGGTGGCTTGGCTGCCGCTGAGCATGGCGATGCCCAGGTTGGCGCGCTTGAGCGCCAACACGTCGTTCACGCCGTCGCCGATCATCGCCACATGGTGCCCGCCCGCGCGCAGCGCCTTCACCAGCCGCTCTTTCTGACTCGGCGTGATCCGCCCGAAGATGGTGACGCGCTCGGCCACCTCGCGGAGCTGCGCGTCGGTCAGGCTCTCCAGGTCGGCCCCGGAGCACACCTCAAGCTGGCCGTTCAGGCCGGCCTGGCGGGCGACCGCGGCAACGGTCGCGGGGTTATCGCCGGAGATGATCTTGAGCCGGATGCCGCTGGCCGCGAACGCCGCTAGCGTCTCGCGCGCTTCCGGGCGTAACTCGTCGCCGAAGGCGATCAGCCCCAGCGGCTCCAACGGGGCGGGCAGACACGGCTGGCCGGCGGCGTCGTACAGCGCCGCGTCCGGCGGCGCGGCGGCGAACAGCACCACCCGCAGCCCCTGCTCGGCCCAGCCCCGGCCCTGGTCGCCCAGCGCGACGCCAGCGCGCAACCGCGGCTGGAGCACCTCCGGCGCGCCGAGCACGTACACTCCGCCGCCCGCCTCGGGCGCGAAGGCCAGCGCGCTCCACCGGCGCGCCGAGGAGAACTCGACCTCTGCGACCACCCGCCGCGGTGCGCCCCCGTAGGCTTGATACAGCGCCTCGGCCGTGCGGTTGCGGTTGGTCACGTTGGCCGCGTAGTCGCCCAGCAGCCGCTCCAGAGCCGCCGCCTCGACCCCCAGCGGCCGCACGGCGTGCAGGCGGATACGGTTGGCGGTGAGCGTGCCGGTCTTATCCAGGCACAGCACATCGACGTTGCTCAGCGACTCGATGGCGTTCGACTGCTGCACCAACGCGCCGTGCCCCGCGATGCGCAAGGCGCCCAGCGCGTAGGCCACCGCGATGGCGATGAACAGGCCATTGGGCACCAGCCCGGCGATCACCACCGCCACCTTCACGCTGTCCACCACCGGCGCGCCCTGTAGCAGCGCGCCCACCACGCTCAAGATCTCCAGGTACACGGCGATGAGCAGGATCACCCGGATGACCAGGTTGACCTCGCGCTGCAGCGGTGTGAGGTTGCGGCGGAAAGCGCGGGCACTGGCGGTGAGCTGGTTGACCAGGCTCTGCGCGCCGACGCGCTGGGCCTGGTAGTACGCCTTGCCGGTCACGCAGTAGCTGCCGGAATACACCAGGTCGCCCGGTTTCTTGGCGATCAGGTTGCTCTCGCCCGTCAGCAGCGACTCGTCGGCGTCCATGCGCCCGGCGACCAGCGGGCCGTCGACCACGATCTGGTCGCCCGGGCGGGCCAGCAAGATGTCGCCGACGACCACCTCGCTGGGCGGAACGACGCGCTCCACGCCGTCGCGGATCACCGTCGCCTGGGGCTGGGCGAGCAGGGCGATGCGATCGAGGACGCGCTTGGCGCGGATCTCCTGGACCACGCCGACCACCGTGTTGACCAGCACCACGGCGACCGAGACCAGTGCGTCGCTCCAGCGCCCCAGCACCACCAACGCGATACCGAGACCGAACAGCACGTTGTTGATGAAGGTGAAGACGTTCTCGCGGAAGATCTGCCGGTAGGAGCGGCTGGTGGGCAGGACACAGGCATTGCCCAGGCCCTGCGCACGACGGGCCTGGGCCTCGGCCTCGGAAAGTCCTTGGGGGACCGTGGGCGCGTCTAGCGTGACCATTGCGCAATATGTTAACGCATGGTGGAGGCCGGCGGGCAGCGTTCGCGCAGCGGCCGTCGCGCTGATCATCGACCGCGGACGAACGTGGTATAAGCACAGTGCGAGCCAGCCACAGGAGCCACTGCATGTCTGCCCCGCCGCGCCCCTCGGCCTCGGTGATCCTAGTACGTCCGGGGGCGGCCGCGTGGGAGGTGTTCATGGTGCGGCGGCCCGCGGAGAGCCGCTTCGCCCCCGACGTGTACGTGTTCCCGGGCGGCACGGTACGCGCCGACGATTACCCTCCGCCCGACGCCCCGCCGCTCGCGCTCACGGCGGCCGCGGCCCACGCGCGCCTGGCCGGGGCCAGCGGGGCCGGCGGGCCCACCCCGGCCGATAGCCTCGCCCTGTGGCTAGCGGCAGTGCGCGAGCTGTTCGAGGAGGCGGGCGTGCTGCTGGCCACCGATGCGCGCGGGGCGCTGGTGCGCTTCGACGACGCCGCGCGCGCGGCGCGGCTGGCGGCCGACCGCCTGGCCCTCCAGCGCGGCGCGACCACGTTGTGGGCCATCTGCGCCCGCGAGGGGCTGCGGCCAGCGCCCGAGCAGCTGTGCTACTGGGCGCATTTCATCACCCCAGAGGGCGCGCCGCGCCGGTTCGACACCCGCTTCTTCCTGGCGCCGCTGCCCCCGGGCCAAGAGGCGCTGCACTGCGCGGTGGAGACTACCGACGGCCGCTGGGTCGCCCCTGCCCAGGCGCTGGCCCTGCACGCGCGGGGCGTGTTCCCGCTGGTGTTCGCCACCCGCGCCCACCTGGAGCGGCTGGCGCGCTTCGCCACCGTCGACGCGCTGCTCGCTCACGCCGCGACCAAGCGCGTGGTGACGGTGCGGCCGCGGGCGGATTTCTCCGTGTCCCCGCCTTACGTCGAGATCCCCGAAGAGGTGCGCGAGTGCTGGTAGCGCCACGCGTCCGCAAACTCCTGGCCGACAACCCCGGCCCGTACACCGGCCCGGGGACCAACACCTACCTGGTGGGCGAGCGCGAGCTGGTGGTAATCGACCCGGGCCCCGACTCGGTCGAGCACATCGACCGCATCGTGACAACGGTGGGCGAGCTGGGCGCGCGGGTAGCCCTGATCTTGGTCACCCACCACCACAGTGACCACCTCGCCGGTGCCGACCGCTTGCGCCGGCGCACCGGCGCCCCGCTAGCCGCACACGACGGCATCCGCCACATCGACCGCGCGCTGCGCCACGGCCAGCATGTGCCGGCCGACGGCGAGTGGCTGGAGGTGATCGCCACCCCGGGTCACGCCAGCACACACCTCTGCTTCCTGGATCGCCCGCGCGAGCTGCTGTTCAGCGGCGACCATATTCTCGGCAAGGGCACTGCAGTCGTCTACCCGCCCGACGGCGACATGCAGGCGTACCTCGACTCGCTGTACCTGCTGCGCCGGTACCCGATCCGCCGCCTGCTGCCGGGCCACTGGGACCCAGTCGAGGACGGGCCGGCGAAGATCACGGAGTACATCGACCACCGCCTGATGCGCGAGCGCGAGGTGCTGGCGGCACTGCACCTGGGCGCCACGCGCATCGAGGCGATCGTGGCGCGCATCTACCCGGATCTCGACCCGCGGCTGGTCGGCGCCGCCGGCGGCAGCGTGCATGCGCACCTGCTCAAACTCGCGCGCGAGGGCCGCGTGGTGCAGCACGGCGAGCACTGGTACCTCAGCGACCGCGAGCGCGCGGCCCCCGAGCCGCTGTGAGCCGCTAGCTGCGCAGCACCTGCAAGGCCTGCTCAGCCCGCTGGGCGTTCTCGGTGTCGCCCTGCGCGGTGTACTGGGCGAGCGCCTGCTCCAGATCGGCTACGGCGCGCTCGCGGTCGCCCAGCGCGGCGTAGGCCACCGCGCGGTTGTAATAGGCGTTGGGCGAGTCCGGCTCCAGGCGCAGCACCTGGGTGAAGTCCTCCACCACGCCCTGGTAGTCGCCCAGCGCGCTGCGGGCCGTGCCGCGGTAGTAGTAGGCGATCGCCGTCTCGGGGATGTTCGGCAGCGCCTCGGTCAGGTCGGCGTTGGCGCCCGCCATGTCGCCCAGCAGGGTGCGCACCACCCCGCGCTGGTACTTGGCCAGGGCCAGGGTAGGGTCGAGGTCGAGCGCCTGGTTGAGATCGGCCAACGCCCCCTGGAGATCGCCCTGCTGGGTGCGGACTGCACCGCGGTAGTAGTACGCGCTGGCCAGCGCCGGCTGGTACTCCAGCGCCTTGGTGAAGTCCGCCACCGCCGCGTCCAGCTCGCCGAGCTGGGCGTGCGCGGCGCCACGCTGGTAGTACGCGGCGGCCAGGGTCGGATCCGCCCCGAGCGCCT
>DATGKN010000139.1:0-18973 GCA_035294645.1 Chloroflexota bacterium
CGCGCCCCGTTCGGCCGCCTGCCCACGCCCGAGGAGGGCGCCGAGCTGGCGGTGTGGTTCACGCGCGACGCCACCGCGCACATCACCGGCCGGATCTTCGTGCAGGGGCTGTATTAGCTGCGCCTTGCTAGCTAGTGCCCCTGACTTCTAATAGAGCCTGTCCTGCTGGTCCCAGGCGCGAGGGCCCCGCCGTTGCGGGCGGCGGTGCAGGCTGCGGTCCCCGCGCCGCGCAGTCCTAGATCTCGGTGGGCCACCCGCGCCTGGCCTACCGCGTGCTACGCTGGGGAGGGGCCGAGCGCGCGGCGCATCGGTAGCACCAACGCTGGGCTCCTGGGCGAATCGTGCCAAGCGCGCTAGGTGTCTGCCGCCCCTCGATCCCTCGGAAGGGGCACCGATGGCTAGAGCGCCTGTCGCCACGCTCCCTGAGATCGACCTGCGCGCCTACCGCGGCTTGTCGCGCGAGGAGGCCGCGCGGCGCCTGGCGGCCGAGGGCTACAACGAACTGCCCGCGACACGCCCTCGCAGCCTGTGGGCGCTCGCCCTCACGGTGCTGCGCGAGCCGATGATCCTGCTGCTCCTCGCGGCCGGGACCCTATATGTGCTACTAGGCGACCTCGCCGAAGCCGTCCTGCTGCTGGCCTCGATCGGCCTCATCGTGGGGATCAATCTCTACCAAGAGTGGCGCACCGAGCGCGCGCTGGCGGCCTTGCGCGCGCTGTCGAGCCCCCGCGCGCTCGTCATCCGGGATGGCGAGCCGCTGCGCATCCCCGGCCGCGAGGTGGTTCGCGGCGACATCATCGTGGTGGCCGAGGGCGATCGTGTACCCGCGGACGCCGTCGTCCTGGCCTGCGTCAACCTCGCCGTTGATGAGTCACTCCTCACCGGTGAGTCGGTGCCGGTGCGCAAGCGCCCGGGGCGCCCGGGGCTAGTGCCCGCGCTGCCCGGCGGAGACGACCAGCCGTTTGTCTACTCCAGCACGCTGGTGGTGAGTGGTCTGGGCGTGGCGGAGGTGCAGGCCGTGGGGGCCCAGACGGCGGTCGGGCGGATCGGCAAGGCGCTGCAGACCCTCTCGCCCGAGCCGACCCGCCTCCAGCGGGAAACGCGCCAGCTGGTGCAGGTCCTGGCCCTGATGGCGCTGCTGCTTTGCGCCGTAGTCGCCGGCGGCTACGGTCTGACGCACGCTGATTGGGTGGGCGGGCTGCTCGCGGGGATCACGCTCGGCATGGCGCTCATTCCCGAAGAGTTCCCGGTGGTTCTCGCCGTGTTCCTCGCTCTCGGCGCCTGGCGCCTGGCGCGGCACCATGTGCTGACACGCCAGGCGCCCGCGATCGAAATGCTGGGGGCGGCGACAGTGCTCTGCGTGGACAAGACGGGCACTCTCACCCTCAACCAGATGGCCGTGTGCCGCCTATTCGCCCGCGGCGTGGTGTACGAGGTCGGGGACACCGCGCCGCCGCTTCCCGAGCCGTTCCACGAGGTGCTAGAGTTCGCCGTCCTCGCCAGCCAGCGCGACCCGTTCGACCCCATGGAGCGCGCGCTCAAGGCGCTGGCGGAGCAGTCCCTGGCACACACCGAGCACCTCCACCATGACTGGATCTTGGTGCGCGAATACCCGCTGTCGCCCGAGCTCCTGGCGCTGTCGCACGTCTGGCGGTCGCCAGAGGGCGGGGACTATGTGGTCGCAGCGAAGGGAGCACCGGAAGCGATCTTCGACCTCTGCCATCTCGATGCTGCCACGACGGCCGCGCTGGCGCAGCAGGTGGAAGCCATGGCTGCCGACGGGCTGCGCGTGCTCGGCGTGGCCAAAGCCCGCTTCCGCGCCCCCGAACTGCCGCGGATGCAGCACGACTTCGCGTTCGAGTTCGTGGGCCTAGTCGGCCTGGTCGATCCCGTGCGCCCCACGGTGCCCGCGGCGATCCAAGAGTGCTACGCCGCGGGCATTCGCGTCGTGATGATCACGGGCGACCATCCCCGCACCGCGCAGCACATCGCACGCGCGATCGGCCTCCAGCCCCTAGACGCCGTGCTCACCGGTCCCGAGTTGGATCAGCTCAGCGACGACGCGCTGCGCCAGCGCCTGCGTCACGTGGCTATCTGTGCGCGTGTCACGCCGGAGCAGAAGCTGCGCCTAGTGAACGCGCTGCGGGCGAACGGCGAGATCGTGGCCATGACCGGCGACGGCGTCAACGACGCGCCCGCCCTCAAGGCCGCTCACATCGGTATCGCCATGGGCGGGCGCGGTACCGATGTGGCACGCGAGGCGGCTGACCTGGTGCTGCTCGACGACGATTTCTCCTCGATCGTCGAGGCAGTGCGCTTGGGACGCGGCATCTACGACCACTTGCAGAAGGCCATGGCCTACTTGTTAGGCGTTCACACCCCCATCGCCGGCATCGCGCTGCTCCCTGTGCTCCTGCGCGCGCCGCTCGTGCTCCTGCCCGCCCACATCGTCTTTCTGGAGCTGATCATCGACCCGGCCTGCTCGATCGTGTTCGAGGCGGAGCCGATCCGCGATGATGTCATGAAGCGACCGCCGCGGGGCGTGCACGAGCGCTTGTTCAGCGCGCGCACGCTGGGCATGGGCTGGCTCCAAGGTGGGATTGCCTGGGTGGTCGTGGCGCTGGTCTATCTTCTCACCTTGTACCGCGGGCAGCCGGAGGCCGCCGCCCGGGCTATGACGTTCACCACGCTGATCGCGGCGAACCTGGGTTTGATCCTGACCAATCGCTCCTGGGCCGAGCCTATCCTTGCTACCTTGCGCGTGCCCAATCCGACGTTGTGGTGGATAGTGGGCGGTGCGCTGGTAGGGCTGGGCCTCGTGCTCTACGTCCCGTTCCTCTGCGAGCTATTCAGCTTCGCGCCGCTGCCGCTGGACGACCTGCTGCTCTGCCTGGGCGTGGGGCTGTCGAGCGTCCTGTGGTTCGAGGGCGCAAAGTGGATCCAGGCGCGGCGTCGTGCGGCCCGGCCGGGTCAGCCCGGTGGGCCGGCCGGCGCGGGTGGCGAAGGCGGCGACTCTTCGAGGTACAGTGCGCCCGCGTGGTCGTCGTAGGCGAACGCCTCGGCGTAGCGCCCCCAGCCGATCGCCGTGTCGAGCTGGCGGCGGGCTTCCTCCGGCGTGAACACCGCCTGGAGCCGTGCCAGGATGCGCTCCTCGGGCAGGCGATGGCCCGGCGCGGCGGCCAGCTCCTGGACGATCTCGCGAATCAATTCCACGTGCGCCAATGCCTGATGGCGGAAGATCTCCTTCTCGCGCAGCACGTCGGCCTCGGCGAACGCCTGCCCCACGGGCGTGAGCACGATGTCGCCCGCCTCGAGGGTGGCGAAGTCCAACAGGTCGGCGGCCTCGGCCAGGGCGATGATCTCGTCCGCCTCCAGGTGCAGCGCCCGCGCCAACTCGAACATATCCGCGCGGCCCCCCAGCCGATGCAGCCGCTCGATGAAACCCGTGAGGCGGCCGATGCTGACGGGCGGCAGCAGCTGGTACGGCCGGCGCGGCACGCTCGGCTCGACCGGCCGTGCGACGGGCAGCAGCGCGGCCACGTCGGCCTCCGGATTGGTCATCAGCTGGTAGATGGCGTCCACCAGGCGCGAGTGCTCGGCGCCGCGCCCGCGCTCCGCCAGGGGCAAGCCGGGGATGTCCACCCGCACGTGGGCGGGCGGCGGGCTGAGCACTACCAGCCGGTCGGCCATGGCCACCGCCTCGTCGATGTTGTGCGTCACCATCAGGATGGCTCGTGTGGGGATGCGCTGCTGGCGCCACAGGTCGAGTAGCTCGTGCCGCAGGTTCTCGGCGGTCAGCACGTCCAGCGCGGAGAACGGCTCATCCATCAGCAGCACCTCGGGCTCGACCACCAGGGCCCGGGCGAACCCCACCCGCTGGCGCATGCCGCCCGACAGCTCTTTCGGGTAGGCGCTCTCGAAGCCGTCCAGCCCGATGAGATCGATGGCCGCCAAAGCGCGCTGCCGGCGCTCGGCGCGCGTGAGCGGCCGCGCCAGCAGGCCCAGCTCCACGTTCTCCAGCACGGTGAGCCAGGGGAACAGGGCGAACGTCTGGAACACCACCGCCGCGCGGTCGTTGATCCCCCGCAGCGGCACGCCGTGGACCAGCACCTCGCCCGCCGAGGGCGGGATCAGGCCCGCGAGGATGCGCAGCAGGGTGGACTTGCCCGATCCCGAGGGCCCTAGCAGGGCCACGAACTCGCCGGCCGCCAGCTCGAGGGTCACCTGGTCGAGCACCACCAGGCGGCTGCGGCCGCTCTCGTACACTTTGCTGACCGCGCGCGCCGCCAGCAGCGTGTCCTGGGCGAGGGGGCGCGTGTCGGGTGCGCTGACGGTCGCCATCTAGGGCCTCCCTCTCGCGCGGCGGGCGCTCAGCCGAGCCGGTAGCGCTCCTCGGCCAGCCAGTACAGCCGGCGCCATACCCAGCGGTTGATGGTCACTACCACGGCGGCCATCACCAGCGTGGCGGCCGCTAGCCGGGCGTAGTCGCCGTCATTGGCCGCGCTGGCGATCAGCGCGCCCAGCCCGAGCGTCGCGTACTGCTGGCCGCCGAAGCTGACGTACTCCGACACGATGCTGGCGTTCCAGGCGCCGCCCGTGGCCGTGATCAGGCCCGTGACCAGGTAGGGGAAGACGCCCGGCAGCAGCAGGTAGCGCCAGCGCCGCCAGCCGCGGAGCCGGTACACCGCCGCCGCCTCGCGCAGATCGGTCGGGATAGCTTGGGCGCCCGCGATGGTGTTGAACAGGATGTACCACTGCGTGCCCAGCAGCATCAGCCCGACGGCGGCCAGGTCCAGCCCGCCCGGCAGACGCAGCAGCAACAGGAGCAGCACCGGGAACAGCGCCGTGGCCGGGATCGAGGCAGCGATCTGGACTAACGGCTGCGCGCGCTGGGCCCAGCGGGGGCGCAGCCCGATGGCCAGCCCTACAGGCACGGTCCACAGCGCGCCGAGGGCCAGCGCCGCCGCCGTGCGCAGGAACGTCGCGCCCGCGGCGGGCGGCAAGGCGGCCCAGTCGTCGGGCCCCAGCTCGGCGAGCAGTCGGAGCAGCTGCCACCCGCCCCAGGCAGCCGCGGCGACCAGCCCGGCGCCACCGAGTAGCACTGCCAGCGCGGGCCGCCCGCCGGCCTTGCCCACCGTCTGCGGGGCCACGGGCGGGAACAGGCGCGCCGCCACGCGGTCGAGTCGCTCGCCGAGGGGCGGCAGCACTTGCTCGTGCAGCCAGGCGACGAGCGCCGAGCGCTCTAGCGCGGTAAGCACCCACGAGGTCGGCACCGCACTGGCCTCGCTCTGCTCCATTTTGAACCGCTCCGCATACGCCACCAGCGGGCGCCAGAGGAGCTGGTCGAGCGCCACGATCACGGCGATCAGGGCGGCCAGGCCGAGCAGCAGGGCGCCGCTATCGCCCGCGTCAGCGGCGACTTTCAGATAGCTGCCCAGCCCGGGGAGGCGGAAGTCCTTGTCGCCTAACGTAAACTGCTCGGCCGCGATCAGGAAGAACCAGCCGCCCGCCCAGCTCATCATCGAGTTCCACACCAGGCTGATCGCGCCCGCGGGCAGCTCGAGCTTCCAGAAGCGCTGCCAGGCGTCGAGCTGGTACACCAGCGCCGCCTCGCGCAGTTCCTGGGGGATGGTGATGAGCGCCTGGTAGAACCCGAACGCCAGGTTCCACGCCTGGCTGGTGAAGATGAGCAGGACCGCCGCGAGTTCCAGCCCCAAGTTGGTGTGGGGGAACAGCGCCACCAGGGCCAGCACCACCCCGGGCATAAACGACAGGATCGGGATACTCTGCAGGATGTCCAAGGCCGGCAGCATCACCCGCTCGGCGACGCGGTGCGTGGCGGCGATGCGGCCGTAGGCCAGGCTGAAGCCGAGCGCGACGAGGTACGCGGCGGCCATGCGGACCACCGACAGCGCCGCGTAGCCGGGCAGCGCCGTGGGGGCCAGGTCGATCGCGACGCTGGGCGTGACCGGGGCGGTCCAGCGAGCGGCGGTCGCCGCGATGGTGTAGATGACGCCCGCGAGCACCAGGGCCAGCAGCAGGTCGATCGCCCCGAAGCCGCGCCGCGGCTGGAGCGTCGTCTCGGGCCGCCTGACCATCGTTGCTTCCCCTTCTGGCGCGCGCCCGCGCCGGGCGAGCCGGCCGCTGCCTGGCGACACCGCGCCCTGCTAGAGGCACAAAAAACCCGCCGGCCCCGAGGGCGCGGCGGGGTACCGGGCGCTCGCTACCGCGGGGCGGCTACGCCATGGCCCACCCCACTGGCATCGGACGCGCCAGTACCCGCACGCTGCCTTCGGTGCTCACCCGTCTGGCGCTCGCTGTGTCCGTGTCCATGGGTTCGTCCTGCGCGGTCTGGTCGCGGGAGCCCACTGGGCCGGTTCCCGCTGGACACCCGAGTGTACTGCTGGCGCAGGGTGGACCGCAACACGCGGTCGCACCGGTTGCGGCGCCTTTCCCCGCCTCGGTCCCCGCCGGTTCGGGCCCCTCGGTGCCCTCGGCGCGGAGGGCGACCAGCGGGATCGAGCTACGGCGCTGGGCGGCGCTTTCCCTGACGAGCTTATATGCCGCGACCCGTGTATCGCGCCGCGTCGCTACCGTCGCGGACGGCGCTCCTGCCCTGCAGGGGGACGGTGCACTGCTCTGGGCCCGCGCCGCGGGGCGCTAGTCCAGGTCGAGCAGCGCGGCCGGATTGCGGCGGCCTATGAGGTCGAGCTCGTGGTCGGTGATGCCGTAGTGCTGGAGCTCCTCGACGAACGCCGCGTAGCCGTCGGCCGGGATGCCGAGCGGCGCCGCGCCCATGTCGCTCGACAAGATCGCGCTCTCGGCGCCGGTGGCCTTGATCGCGCGGGCCATCTGCTCTACGGTCGCGCCGCGCCAGGTGCGGAAGCGCTCGGCGGGCGAGTCGGGCCCCAGGTACACGCCGATGTAGGCGTGCTCGATGTAGGCACCCAGCCGGGCGGCCTCGCGCTGCTCGTCGAGGCTCATGTTGATCGGGTCGTAGTCGGCGTGGGTGCAGACCAGGCGCTGCACGCCCATGGCGCGCGCCTCGCGCAGCAGTGCCAGCGCCTCGGGCGGCGACAGGTGGCAGGTCTGCAGCACCAGGTCGTAGTCGGCGCACAGCGCCAGGATCTCGCGCGCCGCCGGGAGGAGCTGCGTGCCATCGAACACGTCCACCGGCTGGCCGGGGATATTGAAGCGCTGGAAGTGGTTGCGCGCGTGCAGGCTAGGCATCCAGACCACGCGGCCCAGCCGCTCGGCGCCGCCCCCGCGCAGGTCGACCATCGCCTGCACGGCCGCCGGGTTCAGCCCGCCGCTGTACCAGTTGAGCACCACGCCGCCGAACACCTCGATGCCCGGCACCGCCGCACGCGCCTCGGCGGCGCGGGTGACCGTCTCGAACGCGCCGCCCTTGAGCACGATGGCGCGCATCCCGCGCGCCTTGGCAGTGCGCGCGGCCTCCACCGCGCTCACCGTGCGGTCGAAGTTGTCGGGGTAAGTGTGCACGTGGAAGTCGATCATGCCGGCGGTCAGGTCGCGCTGGGCGGCGGGCGAGACCACGCTGGGGGCGGGGGCTGCGTCGCTAGCGCCTCCGAAGGCGGCGCTGGCGGCTAGGCCGCCGGCCGCAGCGGTAGTGAGCGCCAGGAAGTCGCGGCGGCTGTAGTGGGCGAGACACATAATCACATCCCTCCCTGCACGCGGTGGCGCCCGGCGATATGGATGTGGAGCGCCGATCGAGTGCGCCTATCATACGCCGCGTCGCGCGGGCTGTCACGTACCCGTGCTCAGGGCAGAGGCCAGACCACCTCGGTGCGCCAGGTGCGCGGATCCGGCTCCAGCAGGGGATCGCTCCAGTAGCGCTCCCACGGCGCGCCCGCCATGGGATAGCCGTGCGCCGCCAGCCAGGCGGCCAGTGCCTCGTACGCCGCGCGCAGTGTGTCGGGCGGGCCGTGGTGCCAGGTGGTAGCCGCGGCGCCCCCGGGTAGGGTGCCGGGCCGCACGCGGCCGCGGGGGGCGACCGGCGCCGCGACGGGAAACCCGACCTCGATATCGAGCTGGGCCGGCTCCGCCTGATGGTAGCGCAGAAACGGCGGCCCGGCGGCGCCCACCTGCTGGCTGGCGAGGCAGTCCCACACCTCGAGCAGCAGGTCGCCGAGCGCCGCCTCTAGCGCCGCGGGCGGCAGCAGCAAGCGGATGCTGGCCACGGCCTGCGGCGCCAGCGTCTGGAGCGCGACGGTGTAGCCCATGGGGCGCGCGCGAATCAACCGAGGGCGCGGTAGCGCTGGGCGCGCTGCGCGTAGCCGTCGGCGCTGCGCACGATCGCGGCGTACTCGGCGTCGGTCACCATGCGCACGACCCGTGCGGGGACCCCCAGCACCAGCGAGCGTGGCGGGATCGTGCGGCCCTCGGGCACCAGCGCCCCGGCACCGATGATGCTTCCCTCGCCGATCTGGGAGCCGGTGAGCAGCACCGCGCCCATGCCGATCAGCACGCGCGAGGCGACGGTCGCCGAGTGGACGATCGCGCCGTGCCCCACCGTCACCTCGTCGCCGAGGGTGGCTGGGTAACCGCGGTCCACGTGGACGATCGCCCCGTCCTGGAGGTTGGTGCGCGCGCCGACGGTGATCGGCTCGTCGTCGGCACGCAGCACAGCGTTGAACCACACGCTGCTGCCAGCCCCCAGGGTGACGGCGCCGATCAGCCGGGCGCCCGGGGCGATGTAAACGTCGGGCGCCAGCGCGGGGCGCCGGTCGCCCAGCGGGTACAGCGACACGCGAGCACCTCCTAGTGCAGCCGCCCCGGGCCGTAGGGGAGCTTCGTTCACCCTGGGCGCGACGCGGGGCGGGGTATCAGGCAGGCGCAGCTGCCGGTAGGCGAGCATGCCGACCGGGACGAGCCCCAACAGGCACAGCGCGCTCAAGATACCGAGTAGCACCACGGGCCAGCGCGCGCTGGGATACATCGGCGCCGGGCGCGGCCCCCACGGCGGCGCTTGGGCTGCAGGCAGCGGCTGGACCGGCAGCACCTGGGTCCGCTCGCTGGCGGGCGGGACGCCCTGCGTCCAGGGGCTCGGGCCCCGCGCGCCCCAACCCCACGGCTGCGTGGCTTGTGGACCCGGGGCCACCGCGCCCGCAGCGGCCGGCCGGGCGCGGGCCAGCTCCTCGGCCGACAACGGCTGCGTGCGGCCCGGTGCAGCGGGCCCCGCGGCCTCGGGCAGCGCCCGCAGTGCGGCGGCCAGGGCGGCGGCCGAGGGGAAGCGCGCGGCCGGCTGCTTGTCCAGGGCCCGCACGATCACCGCCTCCAGCCCCGCTGGCAGCCCCGGCGCGAGCCGCGAGGGGGGAGTGGGCGCGGTCTCCACGTGCTGGATGGCGATAGCCAGCGGGTTGTCGCCGGTATACGGCACGCGGCCGGTGGCCATCTCGTACAGCACCACGCCCAGGGCGTAGATATCGGCCGCCGGGGTGGCGGCCTCGCCGCGGATCAGCTCGGGCGCCAGGTAGTGGATCGAGCCGAACAGCGTGCCGGTGCGCGTCGCCGAATCGGCTCCCAGGGCCAGCGCGATGCCGAAATCGGCCAGCCGCACGCGGCCGTCGGGCGTGAGCAGAATGTTGGCGGGTTTCACATCGCGATGAATCAGTCCGCGCTCGTGTGCCGCGGCGAGGGCGTCGGCCACGGCCGCCCCGATGCGCACGATCTCCGCCGACGGCAACGGCCCCTCGCGCTGGAGCCGCTCGCGCAGCGACTCGCCCTCGACGAACTCCATGACTAGGAACGGCGTGCCGGCCTCCTCGCCAACATCGTAGACCGCCACTACGTTGGGGTGCGCCAGCGCGGCGGCGGCACGCGCCTCGTTGGCGAAGCGGGCGCGGAACGCGGGGTCGTTGGCGAGCGCGGGCTGAGGGAGCTTCACCGCCACGCGGCGGCCGAGCAGCAGATCCTGGCCGTCGTAGACGACGGCCATGCCGCCCATGCCCACCCGCGCCTGGAGCTGGTAGCGGCCCGCCAGCACGCTGCCGACATCGATCATGGCGAGCGCAGTATACCACAGGGCGGACTAGCGCCCGGGGCGCTCCACCCACCCCGGCTGCGCGCCGGGAGTGGCGCTAGCAGCACGGCTCCTTGTAGCCGCAGTTCTGGCAGATCGCCTGCTTGCTGCCAGCGATGGCCACCATCGGGTACTCGCACACGGGGCACGGCTCGGTGGGCATCGGCGTTCTCCTCGGGAGACGGCTCTTTTCAGATTGTAGACCCAGGTCGCGCGTGGACGGAAGGTGGCCCACTTTGCCGCGCGCCCCTCGGCGCTGGGAGAGGACGCGCGGCTACAGGCGCTCGGGAGTATACGACGGCGGGTCACTGGCCGGGAACGAGTCGATCGACTCCTGGGTGACGCGATCGGGATCGGTCGGCTGCGTGCCCGCCACCGGCTGTGCGCTGGCGGCCGGCTGGCCGTGGCTGATGGCGGTCCCCCCTGGGCCCGTGTCGAGCGCCGCGGGCCCGCCCGCCGGCTGCCCCCGCACGGGAATGCGGCGCGGCTGGGCCGCTGGCGCCTTGGGCAGGTGCACCGTCAGCACGCCGTGTGCGAGCTGCGCGGTGACGCGCTCGGCATCCACGGGCGCGGGCAGCCGCAGGGTGCGCGCGAAGCGGCCCTGGGCCCGCTCGCGCAGGTGCCAGCGCTGGTCGCCGCGCGTCTGCTCGCGCGCCCACTCGCCCTCGATGGTGAGCGCCTGGTGCTCCACCGTGAGGCGAACGTCCTCGGGGCGCACGCCTGGCAGCGCCACGCGGACCTCGAATGCCTCGTCGCTCTCGCCGAGATCGAGAGGGACCTCACGGCCGGCCGCGCCGCCCAGGCGCACTACCGCATCTTCGAACAGGCGGTCGATCGCCGTGCGTAGGGGCAGCGCCTCGCGCCAGCCCTCACGCCGTTCCATGCCCATGATGACAGCTCCTCGGTTGATTCATCGGCCGCTGTCGGGCGGCCTAGAGCTCTCTCGCACGCCCCATGCCAGCCGCGGCGTGTGGCACCCAGGTTGCGACAGGGCGGGCGAATAGGCCCACACTGCGTCGGCGAGAAGGGAGGGGGGTACCTCCGTGGGCGTGTCGCCGGGCTCGAAGCCATCGACCGCGCTGCGGAGGTGGCGGCCAGCGTGCCCGGGGGCGCGAGGAGCTGGAGGTCAGCGCCCTCGATTAGCACCCTGTGATCCTCGCTCGGGCCTGCCGCCGTACACGGGGGCCCGCCCCGCGGGACGCGGAACCCTGTAGGCCCCCCCTACACGACGTGCGCCCCTGCCTGCTGCGCTGTGGCCGCTGTTCGGCGGCGAGCCGCTCCGCTATCATGGCCCTGCAACGCCCGTGGCCCACTCGCCAGAGGGCCGATCGCGACCGACAGCCGTGGGCGGCGCGGAGGCGGAGTTGCTAGTGGTGTTGGCGCGGCGGTTGATCGACGGGACGGGCCAGCCGCCGCTCGACCGGCCGGCGGTGGTGATCGACGACGCGGGCCAGCTCGCCTATGTCGGCCCGCGTTCCTCCCTGCCGCCGCTGCCGCCCACCGTGCGTTGGCTCGACCTGGGCGACCTCACGCTGCTGCCCGGCATCATCGACGCGCACGTGCACCTGGTGTTCGACGGCGGGCCGGACCCGATCGGCACGCTGGCGCGGCAGGACGACGCCGCCGCGCTGGCCGCGATGGCCGAGCGCGCCACGCGCATGCTGTGCAGCGGCATCACTACGGCACGCGACTGCGGGGCGCGCGGCACGCTGGCCCAGCAGCTGCGGCAGGCGATCGCCAGCGGCGCGGTGCGCGGCCCGCGGCTGGTCGTTTCGGGCGCCCCGCTCACCGTCCCCCACGGCCACTGCCACTTCCTGGGCGGTGTCACCGCGCGCGGCGAGGCGGCCGTGCGCGCCGCGGCCCAGCGCCAGCTCGCCGCCGGCGCCGACTGGGTGAAGCTGATGGTCAGCGGCGGGCGCATCACCCCGGGCAGCGACGCCACGCGGCCGCAGTTCGACGCGCCCGAGGTGCGCGCTGCCGCCGCCGCCGCCCACGCCGCCGGCCGGCGCCTGGCCGCGCACGCCCACGCCACAGCGAGCATCGCCGCCGCGGTGACGGCTGGCGCCGACAGCGTCGAGCACTGCACGTGGCTGGGCCCCGACGACACCATCGCCTACGACCCCGCGGTGGCCGATCAGATGGCCGCGCGCGGCATCTTCGCCTGCCCCACCACGCACCTGCGCTTCCAGGAAGTCAACAGCCGGCGCGGCCCGGCCTGGCTGGAGGCGCGGCTCGTCTCCATCGGGCGCCTGCACGCCGCCGGGGTGCCGTTCGCCTTCGGCACTGACTGCGGCATCCCGCACGTGCCGCACGATCGCTGGGCGGAGGGGCTCGTCTGGCTGGAGCGCGCGGGGCTGTCGCCGCTGGCGGCCCTGCACGCGGCCACGGGCGGCGCGGCGCGCTGCCTGGGCCTCGCCGCCGAGGTGGGCACGCTGACCGCGGGCCGACGGGCGGACCTGATCGCCGTCGAGGGCGACCCGGCGCGCACGCTGGCCGCGCTGGGGCCCGTGCGCTGGGTGATCCAGGGCGGCACGATCGTCGTTGGCGGGCAGGCGGCGTGAGCGGGCGCGCGGCGCGGCGGGGCGCGGGCTGATGGACACGCGCCTGCTGGTCGTGGGCCTGTCGCTGCTGGCCGCGGTGTGCCTCGCCGGTGTGGGCATCGCCACCAAGCTCGGCCTGCGCTACTCCGACGTGCGCCGCTCGATCGTCATCACCTTCACGGTCAATGCGCTCGCCCTGGTCGTCGCGCTGCTGGTAGTGCGCCCGCCGCTGGCGCTGCCGCCCGCGCTGCTGGGCCTGTTCGCGCTCGACGGGGTGCTCGGGCTAGTGGCAGTGACGCTGCTGTTCGTGGGCGTGGATCGCGTCGGGCCCGCCATCAGCTACCCGATCAAGAACGCCTCGCCCGTGGCCGGGCTGGCCATCGCCGCGCTGGCGCTGGGCGAGCGGCCGGCGCTGCCAGTCTACATCGGCGCGCTGCTGGCCGTGGTGGGCGTGATGGTCCTGTCGCTCCAGCCCGGCAAGACGGACTGGCGCCCGCGCGCGGCTATCCTCTTCCCGATCGCCGGGGCGCTGTTCTTCGCGTTGGACAATATCGTGCGCCGGGCGGCGCTGCGCGAGGGCGCGCCCCCGCTGGTCGGGCTGAGCGTGGCCATCTGCGTGAGCAGCGCGCTGGCGCTGGGCGCCTCGCTGCTGGTCCCCGCCTGGCGCGCCCAGGGGATTCTGGACCCTGGCACGCCGTACTTCGCGCTCAGCGGGCTGCTCCAGACGCTCGCCCTGCTGGCGGTGTACGCCGCGCTGGGCATGGGCATGGTGTCGGTCGTGCTGCCGCTGTACACCAGCTCGCCGCTGTTCGTGCTGCCGCTGGCGGCGGTGTTCCTGCGCGGCAGCGAGCGGATCACGCCGCGCATCGTGCTGGGCGCGCTGGCGGTGGTGCTCGGCGTCGCGCTGGTGTCGCTGTACTCCTGAGCGCGCGGGAGCGGCGGGCGACTATCCGTCCAGCAGGGGCAGCCCACCGCGCGTTGTGCGGAAGGAGATCGTCGTGCGCGCGCACTACTTGCAACACGTGCCGTTCGAGGACCTGGGCAGTATCGCGCCCTGGTTGGCGGCCGCCGGCTACCAGACGACGTGTACGCGCTGGTTCCGCGAGGCGGCCCTGCCCGAGCCCGACGCCATTGATCTGGTGATCGTGCTGGGCGGGCCGATGTCGGTCAACGACGAGGCGACGCTGCCCTGGCTGGCGACCGAGAAGGCGTGGCTGCGGCGCTGCCTGGCCGCCGACAAGGCGGTGCTGGGCATCTGTCTCGGCGCGCAGCTCATCGCCAGCGTGCTCGGGGCGCGCGTGTATCCCAACGCGACCCGGGAGATCGGCTGGTTCCCCGTCTACGGCGAGCCGACGACGCCCCCCGCGCGGTTCCGCTTCCCGACCGAGTTCGAGGCGTTCCACTGGCACGGCGAGACGTTCGATCTGCCGCCCGGCGCGGTGCGTCTGGCCCGCAGCGCGGCCTGCGCCAACCAGGCGTTCCAGTGGGGTGAGCGGGTGGTGGGACTCCAGTTCCACCTGGAGACGACGCCCGAGACGGCCCACGCGCTGGTGGCGCACTGCCCGGCGGACCTGCGGCCCGGGCCGTGGGTGCAGCCAGCCGAGCAGCTGCTGGCCACGCCGCCGGAGCGGTATGCCGCGATCCACCGCCTGATGGGCGAGCTGCTGGCCTTCTTGACCCATCGCTGACTAGCACGTGGGGCACTTGCGACCCCCGCGCCGCTTGCCGTACGCTGCTTAAATGAAGCGGCAGAGTCCGCCGTGCGCGCCCCCGGCGCGTTGGTCCATCGCCCGAGCCGCCCGCTGGCGGCCGTCCCGTGTGCTCTCCGGCGGCCGCGCTGGCCGCGACGATCCGTGATGGGGAAGCGACCTTGTATCGACCCGTGCCCGCCAAAGTAGATTTCGCCCAGCAGGAGCTGGAAATCCTGCGCTTCTGGGAGCAGATCGACGCCTTCCGCAAGCGTGTGGCGCGCAACGTGGGTGGGCCGCGCTTCTCGTTCATCGACGGGCCGATCACTGCCAACAACCCCATGGGCGTGCACCACGCCTGGGGCCGCACGTACAAGGACCTCTACCTCCGCTACCGCGACATGCTCGGCTACGAGCAGCGCCACCAGAACGGCTTCGACTGCCAGGGGTTGTGGGTGGAGGTCGAGGTCGAGAAGGAGCTGGGCTTCAACTCCAAGCGCGAGATCGAGGCGTATGGCCTCGACCGCTTCGCCGACCGCTGCCGCGAGCGCGTGTACCGCTTCGCCGCCGAGATCACGCGCCAGTCCAAGCGGCTCGGCATGTGGATGGACTGGGAGAACAGCTACTACACGCTGTCGGACACCAACATCGAGCACATCTGGCTGTTCTTACAGCGCTGCCACGAGCACGGCTGGCTGTACCAGGGCGCGCGCGCCCTGCCCTGGTGCATCCGCTGCGGCACCTCGCTGTCGCAGCACGAGCTGGTGGGCACCGACTCGTACCGCGAGGTGACGCACCGCTCGGTGTACCTGGCGCTGCCGCTGCGCGACCGCCCGGGCGAGGCGATCCTGGTGTGGACCACCACGCCCTGGACGCTGCCGGCCAACGTGGCGCTGGCCGTCCATCCCGACCTCGATTACGTCAAGATCCGGCAGGGCGGGAGGCTCTACTACCTCTCGGCGCACACCACGGGCTTTCTGCGCCCCGGGTACGAGGTCGTCGGGACGGTCAAGGGGCGCGAGCTGGCGGGCCTGCGCTACGCGGGGCCGTTCGCCGAGCTGCCGGCCCAGGCGGGGATCGAGCACCGCGTCGTGCTGTGGGAGGGGGTCGGCGAGGAGGAGGGCACCGGGGTGGTGCACATCGCCCCGGGCTGCGGCGCTGAGGACTTCGAGCTGGCGCGTGAGCAGGGCCTGCCGGTGGTCGAGCCGATCGACGAGGACGGCAACTACGTCGCGGGCTTCGGCGAGCTGACGGGCCGCAATGTGCGCGAGATCAACCCGCTCGTCTTCGCCAGTCTGGCCGCCAAGGGCTACACCTACCTGGAGCACGACTACACGCACCGCTACCCCTCCTGCTGGCGCTGCGGCACCGAGCTGGTGTTCCGACTGGCGCGCGAGTGGTTCCTGGCCGTGGACGAGCTGCGCCCGCGGCTGCGGCGCGAGGCGGCCAAGGTGCGCTGGGTGCCCGAGTCGGCCGGCAAGCGCATGGACGACTGGCTGGTCAACATGGGCGACTGGTGCATCTCGCGCAAGCGCTACTGGGGGCTGCCGCTGCCGTTCTACCCGTGCAGCGCCTGCGGCACGCTGACCGTGATCGGCACGCAGGCCGAGCTACGCGAGCGGGCCGTGTCGGGCCTCGACCAGCTGCGCGAGCTGCACCGCCCCTGGATCGATCAGGTGCTCGTGCGTTGCAAGGGGTGCGAGCAGCCGGTGCGCCGCATCGCCGAGGTCGGCGACGCCTGGCTCGACGCGGGCATCGTGCCCTACTCGACGCTCAACTACCTCACTGACCGCGCGTACTGGCGGCAATGGTTCCCGGCCAACTTCATCACCGAGATGCGCGAGCAGATCCGGCTGTGGTTCTACTCCATGCTGTTCATGAGCGTGGTGCTGGAGGACCGCACGCCGTACGAGGCGGTGCTCGCCTACGAGAAGCTGCTCGACGAGCGTGGCCAGCCGATGCACCGCTCGCTGGGCAACGTGATCTGGTTCGACGAGGCGGCCGAGCGCATGGGCGCCGACGTGATGCGCTGGCTGTACGCCTCGCAGCCGATCCAGGCGAACCTGCTGTTCGGCTATGGGCCGGCCGAGGAGGTGCGCCGCAAGCTGCTCACGCTGTGGAACACCTACAGTTTCTTCGTCACCTACGCGGCGCTCGACCGCTTCGACCCGCTGCGCACCCATGTGCCCACCCCGCAGCGCGCGCTGCTCGACCGCTGGATCCTCGGCGAGCTGCACCGCCTGATCGGCACGGTGCGCGCGGCGCTCGACGCCTACGATCCGGCGGCGGCCACCCGCGCCGTCGAGCGGTTCGTCGATGACCTCAGCAACTGGTACGTGCGGCGCTCGCGGCGGCGGTTCTGGCGCTCGGGCGACGACCGCGATAAGCAGGCGGCGTACCTGACGCTGTACGAGGTGCTCACCACGCTGCTGCGCCTGCTGGCCCCGTTCCTGCCGTTCCTGACCGAGGCGATGTACCAGAACCTGGTGCGCTCGGTCGATCCGGCGGCGCCGGAGAGCGTGCACCTGTGCGACTACCCGCGGGCCGACGGGGCGCTGATCGACGAGCGGCTGGCCGCGCAGGTGGCGCGGGTGCGGCTGCTGGTCAGCCTCGGCCGCGCGGCGCGCAACCAGGCGCGCATCAAGGTGCGCCAGCCGCTGCCGGCGCTGCGGGTGGCCGCAACCAACGGCACGCTCGACCTACCGGCGGAGCTACTAGCGGACCTGCGCGACGAGCTGAACGTGAAGCGCGTGGAGCTCGTGCCCGACCTGGCCGACGTGGTTCAGCGCGTCGTGCGCCCCAACCCGCGGCTGATCGGCCCACGGCTGGGCGAGGCGACCCAGGCGGTGATCGCGGCGCTGCGCAACGGCGACTTCCAGGTACGCGCCGACGGCACGGTGGAGGCGGCCGGCCACGTGCTGTCTCCCGAGGAGGTGCAGGTGACGCTCAGCCCGCGGCCGGGCTACGCGGCGGCAGAGGCCGAGGGCGTGACGGTGGCCTTGGAGACGGCGCTGACCCCCGAGCTGCTGGCCGAGGGCCGCGCGCGCGAGATCGTGCACCGCATCCAGACGCTGCGCAAGGAGGCCGATTTCCAGATCGCCGACCGCATCGTCACGTATTATCAGGGCGATGCCGCGCTAGAGGCGGCGATCGCGGAGCAGGCCGACTACGTGGCCGGCGAGACGCTATCGCGCGAGCTGGTGCGCGGCGCGTCCCCGGCCGACGCTTACACCTGGCGGGGCGAGGTCGATGGGCTGCCGCTGACCCTGGGTGTGCGCCGGCTGGCAGAGGCGGAGACGCGGTGAGCACCTACGAGGCGACCGATCGCGATGCGGCCGAGCCGCCCCCGCCCGCCCTGGGACCGTCGGCGGCCCCGCGGGCCGGGGGAGCGGTGTGGTGGCGGCAGGCGCTGTTCCTCGCTGTGGCGGC
This sequence comes from Chloroflexota bacterium, assembly GCA_035294645.1. Taxonomy (GTDB): domain Bacteria; phylum Chloroflexota; class UBA6077; order UBA6077; family JAJPHF01; genus JADGHJ01. Next base: position 17,700 of record DATGKN010000139.1, read on the forward strand.
CGTCACCTTCGGCCTGGACCAGCTCACCAAAGCGCTGGCCGTGGCGTACCTCGAGCCGGTCGGGTCGGTGCCGCTGGTCGGCTTCGTGCGCCTGACGTATGTCGAGAACCGCGGCGCGGCGTTCGGCGTGCTGCAGAACCAGACGCTATTCTTCATCGTGGTCGGCGTGGTGGTGGTCGCGGGGCTGCTGGCCAGCTACCGCTACCTGCACACGGTGCCGCCCCTGCTGAACGCCTGCCTGGGCCTCCAGCTCGGCGGGGCGCTGGGCAACCTGGTCGACCGCATCCGCCAGGGGTACGTGGTCGACTTCTTCGACCTGACCTGGTGGCCGGTGTTCAATGTGGCCGACTCGGCCATCGTGGTCGGCGTATGCGTGATGGCCTACTACCTGCTATTCGCGTCGCGCCGCGCGCAGAGTGCGCATGAGTAATGGACGCCGCCCGCTGATCGAGTACCAGCCCTATGGGCGCGGCGACCACTCGCACCGCGTGCCGCCCTACGGCCATGGCTTGCGTCTAGACGCCTACCTGGCCAAGATCGTGGGGCACCACTCGCGCGCCGAGTGGCAGCGGCTGATCCTGGCCGGCGCCGTGCTGCTGCGCGGCCGGCCCGCGCGCCCCGCCGATCGCGTGGCGGCCGGCGATGCGGTGATCGTGCGCCCGACCGCCCACCACCTGCTGCTGACGCCCGACCCCTCGATCCCGCTGGAGGTGGTATACGCCGATGCGGCGCTGATCGTGGTCAACAAGCCGCCGGGGCTGGTGGTGCACCCAGCCCCGGGCAACCAGGAGCGGACGCTAGTCCACGCCCTGCTCGCTCGCTTCCCGGAGCTGCACGACCCCACCGGCGGCCAGCGCCCGGGCATCGTGCACCGGCTGGACAAGGACACCTCCGGCGTCATCGTCGCCGCCAAGACCGACGCGGCGCACCAAGGCCTGTCGAAGCTGTTCGCCGCCCACGACATCGAGCGCACCTACATCGCCCTCACCCGCGGCGCGCCCGAACCCAAGCGCGGCACGGTGGAGACCCAGATCGGCCGTGCCCGCTTCGACCGCCAGCGCATGGCGGTGCTGAAGTCCGACGGGCGTGAGGCGGTTACGCACTATAGGGTGCAGCAGGCCTGGGGCGACGACACCTCCAAGGGCCCGCGCGTCTTGGCCGCCCGCGTCGCCTGCACGCTGGAGACCGGCCGCACCCACCAAATCCGCGTGCACATGGCGCACAAGGGCGCGCCGGTGCTGGGCGATCCGCTCTATGGCTCGAGCCCGCCCGCC
>DATGKN010000140.1:0-5359 GCA_035294645.1 Chloroflexota bacterium
CAAAATGTGCTCGACAAAGCAACTCAACGGCCATATCTACCACTTATTGTCGAGCTTAGATGTGCTCGAATCGAACGATTAAGCAAAATTGTGTACTCCACACAGTATACGAGGGCTGATACGGAAGTATTCTTTGACGACCTGCGGTTCTTTGCATATTCTGATGTTCATCCTGAAATGCTTGCCAGAGTGCTCCGTGCTGTTTCAAGTGCGGAACCGCTATACAGCCGCTTAGCTGCGTTTCGAGAACCTGTCGCCATCATAAGGCGGAAATTACGCCAGTAACTGGCCAACGTTAGCTGTGTGTGGTAGTAATCATGTATATACAGAGACTTCCATGCTGGTATACAGTCGCATTACAATTATCTGGTAAAAGCACAGTATGATGTATGCATTGCTGGGCACAACGGGGCTCGTACCGCACTGCGCCCCATAAGGACGCTCGGTTTTGGATTACACTCTGAGCTATTCGCATCGGGCGGGCGTGGGCGCGGGCTCCAGGGTGAAGCGGTAGTCCTCGATGACCGGGTTGGCGAGCAGCCGGCGGCACATCTCGTCCACCTGCTGCGCCGCCGTCGCCTCGTCCGGGGCGGCGAGCTGCACCTCCAGGTACTTACCCAGGCGCACGCTCGCCACGCCGCTGTACCCCAGCTGGTGCAGGCCACCCAGCACCGCCAGCCCCTGCGGGTCGTTCACCACCGGCTTCAGCGTGACGTGGATGCGCGCCAGCCACATCGCCCCTCCTCCCTGCTCCCACTCCCTACTCCCATTGTATGAGCCTCCGACTTCGTATGCCTCGCCGGGCCGCTCGGGGGCAGCCCAACGGGGCTGGCACCGTCCGCGTTCCCACCCACAGCGCGCATCCCCGGCCCCCAGACGCCCGAGCGGAGGCCTCGGCGACGTGGACCAGAGCACTCGCTGTCGCGTCACGACACCAGGCGCCGGAGCCGTATGGTGACCGCGATATACTGGTAGCTAACCGAGCCGAACAGCAGGTCGAGCAGGCCCCAACGTCGTTCGAACTGGACCCGATCAGTGGTCCACGCGGTGGTGAAGTCGATCGGCTCGGCAGGTTCCCAGCCGTCAGCCGCTTCGCGCCGCAGATGTCGCAGCACGCGCGCGTCATAGGCATCGGTGAATCCGACGGGCGTGGCGCGGCGATGGGAGACCGGGGCATCGGGCGTCCCCCAAGTTGCCAGCCCGTCCAAAGGAATAGCGAAGTCTTTGTACTGCCAGCGGAGCGGCGCGCTACAGCGTGGGCAGAACATGAGGCCAGCCTCCAGTTGGGCCCGCCGCCGGGGGAAGCGGCCGCTTCAGGACCCCAACGGTCCCACTCCATCCGAGCAAGAACCGGTCGAAACAAAAACCGGCCGAGCTGGGACGGCTCAGCCGGTCTCAGGCGACTCCAGCCAACGCACCAGCAACTCGCTCAGTGCCTGGGGCACTGGGCTTCTGGGCACCCGTTATAGACATCCACAGCCGAGTTGTGGTGACCGTACCACATCACCACTGCGATCACAAATTCGGGCCAATCCGCGGCGGTGCGCCCGGCGTGCTCGGTGAGCAGAACTGCGTGGCGCATCGCGGCCTCAGCTCGCCGCTTGGCGCAGCAGGGCGCCGAGCCGCGCCTCTTCGGCGGCGGTCAGCTCGGTTAGCGCGTAGGCCGTCGGCCACATGCGGCCGTCGTCGAGTCGCGCCGCGTCGCTGAACCCCAGCGTCGCGTACCGCGTCTTGAACTTGTGCGCGCCCTGGAAGAAGCACACGATCTTGCCGTCTCTGGCATACGCCGGCATCCCGTACCAGAGCCGCGGCGCGAGCCCGGGCGCGTGGGCCTTGATGAGCGCGTGGAGCCGCTCGCCCAGGGAGCGATCCGGCTCGGGCATCCCGGCAAGCTTGGCCAGCACGGCGCGCTCGTCGTTCGCTTGCACGCCGCGGCGCCCGGACGCCTTCAGCTCCCGGGCGCGCTCGCGCATCGCGGCGCGCTCCTCCGCCGTGAAGCCCTCGCTCGTCGCGTCGCGCGCCCCGGCGCGTCTAGTCGCCTTGGGAGCATCTGCCATGGGCGGTTGTCTCCTCGCTGATGGCGACGGGCTCCCGGATGAGGCCGGGGCGCCCGCGCGATGACCTCCTAGCAGGGGTCTGGCTGCGCCGCGGGCAGTACCGCATACAGTGCACCCGGGTCAGGATGTCAGCCGCTGGTACGCCTCGCGGTACTTCGCCGCCGTCTGCGCCACCACCTCGGGCGGCAGCGGCGGCGGCGGCGGCTCGTGGTTCCAGCCCGTGCTGTCCAGGTAGTCGCGCAGGTACTGCTTGTCGAAGCTCGGCTGCGCGCGGCCGGGCGCGTAGCCGTCCGCCGGCCAGTAGCGCGACGAGTCGGGCGTCAGCAGCTCGTCGATCAGCACCAGCCGCCCGTCGAGCAGCCCGAACTCGAACTTCGTGTCTGCTAGGATCAGCCCCCGCGCCCGCGCGTGCGCCTCGGCGTGCTGGTACAGCGCCAGGCTGGTGGCCACCAGCAGCGCGCTCAGCTCCGAGCCCACCCGCCGCTCCAGCTCGGCGATCGTGATGTTCTCGTCGTGCCCGGTCTCCGCCTTGGTAGCGGGGGTGAACCGCGCCTCGGGCAGCCGCTCCGCCTCGCGCAGGCCTGGCGGCAGCGGCTCGCCGGCCAGCGTGCCGTCGCGGCGGTACTCGGCCCAGCCCGAGCCCGCCAGGTACCCGCGCACCACGCACTCGACGTCGATCCGCCGCGCCTTGCGCACCACCAGGCTGCGGCCCACGATCTCCGGGTGCGCGCGCGCCAGCTCCGGCAGCGCGGCGGCCACATCGTCGGTGAGCAGATGGTTCTCCACGATGCCCGCCGTGTGGCGGAACCAGAACGCCGACAGCGCCGTGAGCACCGCGCCCTTGCCGGGGATGAGCTGGTCCATCACCACGTCGTAGGCCGACACGCGGTCGCTCGTCACCATCAGCAGGCGGTCGCCCAGGTCGTACATCTCGCGAACCTTGCCGCGGCTGTACAGCGGCAGCGGCAGCGCCGTGGCGCCCACTAGCGGCGGCGGCTCGCCCACCCCGGCCAGGTAGTCGCGCACGCGCCGCGCCATCGCCGCGGGGTCGCGTTCCGGCTGCTCGCGCATCGCCGCGCTCCTAGCTCGCGGCCGCCGCGGCCGCCGTCAGGCCCAGCCGCTCGAACGCCGTGTCGATCGCCCGCAGGTGGTAGCTGGGATCGAACAGCCGCGCCAGCTCCTCCTCGCCCAGCAGCGCGCGCACCTGCGGGTCGGCGGCCAGCAGCGCGCGGAAGTCGCCCGCCTCGTCCTGCCACACCTGCTTGGCGTAGCGCTGCACCAGCTCGTACGCCGCCTGGCGGCTCATGCCCTTCTCCACCAGCGCCAGCAGCACGCGGCCGGAGTACACCAGCCCGCCCGAGCGCTCCAGATTCCGTCGCATGCGCTCGGGGTACACGTCCAGCCCCTCCATGATGTGGGTGAACGTGCGCAGCATGTAGTCCAGCGCCAGGCAGGCGTCGGGCAGGATGATCCGCTCCACCGACGAGTGGCTGATGTCCCGCTCGTGCCAGAGCACCACGTTCTCCAGCGCGGGGAGCGCCGCGCTGCGCACCACGCGCGCCAGCCCGCACACCCGCTCGGCCAGCTCCGGGTTGCGCTTGTGCGGCATCGCCGACGAGCCCTGCTGGCCCGGCGCGAACGGCTCGGCCACCTCGCCGACCTCGGTGCGCTGCAGGCCGCGGATCTCGGTAGCGAACTTCTCCAGCGAGCTGGCGATCAGCGCTAGGGTGAGCACGAACTGCGCGTGCCGGTCGCGCTGCACGATCTGCGTGGCCGCCTCGGCCGGCCGCAGCCCGAGCTGGCGGCAGACGTACTCCTCTACCTCGGGCGGCACGTTGGCGTGCGTGCCCACCGCGCCGCCGAGCTTGCCCACCGCCACCATCTCGCGCGCCTGCGCCAGCCGCGTGCGGTGCCGGCGCACCTCGGCCACCCACACCGCCAGCTTGTGCCCAAGGGTCAGCGGCTCGGCGTGGATGCCGTGCGTGCGCCCCACCATGAGGGTGTACTTGTGCGCCAGCGCCTGCCGCGTGAGCACCGCCTCCAGGCGCTGGAGGTCCTCGGCGAGCAAGTCGCACGCCTCGCACAGCACCACCGCCAGCGCCGTGTCCAGCACGTCCGACGAGGTCAGCCCGAGGTGGATGAAGCGCCCCGCCGGGCCCACGCTCTCGGCCACCGCGCGCACGAACGACAGCACGTCGTGGTGGCTCTCGCGGTAGATCTCCTCCATGCGCGCGCGGTCGAGGCTAGCGCGGCGAATGGCCGCCAGGTCCTCCTCCCCGATCGCGCCCAGCGCGGCCCAGCCCTCGCAGGCCAGGATCTCCACCCGCAGCCACAGCTCGAGCTTGTGCTCCTCCGACCACAGGCGCTTCATCTCGGGGTAGGTATAGCGATCGATCATGCCTTCGCTCTCCGCCCTGGGCGGGCAGGCCGCCGTCGGCGCTGGGGGAACAGCCACTGCCGCTGCCAGAGAGGCCGGAACACCGGCGCGGCAGGGCGCGAGCCGCCAGTAGTCTACCACACCCCCTGGCAGGCGATATACGGCCAGCAGCGGCGGTGCGGCCCCTGCGGAGGCGCGCCATGGCGCACAGCGATCTCACGCTTGCCCTCGACGAGTGCTTGAAACGGCCGGAGCTGACCACCTAGCCCGCGGCGGCCGGCTGCCCCCGCTCGGCCGCGGCGATGTCGCGGCGGTAGTAGCAGCCCTCGAACTGGATGCCCGCCACGGCGGCGTAGGCCCGCTCGCGCGCCGCCGCGCGGTCCGGTCCCTGGCCCACTACTGTGAGCACGCGGCCGCCCGCGGCGACGATCCCCTCGGCCGTGGCCCGCGTGCCCGCGTGGAACACCAGCGCATCGTCAGGCGCAGTATCGAGCCCGCGGATCGGCATCCCCGTGGGATAGGGCCCGGGGTAGCCCTGGGCGGCCAGCACCACCCCACATGCCGCGCCCGCCCGCCAGCGCACGGGCGCCTGCTCCAGGTGGCCCGCGACCACCGCCTCCACGATATCCAGCAGGTCGCTGGCCAGCAGCGGCAGGATCACCTGGGTCTCGGGGTCGCCGAAGCGGCAGTTGAACTCCAGCACCTTCGGGCCCTCGGCGGTGACCATCAGGCCCGCGTACAGCACGCCGCGGTAGGGGCGCCCGGCCGCCACCAGCGCCGCCGCCGTCGGCTCCAGGATCTCGCGCTGCACCCGCGCGCGCAGCTCGGGCGTGGCCAGCGCGGGCGGCGCGTAGGCGCCCATCCCGCCCGTATTCGGCCCCGTGTCGCCCTCGCCCACGCGCTTGTGATCCTGCGCCGAACCGAA
>DATGKN010000141.1:0-40749 GCA_035294645.1 Chloroflexota bacterium
GAGGCCGGCGGGCGGCTCACGGCGGCGTCTGGGCCAGCGGCTGGTCCCCGCTCTGCCCCCACACCGCTGCCACCCCGCCCGCGTAGCCCAGCGACGAGTAGCGCACCCACCACTCGCCCGTCGATGGCCGCCACACCGCGATGTCCGTCTTGCCGTCCCCGTCGTAGTCGCCCGGCACCACGACGTCGCTGCTCTGCCCCCACACCGCCGCCACCCCGCCGGTGCCCGTCGCCGAGGACCGCACCCACCACTCGCCCGTCGACGGCCGCCAGACGGCGATGTCCGCCTTGCCGTCGCCGTCGTAGTCGCCCGGCACCACGACGTCCCCGCTCTGCCCCCACACCGCCGCCACGCTCCCCACCCCCGTCAGCCGATTGCGCCGCCACCACTGCCCCGTCGAGGGCCGCCAGATCATGAGGTCGGCGCAGCCGTCCCCGTCGTAGTCCCCCCGCACCGGCACGTCGCCGCTCGCCCCCCACGGCAGGGCGAACTGCACCTGCGGCACCGCGCCGCGGACCCACCACACCTGGGTCGACGGCCGCCACAGGGCGAAGTCGGCGCGCCAGTTGCCGTCGTAGTCGACCGCGCGGCGGGCGGCCGGCAGCGCGCTGGCCTGGCAGCCCACGAACCCGTACGCCGCCCCGGCGTCGGTCTTGCCCGGCAGCAGGTCGGTGCCGTACGCCCCGACCAGCGCGGTGGTGCCGTCGGCGCTCAGCGCCACGCTGCGGCCGAATTCGTCGCGCCCCGCGCCGCCGGCGGCCGTCAGCTTCTGCTGCTGGCTCCAGCTGCTGCCGCTGCGCACGAACCCGTACGCCGCCCCGGCGTTGGTCTTGCCCGACAGGTCGGCGTGATACGCCCCGACCAGCGCGATGGTGCCGTCGGCGCTCAGCGCCACCCTGATCCCGAAGCCGTCGCCCGTCGCGGCGTCGCTGGCCGTCAGCTTCGCCTGCTGGCTCCACGTCGTGCCGCTGCGCCCGAACACGTACGCCGCCCCGGTATCCTGCTTGCCCGGCTGGTCGGCGCCGTCCGCCCCGACCAGCGCCGTGCTGCCGTCGGCGCTCAGCGCCACGCTGCTGCCTAAGCTGACGCCCGTCGCGGCGTCGGCGGCGACGAGCTTCGCCTGCTGGCTCCACGTCGTGCCGCTGCGCCCGAACACGTACGCCGCCCCGGCGTCGGCCTGGCCCGGCAGGTCGGCGTGATACGCCCCGACCAGCGCCGTGCTGCCGTCGGCGCTCAGCGCCACGCTCCCGCCGAAGTAGTCGCCCGCCGCGGCGTCGCCGGCCGTCAGCTTCGCCTGCTGGCTCCAGCTGCTGCCGCTGCGCACGAACACGTACGCCGCGCCGGCGTTGGGCTTGCCCGGCAGGTCGGCGCCGTACGCCCCGACCAGCGCCGTGCTGCCGTCGGCGCTCAGCGCCACACTGATCCCGAAGTTGTCGCTCGCCGCGGCGTCGCTGGCCGTCAGCGCCGCTACGCTCCAGAGGGTGCCTCTGCGCCCGAACACGTACGCCGCCCCGGCATTGGGCTTGCCCGGCAGGTCGGCGAGGTACGCCCCGACCAGCGCCGTGCTGCCGTCGGCGCTCAGCGCCACACTCTGGCCCAAGCTGTCGCCCGCCGCGAGGCCGGCCGTCAGCTGCGCCTGCTGCACCAGCGGGTCGATCGTCACGGGGTACACCGCCGCGGCATCCTCCACCACCACCGCCAGCTCCGCCGCCCCCAGCTCCACCCACGCCGCCAGCTCCCGCCCCGTCGCGTCCCACGCCCGCACGCCCCGATACGCCACCACCGCCGCCCCGGCGCCGTCGCGCCACACCGCGCCCGTGGGGCCTTCCGCCTCCCCCGCCAGCTCCGTCGCCACCCGAAGCACGACCCGCAGCGGCCCCGCCCCCTCCGGCGCCGCGCCGACCGTGAACCCCTGCTCCACCCCCTCCGCCCGCACCGCGTACCACTCCACCAGCGCGCCCCGCGCGTACCGCACCCCAGCCCCCACCCGCTGCGGCGCCGCGTCCTCCAGCGCCCAGACGGTCTCCTCCCGCCCCAGCGCCACCGCCCGCACCCCCCAGTGCCAGGCCGCCCCCGCCAGCGGCGTCACCTGCAGCCCCTCGGCAGCGAAGCGGTACCGCAGCCCCTGCTCCCCATGCGCCACTTCCCACCCGACCGCGGTCGGCTCCAGCCGCCGCTGCTCCGCCGCCACCTGCGCCCGCAGCGCCGCCACATCCGCCGCGGTCAGCTGCGCCGCGGGGGGCGGGGGGGTGCTGCGCACGGCGAGCGCGCGCGGGGGACCGGGTGGCAGCGCCGCCAGCAGCAGCGGCAGCAGCACGGCGAGGGCCACCAGCGGCAGACCGGGGGTAGGCAGACCGAGGGTGATGCGCGCGACGCGAGTCATGCTCTCCTCCGCGACGAGTCCAGCGCGGCCGACCCGCGCCGCGAACCAGCGGCACTATACGCGGAACGCGTGAGAAACGCGTCAAAAACGTCTCGTCAGGATAGCACACCTGGCCCCGCGTGCCGGTCCGCACACATTACAGATCCGTGACAACCGCCGGTCCCGTGCCTGCCGCTGCCCTCGACCAGTCGCCGCTCAGGGCCGATCGGGCTCGAACGCGAAGCGCAGGTTGGTGTTCGGTAGCTGGCCCGGGCGGTTGAGCCCCAGCTCGCTCGCGTTGTTGTACTGCCGGATCCACACGCTGTCGGCCGCCTGGGCCGCGAGGTCGCCTGGCAGCCCCACCCCGGTGATCAGGGTCTTGAACCACTCGGCCATCAGCAGCCCCTCGGTGCAGCGACACTCCTGCCGGTAGTGCATGATGCCCCGCTGGTAGCGCTGGTAGACGAACCCCTGGTTGGTGGGGTCGTACGCCGGTGGGCTGATCACCGCGCCCCAGATCTCCAGGTTGGCAAGGGTAACCAAGTTGGGCGGGACCGTGCCCTCGGGCACCGTGGTACGGAAGGTGGTCCAGAACCGCACGGGCAGCCCATTCCACTCCTCCGGCGCGTTAGCCTCGATGAAGGCGGCGATGTCGGTGGCGTAGGTCGGGCTGCCGACCGGCGGGGTGGCGTTCTTGAGGCGCTCGTCGACGTCGGGGAAGACCGAGCCGTTGATGCGCGTGTACGGCATCAGGCCCGGATCGAGCAAGTTGAGGGTCCCCACCCCCTGTGGCTGAAGCTCCATCACCAGGCGCTGGAAGAACTGCACCCGCGAGCCGTTGAGCAGGAACTCGCGCGAGATCGGATACCCGAAGGTGCGCACGCCGCCGCGCGCGTTGAAGTACTCCCAGAACCGGTCGTTGCGGATGCAAAAACCGGTCTCTGGGAAGCAGCGCTCGGCGGCCACCGGCCCCAGCGGCGGCGCTGTCGGCGTGGGCACGACGGTCGTTGGCGTGGGGCTGCCGCGCGGGCTCGGTGGCTGGACGACGGGTGTGCGAGGACTCGGTGGCAGGGCCGGACGCGTCGGGGTGGCCTGGGGGGCCGGCGCGGCCGCGGTGAGCTGCGGGGCCGGGGCAGCCTGGGCCACCGGCGCGCCCCCGGCGGCTTCACGCGGCGGGGTGTGCTCCCACCACCAGAACGCGCCGGCCAGCACGACCAAGACGAGCGCGGGCAGCACCCGCAATAGAACGCGCATCGCTCCTCCCCCTCCCAAGGGCAAATCGGCCAGGTGCTCGAGACGAGCCGGGCGCCGGGCACCAGAGCCCCGGTGCACGGCGCATACCAGGGACACCGTTTGCCGCGGCGCGGGGCCGGTCTGTATAGTAGCCCGGCTGGGCCGCGCGCTGCAGAGGGCCACTCCCGCGGCCGGGCAGCGTGGGCCCCTGCGGCGCGCCGGGGCGCCGGAGCGAGGAACCGTGGAGCTGAGTCACTATTGGGAGATCGTCCGTCGCCGCTGGTGGCTGGTAGCGCTGACCACGCTGGCCGCGCTGCTGGTGGCCGGGTTGCTGGCCTACCGCGGCGCCTCGGCCTACAAGGCCACCGTGCGCGTGGCGGTCAGTGTGCCTGTGCCACCGGACTGTCGAGCCGGTCAGCAGCGCGAGTACGACTGCAACTACTACGCTTGGCTGGCGTCGGAGTACCTAGCCGACGACCTCAGCGAGCTGGTGCGCAGCCGGGCGTTCGCGGAAGATGTCGGCGCCCTGCTGGGCGAGTCGTTCGACCCGAAGAGCATCAGCGACGTGGTGCGCACGCGCAAGACGCACCGCATCCTGAGCATCACCGTCACGGCCAACACGTTCGACCGCGCCCAGCGCCTGGGCGACGCGATCGTGCAGGCGCTCCAGAACGACCCGGGCAAGTACCTGGCCCAGCTGGCCACGCAGTCGGGGCAGATCGTGGTAATCGACCCGCCACAGACCCAGCGCGGCGACGGCCCGGTGACGGTGGCGCTGGAGATCGGCCTGCGCACATTGCTCGGCCTGCTGTTCGGGCTAGCGCTGGTGCTGGCCCTCGATTACTTCGACCCGACCATTCGCAGCGAGCGCGACGTGGCGCGCACGCTCGGTCTGCCCGTCCTGGCGGAGATCCCTGGGCCCCGGCACGGGCGGCCGCACGTCGCGGCACGCGGATGACGCGGTGCAACTGACCGATTATCTGGCGGTCGTCCGCAAGCACTGGTGGCTGGTCCTGCTGGCCGCAGGCGTCACCGCGGCGAGCGCCTTCGCCTTTGCCAAGCTGCAAACCCCGCTGTACCGCTCGTCGGTGGTGCTGCAAGTGACCGGGCGCGTGGACTATGGGACGACCCTCGCGCTGAACAACCAGCTGCGCCAGCTCACCAACCGCATCCGTACGCACAACCTGGCGCGCGAGGTGGATAGTCGCTACCAGTTCGATCTCGGCTCGGAGCGGCTGCTAGAGAAGATCCACGCGCAGGCGTTTCCCGACACTACCAGCATCCAGATCGATGTGGACGACACCGACCCGGCGCGCGCCCAGCAGATCGCGCGGGGCTTCGCGCAGGTGTTCGTGGAGCGCGAGGCGGCGGCGATGGAGGGCGTGCCCACCTCGGAGCGGCGCGTGGTGGAGCTGCTCGATGAGCCCACGCCACCCCGTCTGTACTGGCCGCAGGCGCGCGTGTTCGTGTTGTCCGGGCTGCTGCTGGGCGCGCTGATCGGGCTGGTGCTCGCCTTCGCCCGCGAGTACCTGGACGACTCGCTGAAGACCCCGGCCGAGGTCGAGCGCTACTTGGGGCTGCCCACCCTGGCGGTGATCCCGCGCGCCCCGGGCGCCCCCGCGCGCCCCGTGGCGGCGCCCGGCGCCCTCCCCCGCGAGGCCGGCGCCGGCGCAGCGCCCCCGCTGGGGCGCCGCGTAGTCCGGGCGGCGCGGCCGGGCAACCGCCGCAGCTAGAAACGGAGGCCGATAGTGGTGTTGAGAGCCGTCCGGCGTGCGGCCGAGCCCCCTGCGAGTCGGGGCCCCGCCGAGCTGGTTACCCTCCGCGACCCGCGCTCGCCGATCGCCGAGGCGTACCGCGCGCTGCGCACCAACCTCCAGTTCAGCAGCCTCGACACGGTGCTGCGCACGGTGCTGGTCACCAGCGCCGGCCCGGCCGAGGGCAAGTCGACGACCCTGGCCAACCTGGCGGTCGTCACGGCCGAGAGCGGCGCGCGGGTACTAGCGGTGGACTGCGACCTGCGCCGCGCCAACCTGCACACCCTGTTCGGGCTCGATAACAGCGAGGGCTTGACGAACTTCATCCTGGCCGAGGGCACCGGGCCGCTGCCCGCCCAACCCACGGCGGTGCCGAACCTGCTCGTGCTGCCCACCGGGCCGCTGCCGCCCAATCCCTCGGAGCTGCTGGCCTCGCGCCAGATGGCCCGCGTGCTCGAGGTGCTCCGCGACGCGGCCGACCTGGTGTTGTTCGACGCGCCGCCCGTCGTGGCGGTCACCGATGCGGCCATCTTGGCGCCACGCATGGACGGCGTGCTGCTGGTAGTGGACGCCGGCACCACGCGGCGCGAGTGGGCGCGGCGCGCGCGGGCGCAGCTGGAGAAGGTGAACGCCCGCTTGCTGGGCGTGGTGCTCAACAACGCGCAGGTGGACACGCAGCTGTACGGCTACTACGCGCACGGCTGAGGCGCCTAGAGAGGACACGGCGAGCGTGAAGGGACTAGTGCTGAGCGGGGGCCTAGGCACACGCCTGCGCCCGCTAACCTACACGGGCGCGAAGCAGCTCGTGCCCATTGCCAACAAGCCGGTGCTGTTCTACGCGCTAGAGAGCCTGGTGGCCGCCGACATTACCGATATCGCCATCGTGGTGGGGGACACCCAGGCGCAGATCCGCGCCGCCGTCGGCGATGGCGGCCGCTTCGGCGCGCGGGTCACCTACCTAGTCCAGGATGCCCCGCGCGGCATCGCCCACGGCATCCTGATCGCTCGCGAGTTTCTCGGCGACTCGCCGTTCGTGCTGTTCCTCGGCGACAACTTCCTGCGCGAGGGGATCGTGCCCTACGTGGAGCGCTTCCGCCGCGGCGACTGCCACGCGCAGATCCTGCTGTACCCCGTGCCGAACCCGCAGGATTTCGGGGTCGCCGTGCTGCAGGATGGCCGCGTGGTGCGCGTGATCGAGAAGCCCCGCGAACCGCCCACCAACCTCGCCGTCATCGGCATCTACATGTTCGACCACCACGTGTTCGAGATCGTGCCGCGCCTGCGGCCCTCGGCCCGCGGCGAGCTGGAGATCACCGATACGATCCAGGGGCTGATCGACGCCGGCTATCGCGTCGAGGCCCCGATCGTGCAAGGCGCGTGGATCGACACGGGCAAGAAGGCCGACATGCTGGAGGCCAACCGGCTGATCTTGGAAACGCTGCCGCGCGACGTGCCGTCAGGGGTGCTCGACGGCGACAGCCAGGCGCACGGCAAGGTGGTCATCGCGCCCGAGGCCCGCGTGGTGAACAGTGTGATCCGCGGCCCGGCCATCATCGGCCCGCGCACGCGCCTCGTCAACGCCTACGTGGGGCCGTTCACCTCGATCGACCACGACTGCGAGATCGTGGCCTGCGAGATCGAGCACAGTATCGTCTTGGAGGGCACGCGGCTACACGATATCCCGTACCGCATCGAGGACAGCCTGATCGGGCGCCATGTAGAGATCCACCGCTCGCCCCACAAGCCCAAGGCGTACAAGCTGATGCTCGGCGACTACAGTCGCGTGGAGGTGGTGTGATGGGCCGCCGGCTGCTGGTCACGGGGGGCGCTGGCTTCATCGGCAGCGCCTTCGTGCGCAACCACCTGCGCGACTACCCCGACGACACGATCGTGGTGCTGGACAAGCTGACCTACGCCGGCAACCTGGCCAATCTGGCGCCGGTGGCCGAGAACCCCCGCTACCGCTTCGTCCGCGGCGACATCGCCGACGCGGCCCTGGTGCGCGAGCTGGTCCGCCCGGGCGACGTGATCGTCAACTTCGCGGCCGAGACGCACGTCGACCGCTCGATCCTGGACCCCGGCAGCTTCATCGAGACGGACGTCAAGGGCACGTACGTGCTGCTGGAGGCGGCGCGACAGGCCGGTGCCGCGCTGTTCTGCCAGATCAGCACCGACGAGGTATACGGCGACGTGCCCGAGGGCGCCGCGCGCGAGACCGACCCGCTCGCCCCGCGCAGCCCCTACGCGGCGAGCAAGGCCAGCGCCGAGCTGCTGGTGCGCGCCTACCACATCACCTACGGGCTGCCGACGGTGATTACGCGCGCCTCGAACAACTTCGGCCCCTACCAGTTCCCCGAGAAGTTCCTGCCCGTGGTGATCGCCAGCGCGCTGGACGACCGCCCCATCCCCTTGTACGGCGACGGCCGCCAACGCCGCGACTGGCTGTACGTGGACGACCATTGCGCGGCGCTGGAGCTGGTGCTGGAACGTGGCGAGCCGGGCACCGCGTACAATATCGGTGGGGGCAACGAGCGCGAGAACCGCGCGCTGGCCGAGCAGGTGCTCGACCTGCTGGGCAAGCCGCGCTCGCTCATCCAGTCGGTGCCCGACCGGCCCGGCCATGACCGCCGCTACGCGGTGGACAGCTCGCGGATCCACGCGCTCGGCTGGCGGCCCGCGCACGCCTTCGACGCGGCCCTCGCCGCCACGGTGCGCTGGTACGTAGAGCACCAGGCCTGGTGGCGCCCCCTGCTCCAGCGCCAGCAAGCGTATTTTCGCCAGAACTACGAGAACCGCGAGCGGCTGTTGCGGCGCTGAGCGCCCCGCCAGCGCGCCGCGCGTCGGGCGACGAGGGAGAAGCGGCCATGCCGGTGACCGCCATAGTGGGGGCGCAGTGGGGCGACGAGGGCAAGGGCAAGATCGTCGACTTGCTCGCGCGCGAGGCCCACATGGCCATCCGGGCCCAGGGCGGCGACAACGCCGGGCACACCGTCGTCAACACCCAGGGCCGCTTCGCCCTACATCTGGTCCCCGCCGGCATCTTCCACCCCGGCACGCTGTGCGTGATCGGCAGCGGGGTGGCGCTGAACCCCGAGGTACTGCTGGCCGAGCTGGACGCGCTGCATGCGCGCGGCGTGCGCACCGACAACCTGCTGATCAGCGAGCGCGCGCACCTCGTGCTGCCCTACCACCTGCTGATCGACCGCGTGGAGGAGGCTAGCCGCGGCACTGCCCGCATCGGTACGACCGGTCGGGGTATCGGGCCATGTTATGTCGATAAAGTATCGCGCACGGGCCTGCGCGCGGGCGATCTGCTCAACCCGGCCGAGTTCCGCGCCAAGTTGGCGTTCGCCACCGAGCGCAAGCGCGCTATCCGCGCGGACGTCCCGGACGACCCGGTGTGGGATGTGGAGGCCGTGGCCGCGCGCTACCTCCAGTATGCCGAGCGGCTGGGGCCCTACATCCGTGAGGTGGTGCCCATCGTCAACCGCGCGGTAGCGGCGGGCCAGAAGGTACTCATCGAGGGCGCCCACGGGACGCTGCTCGACCCGGACTACGGCACCTACCCGTTCGTCACCTCGTCGTCGCCCACCGTCCAGGGGCTGTGCCTCGGGGCGGGCATCGGCCCCAAGCGGCTCACGCACGCGTTGGGCGTGTTCAAAGCGTACTGCACGCGCGTCGGCGCCGGGCCGTTCCCGACCGAGCTGCACGACGAGATCGGCGCCGCGCTGCGCGAGCGGGCGCAGGAGTACGGCACGACCACCGGCCGCCCGCGCCGCTGCGGCTGGTTCGACGCGGTGGCGGCCCGCCACTCGGTGCAGGTCAATGGGCTGGACTCGGCGGCCCTGACGCGGCTGGACATCCTCGACCCGCTGGACCGCATCCAGGTGTGCGTGGCCTACGAGCTGGACGGCGAGCGGATCGATTACTTCAGCGGTATCCCCAGCGTGTTGGAGCGCTGTCGGCCGATCTACGAGGAGCTGCCGGGCTGGCAGACCTCGATTCGCCACTGTCGGCGCTACGAGGAGTTGCCCGCCGCCGCCCGGCGCTACGTGGAGCGGCTCGAGGAACTGCTGGGCGTGCCGTTCGATATCATCTCCGTGGGCGCGGAGCGCGACGAGACGATCTACCGCCGGCCAGTGCTGTAGGCCGCCTGACGGTTCCTATGCCCAGCGCCGCCCGCGGTCGTCGTGGCCGGCCCCTGTGCGCGGCCGTCGCGCGCCGACCGATCGTACGCCACAGCGACTAAGGGAGAGAGCGACCATGTCCCACATCACCGCGGCCGGGGGCCGCTGGCACTCGGCCCTCTGCGTGGCCCTGCTGGCGCTGCTCGCGTTCGCGGCCGCCTGCACGGGTGGCGCTACCACGGCCCCGGGCTCGGGCGCCCCCGCTGCGAGCCCGGGGGCTCAGCCCGGCGCCGCCAGCCCGGCGCCACCGCTAGAGAAGATCACGGTGGGCCACGCGTTCATCACCGTGGAGACGCTGCCGATCTGGATCGCCCTGGAGCAGGGCCTCTATCGCCAGTACGGGCTCGATGCCACCCCGGCGTCGTTCCAGACCAGCGCCCAGCTCGCCCCGGCCATGAGCAGCGGCGAGGTCCAGATCGGGCTGACCACCGGCTCGGGCGTGACCGAGTTCAACCTGGCCGGGGGCGATCAGGTAATCGTCGCCGGCTACAGCAACGCGATGCGCTACTTCCTATACGCACGCGACCCGGCCATCCAGCGGCTGGAGGACCTGCGCGGCAAGCGCGTCGGCATCACCCGCCGCGGCGGCGGCATCGACCACGCCGCCCACATCTTCACCGAGCGCGCCGGATTGACCTACGGGCGCGACGTGCCGATCATCGAGCTGGGCACCGCGCAGAACCAGGTGGGCGCGATCGCCGCGGGCGCCGTGGACGCCGTGGTCGTCGCCGTGCCCACCAACCTCCAGGTCGAGCGCGAGGGCGCCCGCCTGCTCACCGACACCAAGCAGCTCGGTGTCCCCTACGTCCCCAACGCCATCGCCGTCGAGCGCCAGTACCTCCAGACCCACCGCGACACCGTCCGCCGCTTCCTGCAGGCCCACATCGCCGCCGTCGAGACCATCAAGCGCGACCGCGCGCTCGCCAAGCGTGTCCTGGCCGCCAACCTCAAGACCGACGACGACGAGCTCCTCACCCGCAGCCTCGAGCTGTTCATCGACGACCTGCAGGACGTCCCCTACCCCTCCGAGCGCGGCCTGCTCACGGTCATCGAGTTCGCCGAGCAGGAGGCGCGCCGCCAGGGCCATCCCCCCACGCGCACCCTGCAGCCCGCCGATTACGTCGACGACAGCCTCGTGCGCGAGCTGGACCACAGCGGCTTCATCCGCCAGCTGCGTGGCGGCTAGCGCTCCGCTCTGGGAAACGCGGGCGGCCTCTCGCTTCTGCCGGCTGGTGGCGCGGCTGCCCCGCCGGGCTGGCCTGCCCGAGCCGTCGCACCGGTGACGGCGCCAACGGTAGGGCAGCGTTAGGGGCGCGCCCAATCGGCCGGCTTGGGGATGATGGCGAATGCCAGCTCCCCTTCGGCCAGCAGCTGGCCATCGGCGGTGGCGCGGGCGCGCGCGCGGCCGTAGGTGCCCCGCGTCGCCACCAGCTCGACTTCCAGGCGCACTGCGCGCCCCGGCAGGGCGGGGCGGCGAAACCGCCAGCGGTCGAGTCCAGTCAGCACGGCAAGCTTGCCGCGATGCTCGGGCACCCCCAGGGCAGCCACCGCCCCCACCTCGGCTAGCGCCTCGACCAGCAGGGCGCCAGGAAAGACGGGGTAGCCAGGAAAGTGGCCACGCAGCACCTCGGGATGCTGGCCCGGGTTGTCCAGGACCCCTACCGCGCGCCGTCCATACTCGACCTCGACGATGCGGTCGACGAACAGGAACGGCGGGCGGTGGGGCAAGATGGCTTCGATCTGCTCGCGCTCCAGCACCGCGCGCCTCCTCGTGCGCCTAGTCGCCGCGCGGTGCACGGGCCTCGCTCGGCCCGGGCAAGCGGCCGCTGATTCGATCCGCCTCGCGCTGGCGATACGCGGCACGGCACGCCGCGATCAGCTGCCAGGCCGCGGCCGCGTCGCGCCAGCCCCGCACGTGGGTCTCGCGCTGCTCTAGTGTCTTGTAGGTCAGGAAGAAGTTCTCGATCTCGCGCAGCCAGTGGGGCGAGATGTCTGCGAGCGCCAGTACCTCGTCGAAGCGCGGGTCGCCAATGGGCACCGCGAGCACCTTCTCGTCATCCCCCTTGTCGTCGTACATGTCCAGCAGGCCGATCGGCCGCGCGTGGATGAGGCAGCCCGGAAACGTCGGCTCGTTGACGATCACCAGCGCATCGAGGGGATCGCCATCGGCCCCGAGTGTCTCGGGGATGAAGCCGTAGTCCGTCGGGTAGTGCACCGAGGCGTACAGCACGCGGTCGAGGACGAACACCCGCCGCTGCTTGTCGTACTCGTACTTGTTGCGGCTGCCGCGCGGGATCTCGACGAACACCTCGATGTAGTCCATGGCCCTCCGCCTCCAGGTCGCCGCCCGCCCCCACTGCAGGAACTCCCCTGCATTATTCGGCATAGGCGAGCCGCCGCGCATAACGATGCGGCCCGCTGCCCGCGACCGCCTTGGCCCGGGCCGCGCGAGGGTGCTATAGTGGCGCCGGCTGATCCGGCCCCAGACAGCGCTGCACCACGTGGCGGCGGGCGCGGCGCGGGGGCCTCTCGCCCGCGGGGGAGCGCTATTCGAGCGGCAGTCCGTCCAACGACCCCTCTGCTTCAAGCCCTCGCGCCCCAGGTGTGGCGGCCCCAGCCGTCCGCCGGGGGGCGGGTCGGTATCGGCGCCGCGGCGGCCTCCCTGCTCGTGGCGCTCGCCGCGGGCTGGTGGGTCACCCAGCAGCCGATCGGGCTGGGACTCTTCGTCGGGCTGCTGCTGGCGGTCGCCAGCTTAGCGCTGAGCATCCTGTTCGCGCTGTGGACCCTGGGCTACTACACCCTCCACTACGTGCTCGCCCCCGATGGGCTGCACGTGGTCTGGCTGTTCCGCGAGGACGTGATCCCTTACAGGGCCGTCAGCGCCCTGTATGCGGGCCATCGCCTCAGCGAGCCACCGCGCGTACGCGGGGTGGTGTGGCCGGGCAACTACGTCGGGCGGGCACGCGTCCGCAACTTCGGGGTACTCACGGTGTTCGCCACCACCCTGGAGCGCTCCGAGCTGACGATCCTGCTCACTGACCTCGGGGGCTACGTGCTGTCGGCCCCCGCCGAGTTTCGCACGGCGCTGGTAGAGCGCTTGGAGGCCGCGCGCGAGGACACGCTGCCCGCCGCCGGACGCGCGGGGGCGGTCCGAACTAGCCTCAGCCGCGCCGCCGCCGATCGCTGGCTGGTGGTCTGCCTGGGCGGCGCGCTGCTCCTGTTGTTGGGCATGCTGGGAGCGATCATCGCCCGCTACGAATCGCTGCCGGAGCTGCTCGCGCTCCAGCTCGATCCGCTGGGCCAGCCCATCGCCATGCGCTCACGGTTCGAGTTGTTCTCCCTGCCGGGGATCGGCGCGGTCGTGCTGCTGGTGGACGTGGCCCTCGGCATGCTGCTGTACGAGCGCGAGGTCCTGGCCGCGCGCCTGGTGTGGACGGCCCCGGTGCTGGTCCAGCTCGCGCTCGCCACCGCGCTGCTACGCACCCTACTAGGCCCCCCTTGACCGCCGAGCTCTGGCCTCGCCTCGTGCGCCTGCTGGCCCAGCTCGAAGACCGCGCGGCGTATGTCACCCTCGCCGAGCTGCAAGCGCGCTGGAGCGCGACGCCCGCCGAGGACGAGCGGGCGCTGCACGCGGAGATCGAGCGGGCGGTCCGCGAGCAGCGCGTGTTTGTCGACCACCGCCTCCAGCTCGACCCCCACACGGGCGCGCTGCGCCGCGTGCGGCTGGTGCGGCTGAACCGGCGGCACCCCGCAGTGCGCACTTGGCTGCAAGAGCCCTAACCGCTCAGGTCGCCGAGGGGAGCGCGGTAGCTCAGGGGCGCCGCCCGGGCGGTTCGACCGCCGAGCCGGTCAGATCGACAGTGGGTGAGGGGCTGACCGAGGGTAGCTGGAAGTCGCGGCCCACGATGATGCGCACATCGGCCGTATCGCTGCTGTCCTTGGCGTCGCGGGCGATCCAGCGCGTCAGATGCAGGGTGGCCACCAAGTCGTCAGCCAGCGAGTGGCGGCGCCCAAACACCTCCAGCACCGTCTCCCGGTAGTCGCTGCGGTCGGCATCGTCGATGCGAGTCACCTCGTAGCCCAGGTTCATGAGGTAGCGGGCGGTCTCGGCGGCCAGGCCCACGCGCCCGCTGCCATTGAGCACCTCGATGCGCGCGGGCTCCATGGGGTTCATCCCGGCCACCAGCTGGAACAGGCCGCGCCGGATGCGCTCCTTATCGCCGATCAGGATCGACGCCCCCCCCGGGCCAACGCTCTCGCGGACGAACTGGCTGTCGATCAGTAGGCTGCGCACGCGGTCGGAATCGATCTGCTGGGCCAGCTTGGCCAGTCGGATGAGCTGGCCGAAGGTGAGGTCGGTAGTCACCATGTCGCGTGCCTGCGCCGCCAACTCGGGTGCACGGAGCAGCATGTGCAGCTGTAAGGCGCGCTGGCGAATGGCGAACAACACACGCTGCTGGCGCCGCATGCGCCCGAAGTCGTTGTCGCTATGCCGCGAGCGCGCGTAACGCAGGGCCAGGTGGCCGTCCATGAACTGAAGCCCCACGGGCACGTACAGGCGCTCGATGCCGTAGTCGTCGGTGGGATACTCGTCATCTTTGATGGGCCGCTCGACATCGACCACGATCCCGCCGAGCGTGTCCACGATGCGCTCGAACCCGTGGAAATCCACGCGGGCCCAGAAATCCACCCGCACCCCGAAGTTCTGCTCCAGCGTGCGCTTGAGCAGGCCCGGCCCGCCGCCCTCGACCTTGTACAGCTCGCCGTAGGTATAGGCGGTATTGAGCTTGCCCTGACCGTAGCCGGGGATATCGACCCAGAGGTCGCGGGGAAACGAGACCATGCCAGCGCTCTTGTTGCGCGGGTCGATGCGCACGAGGATGATCGTGTCGGTGCGCGCCGGCAAGCCCGCCGCCTCCTCGTCGTCCCGCTGGTCGAGGCCCAGCAGCAAGATGTTGAACGGCTCGGTGCCTTCCCAGTCGGGGAGGAAGAACAACGCGCCCGGCCCGCGCACGCGCTCGGCTCCGGCCGCCGCGCCGCCGGCGAGATTCACCAGCACGTCGCGCACGGGAACGATCGCGGCCGTCGCCGCCTGGTGCGCGCTGAGCTGGAACAAGGCAAACGCCCCCACCAGCAGCCCCCCGCCCACGAACATCCCCAAGCACAGCGCGCCGAGCAGGAGCAGCGCGGTCCGCCCCCAGGACGGGGGAGCGGCCGTAGCGGGCGGGGAGGCAGAAACAGACGCCGCGGGGGCCCAGTTCGCCGGCAAAGCGCCTCTGCGGAGGGCGTCGTCCACGCCGCCTCCTGCCACATCTACCTCGGAGCGGCGCCCCGGGCGGCGGGATCGCCGGCCCGCGAGCAGACCGCGCCATTATACAACGGTCTTTCGCTACCCCTGAGTAGTTTCCCCCGCGGGGCGCCCTGGCCGCCCGCTCGCCAGCCCCGCGGCAGCGACTTGTGATGGCGTCGTGATATTTCGGCCCGAGGGCTCAGCGGGGCGGCGGGGCGGGCACCACGTGGTCGAGGGCGTCGAGCGCGAGGAGGTAGCCATACCAGCCCAAGCCGATGATCTGCCCACGCGCCAGCTCGGCGATCACCGAGCGCCGCCGCCACGGCTCGCGGGCGTGGATGTTGCTGAGGTGCACCTCGATGATCGGCACGCCCATGGCCGCCAGCGCGTCGCGCAGCGCCAGCCCGTAGTGGGTCAGAGCGCCCGGGTTGATGATGATTCCCTCGCAGGCCCCGAAGTGCTCGTGCAGGAAGTCGACGAGCACGCCCTCGTGGTTCGACTGGCGGATGGCCAGCGTCCACCCGCGCTGGGCTGCCCGCGCCTGGAGCGCGGCGTTGATCTCGGCCAGCGTGGTGGTACCGTAGAGCTGCGGCTCACGGCGGCCCGTGAGGTTCAGGTTAGGCCCGTGCAGCACTAGCGCGCGACGCGGTGGCATCGGGTCACCTCAGCTCGGGGCCAGCACACGGGCCAGGGCGCGCTCGACGGCCTCCTCCGGCACCTCGCGACAGAGGGTAACCTGGCCCAACGCGGTAGGCAGGATCCAGGTGAGGCGGCCCGCGGCGGCCTTCTTGTCGAGCGCCATCGCCTGGCGCACGGCGGCCACGTCCACACCGCTGGCGCGGGTGGGCAGGCCGAAGCGGGTGAGCAGGCGCAGCTGCCGTTCGGCGACCTCCGACGGCAACACCCCCAGCTCCACGGCGATGCTCGCCGCGCCCACCATGCCGATCGCCACGGCCTCGCCGTGCAGGTAGCGCGCGTAGTGGGTGGCTGCCTCGAGCGCGTGCCCGATAGTATGCCCGTAGTTCAAGATGGCGCGGCGTCCGCTCTCCCGCTCATCCTCGCCGACCACGGCGGCCTTCAACGCCATGGCGCGCCCGATGGCGGCGGCCGTGGGCGCCGGTGCGAGCCCCAGCAGTGCCTCGGCCTCGTGTTCGAGCAGGGCGAACAGCTCGGCGTCCAGGATCATCCCGCACTTGATCACCTCGGCCCAGCCGGCGGCGCGCTCGCGCGGGGGCAGGCTGGCCAGGGTGGCCGTGTCGGCCACCACCAGGCGCGGCTGGTGGAACGCCCCGATGAGGTTCTTGCCACGGGAGTGGTTGACGGCTACCTTGCCACCGATGCTGGCATCGACCTGCGCGAGCACGGTGGTGGGCAGCGGCACGAAGGCGATACCGCGGAGGATCGTCGCCGCCACGAAGCCCACCAGGTCGCCCACCACACCGCCGCCCAGCGCCAAAAGCGCGTCGCCGCGCTCCACTCGCTCGGCCAGCAGCCAGTCGTACAGCGCGGCGGCTTGGGCCAGCGACTTGCTCTCCTCGCCGCTGGGCACCGTCTGCACCGCTACCGGATAGCCCGCCGCGCGCAGCCCCGCCACCACCCGCGGCGCGTAGCGTGTCGCCACCGCGGCGTCGGCCACCAGCCACAGGCGGCCGCGCAGCCCCACCTCGGCCAGCAGAGCGGGCAGGTCGGCCAGCACGCCCGGCCCCACCACCACGGGATAGGTACGTGAGGGAGCATGCACCTCGAAGCGATGGCGCTCAGACATACCGACGGAACACCTCGACTACAGCGTTGGCCACCTCGCCCAGCGTCCGATCTTCTGTATCGATCGTCTCGTGCGCCAGCGCGTACAGTGGCGCGCGGCGCTCCGCCAGGGTGCGCACGGCACTCAGGAGATCGCCGCCCTCCAGCAGGGGCCGCCGCTCACGCGTGTGCGCCAGCCGAGCGGCGATCGCCTCGGGACTGGCGCGCAGACAGACCACCAGGTTGTGATTGAACAGCGCGCGCCGGTTGGCCTCGTCGAGCAGCGCGCCGCCGCCGGTGGCGATCACGGCCCCCGCCCCGCGCGCCACCCGGGTCACCACCTCGCGCTCCAGGGCACGGAAGCGCGCCTCGCCGTCGCTCGCGAAGATCTCCTGCACCGTACGGCCCGCGCGACGCTCGATCTCCGCGTCGGTATCCACGAAGCGCCAGTGGAGCCGCTCGGCCACCAGCCGCCCCACCCGGCTCTTCCCCGTGCCGCTGAGCCCTACCAGGACCAGGTTGCGCGGGCGGCCGATCATGCCAGCGCCGCGCGCGCCGCCGCGAACATGCGCTCTAGCGGCGGCTGGTGGCCGGTCCAGCACTCGAAGGCGAGCGCCGCCTGGTAGACGAGCATCGGCAGGCCGTTGAGCGTGCGCGCCCCGCGCCGCTCGGCGTCGGCCAGCAGCGGGGTCTGGGGCGGATTATAGATGATATCCACCACCAGCGCGTGGGCGGGCACCTCCGCGGGCGGCAGCAGGCGCTCGTCGCCGTGCAGGCCGACCGAGGTGGTGTTGACCAGCAGCGCACAGCGCGCCAGGCGCTCGGCCCGCTGGGGGGCGTCCAGTGGGAACCCCTCGACCGGCGCTTGGGCGTGCGCTTGGAGGGCTACCGCCAGCGCCCGCGCGCGTTCAGCATGCCGGTTGAAGATAGCCAAGGCGCCGATTCCGGCCTGGAGCAGTGCGTAGGCCACCGCGCGCGCCGCACCGCCGGCACCGAGCAGTACCGCAGGCGCCCCGCGCGGCACGCCGCCGACCTCGTCGAGCGCCCGTAGGAAGCCCGCGGCGTCCGTATTGTCGCCGTACAGCTGTCCGTCGCGGTGGACGATCGTATTTACCGCCCCGATGGCCCGCGCGGTAGGGCTGAGGGCGTCGAGCAACGGCACCACCGCCTCCTTGTGCGGCACGGTCACGTTGGCGCCCAGCGTCTGCGGCGCACGAAGCGCGGCCACCCAGGCCGGCAGATCGGCCGGCGCCACCTCCCACCGCTCGTAGCGCGCCGGGATGCCCAGCGCGTCGAACGCCGCCTGGTGGATGGCGGGCGAGATGCTGTGGCCGATGGGAAACCCCACCACCCCCACGCGCTGCACCACGCTCTTCCTCCTTTCCCCCAGTTGGCCCGCCGCGAGCGCGCCCGCCGGTAGAGTGTACGGCCTGGGGGGCGCCGCACGCAGCGAGCGGCGGCGCAACCGCCGAGCGTGTGCTAACATAGGCGCGGCAGCAGCTCCGCGCGGCGCCGGCTGCCGCCCACGACCCGGCAGGTCGCACGGCCTGGCCGTGGCGCCGCGCACCCCCGCATTAAATGGATGGGGTGCCGGCCAGCGGGCACTGCTTGCTGGCCACAGGGGCCATGCGCAGCACTGCGGCGGGCGACCATCTGCCTCGCCGAGTGCCCAACGAGTCCGGTCCAGCGCGGCGTGCGCCCGTGGGTGGCGGGATAGAGGCGGGCGCCAGCCGCCGCGAGCCAGGATGGAGGCGGGCGAATGAAACGGTGGCGCGTCGTGCATTTCCCGTCGCCGGCGGAGGCCGAGGCGTATCTGAACGGGCTGAGTATCGAGCCCGATCAGATCCGGGGCCTGTTCCCCGCGGCCTCGCCGTCGGGCCGAGGCAGCGGCGTGGTGTTGGTCTGCTGGCTCACCGCACACCAGCAGCGCATCGAGCAGCTGCGCCGCGCGCCGCGTAGCGACGAGGACTTGCCAGCACCCCGCGCCAGCACCGAGCTGGATCCGCCCCTTTTGGGCGAGGACACTCCCAAAGAGCCGCCGGCGGGCCGCCGCCGCCAGCGCGACGAGGACCTCCCCTAGATGCGCCCAGGCGGTCAGCCGGGACGCACGGCGGCCCATACGCGGCGCGGGAGCGCTGGCATGCGCCAGGCAACCAGCACCGCGGCGACCAGGACCGCCAGTGCGCTCAGACTGATCGCCCGCCCCCAGCGCACCGACTCCGGATCGTAGACCAGCTCCACGGTATGCTCCCCCGCGGGGATCGGCACGGCCCGGAACACGTAGTCGCCCCGCAGCACCGGCGCCTCCACGCCATCCACCCACGCACGCCAGCCGGGGAGATAGAGATCGGTGAGCACCGCGAACCCTGCCCGCTCGGCATGGACCCGCAGTACCACACGCGCGTCGGCGTACTCCACGATGCGAGCGGTCGAGCCGCCCGGAGGAGGCGGCTGGCCCACGCCCACCTGGCGCACCGGCGGTGCCGTGCCCAGCGGCCAGGCGTTCCAGGGCGGGCGCTCGTCGAGCAACACCTCCGTGCGGGGATCGAACGGATCGAGGTACATGCTGTACAGCGCGGGCAGGCTGGGCCGGGGCAGCATCGCCCCGTGGACTACGAAGGCGCGGGGAAACGCGGCCAGGTTCTCGTATAGGCGTACGCGCGCGTCTTGGTAGACCAGTTGATACTGCATGCGGTCGAACGGCCCGACCTGGTGGGTGGCCCCCGTGGCGGCGTCGTGCAGCGCCAGGCCGAACACACGCAGCACCCCGTCCCCGTGGCGGTAGCGCACCCGTACCGTGCGGACGTACTCACGGCGGGGCAGCGGGTGTTCGCTGTAGAAGTAGTACTGTGGGTACTCGCCCATGACCTCGTCCCGCGCCCGCTCCGTAAAAGCCACCTCGGCGCGAGCATGCCGCACGCGGCTGCGAATGTCCGCGCGATCGATGGACCACTCGGAGACGTCGCGGCCAGCCAGCAAGGGGAGCTCGATCTCGGCGCCGCTGGCGGTGGTGACGATCAGCTCCCCTAGGCGGGTGTCCTGCGGGATCATGTCACCGTAGGCCAGCGCCGCCACCAGCCGCACATCGGTGGCGGGTCGCTCGACGCGGAACGTCACGTCCGCCGCGGGATTGCCCGCCCCGGCATCGACCAGGGGACGGCCCGGATAGAAGCTCGTCTGCTTGTATGCCGGCAGGCCAGCCCCGCCCGCTGGCGCCGCCACCCACCGCACGCCCCAGAGATCCAGCAGCTCGCCCGGCGTGTTGACCACTGTCGCCGAGTACTCGGCCTGGCGTTGAGGCTCCAGCGAGCTGTAGCCGCCAGCCTGTAACAAGCCCCAGGCGGCCGGGCGGTTGTACTCCAGTTCGCGCAGCGCGGGCGTGTACACCCAGAAGCGCGCTAGCGGGGCGTCGCGGTGCAGCACGTACTCGGCGGCCGGCGGCGGCGCCATCAGCGCCTCCAGTGTCTGGCGGGGATGGAAGCTGCGCGCCCACAGGATCAGGTCGGCAGCGGCCAGCACAACCAGCGCGCCACGCACCACCGCGGCGTGGCGTCCGGCCACCCAGCACAGCAGCAACAGCGCGCCCACAGCGAACAGCAGTCCGAACGACAGCGCCGTGCGGCGAGTCGCCAAATCGAGCGAGAACACCAGGCCCGTGTAGACCCCATCCACGTTCAGGTCGCGGAAGCCGCGGCGCACCGCGAGGTAGGTGGCCTCCAACCACGCGCGCGCGGGCGCGGGGTGGGCCAGCAACCAGGAGCGCGCCAGCACGAAGGCCACCAGCAGGCCCGCCGCGGCCGCGTTGACCGCCAGCGCCGCTACCAGCAAGCCACGGGAGCGCCCGCTCGCCGTGCTGGCGCCGCGCCGGCCCGCGCGCTCGACCCAATCCAGCCCGTAGCCGGCCAGCGCCGCTAGCCCGACCACCAACAGCAAGCTGTAGCGGCCCGGCACGCGCAGTGCCGAGAACCCCGGCAGGTTCCATAGCAGCTCCAGCAGCGGCAGCGGCGAGTAGTCGCCGAAGGCCAGCAGCGCCCCGAACACGGCCAGACCGGCGAAGAACCCCACCTCGCGCCGCCGGACCGCACCTACCGCCACCAGGGCCAACACGAGAGGGGCGATACCGACGTACACCAGCGTCTCCCAGCCAGCCCACAGCTGCCATGACCCCGCGGCGCCCCCGCGGAAGAAATACGGGAACAGCAGCGTGGCGAGCTGTGTCGGGTGGATCGAGTAGCTGGTGGAGAACGCGAACGGCGCGCCGACCCCGCGGAAGGTCTGGATCCCTAGCTCGTACAGCGGCCAGAGCTGGGCCGCCGCTAGCCCGATGCCCAGCCCGACCACCACGGCAGCCATCGCGAAGCTGGCGACCACGCGCCGCGCGGCCCACCGCCCCCGAGCGCGCCAGCCCGCCGGCGCCGGGTCGCGCTCGGCTGGCGGCCACAGCGTGCGGAAGGCCATGTACAGCGCCAGCGCCATCAGCGTCATCAGAGCGGGTTGCACGTGCAGGGCCGTGAGCTGGACGCCCAGCGTGGCAGCCGCGGCCAGCACCATCAACCCGCGCCCGCGGCCCTGCCGGCGGTAGGCCAGCTCGACCCAACACAACACCAGCGGCAGCCAAACAGTGGTGCGCACCAGGTTCTCGTGATGGATCTGGCCGACAAGGAAGCTGCTGAAGGCAAAGGTCAGCGCCGCGAGGAGGGCGGCCAGCCGCCGCAGGGCCAGCGCCCGCATCCAAGCGTACATGAACGCCCCGGCCAGCACGAGGTGCAGCCAGCGCAAACCGATGAACGCTGCCGGGGTGGGCAGCAAGCCGAAGAACAGCCAGTGCAGCGGGTACAGCATGCCGGTCTCGCCGTCGGCGAACAGCGGGTAGCCGCTAAACAGGTGCGGCATCCACAGGGGCAGCTGGCCACTCTTCAGATGTGCGGCGAAGAACTGGTAGACGGGATAGTAGAACAGGTACGTGTCGCGCTCGTAGTACACCTGCCCGAACAGGAACGCCTCAGCCATCAGCAGCGTGGCAGCCAGGACGATGCCGCCGAGGGCAATGGCGTCGGCCACGCGGCCCGGGACCACGGGGGGGACCCGCCCGGCCCGGCGCATGCGCCGCACTAGCCAGGCCATCCCGGCGGGGGCCGCGCCATCCCGCGCCTCGCCTCCCACGGTCACGGGGCCAGCCGGCGCCGCCCGCATGGGGCCGGCTGGCGGCTCGACGGGCCGCCCACTGGTAGTGGGGGCACTCGCGCCGGGCGGCGCCGGCGTGCGCGCCCGCTCCTCGCTCACGCGGCCCCCCCCGTGCCGCGCGCGTGCTCGGCCAGGGGCTTGCGGCCGAGCGCGAGTACCGATAGTCCCGCGGGCAGCGGCCACCGCCGCAGGACACACGCCTCGGCGGCGAGGACCGCGTGCAGCGCGCGGTTGATCGGCGCCGGCGGCACGGCCATCTCCGCCTGCGACGCCCCCCACCAGCGCTCGCCCAGCCGTTTGGCGATCGCTAGTGGCAGCAGCGCGCTGTTGGCGTAGGTCGCTCGCAGCACCTCGAACCCGGCGCAGCGGAGCGCCTCCACCAGCTCGCCCCGCGTATAGCGGTGGCGGGTCTGCACCGCCCGATCATGCGCGCCCAGGAGCCACGCGTAGGCGGGCACGCGCACGAGCACCAGCCCGCCCGGACGCAGCACGCGCCAGCACTCGCGCAGGGCACTGATCTCGTCGGCCACGCGCCGGTGGTACAGCACGTCGAAGCTGGTCACGAGGTCGAAGCTGGCCGCCGGAAACGGCAACGCGTCGACCGACGCGCGCGCCGCCCGCAGCAGGCGCCTCGCCCAGAAGGCGCTCGCCTCCGCGGCCAGATCGACCCCGACGACGGGCCCGAACCGCCGCAGCCAGAGGGTCGTGCCGCCCGTGCCGCACCCGGCGTCCAGGATGTGCGGGCGAGAGGGCAGCACGTCGGCGAGCAGTGCCGCTACCACCGCGCGCATTCCCGCGTACCACCAGTGCGTGCACTCGACGCGCGCCATCAGGGCGTACTGATCGGGCTCCATCGGCGCGTCGCCTACCCCCTAGTCGAGTCGCGCCATGATCTCGCACAACGCGGCGGCCACTCGGTCGACCTCCGCCAGCGGCAGCTCGGGATACAGCGGCAGCGAGAGCACCGTGTCGGCCAGCCGCTCGCTGACCGGCAGCGCGCCACGCGGCACGCCTAGGTGCGCGTAGGCGGGCTGCAAGTGCACGGGCACCGGGTAGTGCACCAACGTCCCGATCCCCGCCGCGGCCAACGCCTGCTGCACCCGGGCGCGCGCGGGCACTTCTACCACGTACAGGTGGTAGGTGTGGTAGGTCCACGGCGCCTCGCGCGGCGTGGCCAGGCCGGCAAGCGCGGCTGTGTAGCGCGCGGCCCGCTCGCGGCGCGCGGTGTTCCAGGCGTCGAGGTGGCGGAGCTTCACACGCAGGATGGCCGCCTGTAGCTCGTCCAGCCGCGAGTTGACGCCCTCGAGCTGGTGATGGTAGCGGTCGGTCTGGCCGTAGTTGCGCAGCAGCCGCAAGCGGCGCGCCAGCACCTCATCGTCGGTCACCACGGCGCCGGCGTCACCGTAGGCGCCCAGGTTCTTGGTGGGGTAGAAGCTGAACGCCGCCAGATGGCCGAGCGTACCGGTGCGCTGGCCGCGATAGCGGGTACCGTGAGCCTGGGCGGCGTCCTCGATGAGCCAGAGCCCACGCCGCTCGGCGAGCTCGCGTAGCGGTGCCATGTCGGCGGCATGGCCGTAAAGGTGCACTGGCAGCAGGGCGCGCGTGCGGGGGGTGAGCGCGGCTTCCACCCGCGCGGGGTCCATGGTGCGAGTGGTCGGATCCACGTCCACGAACACTGGCCGCGCGCCGGCCAGCGAGATGGCGTTGACGGTCGGCACCGCGGTGAAAGCGACAGTGACCACCTCGTCGCCCGGCCCGACGCCACAGGCGCGCAGCGCAAGGTGCAAGGCATCGGTGCCCGACCCGACGCCCACCGCGTGACGCGCGCCGCAGTAGGCGGCGAACTCGGCCTCGAATGCCTCCAGCTCCGGCCCGAGGATGAACCAGCCGCGCTGCAGCACGCGGCCCACCGCCTCGTCCAGCTCGGCGCGCAGGGCCGCGTACTGCGGCCGCAAGTCGTTGAAGGCGATCGGCGCGGTCGCGGCCGCGCGCGTGCTATCGGCCACCAGAGCCCCCTCCCGCCGCTCGCTAAGGCCGCGCTTACTATGGCGCCGGAGCGGGGCCCCGCGCAAGGGCGCCGCGAGGCGGCCTCTCCACGCCCACTGCACCGCCCCGCGGGTTACCAGTAGTCCTTCCGCCGCTGTTCGTAGTAGCGGATCATCTCGCGCAGCCCGTCGGCGAGTGAGGTACGCGGGCGCCAGCCGACCGCCTCGGTCAGCTTGCGGTAATCGGCCTCGTAGCTGCCGATATCGATCACGCGCTTCTCGGGCGGCCACGGCACCAGGCGATAGCGCCCGCGGCCGGCGATCTCGATCAGCAGCTTGACGACCTCGAGCAAGGAGGCGGAGTCGCCCCCCAGGTTGTAGATCTCGCCGTCGGTGTGACTGGTACAGCCGACCAGCAGGAAGGCGTCCACGACGTCGTCGACATAGGTGAAGTCCCGGCGTTGCTGCCCGTCGCCGTAGATCTGGATCTCCTCGTCGTCGAGCACCTGCCGCACGAACCACGGCAGGAAGCCCTGCCGGTTATGCTTCATGAGCTGGCGCGGGCCGTAGGTGTTAGTCAGCCGCAGGACCGTGGCACGTACACCGTAGGCGTTATTGTACACGATGTGATACGATTCACCCGCCAGCTTGTTGATACCGTTGACATCGGTGGGCCGCGCCACGTGCGTCTCATCGACAGGGGTGCGCAACGGTCGGCCGTATACCTGGCGCGTGCTGGCGTAGACGACCTTGACCGAGGGATTGTAATAACGGCACGCTTCCAGTAGCGATAGCTGTGCGCGACAGTTGATTTCCAAGTCGGTGTACGGGTCGCGCATGCTATCGATATGGCTCACCTGGCCCGCAAGATTGAAGATGATATCCTGCCCCTGAACTAGATAGTTCATGGCGTAGGCATCGCGGATATCCGCGAAGTTGATGCGTACGCGGTCACGAATGTCCTCGATATTGGCCAGGTTGCCGCCGTAGTCGGGCACCATCGAGTCGATCAGCAGCACCTCGCTACCCAACGCCACCAGCCGGCGGGCGAGGTTGCTGCCGATGAACCCCAGCCCGCCGGTGATGGCGACGCGTTTGCCGGGGTAGTAGGCGAGCGCCCGGTCCATCTGGATACTACTCGGCGCGGACCGGCCGCGGCGCCTCGACCGCCACCCGGCCATCGCGCCGGGCGGCGCCGCTGAGCCGCTCGCGCGCCCGCAACTGCTTGCGGAATTCGTCGCGCACCACCAGCTGCCACCACAGCCGCAGCAGGTCGCGCGCTACCCGCGCCACCCGGCGGAAGTTGAAGAACTGCGAGCGGCCGTAGGCGCGATGGTAGTGGTGGACCGGCACCTCGGCCAGGCGGAAACCGGCTTGGTGGATCTTGGTCATCAGCTCGACGCAGATCACGCCGCTATCCTCGCGCAGCTCGACCGTCTCGAACACGCGCCGGCGGATGAGCCGGAAGTCGCAGTCCACGTCCCGCATGCGCAGGCGGAACAGCCAGCGTACCAGGTGGTGGTAGATGCGCCCGATGATGATGCGGTGCAGGGGGTCGTGCCGCGCGATCTTGTACCCGTTGACGATATCGATTTCGGGGGTGAGCGCCGGCACCAGCAGCGCCAGCTCCCGGGGGTCGTACTGCGCGTCGCCGTCGGTGTAGAAGATCAAGTCCTTCGTGGCAGCGGCGAACCCGCTGCGCAGCGCGCCCCCGTAGCCCCGATTGGTCGGATGGGTGATCACGCGGAGGCGGGGATAGCGCGGCTGCAGCTCGGCCAGGATCTCGCCGGTGTGGTCGGGGCTGCCGTCGTTGACGACGATGATCTCGTAGTCGTCGGTGAGCGCGCGCAGCGTGCGGTCGGCGAGCACCACCATGCTGGCGATCGTCCCCGCGTCGTTGTAGGCAGGGAAGAACGCCGAGATACTCCATGCCATGCCGGCCCCCTCAGCCGTTCGCGAGCGCACGAGCACCCCTGGGGGAGCCACGCACCCGCGTGCCGGCTGTTAAGGGTACTAGAGGCCGCCCGGGGTCGGCAAGCGCGCTAGTCGAGATAGCCGCGCAGGCGCTGGCAGGCCGGGTCCTCGCGTAGCTTGGCCAGCGCGCGGTGCTCCATCTGACGGGCGCGCTCGCGGGTAACCCCCAGCCGCCGCCCGACCTCTTCCAGGGTGTGCACGTGGCCGTCGGCCAGGCCGAAGCGGAGTTCGAGGACGAGCTGCTCGCGCGGGGGCAAGGTGCTCAGCAGCGCGCTGACCTCGGCGCGGAGCATCTGGTGGGCCACTAGGTCGAACAGGCTGGGCGCCTCTTCGGCGGCCGCCACCTCGCGGGCGTCGGCCTCGTCGCTGTCGGGGCGCGGCGCGTCGAGCGGCACGGGCGCGGCGGCCGCCCGCACGAGGCTAGCCAGCCGCTCCGGACGCATGCCCATCGCCTCGGCCAGCTCTTCGTCGGTCGGCTCGCGGTTCAGCTCGTGGCGCAGGCGCTGGAACGTGCGGCCCATGCGGTTGAGCGTCTCGTGGATGTGCACGGGGAGCCGCACCACCCGCCCCCGATCCGCGATAGCGCGAGTCACGGCCTGCATGATCCACCACGTGGCGTAGGTGGAGAAGCGGAAGCCCTTGCGGTAGTCGAACTTCTCGACCGCGCGGATCAGGCCGATGTTCCCCTCGGCGATCAGGTCTTCCAGCTCCAGCCCGCGGCCCTGATAGCGGGCGGCGATCGCCGCTACCAGCCGCAGGTTCGCCTCGACCATCCGCTGCCGGGCCTGCTCGCCGGCGGCCACTTCGGCCTCGAGCGATTTGCGCTCCTCGGGGTCGGCTACTCCCTCGGCCAAGCGCCGGGCGGCTTTCTTACCCGCGGCGATCTGCTTGGCGAGCCGCACCTCGTCATCGGCGCTGAGCAACCGCACCGCGCCGATCTGCTGGAAATACGCCCCCACGGCGTCGGCATCCGCGAGGTCCTGCGCCCGCTGCCGCGCGGCGGGCCGCCGCAGCGCCGCTTCTTCCCCCGGCGGGTCGAGGTCGAGCGCCTCGCGCGCCTTGACCACTACACTCTGCCTCATCGCGCCGATCCGTCCTGTTTCGCCACGCCCGACGTTATGGAAAGCGCGTGCGGTGGCAGGCCGGGCGGGGCGTGGAATCGTCCCATCTCCACCGAGACTGTAGCGGCCGCGGCGCCGGCGCGGTGTCAGGAAAACTGGGGTATTTGGTGTAGGAGTTTTCCCCCGGCCCCGGGGGCGCGGCTAGCTCGCGGGGCGGGCGGGCTCGTCGAACGCGTCGGGGCGCAGCAAGCCCTTGCGCAGCGCGTATTTGACCAACTCGGAGCGGTGGTGCAGGTTCAGTTTCTCCATCACCCGCTGGCGATAGGTATCGATCGTCTTGGGGCTGAGCACCAGCCGCTCGGCGATCTCCTGCCCCGTGTAGCCCTCGGCGGTCAGGCGCAGCACCTCGCGCTCGCGAGGCGTGAGGCCGTCGTAGGCGGCGTCGCTAGCATCGACGCGCTCCAGGTACTTGCCCAGCAGCATCTTGGCGGCGGAAGGGTACAGGAACACCTCGTCGCGGGAAACGATCCGGATGGCCTCGATGAGGTCGCTGTCGGCGCCGGACTTAAGCACGTACCCCGAACCGCCCGCCTCGATCACGGGGAGCAAGTACTGCTCTTCGGCATGCATGGTGAGGATCAGCACCTTGGAGGGCAACCCCAACGCGCGGATAGCGCGGGTCGCCTGCAGCCCACCGCCCCCGGGCATGGCGATATCCATCACCACCACGTCGGGGCGCAGCAGCGCGGCCTGGCGCACGGCCTCCTCGCCATCGCCCGCCTCGCCGACCACCTCCATGTCGGGCTCGGCGCTCAGCAGCGCGCGCAGGCCGGCGCGCAGCACCGCGTGGTCATCCGCCAACAGGATGCGAATCCGCTCGCTCATGGCCGTCGCCCCATCGCAGGCGCCGCGGTCAGGCCGCCCAGCGGCACCTCGGCACGCACGGTGGTGCCGGCTCCCGGCCGCGAGCTGATAGCCAGCCGGCCGCCCACGAGGCTCATACGCTCGCGCATCCCGATCAGCCCCAGGCCGCGCTCCTTGGAGGCCATGACCGCTTCCAGGTCGAAGCCCACGCCGTCATCCTGGATGATGGCCACCGCGCATCCCCCTTCTTGCGTCAGTGTGACCGACACGTGGCGGGCGTTGGCGTGGCGCGCCACGTTGGTAAGGGCCTCCTGGATGACCCGGTACAGCACCAGCTCGACCTGCGGGTCGAGCCGCTGGGGGAACCGTGCGCTGTCGAACGTGACGGTGAAGCCCAGTAGCTCGGCGGTGTGCTCGGTGTAGCTCTGCGCGGCGGCGACCAGGCCGAGGTCGTCGAGCGTGGAGGGCCGCAGTTCCCGGGCCATGTTGCGTACTTCTTCCAGGGCCTTGTGCGCCAGCTCGCGTAGCTCGGCCGTGGAGGCCCGTACCTGGGCGAGGTCGTTGGCGCGCTCGAGGATACGCAGGCGCACGAGCAGCGAGGTCAGCGTCTGGGCGGTTTCGTCGTGCAGCTCGCGCGCGATGCGGCGCCGCTCGGCTTCCTGCGCGTCGATCACCTGCGAGGAGAGCGCCTGGAGCTGCTGGCGATCATGCTCCAACGTCTCCAGCATGGCGTTGAGGGTCAGCGTGAACTCCTGGAGCAAGGGGTCGCGCAGGGCGGCCTCGGGGGCACGCGCAGCGAGGTTGCCGCGCCGCACATCCTGCACCGTCAGCTCCAGATCGCGCAGGGGGCGGAACGCCGCGCGCAGCACCGCGTAGTTGACCAGCAAGCTCAGGGCGGTACCCACCAGCCCGAACGAGGCCACCAGCCAGAGCGGGGAGACGTTCGGCTCCTGGCGCGCGAACAGGATGGTGAGGTAGGTGCCCAGCACCGCGCCGAGCACCACGACCAGGCAGTTGCCAACGAGCACCCGATAGAAGAAAGGCAGCCCCTGCCAGTGTGCGCGCAGGCGCATCCAGCCGGATGGCTGCCGGACGGCCAGCGAGGCTTCCACGGCTCGCCTCCGCCTTCCCGTAGGCCAGCGGTCAATCGCTGTCTACGCTAATTCTCGCACAGATTATGCAAAAAAACCCCGTGGGCGGGCGGTGCCCGCGGCGAGGTGGTACACTAGGGCAGACCGCTCCCAAGACAGGGACAGCGGCGCGCGCGGGGCGGGCACGGTGTGGCCGGCGCGGCAGTCGTGTGCTATACTGGCGCGTGCTTGCGCGAGGGGGCAGCCGCCTGGTGCGCCGGCTCACCATCTGGCAAGCGCTTGCGATCTCCTCCCAGTTCGGCTTCCTACTGGCCGCGGCCGTGCTGGTGGGGTTTGGCCTGGGATGGCTGGTCGACCGCTGGACCGGGGTCGGCGCCCTCGCCTACTTCGCCGGCGCGACGCTAGGCATGGTCGCCGGCATCTACAGCATGATCAAACTGGTGCGCGCGTTCTTGCAACGGCGAGGCTAGCCGTAGAGAGGCCGCCTGGGGCGCGGCCTCTCCGTCTGCCGGTCGCGCACGGCGCGGTGCCCGACGGGGGATGGTGAATGGAGGGGTTCGTCGTCGAGATCCCCGCCGCGGTAGTGTTCATGCTCGGCCCTATTCCAATCACGAACACGATCATCGCGGCCTGGTTGGCGATGGCGGTGCTGATCGGCTTCTCGGTGCTCGCCACGCGCCGGATGGAACTCGTGCCGCGGGGAATGCAGAACGTCGCCGAGTTCGCCGTGGAGAGCCTGCTGGCGATCTGCGAGCAGGTAGCGGGCCCGAAGGGGCGCGACTTCTTGCCGCTGGTGGGCACGCTGTTCCTGTTCATCCTGGTGGCCAACTGGATGGGCATCCTGCCGTTCTGGGGGGAGAGCGACTGGATCCACCACGGCGTACACTGGACACACGATCACGGCCCACCGCTGCGCTCGGCGAACAGCGACCTGAACATCCCGCTAGCGATGGCGGCGATCGTGGCGGTGTGGGTCCAGTGGCTACGCATCCGCAGCAGCGGGGTGCTGGGCTGGGTCAAGCACCTGACGATCGGGCCGCCGCCGCTGTTGGAGCTGATCTCCGAGATCTCGCGCCCGATCTCGCTGGCGCTGCGACTGTTCGGCAACATCTTCGCGGGCGGCGTGCTGGTCTATGTGATGACCGAGCTGACCAAGCTGGTGGTGCCCATCATCTTCATGGGCTTCGAGCTGTTCGTGGGGATCGTGCAGGCGCTGATCTTCGCCAGCCTCACGCTGGCGTTCATGTCGCTGGCGGCAGCCGAACACGGCCATGGCGAAGAGCACTCCCGGGCGACCCACTGAGGCGCGCGGGGCAGATCGAGCAAGGTTGATTCCCTGAGGGAGGAGAGGTGACCATGGAACTGGCGCAGTTGGCTCAGGTGGGCGCGGCGGGCGCGCCGCCGAACCTGGCCCCGCTGGCGGCCGGCGTGGCCATCGGCTTGGGGGCGCTCGGCCCGGGCATCGGGGTCGGTCTGGGCGTGTCGAAGGCGATGGAGGCCATCGGCCGCAACCCAGAGGCTAGCGGCACGCTGTTCCTGCCGATGATCATCGGCCTGGCGTTCGCCGAGGCGATCGCCATCTACGCGCTGATCATCGCCTTCCTGCTGTTCGGGCGCTAAGGCGGGCCGCTGCCACCGGGGCGGGCAGGCCAGTATTAGGCGCCTGCCCGCGCCCGGCGAGTCCTACTCGCGGAGGCGGGATGGAGACACTGGGCCTCAATCCCTGGGGCTTTCTCGTCCATGTCATCAACTTCATCGTCCTGCTCGTCCTGCTGCGGGTGTTCCTGTACCCGCCGATCCTGCGCCTGCTCGACGAGCGGCAGGCGCGGATCCGCGAGAGCATGGAGCGCGCCGAGGCGCTGCGGCTCGAGTCGGAGCGGGCGCAGGAGGAGGTGCAGCGCACCCTGGCCGAGGCGCGCAGCGAGGGCCAGCGCATCATCGCGCAGGCGACCGAGATCGCCGACCGCCTCCAGCGCGAGCGGCAGCAGGCGGCCGAGGCCGAGTACCAGCGCATCCTGCAGCGGGCCCAGGAGGACGCGCGCCGCGAGCGCGAGCAAGTGTTCGCCGAGCTGCGCGCACAGATTGCCGACCTGGCGGTGCTGGCCGCGAGCCGCATCATTCAGCGCAACCTGGACCCGGCGACCCACCGCCAGCTGGTCGACGAATTCCTAGTTGAGGCCACCGATGGGCGGAGGAGCTGAGCGGTGGCGGCGATGATTCGGCGCACCGCCCGGCGCTACGCGGAGGCGGCGTTCGCGCTCGCGCGGCAAACCCAGGCCGAGGACGCCTGGGCGCGCGACCTCCAGCGCCTGGCCGATCTCCTCGCGGTGCCGGTGGCAGAGAAGGCGCTCACCAGCCCGGCCGTGCCCGCGGCGCAGAAGCTGGCCGCGATCGACGCCGAGCTGCCCGACCTCCAACCGCCGGTGCGCAACCTGGTGCAGCTGCTGCTGCGCCGCGATCGGCTGGAGCTGCTGCCCGACATCGCCGCGGCGTACCGCGAGCTGTGGCACCGCGCGCGAGGGATCGTCACCGCGCAGGTGACCACCGCCGTGCCGCTCAGCGACGCCCAGCGGGCGCTGCTGGCCGAGCGGCTCGGCCGGTACGTCGGGCGGCAGGTCGAGCTGGAGACCAACGTGGACCCCTCGATCATGGGCGGGGTCGTGGCGCGCGTCGGCGACCTGCTGCTGGATGGCAGTGTGCGCGGCCGGCTGGAGGCGCTGCGCCGTCGCCTGGCCACTGACGGGCGGGTATGAGGGCGAGCGGGCATCCGGCGGGCCCCGCGCGGGCCGCGCCCGCAGTATGGACCGAGCTGTCCAGGAGGTAGGAGCACCGTGGCCGTTCGCGGGGAAGAGATCAGTCGCATCCTGCAGGCCCAGATCGCCAACTTCAACGAGGCCGTCACGGCACAGAACGTCGGCACGGTCGTCGAGGTGGGCGACGGTATCGCCCGTATCTGGGGCCTTTCTAACTGCATGGCCAGCGAGCTGCTGGAGTTCCCCAAGGCGGGGGTGCGCGGGCTGGCCATGAACCTCGAGGAGGACACCGTCGGCGCCATCATCCTCGGCCCCTACACCCAGGTCGCCGAGGGCGACGAGGTGTACACCACCGGGCGCATCATCGAGGTCCCCGTGGGCGACGCGCTGATCGGGCGCGTGGTCAACGCCCTGGGCGACCCGCTGGACGGCAAGGGCCCGATCGCCGCCGAGGGCACGCGCCCCGTGGAGCGCATCGCGCCGGGCGTGATCGAGCGCCAGCAGGTCAACGTGCCGGTGCAGACCGGCATCAAGGCCATCGACGCGATGATCCCCATCGGGCGGGGCCAGCGCGAGCTGATCATCGGCGATCGCCAGACCGGCAAGACCGCCATCGCGCTGGACACGATCATCAACCAGAAGGGCGGCGACCTGATCTGCATCTACGTGGCCATCGGCCAGCGGCAGAGCACGGTGGCCGAGGTGGTGAACATCCTCGAGCAATACGGCGCGATGGAGCACACCATCGTGGTCAGCGCCACCGCCTCGGACCCGGCGCCGATGCAGTACCTCGCGCCCTACGCCGGCTGCGCGATGGGCGAGCACTTCATGGAGACCGGCCGCGACGCGCTGATCGTATACGACGACCTGTCCAAGCACGCGGCCGCCTACCGCCAGATCTCGCTGTTGCTGCGCCGGCCGGCGGGCCGCGAGGCGTATCCGGGCGACGTGTTCTACCTGCACTCGCGCCTGCTGGAGCGCGCCGCCCGGCTGAGCAACGAGCGCGGGGGGGGCTCGCTCACGGCCCTGCCGATCATCGAGACGCAGGCCAACGATGTGTCGGCGTACATCCCCACCAACGTGATCTCCATCACCGACGGGCAGATCTACCTGGAGCCGGACCTGTTCTACCAGGGCATCCGGCCCGCGCTGAACGTGGGGATCTCGGTATCGCGCGTGGGCGGCAACGCGCAGACGCGCGCCATGCGGCAGGTGGCGGGCAAGCTGCGCCTGGACCTGGCGCAGTTCCGCGCGCTGGCGGCGTTCGCCCAGCTGGGCACCGAGAGCCTCGACCGCGCGACCCGCGCCCAGCTCGAACTCGGCCTGCGCCTGCAGGAGATCCTCAAGCAGCCGCAGTACCGGCCCTACCGACTCGACCAGCAGGTGATGATCCTGTTCGCCGGCACGCAGGGCTACCTCAACGACGTGCCGGTGAACAAGATCGCGGCCTGGGAGGAGGAGTTCCACCGCTTCATGGCCAACGCCCATCCGGAGATCGGCGAGGAGATCATGCGCGAGAAGCGCCTGAGCGACGAGCTGATCGCCAAGCTGCGGGCGGCGATCGAGGAGTTCAAGCGAACCGTGGCGATCTAGGCGGCGCGCCCGCGGGGGTGGGTGAGCGCCGACCAGCCCGAGGTGGACGATGGCGAGCCTGCGCGACATTCGCCGGCGCATCCGCGCCGTGCGCAACTTGCAGCAGATCACCAAGGCGATGGAGCTAGTGGCCGCGTCGCGGATGCGCCGCGCCCAGCAGCGCGTGCTGGCCTCGCGGCCCTACGCCCAGGCCATGCGGACGATGATCGCCCAGCTCGGTGCCGCGCGCGGCACCGGCGAGGCGTTGCACCCGCTGCTGGTCCGCCGCCCCATCCGCACCATCGGGCTGGTCATGCTCACTACCGACCGCGGGCTGTGCGGCGCCCTGAACACCAACGTCATCCGCCGCGGCACCGAGTTCCTGCTCGAGGCCGAGCAGCCCGTGGAGGTAGTCACCGTCGGGCGCAAGGGCCAGAACTTCTTGATCCGGCGAGGCCGCAAGCTGCGCGCGACGTTCACCAATCTCGGCGACGCGCCCGACTACATGGCCACGGTGCCCATCGCGCGGGTGGTGATCGACGACTTCGTCAGCGGGGCGATCGACGCCGCGTACCTGCTGTTCCCGCGGTTCGTGAGTACCGTGGTGCAGCGGCCAGAGATCGTCCAGCTGCTGCCGATCACGCCGCCGGAGCTGAGCGAGGCGGAGCGGCGGCGGGGGGTAGAGTACATCTACGAGCCGAACCCCGCGGCGATCCTGAGCGCGCTGTTGCCGCGGTTTGTCGAGGTGCAGATCTATCAGGCGGTGTTGGAAACAATCGCCAGCGAGCAGAGCGCGCGCATGGTGGCCATGCGCAACGCGAACGACAACGCGCGCGAGCTGATCGCCAACCTGACGCTCACCTACAACCAGGCACGGCAGGCGGCGATCACCCGCGAGGTGCTGGAGATCGCCAGCGCGGCCGAGGCGTTGGCCGCCAGGGAGTAGCGAGCACACGGCGCCCGCCCCCGCTGCACACCGGGCGGGCGCGGCAGAGCG
Source organism: Chloroflexota bacterium (assembly GCA_035294645.1). Lineage (GTDB taxonomy): Bacteria > Chloroflexota > UBA6077 > UBA6077 > JAJPHF01 > JADGHJ01. The sequence continues at coordinate 34,051 of DATGKN010000141.1, forward strand.
GGAGTAACGAACGTGGCTACGGGCAAAGTCGTCGAGGTGGTGGGCGCGGTCGTCGATATCGAGTTCCCGCCCGACCAGCTGCCGGAGATCCTCAACGCCGTCCAGATCCCGATGGGCGACGGCAAGGTCCTCACGGTCGAGGTGCAGCAGCATCTCGGCAACAACTGGGTGCGCACCGTGGCCATGTCGAGCACGGACGGGCTGCGCCGCGGCATGGAAGCGATCGACACCGGCGCGCCGATCAGCGTGCCGGTCGGCCCCGCCGCGCTCGGGCGCATCTTCAACGTGCTCGGCGAGCCGATCGACGGCAAGGGCCCGGTGGAGACGCCGATCAAGTACCCCATCCATCGCCCCGCCCCGCCGCTGGTAGAGCAGGAGGTGACCCCCCAGATCTTCGAGACGGGCCTCAAGGTCATCGACCTGATCGCCCCGTTCCGCAAGGGCGGCAAGGTCGGCGTGTTCGGCGGCGCCGGGGTCGGCAAGACCGTGATCATCATGGAGCTGATCCGCAACGTCGCCGAGGAGCACGCTGGCTACTCGGTGTTCGCGGGCGTGGGCGAGCGCACCCGCGAGGGCAACGAGCTGTGGGTGGAGATGAAGGAGTCGGGGGTCATCGACAAAGTCGTCATGGTGTTCGGCCAGATGAACGAGCCCCCCGGCGCCCGCCTGCGCGTGGGCCTCACGGGCGTGACCGAGGCCGAATACTTCCGCGACGAGGGCCGCGACGTCCTGCTGTTCATCGACAACATCTTCCGCTTCGTGCAGGCAGGCTCCGAGGTGTCGGCGCTGCTGGGCCGCATGCCCTCGGCCGTGGGCTACCAGCCCACCTTGGCCACCGAGATGGGCGCGCTGCAGGAGCGCATCACCTCCACCAAGCGCGGGTCGATCACCTCGCTGCAAGCCGTGTACGTGCCGGCCGACGACGAGACCGACCCGGCCCCGGCCAACACCTTCGCCCACCTCGACTCGACGATCTCGCTGTCGCGAGCGATCGCCGAGCAGGGGCTGTACCCGGCGGTGGACCCGCTGGCCTCCACCTCGCGCATGCTCGACCCGCGCATCGTGGGCGAGGAGCACTACTACGTGGCCCGCGAGGTGCAGCGCATCCTCCAGCGCTACAAGGACCTGCAGGACATCATCGCCATCCTCGGCGTGGAGGAGCTGAGCGAGGACGACAAGCTGATCGTGGCGCGGGCGCGCAAGATCCAGCGCTTCCTGTCGCAACCGATGCGCGTCGCCGAGGCGTTCACGGGCCGGCCCGGCGTATACGTACCGCTGCGGGAGACGGTGCGCGGCTTCAAGGAGATCCTGGAGGGCAAGGTCGACGACCTGCCCGAGCAGGCGTTCTACATGACCGGCACCATCGACCAGGTCCGCGCCAACGCCGAGGAGATGGCCAAGGCCTAGCGCCCCCGCTGGCGCACCCCGTTCCCCTCCTCTCGATCGTGCGGGGCCACGTGCTTCAGCGAGTGGCCCCGCGTCTTCGTTTCCCTGCCGATCCCTCGTCAGCCGGCACCGGTCCTGCGTAAGCTAGATAGAGGGGATGGTCATTATGGATCGCCACGAGAGCAAACGTGAACGCCAGGCCGGCGTCCTGGTCGCCGAGGCGCGCGAGCGGGGCTGGGTGACCCTGGACGAGATCATGCAGGCCGCCTCCGGCTCGCCGGTCGACGCCGACAGCGCCGAAGACATCGCCCGCGACCTCGGGATCGAGGTGGTGGAGAGCGAGGGCGACGTCTGGGACGACCTCGAGACGCTGGCCGAAGAGGGCCCGAGCGCCTTCACGCGCGTGCAGGAGGGCGTCGCCCCGGCCGAGGAGCTGACCGCCGAGAGCCCCGCGGCCCTGTACCTGCGCGAGATCAGTGCCACGCCGCTGCTCACGGCCGAGGAGGAGATCGCGCTGGCCCAGCAGCTGGAGGCCGGCAAGGCGGCCCAGCGGCGGCTGGAGCGCGGCGACTTCGCGCCCGAGGAGCGCGCGCAGCTGGAACAGCTGGTCCAACAGGGCGAGGCCGCCCGCAAGCGGCTGATCGAGTCCAACCTCCGCCTGGTCGTGTCGGTGGCCCGCAAGTATCTCGGCCGCGGACTGCTGTTCCTCGATCTGGTGCAGGAGGGCAACATCGGCCTCCAGCGTGCGGTGGACAAGTTCGACTGGCGCCGCGGCTTCCGCTTCAGCACCTACGCCTACTGGTGGATCCGCCAGGCGATCAGCCGCGCGGTGGCCGACCAGGCGCGCACGATCCGCCTACCGGTGCACGTCATCGAGCAGCTCACCAAGCAGTACAACGTGGCCCGCGACCTGCACCAGCAGCTCGGGCGCGAGCCGACCGCCGAGGAGGTCGCCGAGCGGCTGGGGATCGAGCCGGAGCGCGTGCGCCAGGCCAGTGTGGCAGCCAAGGTGCCGATCTCGATCGAGACGCCGCTGAGCGACGAGGATGAGGCCACGGTCGCCGACCTGATCGCCGACCAGGCCACGCCGCCCCCGGCCGAGGAGGTCGAGGAGGCGGTGCTCGCCCAGGCGCTGGACGAGGCGCTGCGCGCGCGGCTGAGCCCGCGGGCAGCCGAGGTGCTGCGCCTGCGGTTCGGGCTGGCGGACGGCGAGCCGCGCACGCTGGGCGAGATCGCCGAGATCGTGGGTATCAGCCGCGAGCGCGTGCGGCAGATCGAGGCCGAGGCGCTCCAGAAGCTGCGCGCCGACAAGCCATTCCGCCAGGCGTTCCGCGACTATCTGTCCTGACGGCGCCTACCCGTCCCGGCTAGGCGCTAGAGCCACTCAAGTAGCGCTGGAGCTCGGCGTGCGGCATCGCCACGCGCAGCAGCGGCGCGGGATCGCCGTCGTGCAGCATGGCCTCGGCGAGCTGTCGCACCGCCGCGATCGCCGCGCGCAGGAACGCGGCGCCGTAGCTGACCCGTGCCACCCCGAGCTGCTCCAGCTCCGGGATGCTCGGCGACTCGGGGGTCGCCAGGATGCTGAGCGGCGCCTGGATCTCGCGCACCAGCGTGCGGATCCCCTCGGCCGGCGGCGGGCGGAAGATGAAGATGCAGTCCGCCCCTGCCTCGGCGTAGGCGTTGCCGCGGCGGATCGCCTCGTCGAGCCCCTGCCGGTAGTCCGACACCGTCCCGAACACATCGACGCGCGCGTTCAGGAACAGCTCGCTGCCCAGCGCCGCCTTGGCCGCCATCACCGCGTGGATCTTCTCCACCTGCGTCGCGAGCGGGATCAGCGTCATCGGCGCGCCGGGCGCGTGATAGTCGCTGTCCTCCAGGTTGAAGCCCGCGACGCCCGCCGCCACGAAGCGGGCGACCGTCTCGGCCATGCGCTCCGGGCCGCCGAAGCCTTTCTCGCCATCGGCGTTCACGGGCAGCGGGGTGGCCTCGACGAACGTGCGGTACAGCGCGGCGGTGCGCTCCAGGCCCAGCAGCTCCTGGTCATATAGCCCGTAGGTGGCAGCGATCGCGCCGCTGCTGCCCTGGATCGCCTGGAAGCCCAGCGCCGTGAACAGGCGCACCGTGAGCACATCGTAGGCGCCGGGCATCACGAGGATGCGCGGGGCGCGCACCAGGGCACGCAGTTGCCGCGCCTGCGCGTTAGCGGCAGCGAGCGCCTCGGGGGAGATGGTCATCACACAGCGCTCCTCTCTCGGCGAGCGGCAGGCCCGCAGTGGCGCGGGGGACCTGCCGGGAGCGTAACGCCCACGTGGCCTCCTGCACAAGGAGTCGCCTGGCATGGGCATGGTATAGTGCCCCATCGGGGCCACGCCTCACGCTGCCACGAGACGCCCACCACAGCACAGCGACGACCCGCCGCGAGCACGACGCGCGGCGATAATGCGAGAGGACAAAAACCATGGCTGCGGACAAACGAGCATCCCAACGCGGCGGAGGGAAGGGGGCGCGCGGCGGGGGCAGCTTCCCGCGCTGGCAAGCGCCGTACCAGCGAGGCGGCTCACGGCCCGAGTCGCGCGCGCGCCCACGGCCCAACGAGACGGAACGCCGCCCCCCGCGCGTCGAGCCCCCGCCACGGCCTCGCGAGGGGCCGCAGCGCCCCCTCGCCGATGGAACGAGCGGCCGCTGGGTGGTGGTCCAAGCGGGCTCGCTCAGCGAGCTGGCCAGCGCGCTCAACGCGCGCGGTGTGCCCCCCACCCGCCTGGTGCATCTCTCGGCACCGCCCGCGGCGAGCGAGCCCCCCGTGGGCAACGCCGAGTGGCAGGCGCTGGTGTGGCTCGGCTAGTCGTCCGCGCGTGAACAGCCAGCGCCCCCGCCCGGAAGCCGGGCGAGGGCGCCGACGTGGGACGGGTAGCTCACAGCTCGCCGACGAAGCAGTAGAACAGGCCGTCGTAGAAGTAGTACTCCGTGGTGCAGACCAGCACCGGCTCCTCGACGTACACCACGTACAGCCACGGGAAGCTGAGGTGGCGGTAGAAGTACCATTCATAGTCGTAGTGGAAGAACGGCCCGTGGTACACGTGGTAGGCGGTCGGTACGTGCTGCACGTAGTGCGACGCGTGCTGGTAGACCTGCAGCGTGGTCGGGCCGCTGAACCGCAGGCCCTGCGCGTTGCCGTGCGTGGCGCCCTGGCCGGCCTGGTTACCCACGGCCGTGCCCGGCCCGCTCGCGTTGCCGCCCGGCGGTGTATGGCCGTGCCCGCCGCCACCGAGGTTGGTCCCCGAACCGCTGCTCTGCACGTGGATCGGGGCCCCGTTGCCGGCGCGCGGGCCACTCCCATGGCCGCCCTGCGCCAGCTCGCTGGCCTGCACGGCGCGCCCCGCCGGCACGGCCGTCCCGGCCAACGCCACCCCCACCGCCAACGCCGCCACTACCACCTTGCGCCGAATCGTGTCGCTCCGCATCGCGTGCCTCCTTCTCTCCTCCGCCCGCGCGGCGTCGTCTGCCGACGAGCGTTGCTTCACGGCTAGTATCCGCGCAGGACACGATAGTCGTCTGGACGGTAAATCACAGTTGGCCTGCGAGATGGCTCACAGGGCCCGAACGGCGTTGCAGGGGGGCGTCCAGCCGGCTAAGCTACCGGCGAGCGACGGGGGCCAAATGCGAAGATGGTGACCGGGCTACTGGCCATTCGCCGTGCACACGGGCCAGCCCGGCGCCGCCCCGGGGCTCTGCCGACGCCCTCCGGCTGGCTCGCGTGTGCCATGCTGGCGATCGGCATCCTCGCGCTGTACCACGCGGCCCTGCTGGCCGCCGTGTGGTGGCAGGGGACACGCGACGAGCGGCGGCCCGTGGACGCGATCCTGGTGCTCGGCGCCGCGCAGTGGAATGGCGAGCCGTCGCCTATCCTGCGCGCGCGGCTAGATCATGCCCTAGCCCTGTACCAGGAGGGCTATGCGCCGCGGCTAGTGGTCACCGGCGGGGTCGGCGAGGGCGACCGCTACTCGGAGGCCGGGGTGGCCGCCGCGTACCTGCGGGCACAGGCGGTGCCCGCGGCCGCGATCCTGCTGGAGGACCAGGGGCGCAGCTCGCTGGCCAGCATTCGCGCGGCCGCCGACCTCCTACGGCCGCAGGGCTGGTCGCGGGTGCTGCTGGTCAGCGATCCACCCCATATGCTGCGCATCCTGCGCATGGCCCGCAGTGTGGGCCTCGACGCTTACGGCTCTCCCGTGCAGGACAGCCCGGCAGTGGCCAGCCGCGGGGCCTGGCTGCACTTCATGCTCCGCGAGCTGATCCTGCTGGAAGGCTACGAGTGGGGGCTACTGCGCAGCTAGCGCCCGGGCCCCAGCGCGCCCCATGCTAGACTGGAACACGGGAGGAAAGAGCATGCGCTATCGTCCGCTGGGCACCTCGGGCCTGACGGTCTCGGAAATCGGCTTCGGCTGCTGGACCATCGGCACGACCTGGTGGGGCGAGCGCGACGAGGCCACCGCGCTGCGCCTGCTCCACCGCGCGCTGGACCTGGGCATCACATTCTTCGATACGGCCGACACCTACGGCAACGGCGAGAGCGAGCGGATCGTCGGCAAGGCGCTCGCCGGTCACCGCGACCGCGTGGTACTGGCCACCAAGTTCGGCTACGACTTCTACACGCACAGCGGCCCGCGCACCGGCCAGCGCGAGCTGCCGCAGGACTGGTCGCCCGCCTTTGTCCGCCAGGCGCTGGAGCACAGCCTGCGCCGTCTCCAGACCGATTACGTCGACCTATACCAGCTACACAACCCGCGGCTGGACGCGCTGCGCCGCGACGACACGTTCGCCGAGCTGGAGCGGCTGCGCGACGAGGGCAAGATTCGCGCCTACGGCGCGGCGCTGGGGCCGGCGATCCAGGGCACGGAGCACGGCGACCAGGCGCTGCGCGAGCGGCCGATGGCGGCCATGCAGATCATCTACAACCTACTGGAGCAGGACCCGGGGCGCCGCTTCTTCCCCATCGCGCGCGAGAAGGGCGTCGGGCTCCTGGTCCGGGTGCCGCACTCCTCGGGCCTGCTGGAGGGCAAGTACACGCCCGAGACCACCTTTCCGCCAACCGACCACCGCAGCCACCGGCCCCGCGAGTGGCTGCTGGACGGCCTGAAGAAGCTGGAGCGGCTGCGCTTCCTGACCGAGGCCCAACCGCGCACCATCGGGCAGGTGGCCCTGCGCTTCGTGCTCGCCGAGCCGAGCGTGGCCTCGGCGCTGCCGAACATCTACGACGAGGAGCAGCTCGTCGAATTCGCCGCTGCCAGCGACACGCCGGACCTCACGCCTGAGGAA
>DATGKN010000142.1:0-35441 GCA_035294645.1 Chloroflexota bacterium
ATGATCGCGATCTCGTGCTCGAGCGCCTTCGGGTAGTGGGTGCGGATCTGGGAGCCGAAGCGGTCCTTCAGCGGGGTGATGATCCGGCCACGGTTCGTGTAGTCCTCGGGGTTGGCGCTGGCCACAACGAACAGGTCGAGCGGCAGCCGCACCTTGTAGCCGCGGATCTGGACGTCGCGCTCCTCCATGATGTTGAGCAGGCCCACCTGGATGCGCTCGGCCAGATCCGGTAGCTCGTTGAGGCAGAAGATACCGCGGTGGCAGCGTGGCAGCAGCCCGTAGTGGATCGTCAGCTCGTCGGACAGGTAGCGGCCCTCGGCTACCTTGATCGGGTCCACCTCGCCGATGAGGTCGGCGATAGTGATGTCCGGGGTGGCGAGCTTCTCGCCGTAGCGCCGCTCGCGAGGGATCCATTCGATCGGCGTGTCGTCGCCCAGCTCCTCGACCAGCTGGCGCCCTTGCTTGGAGATGGGGTGGTACGGATTGTCGTTGATCTCGGAGCCGGCGATGATCGGCGTCTCTTCGTCGAGCAGGTGGACCAGCGCGCGGGCGAGCCGCGTCTTCGCTTGGCCGCGCTCGCCTAGGAAGATGATGTCCTGGCCCGACAAGATGGCGTTCTCGATCTGGGGGATGATCGTCTCATCGTAGCCCACGATGCCGGGGAACAGGGGTTCCCCCGCACGGATCTTGCGGGCCAGGTTGCGGCGCATCTCCTCCTTGACGGACACGATCTGGTACTCGCTCTGGCGGAGTTCGCCGAGTGTACGAGGCTTGGCCATTCTTCCTCCTGGTGGTGGCGCGCCGACGGTGGCCCGGTTGGGCATCGTGATGAGCGTTACGCCTCTATACTGCCGCCGCCGGGGCGGCGTGTGCAAGCGCGGGGAGCCGGCGGGCGGGTGCGCCAGGAGTGGCAGCCCTGAGCGTCCCCGCCGCCCTCCCCTGCTTCGAACGGGGCTACTCTTGGCGGATCAAGCGGAAGGCCTCGGCGACGCGCAGGCCGTGGCGCGCGCCCAGCTCGCGGGCCCAGGCGCGCACCCGCTCCTCGAACCCCGGGCGCACCTGGCTGGCGTGGCAGCGCAGCGCGGCGATCTTCTGCTCCAGGGTGTCGCTGACGTCGATGACCACATCGGGATCGCCCGACTCGGTGACGTAGATCTCGGGCACGATCCAGGGCTCGAACCCGGCCGCCAGCAGCTCGGGGAACAGGTGTGGGCTGGAGGCGGTGGGGTACACGGCGGCCAGCGCGGCCGCGCCCGCGGCCAGGTGGTCGGGATGGTTGCGGCGCAGCCCGCGGCTGTCGAGCACGCGGTTGGGCGACTGACACACGAGTCGCTGGGGACGATAGCGTCGGATCTCGCGCGTGAGGTCGCGCCGCAGAGCGAGCGTCGGCTCGAGCAGCCCGTCGGGGTAGTCCAGGAAGCGTACCTCGGCCACGCCCAGCACCGCGGCCGCCGCGCGCTGCTCGGCCTCGCGCGTGCGCTTGACGGCCTCCAGGTCGGCGGAGCGGTCGTGGGTGCCCTGCTCGCCGCGCGTGCACAGGACGTAGATGATCCGCCAGCCTTCCTGGGCCCACCGAGCGATGGTGGCGCCACAGCCAAATTCGGGATCGTCGGGGTGGGCGGCGATGAGCAGGACCGTCCCGGGCTCCGCCGCGGTCAGGTCGGGCATGACAGGTCTCGCCTCGAGATAGGGTGAGCGTTCGTCTATAGGCTAGCAGAGGGCCGCGCGCGCCGTCTGTTGTTGCCTCAGAAGGGGCGCAGCCAATGCAGCGTGCCGAGAGCCAGCAGCACCAGCAGCACGCGGCACACGAGTAGCCAGCGATCTCCCACCACCATGGCTCCTGCTGCGAGCACCAAGCTCGCGCTCCTCGCTGGTAATTAGCACGCCCCCACGCGAGCGCGGTGTCGCGGGGGCGAGGCCGGTGCGTGGGACCAGCCCCGCCCCGCGTGGGTACGGGCGCCCGGGACTGTTACGACCAGCGCAGCGCGGCGCGCGCCACCCAGGGAAGGCGCAGGGCCTCGCTCCAAGCGAGTAGCAACCCGAGCAGCCCGGGAGCGAGCGCGCGGGAGGGCAACGTCTCGCAGCTCCCCCGCGGTCTGTGAGCGTGAATGGGCGTCCTCCTGCTGTGTATGGCGCGGGGCACACCGAGCTCGCGCGCAGTCTAGCGCATGCGAAGGAGCCGCGGCTGGCGCGGCTCGATCACGAAGCGGTTACAGGCGCGCTGGTGCCGCGGCGGCCGCCGTGGCACACTTCTCGCAGGGAGCGCCTGCACGCGGTGGAGGAGGCAGCGGATGGCCAACGGGCGCTCGGAGGGGCGGTGGCCGTGGCGGCCGCGCCGCGGCTGGGTGCTGGGCGGCGGCCTGGGGGTGCTCTTGGGGGCGAGCGTGCTCGCGCGCCCCGAGTTTGCGGGCTTCTCGCTGGGCTCCACGGTGGCGCTGCTCGTGGCCGGCCTGTTGTGGGATGGCGACCATCCCTCGGGTGGGCGGCAGGTGCGGGCGCGTGTGGCGCGAGCGCTCCGCCAGGGTGTGGCGCGTGTGCTGTGCCGTGCGGGCGGTGGGAGGGCGCATGGAGCGTCGAGCGATCGTCCGCTTGCTCCTCAGCGAGCTCGCTAAGCCGCGCTGGGAGAAGCACTTCGGCCCCTCGTCGTGGGAGCTGCGCGCGCTGTTGCAGCAGCAAGGCGTGCGCCTGGCGAGCGCGGAGCTGCTCGACTTGTTGACCGAGGCCCGCGCCCACGGCTGGGTGCGCTATCAGCCCCCTCCGCCCGGCGCCCCGCCGATCACGCTGGGCAATATCCGCATCACGCCGGAGGGACGGGCTTGGCTCGCCAGGAATCCCGTCGCTGACCCCGAGCCCTAGATCGCTCTCCCTCCGGTGGCCGGGCGTCGCGCCGGGCAGTGGCCGGGGGTAGCGGCTGGCCGCCGGTGTTCCGGGAGTACAATCGAGCCACGGCGGCCGGGCTCCCGTGCCTCACGCGGGAGCTATCGGGTGGGGGCGTGGGCGGGACGAAGCAGGGTGCGGGGTATGTTTGCACGATTGGTGGTGGTGAAGTGCTTGCCCGACAAGGTCGAGCAGTTCGAGCGCATGGCGCGAGCGGGGCTACGGTTCTATCGTGAGCAGCCGGGGTGCCGAGGGGTCTATCTCCTGCGCGCCCGCTCCGATCGCACGCACCTGATCGCTATGTCGCTGTGGGAGCGCGAGGTCGATCTGCTGGCGGCGCGCGAGCGGCCGGAGTATCGCGAGGCGATGGCCGGGCTGGCCGAGACGTACTCCGAGCCACAGTCGGTCGGCGAGTGGGACGTGGTCGAAGTGTAGCGGGAGCGTGCCGTGCTGTGGGTCTACGACCTGACGGGCGTCGATCTGGAGTGGTGGAGCGCCGCGGCGCCCGCCGAACTGGCCGCCACCGCCACGCCGGGCGACCAGGTGCTGATGCTCCTGGAGGGCATGGGGCCCGCCGCGTGCCAGCGGCTCATGGAGCGGCTGCACCAGGCTGGCTACCCAGCGCGTTGGGACACAGTGGAGCAGCGGCCGGCGCTGGTCATCGACGTGGTCCCCGCGCGGGCGACTGCCCGGCCTGCGGGTCCGGCCCAGTGCAGCGAGGCGGGGCCGTGATCCGCACCGTCCACGTCGGGCTGGGCACCATCGGCCAGCTGTGTCTGCGGGCCGCGGCCGGCCGCACCGCGCTCCACGTGGCCGCGGCGATCGACCCGCGGGCCGACCTCGTGGGGCGCGACGCGGGCGAGGTGGCGGGGCTGCCGCGGCCACTGGGCGTGCGCGTCGTGGCCGACTGGCAGGGCGTGCCAGCGGCCGACGTGGCCATCATCTGCACCACCTCGCGACTGGCGGAGCTGCGTGCGCCCGTGGCAACAGCGCTGGCCCACGGGCTGGATGTGGTGAGTACGTGCGAGGAGCTGGCCGCGCCGCCCGCCGACTCGGTAGCAGCGCAGGAGATCGACCAGCTGGCTCGGGCGGCCGGCCGGCGCGTGCTGGGCGCGGGTGTGAACCCCGGGTTCGTGATGGACGCGCTGCCGTTGGTGCTTAGCGCGGCAGTGAGTGAGCTGCGGGCGGTACGCGTGCGGCGGGCAGTCGATGTGCGCACGCGGCGGCCGCAGCTCGCCGCCAAGGTGGGGGTGGGCCTGCCCCCAGCGGAGTTCGAGGCGCGGCGGCTGCGCGGCGAGATCGGCCACGTGGGACTGGCCGCCTCCGCGCGATTGCTGGCTGCCGGCCTGGGCTGGACGATCGACAGCCTGAGCGAGTCGGTGCAGCCCGTTCTGCGCGCCGACTGGCGGTGTGCTGGCGTCCACCAGGAGCTGCGAGCATGGGTCGGTGGCGCGCCGCGCATCGTGCTGGAGCTGACGATCGCCGAGGCCGTCGCGGAGCCCGGCGATACTATCTGGCTCGACGGCCTCCCTTCGCTGGAGTGGCGCGCTGCCCCCGCCATCCCCGGCGATGAGGCCACGGCGGCGCTAGTGGTCAGCGCGGTCCTGGCGCTACCCGCGCTGCCGCCAGGGCTGCGCACGGTGGCCGACCTGGCGCCACTGCGCTACCGGGCCAGCGGCCCGGGGCCCTAGCGGGCTGGCAGCGAATCGGCCCGCCGCTAATGGGGCTACAGCGCCAGCCCGCGCAGGAACGCGGCGAGGCCTGGGCCGAGGTCGCGCCGCTTGAGCGCCAGCGCCACATTGGCTTGCAGGAACTCCAGCTTGTCGCCCACGTCGTAGCGGCGGCCCTCGAACTCGTAGGCGTACAGCCCCCCGTGGCGCGCCTGCACATTGAGCGCGTCGGTCAGCCAGATCTCTCCGCCCTGGCCGACCGGCGTGCGCTCCAGCAGCTCGAAGATATCGGGCGTGAGGATGTACTCCTTGACCGCGGCGAGGTTGGAGGGCGCGCGCTCGATCGCCGGCTTCTCGACCAGCTCCTGCACGCGGTAGGTGCGGGGCGCCACCGGCTCGACGCGGCAGATGCCGTAGCGGGGGATCACCTCGCGGGGTACCTGCATCACCGCGGCCACGCTAGCGCCGTAGCGCTCGTACACGGGCAGCAGCTGACGCAGGCAGGGCACCTCGGCATCGACCAGGTCGTCGCCCCACAGCATGGCGAACGGTTCATTGCCCACGACGTGCTTCGCGCACAGCACGGCATGGCCATTGCCCAGAGGCGCGGGCTGGCGGACGTAGACGAACTCGGCCAGGCTGGTCAGGCGCCGCAGCTCGGCCAACTGCTCCTCCTTGCCCGCCGCCGCGAGGCGCGCCTCCAGCTCGTAGTGGGTGTCGAAGTGGTCTTCCAGCGCGCGCTTGCCCTGGGAGGTGATCACGATGATCTGCTCGACCCCCGCGGCGACCGCCTCCTCGACCACGTACTGGATCACCGGCCGATCGACGATCGGCAGCATCTCCTTGGGGACGACCTTCGAGGCGGGTAGGAACCGGGTACCGAGCCCGGCCGCGGGGATCACCGCTTTGCGAATCGCCACCGCTGCCTCCTTGCCCCTGGCGCCGGCCTCACGCCGCGTGCGCGTCCTCGTGCCGTTCGTCGAGGGCGGCGCCCGGTAGCTGCGCGGCGCGCTGGCGGCGCTCCTCCAGGGTGAGCCGGTAGAACGCTACCATAGCGACCAGGACGCCTGCGATCGGCACGCCGAACACCGCGCCCCACACACCTGCTAGCTTGCCGCCCACCAATACCGCTACTAGCACGAGCAGCGGGTGGATGCCGACGGTCTGGCTCATCACGCGGGGGCTGACCACGTTGATCAGAAATACTTGGAAGCCGACCAGCACCAGGAGCATCCACCACAGCCGGCTGGGCTGCAGCAGCAGCGCCAGCCCCAGCGGGGGAATGAGCGCGAGCACCTGCCCGACGAACGGGATCAACATGGCCAGCCCGGCAAACACGCTGGCCACGAGGACGTACTCGAGGCCGGCCACGACCATCACGAGCGCGGTGCCGAGCCCATAGACGACCGCTAGCAGGAGCTGGCCGCGCAGGAAGCCCCCAAAGGCCAGGCGCACGCTTTCCATGAAATACACCACGTCGTCGCGCAGGTGGGCGGGGGTGGCCGCTAGCACGGCGCGGGCCAAGCGGTCGGCATCGAGGACCAAGTACACGGACAAGACCAACACGATAATGACGTCGATCGCCAACGCCGCCGCGCCGCGGGCCACGGCCACCACGTTGGTCAGCAGGGGGGCGCTGAGCCCAGCGAGCCGCTGGAGCAGCTCCTGGTAGTTGCCCCACAGCTCCGGGGGCGGGTAGATGCCCCGCGCCGCCAGCTCGCCTTGCCAGAACACGACGTAGTGGCTCACGTTCTCCACGTAAGTGGGCCACTGCAGTGCCATGGCCACCAGCTGGCTGAGCAGCGCGGGCACGAGCCAGATGCCCGCGGCCACCAGCGCGCCGAGCAGCGCACCGTAGACGGCGGCGACCGCCAGGCCGCGCGGGAGCTTGTAGCGCGCCGCGAGCAGCGACACGAGCGGTTCCAGCATGAAGGCGAGGAGCCAGGCGGCGAAGAACAGCACCAGGATATCGGCCAGGTGGACCAGCAGGGCCCAGACCATGCCCGCGAGGTACAGGCCGGCGATGCACACGAGCAGGATGGAGAGCGCCCGGAGCCAGGGGTCGCGCACGCGATCGAACACAGGCCACCGTTGGGAGCGCGAGCTACCCGCGCGGCCAGGCGCGGTGAGCCGCTGGCCTCGCCCCTCTGCACGGCTCACGGGTATCGTATGCTCGGTGGGCCCGCGGCACAAGGCGGCCATGTGTTACGCTCCCGTCAGGGGGCGTGGGGGAGTGCCATGAACGAGGAACGGCAGCGGCGGCTGACCGTGTTGCGCGACGCCGGGCTGTACCTGGTGACCGACGACCGCCAAGCGCCAGCGGAGCGGCGGCGGGTGGTGGAGGCGGCCCTGCGGGCGGGCGTGCGGGTAGTGCAGCTGCGCGACAAGCGGAGCCTGGGTGGCGCGCTGCTACGCGAGGCCGAGGAGCTGCTCGCCCTGTGCCGTGCGCACGACGCGCTGCTGATCGTCAACGACCGCGTCGACGTGGCGGCGGCCGTGGGCGCCCACGGGGTCCATGTGGGCCAGGAGGATCTACCGCTCGCTGCGGTGCGGCGGTTGGTGCCGCCGGAGATGCTGGTCGGGGTGTCGGCCTCCACGGTGGCGGAGGCGGTGGCCGCCGACCGCGCCGGCGCCGACTACATCGGCTTCGGGGCCCTGTTCCCGACGGACACCAAGCGCGATGCCGAGTACGCGGGCCCGGCCCGGCTGCGCGAGGTGCTGGCGGCCGTGCGCTGTCCGGTGGTGGCCATCGGGGGGATCACGGCCGCGAACCTGCCTGAGGTGCTGGCCGCTGGCGCGCGGCTGGTGGCGGTCGTCAGCGCGGTGTCAGCGGCGGCCGACCCGTACGCGGCGGCGCGTGCCTTGCTCGCGGCGGTGCGCGCGGGCGCCCCACGCGGCGTTTGACCGTCGGGGAGCGGTCTGGTACACTTACCCCGGCTCTGGACCGCCGGTGGTCCAGGTGCGCGGTCTTGCCGCGCGGTTCCGCCTCGCGCCGCCCAGGTGCTGTGTGGAGACGCTGCGCCGGCCCTCCGGGCGGTCCCCTTCGGCGACTCCTTGCGGTTGTCCGCGGCACGCGGGGGCCGAGCAAGAAGCGGTAGCCCGCCGGCCGGCGGGCAGCTGCATGGCGAGGGTGTCGTAGCACGCACGTTCTCCTGCGGCGGCGAGCCGCTACTGGCCTAGGGTAGGATCGTGCTGCTTAGCGCGGGGCGGATGGGAGACGGAACGCAACGGCGCGCAGCGGAGGAGGCGCTTACGAGATGAACGCCATGCTTCCCTCGATCATCGTCTGGGTCAGCGGCCTAATTGCTGTGGGCTTCGCCGCGTATCTCGCCTTCGATGTGCTGCGCCGCGACACCGGAACCAAGGCCATGCAGGAAGTAGCCCAGGCGATCTTCGAGGGCGCCATGGCCTTCCTGAACCGCCAGTACCGCACGATCTGGATGATCGCCATCGTGGCGGCGGTGCTCATCGCGGCGCTGCTGTACTTCCTCGAGCCGAACCGTGCCTTGGCCGGTGAGCTGGCGCTCAAGACCGGCATCTCCTTCCTGGTGGGGGCCGCCTGTTCGTCGCTGGCCGGGTTCATCGGGATGTACATCGCGGTGAAGTCGAATCTGCGCACGGCGGCAGCCGCGCAGCGCAGCGTGGTCGAGGCGATCACCGTGGCCCTACGCGGCGGCGCGGTGTCCGGCTTCCTGGTCGTGGCGCTCAGCCTGCTCGGGGTGACCGCCATCTTCTACGCTTTCGGCGGCGCCACGCGGCCCGACCTGGCGCCGGAGCTGATCGTCGGTTTTGGCTTCGGCGCCAGCTTCGTGGCGCTGTTCGCCCAGCTCGGCGGCGGCATCTATACCAAGGCCGCTGACGTGGGCGCGGATCTGGTGGGCAAGGTCGAGGCGGGCATTCCGGAGGACGATCCCCGCAACGCGGCGGTGATCGCCGATCTGGTGGGCGACAACGTGGGCGACTGCGCGGGGCGCGGCGCGGACCTGTTCGAGTCGACCGCGGCCGAGAATATCGGCGCCATGATCCTGGGCGTGTCGATCTATGCCTGGGCGCGCAGCCAGGGCGCCGCGCACCCCGAGTACTGGATCCTGTTCCCGCTGGTGATCCGCGCTTTCGGCCTGCTCGCGTCGCTGGTCGGCGTGCTATTCGCCCGTGGCAACGAGCAGGAAGATCCCATGCGCGCGCTCGACCGCGGCTATTGGATCGCCGCCGTGCTGTCGGCGATCGCCATGGTCGGCGTGACCTCCTGGATGCTGGGCAACCTCCACTTCGCGGGAGCCGGCCTGATCGGCATCTTGGTCAGTGTCGCCTTCGTGTACATCACCCAGTACTACACGGCGGGCAGCTGGCGGCCGGTGCGCGAGATCGCTGCGGCCTCCAAGACGGGGCACGCGACCAACGTGATCGCCGGGATGGCCGTGGGGTTCGAGACGACGGCCAGCACCGCGATCGTGATCTCCATCGCGCTGCTGGTCGCGTATGTGCTGGGGGAAACGAGCGGTGTGCCGCATGGTGGTATCTACGGCACCGCTATCGCCACGATGGGCATGCTCATGACCACGGCCTACATCCTGGCGATGGATACCTTCGGGCCGATCACGGACAACGCGGGCGGGATCGCCGAGATGTCGCATGCGCCCGCGTCGACCCGCCACATCACCGACCGGCTCGACGCGGTGGGCAACACGACCAAGGCGCTGACCAAGGGCTACGCGGTGGCCTCGGCTGCGTTGGCGGCGTTCTTGCTGTTCAGCGCCTACTTGGACCGCATCCAGATCCTGCGTCCTAACCAGCCCCCGCTGGTAGTGGACATCTCGCACATCGATATCTTCATCGGGGCGTTCCTGGGCTCCATGCTGATCTTCCTGTTCAGCTCGCTGGCGATCCGTGCGGTGGGCCGGGCGGCCGGCGACATCATCGAGGAAGTCCGCCGCCAGTTCAAGACCAACCCGGCGCTGCTGGAGGGGAAGGCGCGGCCGGACTACGCGCGCTGCGTGGACATCACCACCCGCGCGGCGCTGCGCGAGATGGTGGCGCCGGGGCTGCTGGCCGTGGGGATGCCGATCGTCATCGGCATCTGGCTGGGCGCCGCGGCCGCCGCGGGCTTGCTGATCGTGGGCACTATCACGGGCATTCTCGTGGCCACGGTGCTGAACAACGCGGGCGGGGCCTGGGACAACGGCAAGAAGTTCATCGAGGCCGGCAACCTGCGCGACGAGGCCGGCAACGTTATCGGCAAGGGCAGCTTCGCGCACGCCGCGGCGGTGACGGGCGACACGGTCGGTGACCCGTTCAAGGACACCGCGGGGCCGGCGCTGCACGTGCTGATCAAGCTGCTCAGTACGATCACGCTGGTAATGGCGCCGCTATTCCTGTTGCGCTGAGCGGCGCCGGTCGGGGGTGGCGAGGCGCGCCTCGCCACCCCGGGGCGAAGAGAGGACCGCGATGCTCGATATCGCCACGCTGCAAGCCGGGCGGGTGCCCGGGGAGCCGCCACAGTTCACCGTGGGCGACACGGTGCGCGTACATGTGAAGGTCATCGAGGGCGGGCGCGAGCGCACGCAGGTATTCGAGGGCGTGGTGATCCGCATGCACGCCCCCAAGACGCTCGATGGTACCTTCACCGTGCGCCGCGTGACCCACGGAGTGGGCGTCGAGCGCACGTTCCCGACCTGGTCGCCACGCATCGAGAAGGTCGAAGTGGTGCGCCACGGCCGTGTGCGTCGCGCCAAGCTGTACTACCTGCGCAAGCTGTCGGGCAAGGCCGCGCGGCTGCGCGAGCGCCGGCCGAAGCCTGCTGCCCAGTGAGCCGCCGCGCCCGTGGTCCGCGCGGCTCTCGCGCCCACCCTCGACTGGGAGCGCTGGCTGTGGCAGCGCGGCTACCGGCTGGTAGCGGGAGTCGATGAGGCGGGCCGCGGCGCGCTGGCGGGGCCGCTGGTGGCCGCCGCTGTTGTACTGCCACCCGACACGCCCCTCCCGGCTGAGCTAGCGCCGCTGCGCGACTCGAAAGCGTTGTCACCCGAGCTGCGCGAGCGTCTCGCCGCCGCCATCGCGGCGTGTGCGCTGGCGATCGGGGTGGCGGTGGTGCCAGCGGATCTCATCGACGCCGTGGGCATCGCCGCCGCCGGGCAGCTCGCGCTGGCGCGGGCGGTGAGCGCGCTGTCGGTGACGCCAGCGGCGCTGCTCACCGATGCGTTTCGCATCCGCGCTGTCCCGCAGCCCCAGATAGCGCTGGTGCAGGGGGATGCCCGCTGCTGCAGCGTTGCCGCGGCCTCGGTGATCGCGAAGGTGACTCGCGATCGGTTGATGTGCGCGCTGCACCTGGACTACCCTGCCTATGGGTTCGACCGCCACAAGGGCTACGGGACGGCGGCGCACCAGGCCGCGCTGCGGCGGCATGGGCCGTGTGCGCTGCACCGGCGGAGCTTCGCGCCTGTGCGAGACGTATGTCTGCGCTGAACCAGAGCGCCCACGCGCGCGGCGCCGCGGCCGAGGCCTATGCCGCGCGTCACCTGGTGCGGGCGGGCTACGCCATCCTGGCCCGCAACTACCGCGGGGGCGGTGGCGAGATCGACCTGGTGGCCCAGCAGGGCGACGAGGTGGTGTTCGTCGAGGTGCGGGCGCGCCAGCCAGGAGGGCTCGTCAGCCCCGAGGAGTCGCTGACCGCGCGCAAGCGGGAGCGGATCCTCTGCGCGGCCGCGCACTACCTCCAGCACACCACCTCGACGGAGCCACCGTGGCGCGTGGACCTGATCGCTATCGAGATCGACGTGCGCGGGACGCCGGGCCGGCTTACCCACCTATGCCACGTGCTGCCGTGAGCTGCCTGCTGCCTCGCCGCGTAGCTCTCTGGCTCGCCGCCCTGGTCCTGCTCGGTGGTGTGGGGTTCGGCCCGCCGCAGTGGCTGGAGCGCGACAGTGCCCCCACCGCGCTGGCGCCCGCCGCGGCCCGGGCGGCCCAGGCGGCGCGCCCGCCGGTGCTGACCGCCCGTAACGTGGCCCTGCTCGACGCGGCGACCGGGCGGCTACTGTACGCGCGCGCGGCGGAGGAGCGCGTCGCGCCGGCCAGCCTGACCAAGATGATGACTGCCCTGGTGGCGCTGGAGCTGGGCCAACCGCAGCAGCGGATCACCGCCACGCCCGATGTCTACGTCGAGCCGGTGGTGATCGGCCTCGACGCCGGCGAGACGATGACGCTCGAAGACCTGCTCTACGGCCTGCTGCTGCCTTCCGGCAACGACGCGGCCATGGCGATCGCCGAGGGCGTGGGCGGCTCGATCCCGCAGTTCGTGGCCGCTATGAACCGCAAGGCCGCCGAACTGGGCCTGCGCAACACGCATTTCATGAACCCGCACGGGCTGGACCAGCCGGGCCATTACTCGACAGCCTACGACCTGGCCCGCCTGCTGGCGGCGCTGATGCAGCAGCCACTGGCCGCGCGCATCGTGGGCACGCGGGTGCACACCGTGCCCGGCCCGCCGCTGTACCAGTTCCGCAACAGCAACCCGCTGCTGGGCGTCGTGCCGGGGGTCGACGGCGGCAAGACGGGGTTCACCGACCTGGCCGGGCGCTGCCTGGCCGTGACCGCCCAGCGCGAAGGCCACCGGGTGGTCGCGGTGGTGCTCAACAGCCAGAATCCGGGGCAGGACGCGCAGGCGCTGCTGGAGTTCGCCTACACCCACTTCGAGTGGGTCGACGCGGCCCAGCCGGCGGCGCGCCTGCTGGAGTACCAGCGTGATCGCGAGCGGCTCCAAGCGCGCGTGGATGCCGCCACGGTTGCCGTGCCGCTGTGGGAGCGCGCGTACCTGCGCGTGCAGGTCCTGTTGGAGGAGGCCGCCGCGCCGACCGGCCCCCTGGGCCGGCTGCGCGTGGAGTCGCCGCTCGGCCTGCTCGGCGAGTTCCCGCTGCTGGCTGGCGGTGCGCGCTGAACCGATGGTCGCCGAACGCCTCCAAAAGGCGCTCGCCCGCGCCGGGGTCGCGTCGCGGCGGGCGGCCGAACAGCTCATCCGCGAGGGCCGCGTGGCGGTCAACGGCCAGGTGGTGCGCGAGCTGGGAACCCGGGTCGACCTCGCGCGCGACCGCGTGACGGTGGATGGCCAGCCGCTGGCGCCGCCCGCCGCGCGCCACTATGTGCTGCTCAACAAGCCGCGCGGCTACGTGAGCACCGCGCGCGACGAGTGGGGCCGGCCCACGGTGCTCGACCTGGTGCCTCGTGAAGGGCGGCTGTACCCTGTGGGCCGCCTGGATGCCGACAGCGAGGGGTTGCTGCTGCTGACCGACGACGGCGACTTCGCCCTACGGCTGACGCACCCGCGCTACAAGGTGCCGAAGGAGTACCATGTGCTTGTGCCCGCGCCGGTGCCGGCGGAGGCGCTGGTCCGCCTGCGCGCGGGGGTCGAGCTGGCGGAGGGGCGGACCGCGCCGGCGGAGGTCGCGGTGCTGCGCCACGAGCCGCCTGGCACGTGGCTGCGCGTCGTGCTGCGCCAGGGCTGGAAGCGCCAGGTCCGCCGCATGCTGGCAGCCGTCGGGCTGCCGGTAGCGCGGCTGGTGCGCGTGCGGGTCGGCGGTTTGACGCTGGGCGACCTACCGCCCGGCGCCTGGCGGGCGCTCAGCCCCGCCGAGGCGCGACGCGCGCTGGGGAGCGAGGAGCATGCCCCGCGAGATCATCGCCATCGACGGGCCCGCGGCGGCCGGTAAGACGACCGTCGGGCGCCGGCTGGCCGCGCGGCTCGGCTGGGCGTTTCTGGACACCGGCCTAGTGTACCGCGCCCTGACCTGGCTGGCGCACCAGCGCGGCGTGGCGCCCGAGGACACAGCGGCCCTCCTGCGGCTCGTGCCGCTGCTCGACGTGCGCGCGGTCCCGCCGCAAGCCGTCGAGGGCGCTGGCGCGGTCTGGGTCGGGGGCCGCGAGGTGACGCGTGCGCTGCACGATCCGGCGATCGACGCCGATGTGTCGCTGGTGGCGCGCCAGCCGGCGGTGCGCGCCGCGTTGGTGGCGCCGCAGCGCCGGGCCGTGGACGAGCGGCCGGCCGTGGTGGTGGGCCGCGACACCGGCACGGTGATCTTCCCCGACGCCCGCCTCAAGGTCTATCTCGATGCGTCGCCCGAGGAGCGCGCGCGACGGCGGGCGGCCGAGCTGGCCGCTCGGGGGGTGCCGACCGCGCCCAGCGCCGAGCTGGCGGCCCTCCAGCGGCGGGACGCGCTCGACCGCCAGCGCGCGGCGGCCCCCCTGACCGTGGCGCCCGACGCCGTGCGGCTCGTCACCGACGGGCTGAGCGTGGAAGACGTGGTGGAGCGGATCATGGCGCTGTGGGCCGGGCGCGCGACGCCGGCCCCGCGCGCGGGCGAGGCAGTGCCATGAGGGACGAGCTGCCGCTGGCGCCCGTTCCCATCTGTGGCGGGCCGGTGTACGGCCTGGGCCGCTGGGTGGTGGCGGGCTTCCTGCGCGTGGCCACGCGCGCGCGGCTGGAGGGCCGCGAACACATCCCGATGACCGGGCCGCTGCTGGTGGCCGCCAACCACATCAGCCACCTCGACCCGCCGCTGCTGGCCGCGCTGTTCCCGCGCCCGCTGGCGTTCGTGGGCAAGGCCGAGCTGTTCGAGCCGCGCTGGCTGGGCTGGCTGTTCGCCTACGCGGGCGTCATCCCCGTGCGGCGGGGCGCTACCGACCGGCGGTCGCTGGAGCGGGCGCTCGCGGTGCTGGCACGCGGCCACGCGCTGGCGGTGTTCCCCGAGGGCACGCGCCACGCCAGCGGCGTGCTGGGCCGCGCGCAGGCGGGCGTGGGCCTGCTGGCCGCCCGCTCGGGCGCGCCGGTGCTTCCCGTGGCGATCCTCGGCACGGAGCGCCTGGTCAGCGTGCGCGACCTGCGCGGCCGCCCGCCGCTGGTCGTACGCTGTGGGCCGCTGTTGCCGGGCGAGCGCGTGACGCGGGCGGGCAGCGCATACTATCAGCAGCGCGCCGACGCGATCATGCGAGCGATCGCCCGCCTGCTGCCGCCCGCGCAGCGCGGCGCCTACGCCGACACGGAGCAGCCCGTGGCCGCGGCCACGGCGGAGGAGCACAAGGGGTGATGGAGCGCGCAGGGCTCGTGGACGAGGGGCCGGTGCTCCTTCCCATGGCAGCCCAAGCCCAGCAGCGGAGGGAGGGAACGGGCACACCCGGGGAAGGCTGGGACCGTCTCGACCGGCGCGGCGGCGTGGTGTGGCGCGTGCGCCCAGATAGCCCCGCGGCGCGCGCCGGCGTCCAGCCGGGCGATCGCCTGCTGGCCATCGACGGCCTGGTGCCGCGCGACATCATCGACGTGCACTACGCCGCCACGGGCGGCGCGGTGACGCTGACGCTCCAGCGCGGCGCGCACCGCTGGACGGCTACCGTCGGGCTCGCGCCGGGCGAGGACCTCGGGCTGGAGTTCACGGCGCCGACGTTCGACGGTATTCGCCGCTGCGCCAACGCCTGCCCGTTCTGCTTCATCGACGGGCTGCCGGCCGGCCTGCGCGAGACGCTGTACATCCGCGACGACGACTACCGCTACTCGTTCCTATACGGCAGCTACGTCACGCTCACCAACCTCGGGCCGGCCGACGAGGCGCGCATCACCTACCAGCACCTCAGCCCGCTGCGCGTGTCGGTCCACGCCACCGACCTGGCCGTGCGGCGCCGGCTGCTGGCCAACCCCCGCGCCCCGGACATCCTGGCCCAGCTCGACCGCTTCGGCGCGGCGGGGATCCAGTTCCACGCCCAGGTGGTGCTGGTGCCGGGCGTCAACGACGGCGCGGTGCTCGACCGCACGATCGCCGACCTAGCCGCGCGCTACCCGGTGGTTCTGTCGCTGGCCGTGGTGCCCGTGGGGCTCACGCGCCACTCGCACGTGGCGGGGCTGCGCACGCTCACCGCGGGGGATGCCCGCGCGGCGCTGGCGATCTGCCGGCGCTGGCAGCGGCGCCTGCGCCCGCGGCTGGGCGTGGGCTTCGTATACGCCAGCGACGAGCTGTACCTACTCGCCGGGCAGCGCTTCCCGGCGGCGCGCGCCTACGACGACTACCCGCAGCTCAGCAACGGTGTGGGGCTGGTGCCGCTGTTCGTCGGGCAGTGGCGGCGCGTGCGGCGCCGGCTACCGGCGGCGGTGGCCCCGCGCCGGGTGCTGTGGGTCTGCGGGCAGGCCATGGAGCGCGCGCTCCAGGTCGTGGCCGCCGACTGCGCCCGGGTGCGGGGGCTGGCGGTCGAGGTAGTAGCGGTGCCCAACGCGTTCTTCGGGACGAGCGTGACCGTGTCGGGCCTGCTGACCGGCCAGGACGTGGCCGCCGCCCTGGCGGAGCGGGAGGCGGACCGCACGGTGCTGCCGCGCGCGATGTTCGACGCCAGCGGCACGCGGACGCTCGACGACTGGACCTTGGACGCGCTTGCCGCGCGGCTGCCAGGGCGCGTCTACGTGGCCGGCACCGCGCGCGAGCTGCTGGAGGCGACATGTGCGGAATCGTAGGGGTGGTCGGCCGCGCGCCGGCGGTCCCCTTCCTGCTCGACGGCCTGCGGCGCCTGGAGTACCGTGGCTACGACTCGGCGGGTATCGCGGTGGTCGCGCCCAACGGGGCGCTGCACTTGCACCGCGCGGCGGGCAAGCTGCAAAACCTCGTCGCGCTGGTGGCCGGCCGCGAGCCGCAGGGCAGCGTCGGCATCGGGCACACCCGCTGGGCAACCCACGGCCGCCCCTCCGACGAGAACGCGCACCCGCATACCGACTGCACCGGCCGCATCTGCGTGGTGCATAACGGCATCATCGAGAACTTCGCCCAGCTGCGCGACCAGCTTCGCGCGCGCGGGCACAGTTTCCGCTCGGAGACCGACACCGAGGTGCTCGCGCACCTGATCGAGGAGGAGCTGGCGCGGCTGGCCGGCGCCCCGCCGGTGGGCACAGACGGGGCGGCGGGCCTGCCCGAGGGGGGGCAGCTGCGAGTGGCGGTGCAGGAGGCGCTGCTGCGCGTGCAGGGTGCCTACGCGCTGGCGGCCATCAGCCTCGACGACCCGCACCTGCTGGTGGGCGCCGCGCGCCACGCGCCACTGGTGGTCGGGATCGGCGAGGATGCCCACTATCTGGCCTCGGACATCCCTGCGCTGCTGCCGCGCACGCGGCTGGTGATCCGCCTGCGTGACGGCGAGTTGGTGGCGCTCGACCGCGACCGCGTGTGGCTGTACGATGCGGCGGGCCGGCTGGTCGAGCGGCGGCCGACGTACATCGAGTGGGACCAGAGCGCCGCGGAGAAGGCCGGCTACCCGCACTTCACGCTCAAGGAGATCCACGAGCAGCCCGAGGCGCTGCGCCGCGCGCTGGCCGGGCGCCTGGTCGCTGGCCGCGCGCAGGTGGCCGAGCTCGACGCGCTCGACCTGTCGCGGCTGACGCGCATCTATCTGGTGGGCTGCGGCACGTCGTACTACGCGGGGCTGGTGGCGAAGTACGCGTGGGAGCGCTGGCTGCGCCTGCCGGTGGAGTGCGTCATCGGCTCCGAGATGCGCTACGCCCCGCCACCGCTCGACGAGCGCACGTTGGTGCTGGCCATCAGCCAGTCGGGCGAGACGGCCGACACGCGCGCCGCGGCCGAGTGGGCGGCCCGGGCAGGCGCGCGCACGCTGGCGCTGACCAACGTGGTCGGCAGCAGCCTCACCCAGACGGTGGAGGCCAGCATCTACCTGTACGTCGGGCCGGAGATCGGCGTGGTCTCCACCAAGGCGTTCACCGGCCAGCTCGCCGTGCTGTACGCGATGGGGCTCGACCTGGCGGCGCGCCGCGGCACGCTGCCGCCCGAAACGCTGCGCGAGCTGGCCGCGGAGCTGGCGGCGATGCCCGAGCGCGTGGCGGCCTGTCTCGCGCGGCCCGAGGCGGTGCAGCGCATCGCCGCCGCCTGCGTGGGCGTCGACCACCTGCTGTTCATCGGGCGCGGCGTGGGCTACCCGACGGCGCTGGAGGGTGCGCTGAAGCTCAAGGAGGTGTCGTACATCCACGCCGAGGGCTACCCTGCCGGCGAGCTGAAGCATGGCCCCATCGCCCTGGTGGAGCCCGGCAAGCTGCTGATCGCCGTGGCCACCGCCAGCGCCACCTATGACAAGGTGCTCAGCAACCTGGAAGAGGTCAAGGCCCGTGGCGCGCGCGTGGTGGCCATCGCTACCGAGGGCGACACGACGATCCAGCGGCACGCCGACCACGTGCTGTACGTGCCGGCGGCCCCGGAGCTGCTGTCGCCGATCGTCAATGTGGTGCCCATGCAGCTGCTGGCCTACTACGCCGCCGTGGAGCGCGGCTGCGATGTAGACCAGCCGCGCAACCTGGCCAAGTCGGTCACCGTGGAGTGAGCGCCCCTGCGCATCGCGTTCGTGGCGCCGTTTGGCCTCGGCCGCAAGGGGACGACCCGCGCGCGGGTCCTGCCGCTGGCGGCGGCGCTGGTGGCCGCGGGCCACGCGGTGGACGTGCTGGTGCCCGCCTGGGATGTGCCGGCCGAGCGTGGCCGCCGGTACCGCTGGCGCGGCGCACAAGTGACGTGCCTGCCCCTGCGGCGGCGGCGCGGTGCCGCCACCCACGTCCAGCTCGCGCTGGAGCTGCTCCACCACGCGCGTGCCACTCGCGCGGAGGTCATCCACTGCTTCAAGCCGATCGGCTATAGCGGCGCGCTGCTGCTCGCGTTGCGGGCCCTCGGGGCGACCGGCGCGCCGCGCGCGCTACTGGCGCTCGATCTCGACGACCTGGAGGGCGGCACCGGCTGGGCCGCGGCCGACCGGCTGCCGGCGTGGCAGCGCGCGCTGCGCACCTGGCAGGAGCGCGCGGGGGTGCGGGCGGCGCCACTGGTCACCGTGGCCAGCCGCTACCTGGCCGACCTAGCGGCGCGCTGGCGGGGGGGGGCTGGCGACATCGTGTACCTGCCGAATGCCGGCGAGCCGCCCGTGTCCCTCGCCCCTGGCGCCGCCCTCTTCCCTGGTGGCAGAGGGGCTGGGGGGGAGGGGGAACCGCCCATCCTGCTGCTGTACAGCCGCTTCAACGAGTTCGCGCCCGCGCGCGGCGCCGCGCTGGTGGCGGCGATCCTCCAGCGCGTGCCCGCGGCGCGGCTGCTGGTGGTCGGCCCGGTGGACAGCGCCGGCGGCCAGGCGTTCCTGCGCGAGCTCGCCGTGCGAGGCTGCGCCGGGCGCGTGCTCTGCACGGGCTTCCAGGAAGGTGCGGCGCGGGATACCTTGCTCGCTCAGGACAGCGTAGCGCTCTGGCTGTTCGACGACACGGCCATCAACCGCGCACGCAGCCCGGCCAAGCTAGTCGAGCTACTGTGGGCGGGCCGCGCGGTGGTGGCCGAGGCGGTCGGCGAGGTGCCAGCGCTGGCGGGCGGCGCGGCCTGCCTCGTTCCCCCCGGGGCGCACGAGGCGCTCGTGGAGGCCACTGTCGGCCTGCTCACCACGCCCGCGCTGCGTCACGCCTACGCCGCTCGGGCGCGCGCGCGGGCCGGCGCGCATCTCGACTGGCCCGCGCGCGCGCGGCGGCTCGCGGCGGCCTACACCGCGGCTCTGGAGCCGCGCCGCCGGCCCTGCTAGCTCCAGCTCTCGATGCGCTGCACCACCTCCGGGTCGTCGGTAAGCCGGCGGACGAGCACGGGGCTGTCGGGATCGTCCTGGTGGACAGCGAGCGCGCCGAGACGCACGAGGACCAGCACGGCCAGCAGGGTGGCCACGGCGGTGGGGATGTCGTCGCCGAGCACGGCTGCCAGCGGCGCCCAGTCGCGGTGGTCCAGCCAGGTGAGCACCGCGGCCGCGCGATCGACCAGCCGCGGGCGCGGCACCTCGTCGAGCACCGGGGGGGGCGGGGCGGCGGCCACCAGCCAGCGCTGCGCGAGCTGTGCCAGGCGCGCGGGCGGCAGCGGCGCGAGCCGCTCGGCGCTGGGCTCGAACAGCAAGGGCGCGCCGCGGGGCCACGCGCGCAGCCCGCTCGCCTCGCGCTCGGCCAGCCAGCGCGCCGCCGCTTGCAGCACCTGGAACGCGCCCAGCTGGCGCTGGAGTTCCGCGGCGGGGTCCTCGCCCGGCTCGGCCGCGGGCTCGGCCGGCAGCAGGGCGCGCGACTTGATCAGCAGCAGCTGCGAGGCGACGACCAGGAAGTCGGATAGCGCCTCCAGCTCGTTCTCGCGCGCCAATACCTGCGCGAGGTATTGGTCGGCGACCGCCGCCAGGCTCACCGCCGTCACATCCAGCCGCCGGCGCTGGATCAGCTGCAGCAGCAGGTCCAGTGGGCCACTGAACTCGGGCAGGGCGATCGTCAGCGGCGCGTGCTCGGAGGCGGTCATGGGCGCGCTCCCGTGGCGCGGGCGGCGGAGCGGCACGCGGCCTTCAGCGCGCCGACGTACGCGCGCGCGGCGGCGAACGCGGGATCGGCGGGCGCAGCGCGCACGCGCTCGGCCAGCGCGCTGCCTACGACCACGCCATCGGCGCTGGCGGCCAGGCGGGCGATCTGCTCGGGCGCGCTGAGGCCGAACCCGGCCACCAGCGGCGCGGGGGCCTGAGCCCGCAGCGCCCGCAGTGCCGCGAGCGCGCCGCGCGGCAGGTGGCGGCGGGCGCCCGTCGGCCCACGGTGCAAGCGGCAGTACAGGAACCCCACCGGGGCCGGCCCGGCGGGGGCGGCCGGGAGCGGCTCGCCCAGCGTGACCAGCGGCACCCAGGCGAGGCCGGCCGCGGCGCAGGCGGCGAGGAGAGCCGCGGGCCCTTCCCCCCCGGGCTCGCTACGAGTAGGGGCGAGGGGCGTGCGCTCAGCGTGCGGCGCGTCGGGCACCAGCAGGGCGTCGGCGCCCGCCGCGGCCGCCTCGGCGCACAGGCGTGCGGGGCCGTGGGCGTGCAGCTCGGCCGCGTACACCAGCAGCACCAGCGGCGCCGCGGTCGCGGTGCGGATCGTCGCCAGCAGCTCCAGCGCGCGGGGCACGGTCACGCCAGCGGCACGTGCTGCGGCGGCCACTTGGCGCAGCACGGGGCCGTCGGCGGTGGGCGCGGCGCTGGGGATGCCCAGCTCGAGACCGTCGGCGCCCGCGGCCAGTAGGGCCCGCGCCAGGGCGATCGTCGCGCCGGGCGCGGGGAAGCCGAGCGTCAGATACGGCAGCAGCGCCGCCTCGCCGGCCGCGCGGCACGCCGCGAACATCCGGGCCAGCCGCGTCATGGCTGCGCGAGGGGCGCGGCGGCCGCGCGAGCACGGGTGATGAACCGCTCGATGAGCGCGGCGTCTTTCCAGCCGTCGCGCTCGACGCCGCTGCTCACGTCCAGCCCCCAGGGCGCCATGACGCGCACGGCTTCCGCGACGTTGTCGGGGGTGAGCCCCCCGGCCACCAGCGCCTCGCGCGCGTAGGGCCGCGCCTGCTGCCAGTCGTAGGTCTGGCCCGTGCCGCCCCAGCGCCCCGGCGCCGCCGCGTCGATGAGCAGCCGCGCGGCGCCCCAGGCCTCCGCGCCCCGGAACGCGGCGGGCGGGGGCAGCTCGGGCAGGCGCACCGCCTTGATCACTGGGCGTGTCACCCGCGCGCAGTAGGCGGCGTCCTCGGTGCCGTGCAGCTGCACGTAGTCGAGGGCGCAGGCGGCGGCCACCGCGTGGACATGCTCCAGCGGCGCGTTGACGAACACGCCCACGGCGGCCCAGCCTGTCGCCGGGAACCGCTCGCGCAGCGCGGCCAGCAACCGCCGCGCCTCCTCGGGCGGCAGGTAGCGGGGGCTGGGCGGATAGAACACGATCCCCACCAGGTCGGCGCCCGCGGCGAGGGCCGCCTCGCCGTCGTACAGCCGGCGCAGGCCGCAGATCTTGATCTTCACGGCACCGCCACCCCCAGCAGCTCGGCGATCCGCGCCGCCGGATCCTCGGCGGTGACTAGCGCCTCGCCCACCAGGATGGCCCGCGCGCCCGCCTGGAGCACGCGCCGCACGTCGGCGGCCGAGTGGATGCCGCTCTCGCTGACCACCGTGGCCTCGGACGGCAGTAGCGGCGCGATCCGCTCGGTGGTAGCGAGGTCGACCTGGAAGGTGGTCAGGTCGCGGTTGTTGATGCCGATGAGGCGCGCGGCGACCGCCGTGGCGATCTCCGCCTCTGCCGGGGTGTGGACCTCGACCAGCGCTGCCATCCCCAGCTCGTGCGCCAGCGCCTGGAGTGCGGCCAGCTCGCGCTCGGGCAGCAGCGCCACGATCAGCAGCACGGCGTCGGCGCCCAGCGCGCGTGCCTCCCAAACCTGGTACGGCGCGAGCACGAAGTCCTTGCGTAGGACAGGCAGCGCCACGGCGGCGCGTGCGGCGGCCAGGTCAGCGTCGTGGCCGTGAAAGAACCGTTCGTCGGTGAGCACCGACAGGGCGTGCGCGCCGGCGGCCGCGTAGCTACGGGCGAGCGCGGCGGGGTCCAGGGCGAGGTTGAGGGCGCCGCGGGCGGGCGAGGCGCGCTTGACCTCGGCGATCAACCGCGGCGGCGAGCCGGCCAGCGCCGCCGGAAAGGCGCGGGGGGGCGGTGCCTTGGCGGCGGCGGCCTGGACGAGCGGCAGCGGTCGCGCGCGCTCCCGGGCGGCCACCTCGGCGCGCTTGTGCGCGGCGATGCGCTCCAGGAAGTCGTTCATGGGCGCCCGCTCCCGTGCTGCGCCTTGAGGTCTTGCGACAGCGCGCGCAGGTGTTCGAGGCAGCGGGCCGCGGCACCGCTGTCGAGCGCGGCTTCGGCGCGCTGCACGCCCTCGGCGAGGGTTGCCACACGGTCGGCGGCTAGCAGGGTGGCGCCCGCGTTGAGCAGCACGATGTCGCGCGCTGGCCCATGCTCGCCGGCCAGTACCCGGCGCGCCAGGGCCACGCTCTCTGCCAGGCTATCGACGCGCAGCGCTGTGCGGGGCACCCGAGCGAAGCCGAACTCCTCGGGCGTGAGGCGATAGGTGCGGATCTCCCCCGCGACCAGCTCGTGGACCACGGTCGGCCCGCTGAGCGAGATCTCGTCCAGGCCGTCCTCGCCGTACACCACCAGCACGTGGCGCGAGCCGGTGCGTCGCAGTGCCTCGGCCATGGTGCCCGCTAGCGCCGGTACCGCGACGCCCAGGAGCTGATGGCGCGCACCGGCGGGGTTCAGCAGCGGGCCAAGCAGGTTGAACACCGTGCGGATGCCGATCTCGCGGCGCGGGGCCACGGCGTGGCGTAGGGCGGGGTGGAACAGCGGCGCGAACATAAAGCCGATGCCGGCCTGCTCGATACAGGTGGCCACCGCGGCCGGCGGCAGGTCGATAGCCACCCCGAGCGCCTCGAGCAGGTCGGCGCTGCCGCAGGCGCTCGACGCCGCGCGGTTGCCATGCTTCGCCACGCGCGCCCCGGCGGCGGCCGCCACGAGGGCCGCCAGCGTGGAGACGTTGACCGTGTGGGCGCCGTCGCCGCCGGTGCCGGCGGTGTCCACCACGTCGCCCTCGACGGGCACCGGCACGAGGCGCTGCCGCATCGTGCGCGTGAGGCCCGCCAGCTCCTCGGCCGTCTCGCCCTTCATGCGCAGCGCGGTGACGAAGGCGCCGATCTGGGCCGGGGTCGCGATGCCCTCGGCGATATCCGCCATGGCGGCGGCCGCCTCGGCCTCGGTGAGGTCGCGGCGCTCGGCCAGCCGCGCGATGGCGTCGCGCACGGTGAAGCGGCGCTCGCTGCCCGGGTCGGGCGCCGCCCCTGCGATCGGGCTTGTCTGGCTCGTGGTGTCGGGCAACGAGGTCATCGGACCGCCTCCAACGCCGGGGTGCGGAAGTAGTTGAGGCCCATCGCCTCGCGCGCCAGCCGCAGCGTTTCCGCCGCCTCGCGGCGCGCCCGCGCGCTGCCGGCCTGGATGATCTCCTCGACCAGCCCCGGGCGGGCGGCGAACTCGGCGCGCCGCTGGCGGATGGGGTCGAGGAAGGCGTTCAGCGCGGCGGCCAGCTTCTTCTTGACCTCCACGTCGCCCACGCGGCCAGCCCGGTAGCGCTTCTTGAGGTCGTTCACTTCCTCGACATTCGGGTTGAAGATATCGTGATAGATGAACACCGGGTTGCCCTTGACGTGGCCCGGGTCGGTGGCGCGGATGCGGGTGGGGTCGGTGTACATGCTCATCACGCGCTTCTCGACGGTGGCCGGGTCGTCGGACAGGAAGATGGCGTTGTTGAGGCTCTTGCTCATCTTGTGCTTGCCGTCGGTGCCGACCAGCGTGGGCACCTCGCCGATGAGCGTCTCGGGCAGCGGGAACACCGGCCCGAAGAGGTTGTTGAACCGGGAGGCGATCTCGCGCGTGAGCTCGAGGTGCGACGCCTGGTCCTTGCCCACGGGCACCAGGTCGGCGCGCACCATCAGGATGTCGGCCGCTTGCAGCACCGGATAGCCCAGCAGGCCGTAGGAGGCGGTCTCGATCTTCAGGCTGCGCATCACCTCCTTGAGCGTGGGCACGCGCTGGAGGCGCGGCACGGTGGTGAGCATGGAGAACAGGAGGTGCAGCTCGGTAACTTCGGGCACCAGCGACTGGAGGTAGATCGTGCTGCGCGCTGGGTCGATGCCCACGGCGAGGTAGTCGAGCACCAGATCGCGGATGTTCTGCTCGATCTCGTGCAGGTTATCGAGCCGCGTGGTGAGGATGTGATAGTCGGCAATAATGAAGAAGCACTCGTACTCCTCCTGGAGCCGGACGCGGTTCTTGAGCGAGCCGACCCAGTGGCCCAGGTGCAGCTTGCCGGTAGGGCGGTCGCCCGTGAGAATACGCTTCTGCGGCATGTGCTCGTCCCTCCTCGACGGTGACTGGCGTTGCCCCGCGATGCCAAAAGCCCTCGTCCCGGTCAGGGACGAGGGCTCTCGTGGTGCCACCCTGCTTCCGCGCGACGTCGCCGCCGCGCGCTCGTACCGTCCGCGCGCGCTCGCCCACCGCGTCAGGCGCGCGGCGGCGCGCTGGGGACGGCCGCCTGGATAACGGAGGCGAACCCGGCTGAGCCTACTGGGCGCGGGGCCGTTCGGTCAGCGACTCCCAGGTCCATTCCGTGTCGCTTCGTGCATCGGCTTCCACCGTACCCGACTCGCTGGGCCGAACACGACACGTACTAGTCCTGTTCACCGTCATTGTGCTATGCGGTTGTTCTGCCGGGAGTATACGCGGCTGTCCCCGGGGGGTCAATCGCCCTGGGCCGCTTGGTGAACACGTTCACAGGCCGCGCTGGTCGCCCGCGGTGCTCAGCGCGGCAGCGCGCCGCGCGGCACGACGGTCACGAAGCCCGACATGCCCAGGTCCTCGTGCAGTACACAGACGTAGGAGAAGGTGCCCGGGGTGCCGAACGTGAGCTGGAACTCGGAGCCCGCGGGCATCCCAGGGCCGATCATGCCTGATCCCACATAGGATTGGCCGTCCCAGGGCTGCGGCGGGACTACCGGGTCGATCACGCGCGGGTTGCCTACTAGTAGGGGCGGCCCGCTGGCCTGCGGCTGGGGGACGAACTCGCGCTCGCGCGGCGCGCCCGCGCGGAAGGTGACGGTGTGCGGCTCGGTGAGCGCCTGGTTGACCCAGCGCACCGTGTCGCCGACCTCGACGGTCAGATGCTGGGGGAAGTACTTGTGTACCGCAGTGTTCGGGTTGCTCGGGATGTCCATCGGCACGCCCCACAGCGTGGTGCCCTCGACCGTGGGCTGCATGGTGGACTGTTGCTGGCTAGCCTGCTCCTGGGCTACCGCGAGGTACTCCGCTAGCTCGCGCTGGCCCTGCGCCGTGACCTCCGCCTGTGAAGGGACAGCCGAGCTCTCCGGCACGACCACCACCTGTGCCTTCATGTTGGGATGGATGATGCAGGCGTACTCGTAGGTACCCGGCTCGGCGAACGTCAGCGCCCACTCGAACGGCTGGCTCGGGTCCGCCGGCAGGCCGGAGTTGAAGTAGCCGACGCCACGGTACACCGACTCGGGCTGGACCGGATCGGCCACTAGCGGGTTGACTTGGAGCCCCCCCGCCGGCAGCGGTAGGAACGGCTCGGGATACGGCTGGCCAGAGGCCAGGGCGACGTTGTGGAACCCGTGGATCAGCCACCGCACCGTGCTCCCCGCCGTGATGGTTACCGTCTTGGGCAGGAACTCGAGCGCCTCGATCTGGGTAGCGGGGTCGAACGCGCCCGCCACTACGTCGAGCGTTTGGCCGCTGGAGGCGGAGGGCGCAGCGGGAGCAGGCGCCTGGGCAGTGGCCGCCTCCGGCAGGAGGCTGGCGAGGGCGAGCGCCAGGGCGAGGATGCTCGCGGCACCGCGGCGACGAAGCGTGCTCATGGATCCGCTCCTCTCTGGCTATGCACTTCGCGGTCGCCAAGGGGGGGATGGGATGCGGCGAGGCGCCAGGATGGCCAGGGGGCAGAGCTACTCGACGGTGATGGTGCCGACCATGAACGGGTGCGGTAGGCAGACGTATGGATACACCCCGGGGACGGCGAACGTATAGCTCCAGGTCTGCCCCGGGAAGATCAGCCCGGAGTCGAAGCCGCTGTTCTGGGTAGCGGTGTGGATCTCCGGGTCGTCGTTGATGAAGCGTATGGTGGTGCCCACGGGCACGGTCAACGTGTCCGGCGTGAAGGCGTTACTGGCGATGTGCACCACGGTCTCCTCACGCGCCGTGGTGGTTGGGACGACGACCAGGACCAATGCGCCCAGTGCGAGGCCGAATGGCCTGCATCGCGGCAGTCCCGTCATCTTGCTCCTCTCTGGCCCCAACTGCGGTGTTGCAGACCGCGGTGGACGCCCGTGGTGGCTTACCCCCGTGCAACCCGGCCGGACCGCGACCAACCGAGCATGTTGTGGCCAGTGTACGATACCGAAGGGAGCCATGCAATTTTCGACGGGGGCGAGCGGGCGCTCCCACCGTGTGGCGGTGGGGCGGCGAGCGGCGCTGTGCTATTGTTGGGGAGGATTCGGGCCTGCGCGGCCCAGATGGGGGAGGCGGCAGCGTGACGGAGAGCAGCGAGCGGCGCGTGGTACACGAGGCCGACCTGGTGATCGTCGGCGCGGGCGCGGCGGGCGCCACGGCAGCGCTGGAGGCCCACGCGGCGGGAGCGTCGTTCGTCGGCCTCGACCAGCTGAGCGAGTTCGGCGGCACGGCGATCACCAGCGGCGGCGGCTGCTGCATCGCCGGCTCCCGCTTCCAGCAGGCGCAGGGCATTGCCGACTCGTGGCAGCTCGCCCTGCAAGACCTCATCGCCGCGGGCGACGGCGAGGCGGATGAGGAGTGGGGCCGCTTCTACCTCGAGCACTCGGCGCGCGACCTCCACGACTGGCTCCAGGAGCGCGGCGTGGAGTGGGTCGCTCTCAAATGGCAGGAGCATCATTCCGTGCCGCGCTGGCACCAGCCGAAGGGCGCTGGCCGCGGTATCATGCTGGCCCTCTGGGAGGAGATGGGGCGGCTGGGCCTCCAGCCGTGCTGGCACTTCGACCTGACCGCCGAGGACCTGCTGTTCGCCGACGGGCGGGCGGTCGGCGTGCTAGCGCGCCACCGTGATGGGACCCCGCACGAGTTCCGCGGCCGCGCGGTGATCATGGCCACGGGCGGCTTCATGGGCAACTTGGAGATGGTGCTCGAGTACGGGCCGCACCTCCGCCGGGTGGAGAAGGTGCTCGTGGGCGGCGGGCGCGGTGCCCAGGGCACCGGCCACCGGCTGCTGGCCCGCTACGGCGCCCAGCTCACCCACATGCACAACCTCTGGTGCTACGTCTACGCTACCCCCGACTATCAAGATCCCGAGGGGCGCCGCGGGCTGGTCATCCGCGGCATCGACGACAACATCTGGGTGAACGAGCGCGGCGAGCGCTTCCACGACGAGTCGTACACGGGCGCGGGCACGGCGACGCCCGCGGTGCTGCAGCTGCCGCGCGCGACCTGTTGGTGCATTCTCGACCGCGAGATGGCCAGCCGGATGGACATCGCCGACCCGTACTATCGTCGCGGCCAGGAGGTGTTGCGCGACCGGGTGGAGGAGCTGCTGGCTCACTCGCCGTACATCTGGCGCGGCGACACGCCGGCCGAGCTGGCGCGCCGCGCGGGCCTGCCGGTGGAGCCGTTCGTGCGCACCGTCGAAGGCTGGAACGCCCTGCTGGCCTCCGGCACCGAGACTGACCCGCTCACCGGCCGCAAGCTCGCGGGCCTGAAGCCGTTCACCAAGCCCCCGTTCTACGCTATCCAGTTCTTCCCGCTGGCGCGCAAGAACCTGGGCGGCGTGCGTACCGATCTCCGCTGCCGTGTGCTGGATCAGGCCAACCGGCCGATCCCGGGGCTGTACGCGGCCGGCGAGCTGTGCGGCCAGGCGGGCGGGCACATCGCTGGCAAGCGCGCGCTGGAGGGCATCATGATCGGCGGCTCGCTGTTCTCGGGCCGGGTGGCCGGCGCCTGGGCGGCCCATGAGGCCGGCTACCGCGAGCCGGTCCATCTCGACGCGCGGCGGCCGCTGGAGGCGGCGACCGTCTAGTACCCACGGGAAGCCGCCGGACCGCGGAGGCGGGCAATGGCGACCCCGCGCGGCCCTATGCCCCGGCGGGGCGGCGGCCCGCTGACCGACGCGCTGGCCGCGCCCCTGGGTCGACTCGTGCTGTGGCTGAACGCGCGCCGGCTAACCCTCGCGCTGGAGGCCCCCCGGATGCCGCTGCTTGCCGTGCTGCGCGCCCACGGGCTGCCGTACACGCTGCGCTTTCGGCCCTGGCGCGATCCGGCGCTGCGCGGCGCACCGCTACTTACCGCCGTGGCGGAGCTAACGGGGCCGCTGGAGATCGTCGTCAACGGTGCGCTGGCCGCGGGCGCGGTGACCGAGCTGGTAGTACACGCCGGGGACGAGGTGGTGATCGGCCAGCCCTGGTACCTGCGCCAGCGCTTCGCGTTCTTCCGCTGAGCGCGGCGGCGCCTCAGCCGCGGGCGCGCTGGAGCAGCTGCCGGCGGATGGTGGGCGGTACCGCCTCCGTGAGGCCCAGGTCCATGAGCTGGGCGGCTAGCCAGTGGCCGGCGGTCCACTCCTTCACGCGTCGTCGCAGCCGGCCCAGCCGCGCCTGCTTCTCCGCCGCGGGCATGTCTAGCGCCTGGGCCAGCGCCTGCGCCGTGCCCTCGACATCGAGCGGCGAGACGAGTAGCGCGCTCTCCGCGGCCTCCTCGGCCACCCCGGCCGTCTCCGACACGATCAACACGCCCGGCCGTTGGGAGACGATGGCCCACTCCTTGGCCACCAGGTTCATGCCGTCGTGCAGCGAGTTGACCAGCATCACGTCGCACAGTCGCATGGCCACCAGCGCCTGGTCGCGGTCGTTGGTGTAGTACACGTGGATCGGCGGGCGCCCGCACGCGGCGGCGAAGCGCGCGTTGATGCGCTCGATGGTGGCGTAGATCTTGTCGCGGTACGCCTGGTACACGCCGAGGTCGGTGCGCGAGGGTACCAGAAACGCCAGGAAGCGCACGCGCCCGTGCAGGTCGGGCCGCAGCTCGAGTAGTCGCTCGAAGGCCAGGAAGCCGACGAGCTGGTTCTTGCTCGGGTCGAGGCGATCCACGCGCACGATGTTCAGTTCGCCCAGCTCGGGGGCCAGCCGGCGCTCCATGACCTGCACCACCTGGGGCCGCAGCCCGCGCAGCAACGCCTGCGGGTCGACGCTGGCCGGGTAGGCGCGCACGGCCACGCGCCGCCGGGGGGCGGCGAGCACTGTCGAGCGCACCGGATCGACTTTGAGCCCCAGCAGCTCAGCGCAGGCACCTAGGAAGGCCTGGACGTCGCTGGGCGTCTGCAAGCCCACCACGTCGGCGCCCAGTAGCCCGCGCAGGATCGTGTCCCGCCACTCGGCCGGCAGCAGCTTGAGCATGGCCGCGTCGGGGAAGGGGATGTGGGTGAAGTGCAGGATGGGGGTGGAGGGGAACGCCTGCCGCAGCAGCGCCGGCAGCGGATACAGGTGGTAGTCCTGCACCAGGAACGCCTGGGCGCCCGGGCAGGTGGCGGCCACCGCCTCGGCCAGGCAGCGGTTGGCCTCGAGGTAGCCCTCCTCCCAGGCGCGGTAGCGACTGTGGTCGAGGTACTCGTAGCCGCCCGCGCCGACCACGCGGTGCTGGAGCATCCAGAGCACCTCGTTGCTGATCAGCCCGTAGTAGGCGTGGTACACGCGCGCCGGCAGCGGCACGGGGATGACGTTCAGGCGCGTGTCGGTCTGGTCGGCGGCGGTGGTGAACAGCCCCGAGCGCGAGGCCTCGGCGTCGGGCGGCTCGGACACGCAGCAGAACCAGGCGACATCGGGCTGGCGGGCGAGCGGGGTGAGCATGCTCACCAGGCCACCCGCGGCCGGCCGCGCGACCCAGCGGCCGTTGCGCCAGATGAAGTCGTTGGGGCCACGATTGGCGATGATCGCCACGCGGGGCGAGCGGTTGTTCATGGCTTCTCACCAGGGGCACGCCCGTCGGGCCACGGGAGCCCAACCGAGAGCGATTGCCCCAATTATGGCGGATGCCCATCGTTGGCGCGGGCCGCTCGATCATTTGTCCTAGACAATGCACAGCCCCACGGTATTTGCCATTGGCGTGGTTGGCATGTTATGCCAAGCGGCAGCCCGCGCCTACGGACGGCGGTCGCGCGGGAGCGCGTCGCTGCGTGCCTCACGCGCCGCACGGCATAGCGCGGTGGGAGGGGGAGGGGCCATGTCCACTGACGGCTATCTCGCCTGGCTGGACGCGACCGAGAACGAGCTGCTGCTGTACACGCATGTCTCCCACAAGGATCGGGCGAAGCGGCTGGTCGGCGCGCGCTGGGACCCCGAGCGGCGCTGCTGGCGCTACCCGCGGACGGCAAGCCACTACGACGCGATCATGGAGGAGTTTCGCGGTGCGCTCATGCCCTGCTCGGTGCCGCGCCCCACCGATCGGTCAGGGCCGGATGCGAACGCCCTGCGCGAAGAGGTGGAGCGCCTCACCGCGCGGCAGCACGAGCTGGAGGCGGAGCTGGCGGCTATCCGGCAGGAGCGCGCGCGGCTCCAGGCTGCCCTAACCCAGCGGACACAAGAGGCCGACCAGCTCCGGCAGGCCGGTGCGCAAGCGCAGGCGGAAGTGGAGCGGCTCACCGCCGAACTCGCGGCGCGCACGTTCGAGGCACAGTGTCGCGAGTTGGCCCGGGAGCTGGTTCCGGACGATCCGGAGTTCGTCGCGGCTAGCGAGGCAGCCTCTCTCGGTCCGTACACCGCGCTTGAAATGTGCAAGCTGCTGGAGGCGCGGCTGACGACGCTGCTGGAGCCCGACGAGCCCCTCGACCTGGCGAAGCTCATCGAGCAGGCCGGCAAGGGGCCCCTCGATCGCCAGGGCGTGCAGCTCGCCCACACGGTGCGGATGCTGCGCAACCGCGTGGCGCACCCCGACCGCGCGCGGGCCGAGCGGTCGGCTCGCAGTGGGCCGACCGCCAGGCCCGACCGCGCGCGGGCCGTGATCGCCCTGCTGGCCACCGCGCTGGTCTGCTCGCAGCTGCCGAGCCCCGGGCGCCGGCACCTGCGGGTGGTCGCCAGCTAGCCGGCCGACGCTCCGGTGCCGTCAGACGGAGCCGCTGGCCGAGCGACCGGCGACGAGCAGTCGTTCGGCCAGTGCCAGGGCGTCCACGGGCCAGCAGGGGCGCGGGCGCGGCCGCGGCACGTGCGCCAGCCCCTCGGCGGGCCGACAGCTCAGCACCCACTGGCGCCACGGCAGCGGGATCGCGTCGCGGCCGTGCAGGGCGCCGAGCAGCGCGCCCGCGACGGCGGCCACCAGCGGCGCGCCAGCGGCGGGTAGCGAGCTCTCGGGGCCGAGGACCTGCTCGTGCAGCGTCGCCAGCCCGGCAGCAAACGACGGCGCGCGCGCCACTGCGGCGAGCGTCCGCGCCAGCAGCAGGCCCGCCGGGGGCGCGGCGCGATCGGCGCCCGTGAGGATCGCGGCGGTCGTGGGCGCGCACTGGGCAAGCCAGGCGAGCGCGGCTGCCAGCGGCTCACCGGTGGCTACGAGCCGGGCCAGCAGGAGCGCGTAGGCGACGCAGAGCTCAGCGGCCGGCGGGTACCAGGTGCATAGCCGCCGGGCGTGCTCGGCCAGCTTGGGGGGCGACCAGGCGTGGCCGAGCAGCGCCAGGGGAGTGATCCAGGCGAGCGCCTCTAGGCCGGTCGCCGCGGGTGGACTCGTGGGCGGCACGGCCGCGGGGCCGCGGGCCAGGACCAGCAGCTCGGCCAGGGCGCGCAGCGCCGCCCGCTGGGCGTCGGTCGCCGCCGGGCCGGGCGCCGCCGGGGCGCTGGCGCGGTGCCACGCCGCGGCGTGCGCGATCCGTCCCTCGTCGACGCGGCCGGCCTGGTCGAGCGCGCGGGCGAGCAGGAGCGTCGACTCGCCCCAGGGCGTGGGCTGGCCGAGCAGCCCGCCGAGGCGGTCGTAGGGCGCGGCGGGGAGCGCGTCGAGCGGCGTGAGCGGCGTGCAGGCGGCCCAGGCGTCGGCGACCAGGAGCCCCAGCAGCGCACCGTGCGCCCGCGCCAGCAGGGCGGCGTCGGCCACGTTGGCCCCGGGCTGCAAGCGCACCAGGTCGAACGGCAGCTCGGGCGCCGGCCACGGATCGGGACGGCCGCGCGCCAGCAGGCTCCAGTCGCGGGCGGCCAGCGCCGCGGCGGCGTACGGCAGGCCGCCGAAGCAGCGACGCACGTGGCTCTCGCCGTCGCGCGTGTAAGCGACCGGGCGGCCCGCCTCGTCCAAGAACACCTGCCCCGCGCCGCGCAGCAGGGCGTGGCCGCCGCCGTAGTCCCAGTCGCCTGGGGTGTGCAGCGACACCGCGGCCGTGCCCTCGCCCGCCGCCGCCAGGGCCAGGCGATAAGCGATGCTCGGCAGCGCGCGGAAGCGGGCCGGCGCCAGCAGGCGCAGGTTGTCGAGGGCGCGGCGCTCGGCCCCGTCGGAGACGAGCACCACCGCGTGGGGCGCCAGCGCATCGGGCCAGGGCGACGCGGGACCGGACGCGCCGTTGCGCCGCAGCGGCCCGCAGCCCTCCGCCCAGGCGATCAGGTCGCCGGCGCTGTCGGGCGCGCAGGGCGCGTAGACGACGCCCAGCACGGGGACGCCGTCGCGCAGCAGGGCGATCGAGATCGCGCTGCCGCGCTGGCCGCGCACGAAGGCGCTGGTGCCATCGTTGGGGTCCACGAGCCAGACGTGCCCGTCAGGGTCGTGGGGCGGCTCGTGCGGCCGCGTCTCCTCGCCGCGGTAGCCCCAGGCGGGGAACGCGGCGCGCAGGCCCCGGCGGATGAGCCGTTCGGCGCGCGCATCGACGGCGGCGTAGCCGCGCTCGCCCTCGGGGCCCTCGGGCCGATGGAACTCCGCACGCAGCAGCGCCCCGGCCTCGCGGGCTAGCTGCTCGGCGAGCGCCAGCGCGGCGGTGTAGCGGGCGGCCATGCGGTCTCCTGGCAGGCGTGTCGCGGCCGTGGCCGCGAGCCCCAGCCAGGGCGCCAGCCGAGCGCGGCGCGCGCCGGTATTATGGCCGATCGGGGGCGGCCGAGCCGGGAGCGCGGCCCACCGTATAATGGCGACAGCATCATCGCACGCGGCGCGTTGGTCGCGCGCCCGAACACTGCCCAGCGGGGGTCGAGAGAAACTGTGCGCGCCATCATCAGTGTGTACGACAAGGCCGGGGTCATCGATTTCGCGCAGGGCCTGAACGAGCTGGGCATCGAGATCTTCTCCACGGGCGGCACCGAGGAGCTGCTGCGCGGCGCGGGCGTCGGCGTGCGGCCGGTGGAGCAGATCACGGGCTTCGCCGAGATCCTAGGCGGGCGGGTGAAAACACTGCACCCGGTGATCCACGCGGGGATCCTGGCGCGCCGCGACGATCCCAAGCACATGGACGAGCTGCAAGAGC
The DNA here is from genome assembly GCA_035294645.1 of Chloroflexota bacterium. Lineage (GTDB taxonomy): Bacteria > Chloroflexota > UBA6077 > UBA6077 > JAJPHF01 > JADGHJ01. The sequence goes on from DATGKN010000142.1 coordinate 33,371, forward strand.
TGGGCATCACCCCGTTCGATCTCGTCGTGGTGAACCTGTACCCGTTCGCCCAGCAGGTCGCCGAGCACGACCTGACGCCCGAGAGCGCGCTGGAGCACATCGATATCGGCGGGCCCACCCTACTGCGCGCGGCGGCCAAGAACTACCCCTGGGTGGTGGTGGTGTGCGACCCGCGCGACTACGCCGACGTGCTGGAGGCGCTGCGGCGCCCGGGCGGCGTGTCGCTGGACATGCGCCGGCGCCTCGCCACCAAGGCGTACCAGCACACCGCCGTGTACGACACGCAGATCGCCGGGTTCCTGCGGCCGCACGACGAGCTGTTCCCCGACGAGATGACCATCGCGCTGCGCAAGCTGATGCCGCTGCGCTACGGCGAGAACCCGCACCAGCTCGCGGCGTTCTACGCCGACGCCACGGTGCGGCCGCTGCCGTACGGCATCGTGCGCGGCCAGCAGCTGCACGGCAAGGCGCTGTCGTTCAACAACACCTACGATCTGGACGCCGCCTGGCAGATCGTCAGTGACTTCGCCTCGCCCACGGTGGTGATCGTCAAGCACGGCAACCCCTGCGGGCTGGCCACGGGCAACGATCTGGCCGAGACGTACCGGCGCGCCCTGGAGTGCGACCCGCAGTCGGCGTTCGGCGGCGCGGTGGGCACCAACCGCCCCGTGGACGCCGCGCTGGCGCAGGAGGTCGCGCAGGTGTTCTTCGAAGACCTCATCGCGCCGAGCTACACCGACGAGGCGCTGGAGATCCTGCGCCGCAAGAAGGACCTGCGCATCGTCGCCGCGGGTGGGGTGCGGCCCCCCACCGGCCCGGGCCAGCCGGGGCCGTTCGACCTCGACTACAAGCGCGTGGTGGGCGGCTTCCTGGTGCAGACGCGCGATGCGCTGCCGGAGAGCGCGCTGACCCGCGACGTGGTGACCGAGCGGCACCCCACCCTGGAGGAGATCACCAGCCTGCTGTTCGCCTGGCGGGCGGTGAAGCACGTGCGCTCCAACGCCATCGTGCTGGCCAAGAAGCTGGCGCTGGTCGGCGTGGGCGCCGGGCAGATGAGCCGCGTGGACGCGGTGGACATCGCCTGCCGCAAGGCGGGCGAGCGCGCGGTCGGCTCGGTGATGGCCTCCGACGCGTTCTTCCCCTTCCCGGACGGCATCGAGCGGGCGGCCGAGGCCGGGGTAACGGCGGTGATCCAGCCGGGCGGCTCGATCCGCGATGCGGAAGTGATCAAGGCGGCCAACCGTCACGGGATGGCGATGATCTTCACCCACCAGCGCCACTTCCGGCACTAGCCGGCGTGCGCCGGGGCGGGCCCACTGTACCCCGAGCGCTCCACGGCGGCGACGAGCCGGCGGCGTGGGGTCAGAGCAGGGTCAGGCGGGCGCCGCACGCCTGCTCGGGGGCCAGCGGGCCGCGCGCCGCGCCGCTGGTGCGCAGCGTCGCCGCGTAGGGCGAGGGGCCGCGGCGCAGCAGCCAGTCGGCCAGTGGCCCGTTGCCGCCCGCGGGCGCGAGCAGCTCCACGTGGTGCGGGCCGAGCGCGAAGCGGTAGCCGCTAGCGGCGAGATCCGGCCGCGCGACAGGCTCCCCGGGCTGGCCGAGCGCGGCGGCGTACCACCCGCGCGCCGCCTCGGCCTCGCTCACGGCGACGACCAGCGTGTCCACGCCCTGGGCGCCGTTCGGGTGCGCCACGCCGCTCGGGACGCGCTCGGCGCGCGGCGTGCGGTCTTCGATCAGGAACGGCACCACGCCGCGCTGCTCCTCGGCGGGGATGGCCAGGACCCACTGGACCTCGTAGCCGTCGGGCCGGCGGCGGGTCATGGGGGTAGGATCGCCGAGCGCCACGCCCGCCGCGCGCCAGGCGGCGATGTCGGCGGCCAGGGCGTCGGTGCCAGCACAGAAGTCAACCAGCCCGCCGCCGCGCTGGAGCGGCCACCACCAGCGGTGGGCGGGGTTCGGCTCGTAGAAGGCGATCAGCTCCAGGTACGCGCCGTCGGCGAACGGCACCAGGGCGTTGTGCGTGCCGACGGTGTGCCGGCCGCCGGGGATGACGGTGAAGCCGAGCGCGCGGTAG
>DATGKN010000143.1:0-14442 GCA_035294645.1 Chloroflexota bacterium
GGCCACGACCACCGTGGGGGCGGGGGTCGGCGAGCGCTCGGGGGCGGTGACCGTGCGGGGGGCCGAGAGGATCAAGGCTAGCCCAAGGCCGTAGCACGGCAGTGTCCCCACGATGATCGTCAGGAAGGCTGCGACTAGCCCGCGCTCGCGGGGCGGCAGCCCCCGGTACCACTCCCACAAGCCAGCCAACTGGCGCCTATCCTCGCCTCCGCGGCGGCTGCGCGGCTCAGAGTCGGACCAGGCGCACCTGCTCGATATCCGCCACGCTGCGGATCCGCTCCAACAGCTCGGGGGGGATCGGCTCGTCGACCGTGAGCGCCATCAGCGCCTCCCCGCGCGGCCGCTGACGGCCGACCTGCATGGAGGAGATATTGATGTCGGCCTCGCCGAGCAAGGTCCCCACCTTGCCGATGATCCCCGGGCGGTCGACATGGCGCGACAGCAACACGTAGCCGCCCTGCGCCGTCAGGTCCACGCTGTAGCCATCGATGCTCACGATGTGCGGCTCGCCGTGGATGACCGTGCCGGCCACCACTCGCTCGCCCCGATCGGTGCGCAGCGCCACCGCGATCAAGTTCGTGTAGTTATCGGTCGCGGGCGTCTTGCGCTCCACCACGCGCAGCCCGCGCTGGCGCGCGATCAGCGGGGCATTGACGAGGTTGACCGGCTCCTCCGAGATCGGCGCCAGCAGCCCGCGGATCACCGTCGCCTGGAGCACGGCGGTGTCCTGCTCGGCGATCTCGCCGCTGTAGGTCACCTCGACGCTTACGTGCTGGCCGTCGGCGAGCTGAGTGGCCAACTGGCCGAGCATGGTACACAGCCGCAGGTACGGGCCCAGCGTGGCGTACACCTCGGGCGGCACGGCCGGCGCGTTGACCGCGTAGAGGGCGGGCTGGCCGTTGAGCACCGCCACCACCTGCTCCGCCACCTCCAGCGCCACGCTGACCTGGGCTTCGTGGGTGGAGGCCGCTAGGTGCGGCGTGGCGACCACGTTGTCGAGCTGGAGCAGCGGCAGGTCCCCTGGCGGCTCGCGGCTGAACACGTCGAGGGCCGCCCCGGCCAGGCGGCCGCTGCGCAGCGCGTCGGTGAGCGCCGCCTCGTCGACAATGCCCCCGCGTGCGCAGTTGATAAGGTATGCAGTCGGCTTCATCAGCGCCAGCTCGGCAGCGCCGAGCAGCCCCTGTGTCTGCGCCGTGGCCGGGGTATGGATCGATACGAAATCGGCCGTGCGCAGCAGCGCCGGCAGCTCGACCAGCTCCACCCCGAGCCGCCGCGCCTGCTCGGCCCCGACATAGGGGTCGTAGGCGATGGTGCGCATCTCGAACCCCTGCGCCCGCCGCGCCACCGCGCGGCCGATCCGGCCCAGGCCGATGATGCCCAATATCTTGCCGCGGATCTCGTGGCCCAGGTACTTCGAGCGCTGCCACTCGCCACGGCGCAGCGCCGCGGCCGCCTGCGGGATCGAGCGCGCCAGCGCCAGCAGCAGCCCCAGCGTGTGCTCGGCGACCGCGATGGTGTTGCCCGCCGGCGCGTTGACCACCACCACGCCCCGGCGCGTGGCCGCCTCGACATCGATATTGTCCACCCCGACCCCCGCGCGGCCGATCACGCGCAGGTTGCGGCCCGCCTCGATCACCTCGCGGGTGACCTTGGTCTCGCTGCGCACGACCAGCGCCGCGTAGGCGCCGATCCGCTCGGCGAGCGCCGCGGGCGGCAGCCGCTCGGTGAGAACGTCCACCTGGGCGTGCTGGCGCAGATAGGCGATCCCGTCGGGCGCGATCGGATCGGTGACGAGCACCCGCGGGGCCGTCTCAGGACGGGGAGCCGGCGTCGTGCTCATGGCCGTGCCGCGGCCTGCGCGGGGAGCACCCGGCTCAGCGCCTGGAGGACGGCGTCGATGTCCGCCTCGCTCACGTAGCCCATGTGTCCGATGCGCAGGATCTTGCCGTGCAGCTCGCCCTGGCCCTCGGCCAGCACGACGCCATACTCGGCGCGCAGGCGCTCCTGCACGCTGTCAGCGGCGCACCCCTCGGGCAGCCAGAAGGCCGTCACGGTGTTCGAGGCATACCGCTCGTCGACGGGCACCAGGCGCAGGCCCAGCCCGCGCAGGCCGGCGCGGGTGTGTGCGCCGATGCGACGGTGTCGCTCGAACAGCGCGGGCAGCCCTTCGGCCAGCATCAGGCGCAGCGCCTCCCGGAAGGCGTACAGCAGGCTCACGGCGGGCGTCCAGGGCGTCTGGTGCTTCTGGGCCGACTTGTGGGCGGCGGTGAAGTCGAAGTAGTACCGCGGCAGGCGTGCCTGGCGGTGGGCCTCCCACGCGCGCGGGCTGACGGACAACATAGTCAAGCCCGGGGGCACCATCCAGCCCTTCTGCGAGCCGGCGATCAGCACGTCGATGCCCCACTCATCGGGCCGCACGTCGAGCGAGCCGACCGACGAGATGCCATCCACCACCAGCAGCGGCGCACCCGCGTCCTGCACGGCGCGCGCGATCGCCTCGATGTCGTTGGTCACGCCCGTCGCGGTCTCGTTGTGGGTAACCAACACCCCCTTGATCGTCGGATCGGCGCGCAGGCGGTCGGCGATGGCGGCGGGGTCGGCCGCGTGGCCGTTGGGAAAGCGCAGGCGCTGCACGTCGAGGCCGTACGCCGCGGCGATCTGCGCGAACCGGTCACCGAAGTTGCCGATGGACACCGCCAGCACGCGGTCGCCGGGCGAGAAGAGGTTCGCCACCGCCGCCTCGAGGCCTCCGGTCCCCGAGGCGGTGAGCACGAGCACCTCGTGCCGCGTCTGGAACACGCGCTGCAGGTTGGCGACGACCTCGGCGAACAGCTCCTCGAACTCGGGGCCCCGGTGGTTGATCATCGGCCGGGAGAGCGCCTCGGCCACCTGCGGGGGGATCGGGGTGGGGCCTGGAGTTCGCAGGTTCACGCTACCTACCTCCTTGTTCGACGGGCGTGCCGGCGCCTGGGCGCCGGCGCAGAAGCGGCCGGGCGCGGCGCGCCCGGGAACGAGCGCGTGCCAGCAGGCGACCAGACTCGAGGTACCAGCGACCAGGTTTACTGGCGTGAAAGCGAGCGCCGCCGTAGTATGATGGCAGGTTTGCGCGCGGCGAGGCAAGCAGTGGTCGGCCCGCTCGCGGGCCGGCGGCGGGGAGGCATCGTTGATCAGGGCAGTACAGCATTGGGCGGTCCGTGGTCTCTTGGTCCTCGCGCTGGTCGCGGGGGCGCTGGCCCCGCCGGCGGGTTGGGTCGCCGCGCAGGCGCTACCCACCCCGGGGCCGAGTTCGTCAGCCGCGTCCGGTGAGCCCTCCACGACGGCGCTCGCCCCCGCCCGCGCCGCGGCCGTAGCGAGCGCGGCGCTAGTGCTTCAGGAGGCGTGGGACCTCCTCCTCGACCGTTTCATGGAGCCGCTGGACCCCGCCCTGCTGGCCGGGGCCGCCGACAGCGCGATGCGCGACCTGTTGACCGGGCGCGGGGTGGCGGTCGACGAGACGCCCCTGGCCGCGGGCGGCGAGCGCCTCGCTGCCTGGGACGCCCTCTCCCAGCGCTTCCAAGCCCTGGCGGCGCGGTATTCCGCGGTCGAGCCCACCGCGCTCGCCCACGCCGCCATCGCGGGCATGGCGGCGGCCGCCGACGACTCCCACACCAACTTCATGACGCCCCGCCAGTACCAGGAGCACCTCGCCTGGATCCGCGGCGAGGTGAAGTATGGGGGGATCGGGGCCCGCCTGCGCGGGCCTGTGCTGACCATCGTGGAGGTATTCGCCAACAGCCCCGCCGCCGCGGCCGGCTTGCAGCCTGGCGACCGCATCCTCGCCGTCGATGACACCCCCACCGACGACCTGCGCGTCGACCAAGTCGTGCAGCTCGTGCGTGGCCCCGCCGGCACGCCCGTGACCCTGCGTGTACAGCGCGCCGGCTCGGACCGCGTGGAGACCCTGCAGCTCACCCGCGCTGAGATCCAAATGCCGTTCGTGGAGAGCCAGCGGTTCGACGACATCGGCTACGTGCGCCTGCGCGGGTTCCCCGAGCCGTCGATAGTGGACAACGTGGAGCGCGCCATTGCCGACCTGCAGGAGCAGGGCGTGCGGGGGCTGATCCTCGACCTGCGCGGCAACTCCGGCGGCCGGCTCGATGTGGGCACGCGGCTGCTGAGCCGTTTTATCCCCAGCGGGCCGATCTACCAGGAGGTGGACCGCCGCGGCGGGCAGCGCATTCGCCAGGTGCGCGCCAGCACGCCGATCCTCACCGTGCCGCTGGCGGTGTTGGTCGATGAGGGCACCGCCTCCATGGGCGAGATCTTTGCCGTGAACATCCAGGAGCACGGCGTTGGGCACCTGATCGGCCAGACCACGATGGGGAGCGTGGCCGCCAGCCAGGTGCTACCGCTGGCCGACGGATCGGCGCTCCAGCTCAGCATCATGCAGATCTACTCGGGCCAAGGGGCGCCGCTGAACCGCGTGGGCGTACAGCCCGATGAGGTCGTCGAGCTGCGGCTCGAAGACCTTCAGAGCGGCCGCGACCCGCAGCTCGACCGCGCCCTCGCCTACCTGCGCGGGCTCCCCGCGCGGCCGACCGCGGCCAGGGCCAGTAGCGCGCCGTAACCGCTGCGCCGCTAGGGGGCTGCCGCCGCGTACGGCGGGCTGGAGCCCTCCCCACCAACCGGCTGAGGGGCGCCCCGCGCGCTCCGGGGCTCGCTTCGCTTTGTCGCGCGGCTGCCCGGGGCCGGCCGCCCGCTGCGCCACAGTAAAGAAGCGGCCGCGACGGGGGCCGCCACGGCCGCTCGGGGGCGCGGGAGCTGGTGGCCTTAGCCGCTGCCCACGCGCTGGCGCCACGGCTCGAAGCGGTGCTCGAGCATCTGGAGCAGCGCCATCTTGGCCATCACGAAGAAGCAGATGATCACGACGCCGACGAACACGCGGTCAGTCTGGAACGTGGCGCCGGCTACGGTGATCAAGTAGCCGACCCCGGCCGTCGCGGCGTACATCTCGCCGACCACCACGCCGATCGCCGCGCGGCCGACCGCCAGGCGCAGGCCCGTGATGATGAAGGGGATCGAGCCGGGCAGCGCGATCGTCTGGAAGATCTGCCAATCATTGGCGCCGAACGAGCGCGCGCACTTCAGGAAGCTGGCATCCAACGCGCGCATGCCCGAGAACGTGCTGATCAGGATCGGGAATAGCGCGCCGGCGAACACCACCGCGATCTTGGAGTTCATGCCGATGCCGAACCAGATGATGAACAGCGGTAGCAGGGCGACGCGCGGCGTGGCGTACAGGGCGGAGACGAACGGCTCGAGGGCGTAGTTCAGGCGGCGATACCACCCCGTGAGCACGCCGAGCGGGATCCCGATCGCCACGGCTAGCACGTAGCCATAGAGATACTCTTGGAAACTGACCCACATGTCCTTCCAGATACTGCCGCCCGCGATCGCGGCCCAGGCAGCGGCCAGGTTGCCCGCCGCTAGCCCGGCCAGCACGGCCTGGATGCCGCCGTTGAAGAACAGGCCGTTGGCGGCGCCCAAGATACGCGACGGCGCGCTGGTGAACATCGGGTTCACCTGCGGCAGCGCCGCGGCGAATGGCGGCCGCCAGCCGAAGTACGTCCAGCCCGTACCGACCCCTTCCCAGAACAGGAGGAAGAGACAGATGGCGATCGCGCCGATCACCGTCCCTTCATAGTCGCTCCACATGCGGCGCCGCTTCTCGAAACGCACCGCCGTGCGTGCGACGGCTGCCGTGGCTCCCCGTTGCGCCATGGTCGTACTCCTTGCCAGCTCTGGCGGCCCTCTGCGAGGCGCGCGATCGTGGCTCATTATGGCAGGCCGCGGGCGCAGCGTAAAGCCCTGCCGGGCCGGCACGCGGCCGCCCCCGCGCGGCTGTGCTACAATCTCTTCCCGGGCAGCTGTCGAGGAGAGGTCGCCTAGTGGCCTAGGGCGCTCGCCTGGAGAGCGAGTAGGCGCTCACCGCGCCTCGTGGGTTCGAATCCCACCCTCTCCGCCGCCGGGCAGCGTGGGCTGGCGCTGCCCGGCCTGGTCCGGCCCTCACCCTCTCATCCGCGGGTCGAACGCATCGCGTAGCCCGTCGGCGAGCAGAAAGATCGAGAGCACCGTGAGAAAGATCGCGGCGCCCGGCGCGGCGACCAGCCACGGCGCCCGCGTCACGTAGTCGAGCGAGCCCTGCAGCATATTGCCCCAGCTCGCGGTGGGGGGCTGCACGCCCAGGCCCAGGTAGCTCAGCCCCGACTCCAGCAGGATCCCGGTGGCGATCTCGAACCCGGCGATGACGGTGACCACCGAGGTCAGGTTCGGCAGGATGTGCCGGAACAGGATCCGCGCGTCGCTGGCCCCCAGCACTCGGGCCGCATCGATGTAGTCGCGCCGGGCAAGCGACAGCGTCTGCCCGCGCACCAGCCGCGCGGTGCCCATCCAGCCGATGAAGCCGATAAAGGCGGCGAGCAGCGTGGGATCGGGCCGGTAGGTGACCGATAGGATGATCAGCAAGAACATGCCGGGGATGTTCTGCAGCACCTGGATCACGGCATTGATGGCGTCGTCCACTCGCCCGCCGTAATAGCCAGCTGCCAGGCCGACCGGCACGCCGATGAGCAGCGAGACGGCCGCCACCACCAGCCCGATGCGCAGCGACACCTGCCCCGCGTACAGCACGCGCGCTAGCGTGTCGCGGCCCAGCTCGTCGGTGCCCAACCAGTGGCGCGGCGAGGGCGGCGCGAAGTTGTTGAGCAGGTCCTGGGTGTTCGGGTCGGTGTGCAGCACGTGCGTGACCAGCAGCGGGGCGGCGAGGGTGATCGCGCAGATGAGCAGGAACAGGCCGAGGGCAGCCATCGAGACGTGGTCGCGGCGGAAGCGGCGCCAGGTGAGCTGCAAGTAGCCCGGGCTGGGCCGCGCCTCCCACACCACGCCCGGCGCTGGCCGGCGAGTGACGCCGAGCTGCGGCTGCGTGACTTCCGCCATGGCTCTCTCCTCGGGCGGCGATCGGGCTGGCGCGCTCAGTCGTAGCGCACGCGCGGGTCGACCCAGCCGTAGGCCAGATCGGCGAGCAGGTTCCCGAGAATCACCAGGACCGCCCCGAGCATGTTCAGCGCCATCAGCACGGGGTAGTCGCGCTGAAACGCGGCCTGCACGGCCATGCGCCCGATGCCGGGCCACGAGAAGGTGGACTCGAACAGCACCGAGCCGCTGACCAGCGCCGCGAGCGTGCCGCCCATGATGGTGACCACGGGGATCAGCGCGTTGCGCAGCACATGGCGCAGCAGAACGAGGCGCTCTGGCAGCCCCTTGGCCCGGGCGGTGCGCACGAAGTCCTGGCCCAATACCTCGAGCATCTCGCTGCGCATATAGCGCGAGTAGCCGATCCACCCCCCCATCGCCGCGATCATCGCTGGCAGCGCCAGGTGCCACAGGCGATCGACCAGGGAGCCATCGCCCTGCGTGTACATGCCGCCCAGTGGGAACAGCCGCACGGTATTGGCCGAGATCACCAAGATCATCAGCCCCAGCCACCAGTGGGGCACCGCGTTGCCGAACACGGTGAACAACCGGATCACGTTGTCCCCCAGGCCTCCGCGGTGCAGCGCCGCGTAGGCCCCGAGCGGGATCCCGAGCAGGCCCAGCACCATGGCCGCCAGCGAGAGCTGGATGGTGGCCGGCAGCCGCTCGCCGATCTTCTCCACCACCGGCCGCTGATCGATCAGCGATACCCCGAAGTTCAGCCGCACGGCGTTGCCGAGCCACTTGAGGTACTGGACCGGGATCGGATCGTGCAGGCCGAACTGCTCCTCCAGGCGCTGGATCGTGGCAGGGCTGATGCGCGGGTCGCCGTACAGGCTGACCAGCCCGCCCGGGGCCGCGCGCATCAGTGCGAAGTTCAGCACGCTCACCCCCAGCAGGATGAACGCCGACTGGATCAGGCGCCGGATCAGAAAGCGGGTCATCGCCTCACCGGATGTACCACTCGTGCAGGTTATGGCTGATGCCCAGTGGCGTGGGCTCGATTCCTCCCACGCGGCGGTGGATCGCCGCGAACGCCTTGTTGACGGTCAGGAAGATATACGGTGCATCGCGGGTGATCTCCCGCTGGATCTCCGCGTACAGCGCCTTGCGCCCATCGAGGTCGAACTCGCGCACCGCCTGCGCGTACAGCGCCTCCACCCGCTTGTTCACGTAGGCGCCCGCGTTGAGCGCGGGGATCGCCTGTTCGGACCAGATCTGATACATCCAGTGCGGCTCGACCGTCGCGTTCCAACCGAGCACCACCAGGTCCCAGTCGTAGGGGGGGCGCTTGATGGCGTCGAGAAAGGCAGCCCACTCGTAAGCCTGAATCTCCACCTCGATGCCCAGCTGGCGCAACTCTGCCTGCGCGACGGTGGCGATGCGCTCGCGCACACGGTTGCTGTTGGGCCCGAACAACAGTCGCAGCCGGAACGGCTGTCCGTTGCGGACTAGCCGCCCGTCGGGGCCGGGCTGCCAGCCCGCCTGCGCCAACAGCTCGCGCGCACGGCCCGGGTCGTACTCGTACTTGTAGAGGTCCGGCGTATAGCACCAGCACGACGGCGGGTAGGGCCCATAGCTCGGTTCGGCCAGGCCGTAGTAGAGGCGGTCGGCCAGCGCCTGGCGGTCGAGGGCGTGCGCCAGCGCGCGGCGCACCGTCACATCCTGCAAGAGGGGGCGGCGCAGGTTGTAGCCGATGTAGTCCCAGCGCGCCGCCGCGGGCCACCACTCGTAGGTGGCGAGATGGGGGAGCTGCTTGGCCTCCAGGAAGTACTCGGGCTCCAAGCCGGCCTGGTCCACCTCGCCCGCGCGCAGCTTCTGCCAGGCGATCTGGTTGGTGCCCACGATCTGGTAGGTGATGCCGTCCAGCTTCGGGCGGCCGCGGAAGTACAGCTCGTTGGCCACGAACGTGGCGAACGCATCGCGCTGCCACTCCTTGAGCTTGAACGGGCCCGAGACCACCGTGGGCGCCATGATCTCCGGGTTGCGTTCGGCGTCGTTCCAGTCGAGCCGCTCCCAGACATGCTTGGGTAGCGGCTGGATGACATCGGCGCTCTCCAGACCGATCACCAGCGGCTCTTTGAGGGTGATGACCACCGTGCGCGAGTCGGGCGCCTCGTAGCTGGCGATCGGTTCCAGGTTGCTAGCGTAGGGGTAGCCGTTCTCCGGCGCGCGGGCCTGCTCGTAGGTCCAGCGGAAGTCCTCGGCGGTGATGGGCTGGCCGTCGCTCCAGCGGAGGTCGGCGCGCAGGTGGAAAGTATAGGTGCGCCGGTCGGGGCTGATCTCCCAGCGCTCGGCCAGCTCGGGCTCGAACTGGCTGGGGTCGTGCGGGTTGCGGCGCACCAGCCCGCCCGCGTACACCAGCCCCTGGTAGCCCCGGGAGGCGCTGTCGGTGACCTTGTAGGGATGGAAGCTCACGGCATCGCTGGTAGTGGCGACGGTGAGGATGCGGCTGGCATTGGCCTGGCCGCCGGGGGGCGCGTCGGCTGGGGCGGGGCGGTCGGGGGTAGCCGCCACACAACTGGCAAGCAGGACGACGAGCACCAGCCCGATCGGCGGGACGGCGCGCGGGACACGGCTGGACAGGCTCACGCAGCACGCTCCTTCACGGTACGGGCGCCGGGCCCGGGCGGGGAGGGATCGGGTCCGCGGGCGGGATGCAAGGGAGCCGCACCTTCTGCTGACGGTAGCAATCTGGCTTGCTAGTATAATGAGAGGCCCGTGCAATCGCTAGAGATGCGAGCGGCGCCGTGCCGAGGTGGCGGAACCGGCAGACGCGGCGGACTTAAACTCCGCTGCCCGCAAGGGCGTAGGGGTTCGAGCCCCCTCCTCGGTACGCCCCACTTCTGGCGCCATCCCGCCAGATTCCCCCCACGGCGCGTGAGACCCGGTCGCGGCCCATCCGCGGGTGATGCCTAGGCGCGGCCCCCGCGCCCCGCCGGGACGCACGTCCATGGACCCCTGCTCGCCCAGAACGTGCACCCGAAGGTGGTCCAAGAGGCCCCCGCGCCCCGCCGGGACGCACGTCCATGGACCCAGAGTGGCGGAATCGCACCACTCCAGCCAGCGGTCCGCGCCCCCCGTCCCAGAGGGACCTTGGGGCTCTTTAGCGAGCCACCGTTAGGGGTGCCGCCGGCGAGATACCGCAGGGCGTGCCGCATGCTCGCCAGCACGGGCTGCGGCGGGGTACACTACCGGCGCCCGCCGACTAGAGGCTCCCCTGCACGCAGGAGGCACACGGATGGCCACGCTATACAGACTGCCGTTGCTGCTCGCCCCGCAGCCCGAGGGGGGGTACACTGTGACTAGCCCCTTGCTACCCGAGTTGATCACTGAGGGCGATACCGTCGAGACCGCGCTGGCCAATGCCCGCGACGCTCTGCAGGCGGTGCTAGAGCTATACACGGAGTTGGGGCGGGAGCTGCCCGCTGCCCTGCGCCAGGACCCGCAAGCGGCACCCATTGCGGTCGAGCTGCTCGTGGCCGAGGGATGACCTACCGCGAGGTGGCGCGGCGGCTGCGTGCGCTGGGCTGCCAAGAGCTGCCGCGGCGGCACGGCGGGTCGCATCGGAAATGGGTCAACCCCGCCACGGGGCAGGCGACGGTGGTGCCCGATTGGGGCAGCAACGGCCTGAAGTTGGGCACCGTGCGGGCGGTAGTACGGCAGCTGGGCTTGAACTGGGCGGCGTTCGAGCAGGCATAGGCGAGACCGCACGACCGGACGCGGGGCCCCGCGGCTTTGGCTGATGCCGACCACGTCCCCAGCCGTCGCCCGGGGCGCCCCGCCACCGGACAACCGCGTCGGAATGGCGCCAGGGCGGCACGTCCGGCCGCCCGCCTCCCCCGACTCAGGAGACCTTAAACCCCGCGGCCCGCAAGGGCGTAGGGGGTCGAGCCCCCTCCTCGGCACACCCTCTCGGTCCCCACGACGCGCTTGACGCGCCGCCGGCCCCATTGCTACATTGCTACCGTCTAGCCACGCGATCGACCTAGCTAGCGCACCGCCGTCCCATAAGATAGGTCATGGCCCCCGTTGTGGGCGGCCGGGGAGGGCTCATGGCGGTCCAGCAGCGTGTTTTCCTCAACAACCCGAAGCTGTTCGTCGCCCCGGGCGGCCTCAACTTCGAAAAGCACCTCCGCCTCCACGCCCAGGAGAAGTTGCGCTATTTCGACGAGATCGCCCGGCTCACCGAGGACCAGCGCAACATGCGCACCGTTACCCCCGGCTACATCGAGGGCATGACCCGCCGCTGGATGGCGCTGTACCACGGCGAGATCGCCGCCGCCCAGTACATGGGCACCGCCGCTGCCAGCATGCCGTTCCACGACTACTTCGAGTTCATCGCCTGCTGCATCTGCCAGCAGATCGATGAGCTCTCCCACGCCGAGATGGACCGCGATATGCTCCTGCGCGCGGGCTTCCAGCTGGAAGACCTACCCGCGCTGTGGGAGGAGTGCGAGGCGAAGGTAGTGTTCGATCACCTGCTGAGCCTCGAGGACGGCTTCGAGATCGCCTTCAAGGGGGGGTTCGTCCTGGAGAGCGCCAATGCCGTGGTCGGCTTCCATGCCATGGCGCGCTTCGCCGAGCAGCATGGCGACTACCTCAGCGCGGCCAACCACCGCACCCGCCTCACGGACGAGCCGCGCCATATGGCGCTGGGCGTGGCGGTAGCCAAGGCGATGCTCGCCGACGACCCCGCCAACATCCACATCCTGCAGCAGTGGCAAGACGAGTTCGCCCCGCTCATCTACAATTTCATCCACGCCTCGCGCCCGATCGAGCGCATCCCGGGCTCCAACTTCAGCGCCGACGCCCAGTGGGCAAGCATCGTCGAGCACCACACGCGCAACGCGTTGAAGCTCGGGCTGCGCCCGACGCTCACGCTGTAGCGCGCGGCGCCGGTGGGGGGACGCTGGGCGCCGCCCCCCGAGGGGGCTCTAAGCGCCTGCGCCAAGAGCAAGAGCGGGTCCGCCGTCGCCCGGCGCTCAGCGCCAGTACAGCAGGATGTACACGATCCAGCCGCTGATGACCACGTACAGCCAGATCGGCACCGTGAAACGGGCGAGCCGGCGGTGGCGGGCATAGCGCCCGCGCAGGGCCAGGCCGATCACCGCCACCACTAGCGGTGCTTGCACGATCGCCAGCACCATGTGCGAGCCGAGCACTGCCCAGTAGACAGTGCGCAGCAGCCCCTCGCCCTCGAAGTGCCGCGGCGCGTACAGCGCCCAGCGCGCGACGTACACGACGAGGAACAGCGCGGCGAAGCTCGCGGCAGTGAGCATGCTGGCGCGATGTAGCGCCACCTGCTTGCGCCGGATGAAGTACAGGCCCAGCAGGAGGAACACGCCACTCACCACGATCAGGCCCGTGTTCAGCGGTGGCAGCCACGCGGGCGCGGGCTGTGTGCCCATGCTCACTTCCCCCCGCGGCTCTGCCACAGCGCCCAGGCCAGGGCCAGCCACCCGCCGAGAAACGCGACCCCGCCCAGCGGGGTCACGGCACCCAGCCAGCGCGCGCCGCTGAGGCTGAGCAGGTACAGGCTGCCGCTGAACAGCACGATGCCCGCCACGAACAGCCAGCCGGCGAGGGGGGCCGCGCCGTTCGGGGCCCGCTCCATCGCCCATTCCACGACCAGCAGGGCCAGCGCATGGTACAGCTGGTAGCGCGCGGCCGTCTCGAATACCTCCAGCAACTCCGGCGCGAGCCGGCCGCGCAGGCCATGGGCCCCGAAGGCGCCCGCCGCCACCGCCGCGGCCGCCAGCAGCGCGCCCAGCACCCCGAACATCCCCGCCCCCTGCGTTGGCTGTTCCAGTCTACTACGCTGCGCCCGCCGGCCAGGCAGCGTATACTGCCCCCCGGGCGGGTGCCACGCGCCCCCGCACCCTGGCTTGGAGCACGGCGCATGATCGTCGACGCCCACGCGCACTATCTCTCGCCCCAAGTGCTGGCCGAGCTAGAGCGCGACGCCGCGCGCTACGGCTGCGAGCTGCGCACCACGCCGCAGGGCCTGCCGCAGATCGTCTTTCCGGGCCGGCCGCCGCTGCGCCCCGTCGGCCAGCCCGTACGCGACCTGGTGGAGCGCCAGCGGCACATGGCGCAGCAGGGCGTGGACCACCAGGTGCTGAGCACCTGGATGGAGCTGTACTGCTACTTCCTGCCGCCCGAGATCGGGGCGCGCTGGTGCCGCCTGCAGAACCGCACGCTGGCCGAGGATATCCGGCCGTACCGGGATAAATTCTCGGGGATGGCAGTGGTACCGCTGCAGGATGGCAAGCTGGCCGCGCACGAGCTGGAGTACGCGGCCACGCAGCTCGGCCTGCGCGGGGTGATGGTGGCCCCTAACTTCCTGGAGCGCAACCTCGACGATCCCTCGCTGGAGCCGCTGTGGAGCACCGCCGAGCAGCTCGGCCAACCGGTGTTCGTCCATCCCTACGCGCCGCAGGTCGGCTTCCGTCTGCAGCGGTACAACCTCAGCCAGGCCGTGGGCAACCCGATGGACACGACTATCGCCGCGGGGAGCCTGGTGTTCGGGGGCGTGGCGGACCGGCACCCCGACCTCAAGGTGATCCTCGCGCACGGCGGCGGCTTCTTTCCTTACCAGATCGGCCGTTTCCAGCGCGTCTACGAGGTCACGCCCGCGGCGCGGGAGCACGCGAGCCGGCCGCCGCTCGACTACCTGCGCTGGTTCTACTACGACACGGTGGTGCTGTTCGCCCCGGCGGTGCGCTACCTGGCGGAGGTCGTGGGGAGCACGCGGGTGCTGCTGGGCAGCGACTACCCGTTCGAGGTTGGCGATAGCGATCCCCTGCGGGTCGTCCGCGGGGCGCACCTGGACGCCTCCAGCGAGCGGCAGCTGCTCAGCGACACCTGCTGCGAGGTGTTCCGGCTCGCCTGACGCGCGCGGCGCCGGTTACGGCTGCTCGCCCAGGGGCGCGCGGCGAGCGATCACCGTGCAGGGGGCGTGTTCGAGCACGTAGCTAGCGATCTGCCCAATGTGGAAGCTGCCCGACCGACGATCGGGATCGATGGCGAGGACCACCAGCGCCGCGCCACGGTCGATCGCCTCGTTGACGATCGCGGGCCCGATCTCGCGCGCCTGCGCGAGGGCGGTCTCGGCCTCGACGCGCTGGCGCGCCGCCTCCTCCTCCGCGTGCGACAGCAGGGCGTCGGCGCGCTGGGTCGCCTCCGGCAGCTCGGCATCTACGGGCAAAGTGCGTGGCACCTGGATGACGTGCAGGAAGATGACCCGCGCGTGCATCTGCTTGGCCAGCGAGCAGGCGAGGCGTACGACTTCGTCGTCGCCGTCAGGCCCGGCCGTGTTCCCCCCCACTGGCACCAGAATCGGCCCCGTCGACAGCTTCGTGTCCACGGGCGCGGGCTGTGCTTGGCCGTCGCGCGCAGGGCCGCGGAAGGTCGGGAGCAGCCCCCTCC
>DATGKN010000144.1:0-9789 GCA_035294645.1 Chloroflexota bacterium
CTCCAGCGCGTGCTCCCCACGGTGGGCGTACTCCTCCACCAGTAGCGCTGGCACGCCGTCTACGCCGCCGTCGCCGCGGTAGCGGGCGGCCAGCTCGTGCACGAAGGCCGCGTCAGTGGGCAGGGGGCCGAACGGCGTATCGTAGTCCTTGGTGGTGGCAGCGAAGGCAGCGTTCATAGGGGCGTGGCACGTCCCCAGCAGTACCACCAGCTCGGGCGCGACCGCCTCGGCTAGCGCCCGGTAGGCCCAGGCATACGTTGGGCCGCCGCGGTGGAGATCGACGTGCGGGGCGATCAGGCCCACCAGCTCGCGACGGGCAGCCGGCGGCGCGGGCAGGCCTGGCCCACCCTCCGCGGCGAAGTAGCCGTCGAGGGCGGCCTCCAGCGCGGCCGGCTCGCCGGCGTAGGCACCCCCAGCGTGGATAGCGGGGCGGCGGGGCAACGCGGCAAACGCGGCCCGCTGGGCCGCCTCGTGGGCGTCGTAGCGTGGCCCCGCCAGCAAGTAGGCCTCGTCGAGCTGCTCGGCGATAGCCGCGATCTGGTCGAGCGGCAGCGTCTGGCCGGTGCGCAGGGCGAAGGCGATCTGCACCCCCCGCAGGTCGCGCGTGCCGTCGAACAAGCTGAGCAGCAGCAGCGCCTGGGGCGAGACCACCAGCGTGGGGCCTTGGGGATCGAGGCGGTCGCGCAGGCAGTAAACGAGCTCGCCGTTCGCCCGCGCGGCCTGGACGTCCACTGGCCGCAGCCGCGGCCGCCAGTCCAGCTGGCTCTCACTCACCGCTCCGCCACCTCCATTCGCCCCGAGGCGTTCGAGGAACTGCGAAGATTATAGAGGGCCAGCGGTGGCGGGCAGGACGGTCACCCACAGGCCGACCGGCGGCCGTGGGGTGCTTGACGCTCGCCACGAGCGACGACTAGAATCTCTCAGCGTAGAGGCTTGCCCCCGTGGCGGAATAGGTATACGCGGCAGGTTGAGGGCCTGTGCCCGAAAGGGCGTGGTGGTTCGAGTCCACTCGGGGGCACTATCATCCGCGGGGGTCTGGGCGCATAGCTCAGTTGGTTAGAGCGTGCGGCTTACATCCGCAAGGTCGGGGGTTCGAGCCCTCCTGCGCCCACCGCTTTTCTCCACAGTCCAGATGCCCATCTCGCGCGCGGGCTGGCGCATCTCGTTCCCCTAGGGCTGCGGGTATCGCCCCGTAGGGCCAGCCGCGCTCAGTCGGCCGGCCGCACGGGGTCGCCGACGCACAGCATGCCCTCGTTCAGTACCTGGGCGTTCAGGCCGCCGCGGTGCACCAGCGCGGCGCAGGCGCCGGGCTGCCCGCTCAGCCGCTCCATATGCAGGCACGGCTCGCAGAGCTTGATGCCGCGTAGGCGGACGGCCCCGACGTAGAACTCCCGCCCCACGAGATGGTTCAGGGGCACGCCGCGTGTCACGAGGTTGCGGCGGTGCGCCGCCAGCCCCAGGTCGATGCCCGATTCGCGCTGGATCGCTTCCAGCGCTTCCAGCTCGATCAGCGTCACCTCGCGGTGCGGGCCGCTGCGCGCAGAGTACGTGCCCTGCCCCGCGAAGTAGCGGTCGCCTTCCAGGCCGCGGCCCGGCACGGCGCGCGCTTCCGGCACGCTGCGCATCGGCGCGGTCGCCTCGCTGGCCACGTGGATAGCTATCAGCTCCCCTTGCCACATGCTGGGCACCTCGCTGCCGCACGCCGGTCGCGCCTGCCGGCCGGTTGCCTGTACGCAGGATAGCACAGCGCGGTGGGAGCCCGGGCGGCCACCGCCGCGCGAGAAATGCACGGCGGCACCGCGGGCCAGCCGGTTGGTGCCGACGGCCCGCGCTGCACCCTACCCAGAGCCGAGGGGACCTAGCTCGTAGCGGCGAGCAGCTCCTGCTTGCGAGCAGCCATGCGCTCGCCCAGAGCTGCCATGCGCTCGCCGAGCTTCTCCTTGGCCCGCGGGAACATCTCCCGCTCCTCCTCCGCGATGTGGTGCGCGACGCTCTCCTGCAGCACCTTGAACTTGGCGTCGTACTCCTCGCTGTCGGGCGGGAGCTGACGCATCTCCTGCATCAGCACGTCCACGATGTGGTGCTCTTGGATCCCCTCGGCGACCATCTCGTGGAGTTCGCGGTCGGCCTCCTCGATCGCGGGGTAGAAGATCTCCTGCTCGATCCGGGTGTGCGCCTCCAGCTCCTGGAACATCTGCTCGGCGATCCGCTGGCGCGTCTTGTGCGCACGCTCGCCGGTGTCCTCGTAGCGCGCGAACAGCTCCTTCACCCGGTCGTGGTCCTGCTTGAGCAGCTTGACAGCGTCCACCGTTCCTCCCGCGCGGCCCGTGCTTGCCGAAGAGGCCGCGTCTCCGCGAGCCGATGAGGCAAGGTGCGTACCGCGCCCCGACCTGATCGCCCCGCCGCGGCTCACGGCAAGGTCACAGGATGAGGGTGGCGTCGCCGAAGCTGTAGAAGCGGTAGCGGTGGGCGATGGCCTCGGCGTAGGCTGCCAGCAGGCGCTCGCGGCCGATCAGCGCGCTGACCAGCAGCAGCAGTGTAGAGCGCGGCAGGTGGAAGTTGGTGATCAGACCGTCGATGGCGCGGAAGCGGTAGCCCGGGGTGATGTACAGGTCGGTCCAGCCCGTGTAGGACGCAAGCGCGGTGCCATGGCGCTCGGCGGCGAGCGCGGCGGTCTCCAGCGCGCGGACGACCGTGGTGCCCACGGCGATCACCCGCCCGGCACGCGCCCGGGCCGCGGCGATCGCGCCCACTACCTCGTCCGGGACGCTGCAATACTCCTGGTGCATGCGGTGCGCACGGGCATCCTCCTCCACCACTGGACGGAAAGTATCCAGGCCGACGTGCAGCACGAGGTAGGCGACACCGATACCTTGTGCCTGCAGCGCCGCGAGCAGCTCGGGGGTGAAGTGCAGGCCCGCGGTGGGGGCCGCCGCCGAGCCGGGGGTGTCCGCGTACACGGTCTGGTAGCGTTCCGGGGCGCCCTGCCAGCCGCGGATGTACGGCGGCAGCGGCACCTGGCCCACCTGGTCGAGCAGCGGCAGGATCTCGGGCGGCACGAAGCGCACCTGCAGCGTCCCGTGCGCGGTGCGCGCTACGACCTCGGCGCGCAGCAGGCCGGCCCCGAACACCAATGGCGTCCCGGGGCGCAGGCGGCGACCGGGGCGCCCGAGCGCCTCCCAGACGCCCGCGCGCTCGGGCCGCAGCAGCAGCAACTCGACGCGCGCGCGCCCGGTGTCCGCGCGATGGCCGACCAGGCGCGCGGGCAGCACGCGCGTGCGGTTGAGCACCAGCAGGTCGCCGGGCGCCAGGTAGCGGCCCAGGTGGCGGAAGATGTCGTGTCGGAGCGGCCCGCCGTCGCGGGGGATGACCAGCAGCCGGGCGCTGTCGCGGGGCTCGGCTGGAGCCTGCGCGATTAGCTCCGGGGGCAGCGAGTAGTCAAAGGTGGCGATGGGCAGCGGCTCGGTGTCCGCCAGCGCCGCGCTCTCGTTGGCTTGGCCGCCGGGTGCACCTAGAGGGGACTGGCCGCGAGGTGTTTCGGAGGTCACCGGCGCCCGAGCAGGTTCACCACGATGGTGAGGAGCACGGAGAGCACGAGGCTCAGCAGCAGGCTAGAGGCCAGTGGCACATATACCGACCAGCCGTCGCCTCGCCAGCTCAGGTCCCCCGGCAGGCGCCCGATGGCCGGCACCCGGCTGACCAGCAGGACTAGCACCCCCAGCGCGACCACCACCAGGCCGCCAATGATCAGCAGACGCCCCACCTGGTCTAGGGACGCCCCCGGCTCGCCAGGCATCGTCTCCTCGTCCGTGTCCTCGCGGCCCGCCGCGCGTTGGGAGGGGCCGCGATCAACGCGGTATCCTGTATCTCGATTCTAGCGTACTGCGTGCTCTCTCCTCGGTCGTCACCGCGCGACCACCACGCCGCGAGAGTTGCTATGTCGTTCCGCGTGCTGGCGGCCTGCCCGCAGACCGCCGCCCGCGTGGGCGTGCTCACCACCGCCCACGGCCCGCTCCACACCCCTGCTTTCATGCCCGTGGGTACCCAGGCGACCGTGAAGGGCCTCGCGCCCGACGAGCTGCGCGCGCTCGGTGCCGAGTGCTTGCTGGCGAATACCTACCACCTCGCCCTGCGCCCCGGCGAGGAGCTGGTGCGGCAGCTGGGCGGCCTACACCGCTTCATGGGCTGGGACGGTCCTTTGCTGACCGACAGCGGCGGCTTCCAAGTGTGGAGCCTGGCGCCCCTGCGCGAGCTGACGGCCGACGGCGTAGCGTTCCGCTCCCACCTCGATGGCACCCCGCAGGTCTTTACCCCCGAGCGGGTAGTGGCCATCCAGGAGGCGCTCGGGGCGGACATCATCATGCCGCTCGACGTCTGCCTCGAGTACCCGGCGGAGGAGCGCGCGGCCGCGGCGGCGGTGGAGACGACCTACCAATGGCTGCACCGTAGCTTGGCCGCGCACCGCACCATGACGCAGCAGCTGTTCGGCATCGTGCAGGGGGCCACCTATCCCGAGCTGCGCCGGCAGGCGGCGCGCGCGCTGGCGGCGCTGGACCTGCCGGGCTACGCTATCGGCGGCCTCAGCGTGGGCGAGCCCAAAGCGGCGATGGCGGCCGCGCTCGCGGCCACGGTGGCCGAGCTACCCGCCGACCGGCCGCGCTACCTCATGGGCGTCGGCGCGCCGGACGATCTGCTCGTGGCCATCGGGTACGGGGTGGACCTGTTCGACTGTACGCTGCCCACACGCATGGGGCGGGCGGGCAGCCTGCTCACGCGCCGCGGCCGGCTGCACCTGCGCAACGCGCGCTTCCGCGAGGAGCCCGGGCCAGCGGTGCCCGACTGCGGCTGCGCTGTCTGTACGCGCTATCCGGCCGCCGTGCTGCACTGGCTGTTCCAGGAGGGCCACGCCCTCGCCGGGCGGCTGGCCAGCTACCACAACCTGTACTTCCTGTGCCAGCTGCTGCGCGACGCGCGCGCCGCCATCGCCGCCGGCCGCTTCGCCGCGTTCCGCGAGGCGTTCCTGCGCGCGTGGGCACCGGCAGACGCGGCTGCGCGGCGCGAGCAGCACGCGCGCTGGCGGGCGGCGCGGGGCACCGTGGCGCGCGACGCCTGAGCCTCAGTGCGTGTCGAAGAGGGCCTGGTAGCGCGCCAGGTGGCGCCGCGTGGCCTCCCGCTCGGCGTCAGTGGGGTGTCCCGGGTCAGCCGCGGGCGGCGGCGCCCCCAGCTTGAGCAGCGCTGCCATCAGCAGCAGCCGCGCTTTGGTCGCCGTCAGGTTGCTGCCCGCGATGAAGTCCGGCCGCGGCGTGGCGAAGCCCTCGGCATTGCCGCGGCCGACGCACACCACCGGCATCCCGCTGTACACCGCGCGCCGCATCGCCTCCTGGCGCACGGTCGCATTCATCGTGCCGTAGGGCGCCTGGCCCTCGACCACGAAGCCGGCCAGCGGCGCCTCGCGCAGGTTGCGCGCGATCTGCGCCAGGATGTCCACCTCCCGCTCCACCGCGCCGTAGTCGTCCTCTACCAGGTAGCTGCCGTCCTTGACGATCGTCACCCGTGGGATCGCCGTCTCCACCAGCGCCCCTGCCGCGTCCTTCACCGTCACCGGCACCGCCGCGATGCGCCCATCCACCGGCCGCACGCCCATCACCTCCTCTGGCAGGCGGCTGAGATTCACCTCCGAGCGATACGTGTGCCGCCGCGCCGGCAGGTAGGTCAGCGTCGGCGGCGCCTCGCCCCCCACCATCCCCAGAATGCCGCCGTGGCCACCGGTCGTCACGTAGCCCCCGGGGCGCGCGTCGGCCTTCTGCACGTCGCGGCTGGCGAAGATGCGTTGGTCTTGGATCAGCACGACCCCTACGCGATCGCGCCCCTCCGCGTCTGCCCAGAGGCGCGAGGCGATGTACTGCACGGCGTCGACCAGGTTGCGGTCGCCGTCGTTGCTCAGCATCTGGTGCTTGCGCTGCGAGGCGCAGCCGCATAGCGGCACGGCGATGTCCAGCAGCAGGTTGAACCAGTACGCGGTCTCCTCGATACGCGGGCTGCCCTGGGTCCAGATCGCCCCGTCGTACTGCCCGCTGCCCAGGATCCGCTGCACGGCGTTGGTCAGCCGCGCCAGCGCCGGCCGCGGTGGGCTCGCTTGCAGGTGTGGCGGCGTGTACGGGAAAAAGTCCCGCCCGCGCACCTCCGGCGGCAAGTCGCCGGCGCCCACGTCGGTGCGCCGCGCCGCCGGCAGCCCCTTGGTGTAGCCAGCCGGCGGCAGCACGCGGTAGAAATCGACCTCCGCCTGGCTGGCGATCAGGTTGCCCCAGCCATCGCTGCCCAGCCCGAAGCGATCGATCTCCTCGAACACCCGCGCGCCGTCGGGGTAGAACGGTTGCCGTGCCAACGGGGCGGGCGCACCGGGATGGGCGCACTCCTCGTCCCAGGGGCTGCCGTCGGCCTGGCGGGCCATGTACGGCAGCAGGTACAGGCCGTCCTCCGGACGCAGGGTCACCTCGTACACCGGCGTGTCGGCAGGGCTGGTGCGCTCGCGGTGGAACACCCCGTGGGCATCGACATAACCGTCTGGAGGCGCGTATAGCTCGGCGGCGTCGGCCTCCAGCGGGTGGGCGCTGAACTGCTCGATGTACACGGTGACCGGCGCGGCGAGCCGTTGGGGGCGCAGGACATCGAAGCGCGGGCGGCTGCCGTCGGGGTTGAGGCGCGGCGGCAGGCCGTACTTTTCCCGCGCCTTGTTGCTGGTCACCAGTGGCGGCGCGTTCATGATCGTCGCGTTCGGGCCGGCCAGGTGGGCGATACGCACTCGGGCCATGGACCGCTCTCCCCTCGTGGTACGACAGGATCAGGCCTCGGGCGGCGCGTGGAGGTACCAGCGGGTGGCCTGTTCGTAGGCGTAGGCCACCGCCAGCAGCAGCTCCTCCTCGAATGGGCGGCCGGTGAGCAGCAGCCCGAACGGGAGCCCCGCGCGCGTGAACCCGGCCGGCACGCTGATACTCGGCAGGCCGGTGAGGTTGGCCGGCGCGGTGTTGCGCACCAGCGCGGTCGTCCAGGGCAGCTCTACCGCCTCGCCCGTGCGGAAGTCGCGCGCGGGCACCGTGTCGGAGTCGATCGGGAAGGCGGGCACGATCGTCGCGGGCGCGGCGAGCAGATCGACCTCGCGCAGCACGGCCGCGAAGCGCTCCATCAGTAGCCGGCGCACGCGGTTGGCCCGTGCGTAGTCGCCGGCGGAGACGAGATAGGCGGCGTACAGGCGCGCCCGCAGCGCGGGGCTGATCTGCTCGGGATGCTGGCGCAGGTACGGGTCGAGGAACGCCAGCGCCTCGCCCGCCAGGCCGGCGCGCAGGTGCATCAGCTCCTCCAGGTCGGGGATGGGCACCTCGCGCACCAGCACCCCGAGGCGCGCCAGCTCGCCGATGGCCGTCCGCACCCCGGCCTCGACCTCCGGGTCGCACAGGTCGAAGAAGTAGTTGCGGGGCACCCCCACGCGCACGCCGCGCACGCTGCGGCCCAGCGCCGCGCGATACACCGAGCTGGGCCGGTCGAGGCTGAACGGATCGGCCGGGTCGTAGCCCGCCATCGTCTCCAGCAGCAGCGCGGCGTCGGCGACCGTGCGCGTCATGGGGCCGATGTGGTCGGTGGTCACCGTCATGGAGGCCACCAGACCGCGCAGACTCACACGGCCATGGGTGGGCTTGAGCCCCACGATGCCACACAGCGACGCCGGCATGCGCACCGAGCCGGCCGAGTCGGTGCCCAGAGCCAGCGGCACTTGCCGCCCCGCGACGGCCGCCGCCGAGCCGCCGCTGGAGCCGCCCGGCACCCGGTCCGGCGCCCAGGGGTTGCGCGTGGCGCCGAACCACGGGTTGTTGGTCGTGCTGCCGAGGGCCAGCTCGTGCAGGTTCGTCTTGCCTACCACGATCGCGCCGGCGGCGCGCAGGCGGCGCACTACCTCGGCGTCGTGCGGCGTCCAGTAGTCGCGGAGGCACTGCGCGCCGGCCGCGGTGACCGTATTGGCCACGGCGATGTTGTCCTTCACCGCCAGCGGCAGGCCGTGCAGCGGCCCGCGGTAGCGGCCGG
Organism: Chloroflexota bacterium; assembly: GCA_035294645.1. GTDB lineage: Bacteria > Chloroflexota > UBA6077 > UBA6077 > JAJPHF01 > JADGHJ01. The sequence goes on from DATGKN010000144.1 coordinate 8,077, forward strand.
CGGCGATCTCGGCCTCGGCCTGCCGGGCCTCGGCGAACGCGGTCTCCTCGGTGCGCAGCACGAAGCAGTGCCAGCGCGGCTCCGTCGCATCGAGGCGCGCGTACACCGCGCGCACCAGCTCGACGGGCGACAGCGCGCGCCGTTCGAGCCGCTGGGCCAACTCTAGGGCGGTGAGCGCGAGAAGCTCCTCAGCCATGGCTCCTCCCTGCCGGCGCTCGGCGCGCCACTAGGGGACGGGCACCCGTGAACCGAGCGGGCCCGCTGCTCACGGCGGCAGCGTGCCAAAGCAATCCCGCGGCCACGGACGACTAGGCATTCGGCTGCCGGTACGGCCCGGTCGGGTCGAACTGCAGGGAGGAGCGCACCTCGGCCACGTCGAAGCGCGCGATGGTGGCGAGGCTCTGGCGTGTGGCGATCGCCCAGGGCACCACGCGTGCTGCCTCCTCGCGGTCGATGTCGATCCCCGCCAGCAGGCGCAGGGCGGTCTGGATCCATTCCGGGGTGATGGCGGTCGGTTCCACGATGGTCCTCCCAGCTAGGCGCGAGCGGGCCGGTGGCGGTAAGGATACCGGCTGCAGCGGCGCCGCGCCACACGCGCCGTGGCAGTCGCCTGCGCAGCGAGGGTGTCGTCCCCCTGCCGCCCGGGGTACCATCAAGACTCTCCTAGGCGCTTGCCCCCAGCCCGGCGTCGTAAGTAGTAGCGCGGCCGCGGCGCGAGCAGTACCATCAAGACTATCCTGGGCGCTTTGCCCCCAGCCCCCGCGCCGATGCGGCAGAGAGGCGATGGAGCGATGAAGCGCAGCACCGAGCGCATCCTGACGACGCACTGCGGCAGCTTGCCCCGGCCCCACGACTTGCTCGACCTCATGAAAGCGCGCGCTACCGGTCAGTCGGTCGACCCCGAGGAGTACGCAGCGCGGGCGCGAACTGCGGTCGTGGAGTGCGTGCGCCAGCAGGTCGCCTGCGGGATCGATATCGTCAGCGACGGCGAGCAGAGCAAGCCGGGGTTCTTCGCCTACATTAGCGAGCGGCTCACCGGCTTCGAGCCGCGGCCCAGCGAGCGGTTCGAGCTGTTCGCTGCCGAGGCCCAAGCGTTCCCCGAGTATTACGAGCAGTACTTCCGCCGGGCGATGCTCGGTGGGGCCGCGGCCCCACCGGTGCCGCTGGTGTGCGTGGGGCCGGTGCAGTACGTCGGCCAGGCGGCGCTGCAGCGCGACATCGCCAACCTCCAGGCTGCCGTCGCGGGGCTCGACGTGGCCGAGGTGTTCATGCCCGCCGTCGCGCCCAGCGGCGTCGGCCGCAATGCCTACTACGCCACGGAGGAGGAGTACTTGTTCGCCGTGGCCGACGCGCTGCGCACCGAGTACCAGGCGATCGTGGATGCCGGGTTCGTGCTCCAGATCGACGACCCGTTCCTGACGGACCTGTTCAGCTACTCGCCGCTCGACGCGGCCGAACGACGCAAGGCCGCCGAGCGGTACGTGGAGGCGATCAACCACGCGCTGCGCGGCATCTCGCCCGAGCGCGTCCGCTTCCACACCTGCTACGGGATCAACGAGGGCCCCCGCGTGCACGACGCGCCGCTGGCCGATGTCGTCGAGGCGATGCTGAAAGTGAACGCGCAGGCATACTCGTTCGAGGCGGCGAACGCGCGGCACGAGCACGAGTACCACCTCTGGGAGCGGGTGCGGCTGCCCGAGGGCAAGATTCTCA
>DATGKN010000145.1:0-7178 GCA_035294645.1 Chloroflexota bacterium
TGGGGCTGGCCATCGGGGTGGTCAACGGAGTCGGGGTGGCCGTCGTGCGCATCCCGCCGTTCATCGTCACCTACGCCACGATGTGGATCGCGCGGGCGCTGGCGCTGCTGGTCTCGGGCGGCCAGAGCGTGTACAGCCTCGACCCGACCTTCCGGGTGATCGGCACCGGGTTCCTGTTCGGGATCCCGATCACCGTCCTGGTCGCCCTCGCCGTGTTCGCGCTGCTGCACGTGCTGCTCCATCAGACCGTGTTCGGGCGCTGGGTGTACGCGCTGGGGGCCAACCCGCAGACCGCCTACCACTCGGGCGTGCCGGTGACCCGGGTGCTGATCGCCGTATACGCGCTGAGCGGGCTGCTGTCGGGCATCGCGGGGCTGGTGTACACCGCGCGGGTGAACGCGGCGGAGCCGGAGATCGGCGAGCTGTTCCCCCTCGACGCCATCTCGGTGGCAGTGCTGGGGGGCGTGCCGTTCACTGGCGGGCAGGGCACCCTGCTGGGCATGCTCAGCGGCGCGCTGATCATCGCGGTGCTCAACAGCGGGCTCGACATCCTGGGCGTATCGGCCTTCTGGCAGGTGTTCGCCAAAGGGCTGATCATCATCCTGGCGGTAAGCCTCGACCTGCTGTTGCGCCGGTTGGCGCTCGCGCGATAAGCTCCTGCCCGCCCGCGCCGATCGGCTAGAATGGAGAGCGTCGGCAGCCCGCGCGGCGTTCGGAATGGGCGGCTCGTGTTCCGTGTTGCGTGACCGCGCAGCCCACCGCCGCCTTGCGAGGCAGGCCCACCGCAGCGTGCCGCCGCGGCGGCGACCACGAGAGCACCATGGCGGTAGTCGAGATCGAGCACGTCTCCAAGCAGTTCGTGCGCGGCGGCATCCGCGTCGAGGCCGTGCGCGACGTCAGCCTGCGCATCGAGGACGGCCAGTTCGTCGCCCTGGTGGGGCCGTCGGGCTGCGGTAAGAGCACGCTGCTGCACATCCTCGGCGGGTTCGTTCCCGCTACCGCGGGCGCCATGCGCGTCGACGGGCGCCCCGTGCGCGGGCCGGGGCCCGACCGGGGCATGATGTTCCAGGACCTGGCCCTGTTCCCCTGGCGCAACGTGGCGGGCAACGTCGGCTGGGCGCTGGAAGTGCAGGGGCGCCCCAAGGCCGAGCGCGAGGCGGTGGTCGATCGCTACCTCGACCTGGTGGGGCTGCGCGCCTTCAAGCACCACTACCCGAACGAGCTCTCGGGCGGTATGCGCCAGCGCGTCGCGCTCGCCCGCACGCTGGCGTTCGACCCCGGCGTGCTGCTGATGGACGAGCCGTTCGGCGCGCTCGACGCCCAGACGCGCGAGATGATGCAGGAGGAGCTGCAGCGCATCTGGGAAGAACACCAGAAGACGGTGCTGCTGGTCACCCACGACATCGAGGAGGCCGTGTACCTCGCCAACCGCGTGGTGGTGATGACCGCGCGCCCGGGCCAGATCAAGGCCGACCTGGCGATCGACCTGCCGCACCCGCGCCGCATCGAGCTCAAGAAGGACGCGGCATTCATCGCCTACCGCAACCAGATCTGGGACCTGCTGCGCGAGGAGGTGCTCAAGGCCCGCGCGCAACTGCAACAGGGAGCGTGAGATGGCCGGGGTCCCTCAACCCGACGCGCGCTCTCCCGCCGCCCTGGCGCCCGCGGCCCCCGACGTGCCGGCGGCCGTGGGCGCGCGCCCGGCGCTGCTGGCGCGGTTGGAGGCGCTCGCGCAGGCGCTGGCGGTGCCCGTCGCGCTGCTGGTGCTGTGGCAGGCGGGCGCGGCGCTCGGGCTGCTGCCCGCCTGGCTGACGAGCCCCTGGGCGATCGGCGCGCAGTTCGCCGCGTGGCTAGCCAGCGGCGAGCTGTTCCTGCACGCCCGCGACAGCCTGTACCGCTCGCTGAGCGGGTTCGCGCTCGGCGCCGCGTGCGGCGTGGCGCTGGGGCTGCTCGCCGGCGCGTCGGCGCGCGTGGCCAGCTTCTTCGACCCGCTGATCTCGCTCACCTACCCGGTGCCCAAGATCGCCATCCTGCCGGTGCTGATCGTGTGGTTCGGGATCAGCGACACCTCCAAGATCCTGCTGATCCTGATCTCCTGCTTCTACCCGTGCTTCATCGCCGCGCTGTACGGCGTGCGCGCCACCGACCAGACGTGGATCTGGGCCGCGCAGAACATGGGGGCTACCCGCTGGCAGGTGTTCTGGAAAGTGATCGTGCCGGCCGCGGCGCCGCAGCTCTTCACGGGCCTGCGGGTGGCGCTGGCCCTGGCGTTCATCCTGATGTTCTCCTCGGAGATGATCGGCTCGTCCAACCGCACGGGGCTGGGGTTCCTGATCCTCAATGCCGAGGCCGGCGGCCGCTTCGACGCCATCTTCGCGGCGATCCTGGCCATCGCCATCCTGGGGTTCGCTTGCGACCGCCTGCTGCTCGCGGTGCGCGACCGGCTGCTGGTCGGCCAGCTGATCGCGGAGGGGCGCCATGGCTAGCACGGCCCAGGTGCAGGCGGCGCCCGCGCGCGCGGGGTGGCAGCCGGCGGCCCGCGCGCTGCTGGGCATCGTCGGCCGCTGGTACTCGGTGGCGGTCGTGCTGCTGCTGTGGGAGCTGATCGCCCGCTCCGGCCTAGTCAACCCGCGCCTGTTCCCCAGCCTGGAGGTGATCTGGGACCAGCTCGTGCTACTGGCCAGCCGCGGCACGCTGTGGAACCACCTCGCGGCCACGCTGATCCGCGTGGGGGCGGGGTTCGGGCTGGCCTGCGTCGGCGGGGTGCTGCTCGGCCTCGCCATGGCGCGGGTCCGCTGGGTGGACCGGCTGTTCGAGCCGCTGTTCTCGTTCGGCTACCCCATCCCGCGCGTAGCGCTGTACCCGGTGTTCGTGTTCCTGTTCGGGCTGGGGCACCTGTCGAAGATCGCGATGATCGGCCTGGAGTGCCTGTACCCGATCGCGGTGAACACCTACTACGGCACGCGCGCGGTGAACGAGCGCTACGTGTGGGCGGCGCGCAACATGGGCGCCAACGAGGCGCAGGTGTTCTGTAAGGTGATCGTCCCGGGCGCGCTGCCGCAGATCTGCGCCGGGCTGCGCATCGCCTTGCCCGTGGCGCTGGTGATCGCCATCCTCACCGAGATGATCGGCGCCACCGAGGGCATGGGGTATCTGATCGCCTACGCCTCGGCGTCGCTGTCGCGCGCGCAGGTGTTCGCCGGGGTGGTGGTGATCGCCGTCGTCGGCTTCGTGCTCGACCGCCTGCTGGCGCTTGTGCGCCGGCGACTGGTGTTCTGGGAGCGCGAGTCGGTGCAGCTGTTCTGAGGCGGGCGAGCGGAGAGGCGGATGGACCTCGGGCTGCGCGACCGGGTCGCGCTCATCACGGGGGGCAGCGCGGGCATCGGGCTGGCCACGGCGCGGCTGCTAGTGGCCGAGGGCGCGCGGGTGGCGATCTGCGCCCGTGGGGCGGAGCGGCTGACGGCGGCGGCGGCCGAGCTGCGCGCGCTGCCGGGCGCCCAGGTATTTGCGCGGCCATGCGACGTGCTCGACCCCGCGCAGGTGCAGGCGTTCGTCGCCGCCACGGTGGCCGAGCTGGGCGGGCTCGACGTGCTCGTGTGCAACGCCGGCCGCTCGCGGATGCAGCGCTTCCAGGAGACGACCGACGCCGAGTGGCGCGAGGAGCTGGAGCTGAAGTTCTTTGGCTTGCTGCACCCGCTGCGCGCCGCCCTGCCGCACCTCCAGGCCAGCGGCCAGGGCGCCGTGGTGGTGGTCAACGCGGTGCTCGCCCGTCAGCCCGAGCCGCACCTGGCCGCCACCAGCGCCGCCCGCGCCGGGCTGCTCAACCTCACGCGCACGCTGGCCACCGAGCTGGCGCCGCGCGTGCGGGTGAACAGCGTGCTGCTGGGTACCATCGAGAGCGAGCAGTGGCACCGCCGCTACCGCGAGGCGCAGCCCGGGGTGCCCGAGGAGGCCTGGTTCGCCCAGCTGGCCGCCGAGCGGCGCATCCCGCTGGGGCGGTTCGGCAAGCCCGAGGAGGTGGCCGCGGCGATCGCCTTTCTCGCCTCGCGGCAGGCCAGCTACATCACCGGCGCCACGCTCGACGTGGCCGGCGGCGTGCAGCGCTACATGTGAGCGGCAGGAGGCGGGGGTGAGCGAGCAGCCAACGGGCGGCGACGCGGTGGTGCAAGCACTCGAACAGGCCGGGGTCCGGGTCGTCTTCGGCCTCATCAGCATCCACAACCTGCCCATCTACGACGCCCTCCAGCGCCGCGGCACCATCCGCGCGATCACCTGCCGCAGCGAGGCCGGCGCGGCGAATATGGCCGACGCCTACGCGCGCGCCAGCGGCCAGCTCGGCGTGGTCATCACCAGCACCGGCGCGGGCGCTGGCAACGCCATGGGCTCGCTGGTGGAGGCCCAGACGGCCGGCTCGCCAGTGCTGCACCTCACGGGCAACATCGCCTCGACCGCCCACGGGCTGGGCCGCGGCGCGATCCACGAGACCAAGGACCAGCTCGGCATGCTCCAGGCCGTGTCCAAGGCCGCCTGGCGGGTGCCGGCGCCCGCGGCCATCCCCACCACGCTGCACGCCGCGATCGAGGCTGCGCTCACCGCCCCGCGCGGGGTGGCCAGCGTGGAGATCCCGATCGACTTCCAGTACGCGGCCGTACCGCCGCTGGCGCTGCCGCCGCCGGCCCCGTCCCGCCGCGCCCCGGCGCCCGACGCCGTGCGCGCGGCGGCCGCGCGGCTGGCCCGCGCCCGCCGGCCGCTGATCGTCAGCGGCAGCGGGATCCTCGCCGCCGAGGCCGCGGCCGAGCTGCGCGCGCTGGCCGAGGCGCTCGGCGCGGGGGTGGTCACCAGCGGCGCCGGCCGCGGGGCGCTGCCCGAGGACCACCCGCTGTGCCTCGGCAACCACGGCAACAGCGCGGCGGTGCACGAGCTGCTGGCCACGGTGGACGTGCTGCTGCTCGTGGGCACCCGCGCGCGGCCCAACGAGCTGGTGGATTGGGCCAGCCGGCTGCCGCCCACGATCGTGCAGGTCGACGCCGACCCGCTGGCCATGGGCCGCACGTTCCCGGTCACCGTGCCGGTGCTGGGCGACGCGCGGCTGGCGCTGGCGGCGCTGCGCGAGGCCCTGCCGCGTGACACGCGCCCCGACCCCGAGTACGCCGAGGCGATCGCCGCGACGCGCGCAGCAGCAGTGGCCGCCCTGCGCCAGCGCATGGGACCGTACACCGCGGTGCTCGACGCGCTGCACGCCCGGCTGCCGCGCGACGCGATCAAGGTGCGCGACGTGACGGTCGCCACCAGCGCCTGGGGCAACCGCCTGCTCGCCATCTACGAGCCGCGCACGTCGATCCACGCGGTGGGCGGCGGCATCGGCCAAGGGCTGGCGATGGCCATCGGCGCGCAGCTCGCGCGGCCGGACCGGCGCGTGGTGCTGCTCGTCGGCGACGGCGGGCTGATGTGCAACATCGGGGAGCTGGCCTGTGCCGCGCAGGAACGCACGCCGATCGTCATCGTGCTATTCAATGACGGCGGCTACGGGGTGCTACGTGCCATTCAGGAACACCGCCTCGACGGCCGGCACATCGGGGTGGACTTGCAGCCGCCCGACTTCGTCCGACTCACCACGGCGTTCGGGGGCTGGGCGCGCCGCGTCGGCGACCTCACCCAGTTCGACGCCGCGCTGGCGGAGGCGCTGGAGAGCCGGCGGCCAGCGCTGATCGAGCTAGACATGGCGGCCATCGGGGCACCAGCCGCCACCTTCGCCGGCCCGCCCCCCGGCTGACTCCTCGCCGCCGGGTCAGGCGGTGGCGGCCATCTGATGCTGGAGCGTCTGGAGTAGCCGGTCGAGGTCGAACGGTTTGGGCACCGTAGCGCGCGCGCCAGCGGCCAGCGCCCGGCTCAGCGCCTCGTGGCTCGCGCTCATGGCCACTACCGGCACCGTCAGCCCTCGCGCGCGCATCTGCCGCAGCAACTCGGCGCCGTCCATCCGTGGCAGCATCATGTCCAGCAAGACGACACCCGGGCGTTCAGCGGGCCCAGCCGCCTCCAGGAGGTGCAGCGCCTCCTGCCCGTCGCGCGCCACCGCGACCGCGTAGCCCTCGCCACGCAGGAACTCGACCAGCAGCGCACGGATGGCCGGCTCATCCTCGACGACCAGGATCGGACGCCTACCCACGGACGAGGCGGGGTGTGGCGCACACCGAGCCACGGGCCGGCGCGCGCCGGTCAGCCGCCAGCGGGGGACAGCGAGCCAATTGCTTGCCGCTGGCCACCGCATCATCACCCCTCGCTCCGCTCCGCTCTCACTCCAGCTGTTTCGCAAGAGTCGGGCCAGAGGCCGCATACTCGCCCCGTGCACTCGGCTCTAACACGGCGCCGGCGCATTTCTAACAGCAATCCACCGTGCGCTTCCCCCGAAGGTTAACAATGGCGTTGTAAGCTCTGGGCAGGAATTCCGAGGGGGGAGAGGCGATGGCGTTCAACCTCAACAAGCTCACGGAGAAGGCGCAAGAGGCGGTGATCGCTGCCCAGCGCCTGGCCGAGGAGCGCCGTAACACGCAGCTGGAACCCGAGCACCTGCTGTACACGCTCGTGCAGCAGGAGGGCGGCGTGGTGCCGGCCGTGCTGGAGAAGCTGGGCGTGCAGCCGCGGCTGGTCGCGCAGCGCCTGGAGGGGCCGCTCGGGGCCTTGGCGCGGGCGGTGACCCCGGGCCAGCAAGTGTACCTCTCGCAGCGGCTCAGCCGTGTGCTGGACGCCGCGCAGAGCGAGGCCGAGCGCCTGCGCGACGACTATATCTCGACCGAGCACCTGCTGCTGGCGCTCACCGACGACACCGGGGCGGCCGGCCAGCTCCTGCGGAGCCTGAACGTCACGCGCGACCGCGTGTACCAGGTGCTCCAGGAGGTGCGCGGTGGGCAGCGGGTCACGAGCCCGACGCCCGAGACGACCTACCAGGCGCTGGAGCGCTACGGGCGCGACCTGACCAAGCTGGCGCGCGAGGGTAAGCTCGACCCGGTGATCGGCCGCGACGAGGAGATCCGGCGCGTCATCCAGGTGCTCTCGCGCCGCACCAAGAACAACCCGGTGCTGATCGGCGAGCCGGGCGTGGGCAAGACGGCGATCGTCGAGGGGCTGGCGCAGCGCATCGTGCGCGGCGACGTACCGGAGGCGCTCAAGGACAAGCGCAT
>DATGKN010000146.1:0-20637 GCA_035294645.1 Chloroflexota bacterium
GGGGAAGCGCGCGCCCTGCATGGCCAGCATGGCGATCTCGCGCGGGATGCTCAGGTAGACGGGCCCCATCGGCTCGGCCTGGGCCACTTGCAGCGCCCGGCTGACGATCAGCCCCGGGTTGTCCTGGTACTCCAGCCGGTAGTCCCACTTGACGTACTGGCGCACGATGCCGTTCTGGTCGGGCATCTGCTGGAGCCAGAAGTGGCCGCCATCGCGCGCGCCGCGCATCGAGCCGGGGTAGCTCACGGGCGGGGCGCCGGCGGTGATCAGCACGGGCATGCCCGAGCGCAGCGCGGTGTGCACGGCGCCGCCGTAGTTCAGCGTGCCGACATCCACATGGGCGGCGGTGGCCACGGGCCGCTGGCCGCTGACCATGCTGTACCCGATGGCGGCATTAAGGCTCGGGTGCTCGTGCGTCATGGTGATCAGGCGCGGGGCGGGCCAGCCGTGCGCCCGCGCCTTGGCGATGGCCTCCTGGTAGAACATGATCTCGGAGCCGGAGGTGAAGAACAGATACTCCACCCCGGCGTGGCCCATCGCCGCCACGATCGCGTCGCTCGCCTCGTCGGCGTGCACCTCGATCCACGCGCCAGACGCCACCGTCGTCGCCATGGCCTGCCTCCTTCCGCCGGCCGCGCGCCACTGCCGCGCGGGCGCCGGCCCTGTCGCTTCTGCGTGATACCAGCCGCGGGAGGGCCTGTCAATGTCGGCGCGGCGGCCGCGCCCCTACCAAACGGGCGACAGCCCACCGTCGATGTTGATCGCCGTGCCGGTGATGTAGCCGGCGCGCTCGGAGAGCAGAAACGCGATCAGGTCGGCCACCTCCTCAGCGTAGCCGATGCGGCCCAGCGGCACCGCCCGCCGCCGCGCCCACTCGACATAAAAGCTCTCTCGATCGAGGTGCGGGTACTCGCGCTGCCAGTGGTGCTCCTGTTGCGCGCTGCGCACCACCCCGATGCATACCGCGTTGACCCGCACTTGCTGCGGCGCGTACTCCTGCGCCAGCGCCTTGGTGAACGCCAGCCCGGCCGCGCGGGTGACCGCGCTGGGCATCGAGCGCGCGGGCGGCGCCTTGCCGCCGATGGCCACCACGTTCACGATCGCGCCCCGCGTGGCGCACAGCGCGGGCAGGCAGCGGCGCGCCAGCCGCACCGGCCCGAGCAGCTTCAGCGCCAGATCGGCCTCCCACTGCGCGTCGGTGATCTCGGCGAACGGGCCCGCGGCGCTGCTGCCGGCGTTGTTCACCAGCCCGTGCAGCGTGCCGTACTGGGCCAGCGTGGCGTCGACGATCCGCTCCACCCCGGCGGCGGTGCTGACATCGGCGGGCACGGCCAGCAGCTCACCGCCGTGGGCCGCGCGCAGCTCCGCCGCTGCCCGCTCTAGCCGCGCGGCGTCGCGGGCGCAGGTGGCTACCCGCGCGCCCTCCTGGAGCAGCCGGGCGACGGTGGCGCGGCCGATGCCGCTGCTGCCGCCGGTGACCAGGACGACCCGGCCCGCCAGCTCCAGGCGCAGCGGGCCGGCGCTCACCGGTACTCCCCGAGCTGTTGCACGGCCCAGTCGGCGAACGACATATCCACGACCTGGTCGTAGTCGATCGGCTGCTGCTGCTTGCCGGAGCGCAGGTAGTACTCCTGGTCGGCCTTCAGCGCCTGCACGCTGACGCGGCCGTTGGGGTCGAGCCCGGGCATGCCCATCTTGTCGTACAGGGCGGCGTCCTTCAGCGGCGTGTTGCGGATCAGGATGTCCACCACCTCGCGGCGCTTGGCGGCGTCGCCCTTGCGGAAGGCGTCGTTGTAGTCGCGCACGGCCTTGAGATAGGCGACCATGAAGCGGCGCCCGACCTCGATGCGGCTCTCAGCGAAGTTGCGGCCGTACATCAGCACGGCGATCTGGCCGGTGGGGTACCACGTGTCCTGGCGCTCCCAGAGCACCCCGAGGCCCTGCTCGGCCGAGATCGTCACGAACGGCTCGATGGGGAACGCTACGTCGACCGACCCGTTGGCCAGCGCGCCCGGCTGGTCGCCGAACGGCAGCGACACCAGCTCGACGTCGGCGACCTGCAGGCCGTGCTCGCGGAACAGGCGGTCGAGCGACGCCTCCATGGAAGAGCCCGCGGTGGTGTTGATGGCCAGCCGGCGGCCGCGGAAGTCGGCGGGGCCGCGCACGGCGCCGCTGTCCCACAGGTCCTTGCGGACCACCAGCCCGGCGTAGCCGAACCCGGGCGGCGTGCTGCCCTTGTCGGCCACGATCTTCAGGGTGATGCCGCGCGCCAGGGCGTTGCCCAGCCCGGCCGACGGCGCGCCGCCCGCCACGTCGAGCTGGCCGGTGCCCAGCGGGGCCACCATCTCGGTAGCCGAGGCGAAATTGGTGCAGTCGAGCCGGATGCCCCACTCCCGAAAGTAGCCCTTCTCCTCGGCGATGTACAGGCCAGCGTCGGAGGTGCCGGCGATGCAGCCCATGCGCACGGTCTCCAGCGGCGGGGGCTGCGCCGGCGCGCCGGCCGGGGCCGCGGCGGACGCCGTGGGGCTGCCGCTGGCCGGTGGGGTAGCCGCACTACTCCCGCCAGCAGGGGCCGCGGCTCGTGGGCCGCACGCGCTGCCCCACCCGACCAGTGCGATGAGGATCGCCCCCAGGACTGCGCCTGCCCTGCGCATGCTCCGTCTCTCCTACCCGGCGGGAGCGGGCTACTTGATGCGTGCGCCCCCGTCGACCACTAGCTCGATGCCCGTGATGTACGATGCCTCGTCGCTGGCCAGGAACAAGATCGGCTGCGCCACCTCGCGCGGTTCGGCGAAGCGATTGAATAGGGTGTGGCTGGCGCCGGTGGCCCGCAGCTCCGCCTCGCTCACCCCCCGCTCGGCCATCCGCTTGATATGGAACGGCGTGATGGTCGGCCCAGGGAGAATGGCGTTGACGCGAATGCCGTGTGGCGCCTCCTCCACGGCCAGCGCGCGGGTCAGGCCGAGCAGCGCCGCCTTGGTAGTGTCGTACTGGCTCATGCCGGCGCGGCCGGCCAGGCCGTACACCGACGACATGATCACGATGCTGCCGCCCCCCGCGGCGCGCAGCGCCGGGATGGCCGCCTGGCAGCTGTAGGCCGTGGCCAGCACGTTCACGCCCAGGATGTACGCCCAGCTCTCGGGCGTGGCGTCGACCAGCGGGCCGTACACCCGCACCCCGGCGATGGCGGCCAGGATGTCGAGCCGGCCGAAGTGCTCGACGGTGGCGGCCACCACGCGGCGCGCCGCGGCCAGCTCGGTCAGGTCCGCCTGCAGGGCCAGCACCTGCCCGCCGGGATGGTCCGCCTGGATCTCGGCGGCCGCCTGCTCCACCGCCGGGCCGTCGCGGTCCACCAGCGCCACGGCGGCGCCCTCTTCGACGAACAGGCGGCCGGTGGCGGCGCCGATGCCGCCGCCCCCCCCCGTGATCAACGCCACTTTACCTGCCACGCGCCCGGCCATCTGCTCCCCCAGAATGAGACCGCGCCGCCGGTGGGCGGGCGGCCTGCTGGTGTGGTACACGATCGGCGGCGCGCCCGCCAGGGAAGCGCGCCGCCGGTGGAGCCGTGGCTCGCTCCGACGCCCTAGCGCTCAGGAGAGCCGCACGCTGCGCGTCTGGAACTCGCGGATGGCCCCCGTCTCCAGGTCGAACTGCTGCCGTGGCCGGCCGTCGAGGTCGGCGCCGTAGACGTGGATCGAGAGCGACGGGTGTGGCGACAGGTTGAAGATGCGGTGGATATCCTCCGCGGGCGTGATCAGGTGGGTCACCGCGCCCGGGGGGTTCAGCGCCTCGCCGGCCGGACGCAGGCGCGCGTAGCCGGGCCGCGAACCATCGTCGATCCGCTTGTAGCGCTCCTCGCGCTCGGTACCGTGGTACACGCCGATCAGGCCCCAAGTACCGTGGTTGTGCACTGTGGTGTGGTAGCCGACATCGAACACGGTGGCGGTGATGGTGAACTTCCCTGCCGGGTGCTTGTACAGCAGGTACTGCACCGACGGCCCTCGCGGCTCGCGGCAGCGCGGGTCGAGCCAGCTCATGTCCTGCAGCAGCCGCGCCAGCAGTGGCTTGCCCGCCATCACGATCGCCCGCTGGTCGTCGCCGTGGCGCGCGACCAGCGCGTCGAGGTCGCGCACGAACGCGGCGAGAGAGTAGGTCGCGATCATTGCGTTTCTCCTCACGCGCTTACTGCATGGGCGAGTAGGGCGTCGGCTGCCAGAAGCTGTTGTGGATGCGGGCCACCAGCGGGCCGTGCTCCTCGGTCTTGGCGCGCACGGCGTGCCACTCGGGGTCGGCCTGGAAGGCGTTCCACTTGCGCTCGCGCTCGGCCATGTCCTGCCACTGGAGCAGGTAGTGCAGCTCCGGCGTGGTGCCCACTAGCGGCTCGAAGAACGCCACGACGCGGATGCCGTGCTTCTCGAACAGCTTGGTGGTGTGGTCGGCGAAGCGCCGGTGGAGGTCCGCCGCCCGCCCGGGCATGATCTCGTAGCGCCGGTACTCGTACAGCATCCTGTCTCCCTCCCCGCGAGCCCCGCCCGGAGGCCCGCACCGCGCCGGGGCCGGGCGCCCCGGGCCGATCACCGCCGCTCGTGAGCCAACCGCTCCTCCCAGGTCAGGTAGCGTTCCATGTCGCGCCGGCTGCGGCCCAGCGCGCCGGACCACAGCGTGTGCCCGAAATCGTTCTGCGCCTCGGCCACCGACACGTCGGCGCCGTCGAGGCCCTCGGCCAGCGGCAACCCGGCGGCGCGCCAGGCCGCCAGCCCGCCATCGAGGTACGCCACGTCGCGGTAGCCGTGCTCCGCCAGGGTAGCGGCCGCCAGCGCCGCGCGCACGCCCGTGTCGCACACCGTCACTAGCGGCGTGGCGCGGTCGGGCACCAGCGTCTCGACCAGCAGCTCCAGCTTGCCGCGCGCCAGCCAGCGCGCCCCGGGAATGTGGCCCACGCCGAACTCGCCGCTGCCGCGCACGTCGAGCACCAGCGGCGCACCAGGCCCGGCGGCCAACCGCGCGGCGAGCGCCGGCGCCGTCAGCGCCGGCACCCGGGCGCGGGCCGCCGCCAGGCCGAACGCCTCGGGCACCCCGTCGCCCCGCTCCAGCGCGCGGCCGGCCGCCGTCCAGGCCGCCAGGCCGCCGTCGAGCAGGCGCACGTCGGGGAAGCCGAGCCGCTGGCACAGCGCCGCCGCCCACACCGGCCGCACGGGGTCGTCGCCGACGAGCACCACCGTGGCGCGGCGCACGGCCAGGTGGTTCTCGTAGTGCAGCGCGAGCTGGCCGGCCGGCAGGTTGATCGCGCCCAGGGGATGCCCTGCTGCATACTCCTCCGGCAGGCGGATGTCGACGAGGTAGTACGGTGCCTCGGCAGCCTGCAGGGCGTCCAGCTCGTCGAGCGTGATGCGCCGCAGCCCCTCGGCGGCCGCCAGCCGCGCCGTGGCCGCCTCCAGGGCCGGAACGAGCGTGCTGGGGCGCGGCGCCGGCCGCCCGCGGCCCGGCCCCTCCTCCAGCGGCAGGCCGGCCAGCCGCCAGCCCATCGCGCCGTTGCGCAGCGCGGCCACCTGGGTGAAGCCGGCCTCGCGCAGCAGCTGCGCCGCCAGGATGCCCCGTGTGCGCCCGGCGCAGGAGACGACGATCGGCGCGTCGAGGCGGTCCACCAGCCAGCCGATCTCGCGCGGCAGGTTGCCGCCGGGAATATGGTAGGCGGCAGGCACGTGGCCCCGCAGGAACTCCTCCGCGGTGCGCACATCCACGACCACCACTGGCTCACCCCGCGCCCGCCGCGCGGCCAGCTCCTCGGCGTTCACCTGGGGCACCGCCTGCTCGACGGCCACCCGCTCGCCGTACGCTTTGCCGCCCACGCCCCAGCCCTCCCGGGTGGGCCAGCCGCGGGCCACCCACGCTTGCAGCCCCCCGCGGACCACCTGGACGTGGACGTAGCCCATGGCGCGCAGGGTGGCGGCCGCCAGCGCGCTGCGCCGGCCGTCGTCGCACAGCACCGTGATGGGGATATCGCGGCGAGGCACCATGCGCTGCACACGGTACTCCAGCGTGCCACGGGCCAGCGGCGTGGTGTCGGGGATCTGCTGGAGCGCGAACTCGCCGCGCTCGCGCACATCGAGCACAGCATAGACCGCGGGAGAGGCGAGCAGCTCGCGCAGCGCCTCGACCTCGCAGTAGGCCACAGCCATGCGGTCGTCCTCCAGAGCGGCCGGTCCGCTGCCGGCAGGGCGCGTTTAGGGGGGCGAGAGCGCGGCCAGCCGGTCGCGTAGGGGCGGGCGCGGCACGGGGATCGGCTCGCCGTACGCCAGGCGCTCGCGGAGGTACGCCACGCGGGCCTCTTCCAGCCGAGCGATCGCCTCCTCGGGCGTGGGCGCCTCGCCGACGCAGCCCGGCAGCTCGCGGTAGCGCGCGCGGCGGTACCACTCGCCGTCGGGCCCCTGGAACGCCTCGACGGTCAGCACATACGGGATCGCCAGGTACTCTTCGAGCGTCATGGCCCGGCCTCCGGCGCGTGTGCTCTAAGCGTAGAGCAACTGACGGCCGGGATGCACGACCAGGCGGTCCATGGCGCCCTCGACCCACATCACGTCGGGCGGCAGGATCACCGACGCCGGGCGCACGGCGTAGGAGGCGGGATCCTGGCCGGGCGGGGGCGTGCCGTGGTCGCGCAGCGCCTTGGCGGCGTTGAGCAGCCGCTTGCGCACCTGGATGATCGCCGTGTCGCTGGTGCCCAGCCGCTCCAGCGAGCGGTCCACGATCGGCCCGGCGCTTTCCTGGATCGCTTGGTCCTGCATGCCGAAGCTGGGAATCCCGCAGAAGCGGCGCGTGCGATGCGCCTCCCAGTCCATGCCGTAGTCGTTGTGCGGGCCGTCGGCGGGGATGATGTCGCCGTACGGCGCGCTGGTGGGCGGGGCGTAGTCGACCACATGCGAGCCTTTGCCGCCGATCTGCGCCGCCAGCTCCTCCTCGGTGAGCGGGCGCCGCGGGTGCCAGGTGATCATCCAGTTGACGACGTGCTCGTCGTCCATGGGCACCCAGATGTGCGACTGCGGCATCGGGTCGTCCAGCTCGGTGGGCGGCATAGTGTAGAACGGCATCAGGAACTGGGTGATGCGCCAGTAGTAGCGGCCGTCCGGCAGCGTGCGGCGCGCGCCGATGAGCACGCCGTAGTCGGTGTCCACCACCTCGAAGCGCGGCGCGGTGTCGCCGACCTGCGCGGCCAGGCCAACGCCGAAGCCGCCCTTGGTCAGCTCGGCGATCATCTCCGGGTCGTCGCGCCGCAGCGGGGCGTGCAGGAAGTTGATGTGGCTGGAGTCGATGCCGCCCTCCAGTGCCTGCAAGTAGTTGCACCGCTGCAAGCGCTTGGAGATGAAGACCTGCTCGGGCGACAGCCGCGTCCACTCCAGCTCGGGCAGCGGCGGGGGCTCGACCGCCGGGCCCATGTAGGTCCAGATCACGCCGCCCTGCTCGCGGCACGGGTAGGCGGTGGTGCGCACCTTGTGCTTGAAGTTGCTCTCGGGCGGCTCGTTGGGCATGTCGATGCACTGCCCGCGCAGGTCGAACGCCCACCCGTGGTAGGCGCAGCGCATGCCGCACTCCTCGACGCGCCCGAAGTACAGCGACACGCGGCGATGCGGGCAGAACTCGCCGATCAGCCCCGGCTGCCCGTTGCCCGCGCGGTAGGCGATCAGGCTCTCGCCCAGCAGGCGCACCCGCTTCGGGCGGCCGCCGGGCTCCAGCTCGCGCGACAGTAGGACGGGGATCCAGTACTGGCGCATCAGGTTGCCCATGGCCGTGCCCGGCCCGACGCGGGTGAGTAGCTCGTTGTCGGCCTTGCTCAGCATCGTCGCCTCTCCCTCGCGCTGTGCCCCTGCTGGCGCCGTGCACCGCCGGTCCGGCGTGCCCGTCAGCAGGCCACAACCCCGCCCCCGGGCGCGGCCCTCCTGGCATGGCGTAAGCGCCGGCTAACCGATAGCCGCGCCCGCGTTCTGCCTGCATTGTAGGCTACCTGGAGGGCAGCGCCGCGTTCGATTATCCTGCGCGTACGGTGCGGATCGCTGACGCTAGCCCGGGCCGGCGCGCCCTATGGCCGCGAACGCGGGGGCAGCCATTGGCCGCCCTGGGCCAGTTGGCCGGCCGAGCGCGGCTGGACCAGCGGCGTATCCCACAGATAGCTGAGGCGGAGCGCGGGGTGAATGCCGAGCAGCTGCGCTGCCTGTGCGCGGTAGTCGAGGAGCGGGGGTTCACGGGAGCCGCGCGGCGCCTGTTCCTGTCGCGGCCGGCCGTCAGCCAGCAGGTGCGCGCCCTGGAGCGCGAGCTCGGCGTGGTACTGCTCGACCGCTCGCGGCGCCCCGTGCAGACCACCGAAGCTGGCGAGGCGGTGTACCGCTACGGCGTCGAGGTGCTGGAGCGGCTGGCCGCCCTGCGCGAGGCGGTCGAGCAGCTCAAAGGGCTGCGCGCCGGCCGTATCCGGCTGGTGGCCGGGCTGGGCACCGGCCAGTAC
The DNA here is from genome assembly GCA_035294645.1 of Chloroflexota bacterium. Taxonomy (GTDB): domain Bacteria; phylum Chloroflexota; class UBA6077; order UBA6077; family JAJPHF01; genus JADGHJ01. The sequence goes on from DATGKN010000146.1 coordinate 8,495, forward strand.
CTGCTACCGCCGGTGATCGCGCGCTTCCAGCGCCACCATCCCGGCGTGCGCGTCGAGCTGGCGGTCGAGGCGGCGGCCACGGTGTTCGAGCGCGTGCTGCGCGGCACGGCCGAGCTGGGCATCTCGCTCGGCTACCAGGTGCCCGCTGGGCTCGTGAGTCGGTCGCTGTACCGCGACGCGATGGTGCTGGTAGTGGGGCGCGGGCACCCCTGGGCACGTCGCGGGCCCCAGCCGCTGCCGCTCGGCGCGCTGGCCCTGCAGCCGCTGGTGGTGCTCGGCGGGCCGTACCTGCTATCGCGCCGCCTGCTGCTTGAAGACGCGCTGGCCCGCGTGGGCCTCCAGCCGCAGGTCGAGCTGGAGTTCGACAACATCGAGGCGGTCAAGCGCGTGGTGGCCACCGGCGAGGGCGCGGCGTTCCTGTTCCACAGCCATGTGGCCGCCGAGGTGGCCGCCGGCATCCTGCGCGTGGTGGCGGTGGCCGGGCTGGAGATCCCGGTGGACTTCGTGGCCGTGTGGCGGCCGCGGCAGTACCTCTCCCCGCTGGTGCAGGAATTCCTGCGCTTCGCCGAGAGCACCATCGCGCTGCAGTTCCAGGATATCGCGCTGGCCCGGCCCTCCTCGGGCTGAGCGGTGCTGCAGGGGGACGGGCCGGCTTGCTACCCTTGCAGCGTGATGTCGCGCCGTGCCGCTTGGGCCATGCTGGCCGTGGCGCTCGCCGCGCAGGTCGGCTGCTCGTACGTCCATCAGGGGCTGGCGGCCCTCGCCCCGCTGTTCCAGACCGAGTGGGCGCTCAGCCGCGCCGAGGTGGGTGGCGTGGTCAGCGCGATGAACTGGGGAGTGCTGCTCGCCTCGGTGCTTGCCGGGCAGCTCGTCGACCGGCTGGGCGAGCGGCCGATGCTGGTCGCGGGGCCGCTAGGGGTGGGGCTGCTCGTCCTGGCCGCCAGCCTCAGTCCCACGCCGCTGGTGCTGGGCGCGTGCCTCGGCGGCGCGGGGGTGTTTCTCGCGGCCAACTCGCCCGCGGGCGCCAAGGCGATGGTGGCCTGGTTCCCGCCGCGCCAGCGGGGGTTCGCCATGGGGGTGCGCCAGACCGCCGTGCCGCTGGCCGGGGCGCTGGCCGCGGCCACCTTGCCCTGGTTGGCCACGCCCTGGGGCTGGCGCGGCGCGCTGGTGGCCGGCGGCCTGCTCGCCCTCGCCACCGCCCTGACGGCTCTCACCTGGTACCGCGATCCGCCCCAGGCCGGGCCTGCCCACTCCCCCACCGGCTGGGCGACCATCCCGCAGCTGCTCGCGGATCGTAGTCTGCTCGCCACCCTGCTGCTCGGTCCGGTGCTGGTCGCGGGCCAGTGGAGCGTCGTGTCCTATCTGGGCCTGTACCTGTACGAGCGGTTCGCCTGGCCGGTAGCGCTGGCCGCCAGCTTCCTGGCCCTGGCGCACGCCGGCGGGGTGGTCGGTCGCCTAGCCCTGGGCATCGCCAGCGATACCCTCGCCCAGGGCCGCCGCAAGCCGGTGCTCGCCCTGGTGCCGCCGCTGGGGGCGCTGGGGGTGCTGGCGCTGGCCCTGCTGCCTCCCACCACGCCCCCACTGGTCGTCGGGGGGGTCGCCCTGGCGCTGGGCGCCACGGTCATCGGCTGGAACGGCGTGCACATCATCTACTTGGCCGAGCAGGCCGGCCCACACCGCGCCGGCACCGCCCTGGGGCTGGCGCTGCTGCTGCTCTTCGCCAGCGGGGTCGCGGTACCACCGCTGTTCGGCAGCCTGGTCGACCGTCTGGGCAGCTACCAGCCCGTGTGGCTGCTGCTCGCCGGGCTGCTGCTCGCCGCCCTCGGCCTGATCCCCTGGATGCGCGAGCCGGCGCGTGCCTAGCCACTCGCCAGCGCGATTGTTAGCCAGCCGAGATGTCCGGCGGGCGAGCAGCGGGCTTGCGCGCCCCGCGTGGCGCCGTATCATGGGATGGCTCGGACGGTGGCGCGGGGCATGCGGCCTGGCGCTGTCCGCCCGGGCCCGATCCTGTCCTGGGAGCTGAGGGATCGGTGAACCTCCTGGCCGGTGAGCCCGCCCATGGCGCGCTTCGGCGAGCGGCGGTGCATGCCCTGTACGTGGCCCAGGAAACGGCGGCGCGCGTGCCCGCCTACGCGCGCTTCCTGCGCCTGGCAGGCTACGAGCCCGCCTGCCTGCGCACGCTCGACGATTTCCGCCGCCTGCCGCTCACCGACCAGGCCTCGTACCTGACGCGCTATCCCTTGGAGGAGCGCTGTCGCGCGGGCGCGCTGGCTCACCCGCATACCGTCGCGCTCGGCGCGGGGGGGGCGGCCACCCCCCTGCTCTGGCCCCGCTTTCCCGAGCAGGACCGCGCCCTGCTGCACGCCTGCGGCGCCCTGCTCCAGGAGCACGCCTCCTTCCGCCAGCGCTGGACCCTGCTGCTCGTGGTCGTGCCGGTCGGCACCTGGGTAAGCGGCCTGCCGCTGGCCGAGCTAGCGCCGCGGCTGTTTGCCGAGCAGGAGGTGCGGGGGGCCGCGGTCACCCCAGGCCTGAGCGTCGAGGATACGCTCCACCATGTGGGCCAGCTTGGCCGCCACTACGACCAGGTCGTGCTGGCCGGGGCGCCCGCTACCCTAACCGAGGTGCTGGAGGCGGGCGCGCGGAGCGGCCTCGACTGGTCCGCGCTGCACGCGGGGCTGCTCCTGCTCGGCGAGGACGCCACCGAGACGCAGCGCGAGCGGCTGCTGGCGCGGATCGGGCGCGGCCCCGACCAGCTCCAGGGGCTCTGCGGCCTATACAGCTCGCTCGAAGCGGGCGGCCTCGTGGGCCACGAGACCGTGCTGTGTCGGCTGGTGCGCCGCCTGTGCGCGCGCGATCCGGCGCTCGCCCGCGCCCTGTTCGGGAACGCGCGGCTGCCGCTGCTGGTGCAGTATGACCCGTTCCGCCACTTCCTGGAGGTCCACGAGGGGACGCTGGTGCTGACCACCCGTGGGGGCATGCCACTCGTGCGCTACCACACGCGCGAGCGCGGGGGCCTGCTGGACTTCGACGAGCTACTGGCCCGCTGCCGCGCCCACGGCCACGACCTGCTGGCGGCGCTCGGGCGGCGCGGCCTGGGCCCCGCGACGGTGCGCCCGCTGCCGTTCGTGTACACCTACGGCCGGGCCGATGCCGTGAGCGTGCGCGGCGCGCTCGTCTCCGCGGAGCAGGTGCGTGCCATCCTGCAGCGGCCCGCCCTGCACGCCGCGCTCAGCGGCCGCTGCCACCTGCAGGCGGATACCGAGCCAGACGGCCGCACCGTGTTGCGCGTCGCGGTTGAGCTGCGGCCCGGGGTCGCCCCGCGCGAGGAGCTACGCCGCCTGTACCACTACACGCTGCTGCGCGAGCTGCGGCGGCGCAACCCAGAATTCGGCGGCGTCTACACGGCGGCCACTGGCCGCGTGGCACTCGACCTGCTGCTGGTGCCCCACGACCACGCCAGCCGCGCGCCCACGTCCACGGCGGTCGCGGCCCCGGCGGCCTAGGGAGCGGGCGCCGCGCCGCCGGCGAGCGCGCGCGCGACCTGCCGGCGCGCCTCGGCCAGGCTGAACGGCTTGCTGAGCACGAAGGCGATGCCCAGCGCGGCGAGGTCGAGGTGCTCGTACTGGGTGCCCCAGCCCGTCACCAGGCCGATGGGCAGCCCGGGGCGCAGCGCGGCCGCGCGCCGGGCCACCTCCCAGCCGTCCATATCGGGCATCGAGACATCCGTCAGCAGCAGGTCGAACGGCTCGCGGGCCAGCCGGGCCAGCGCCTCCGCCCCCGCGCTGCACACCGTGACCTCGTGGCCGTCAACCTTCAGCATGCGGGCCAGCATCGCCGCCAGCTCCGGTTCGTCGTCGACGGCTAGGATGCGGCCACCGCGGCGCGCGGTGGGGGGCGGGAGGGGAGCGGGCGCAACCGCGGGCGGGGCCGGGGGCTCGGAAGCGGCGGTCGACGCCTGCGGGAGGCGGATGGTGAAGGTCGCCCCGCGGCCCTCCTCGCTCTGTACACTGATCTGGCCGTGGTGGCGCGAGACGATGGTGTACACCACGGCCAGGCCCAGCCCGCTGCCGCGCGGCCCTTTGGTGGTGAAGAAGGGATCGAAGATGCGGCCCCGGATCGCGGGCGCTATCCCCACGCCCGTGTCGGCCACCGTGACCAGCACCGCCCCGTCGTGCGCGGCGGTGGCCAGCCGCAGGATGCCCCCCTGGGGCATGGCGTCGAGGGCGTTGTAGACGAGGTTGACGAGCACCTCGCGCAGCTCGGCGGCATTGCCCCGCACGGGGGGCACTGGCGCCAGCTCGACCAGCACGCGTACGCGCACCCCCTGCTCCTGGGCCAGCGCCTCCCAGCGCGGGCGCGTCATCTCCACGACCTCCTGCACCAGCGCCGAGAGGTCGAGCACCTCGCTGCGGTCGTCGCGCGCCCGCGCGAAGCTGTGCAGGCGCCGCACCGTTTGGGCGCCGTCGAGCGCCGCGCGCTGGATCCGCTCCAGCTCGGCGCGCAGCGCGGGGTCGGCGACGCGGTCGAGCAGCAGCTGTAGGTTGCCCAGCACGTGGGCGAGGGTATTGTTCAGGTCGTGGGCCACCCCCGAGGCCAGCTGGCCCAGCACACGCAGCCGCTCGGTCTGCAGCAGCCGCGCCTGGGCCGCCTGCCGCTCGCTGAGATCCCAGCCGATGCCCCGCACGCCCGGGCGGCGGCCGTCGTCGACTAGCTCCAGTTGCAGCCGCACCGGGCACAGCGTGCAGTCGCGGCGGCGCAAGGAGCTATCCACGATCACCGTGCCCTCGCGCCGCACCCGCGCGAACAGCCGGGCCAGCCGCTCGGCCCCCCGCCCATCGGCCGGCTGCGGGGCCAGCTCGGGGATACGCAGGGCGAGCAGCTCGGCGCGCGAGTAGCCCAGCAAGCGACAGGCCGCGCCGTCGGCGTCGATCACCTGGCCCGTGAGGTCGGCGACCAACACAAAGTCACCTGCGCCCGTGACCGGCGGCCGCCAGGCGGGGGCCAACTCGGCCAGCTCGCGCTCGCGCTCGCGTGGACGCAAGGCCAACTGGCTGTACCCGAGCCGCAGGGCGGCCAGATCGGCCAGCGTCGCCAGCAGGGGCAGGATGGCGGGCGTGAGAGGGGGAGTGGCCTCCCGCCGCACGTACAGGTAGCCGAGCACGGTGCCGCGCAGCCGCAGCAACGCCGCCGCGCTCGCTCCAGCCGGAGCGGGCAGCGCGCTCGCCGGGGGCGGCGCCTGGGCCGCCCACAGCAACAGCGGGCCGGCCTGGTCGAGCAGCGCTTGCAGCACCACATCGCTGGTCGGCAACCAGCGCTGCATGGCCAGCGGCAAGACGCCTGCCACCGCCCGCACCTCGAGCCATTCGCGGGCGTCGTCGTACAGCACTAGCCAGACAGCCGCCGTGTCGAGCGCGGCCGCCACCTGGCCGACGATCGTCTGGGCGATGCGCTCGTCGTCGGCGGCCTCGGCGATGGCCGCGGCAGCACGCGCCAGCGCTTCCGTGGGGACGGGACCGAGGGGAAGGGCGCTCGGGCGCTGCCAGCCCGCGCCGCCTGCCGCTGCGGCCGACGGCTCCTCAGTCACTATCATCGCTCCCTTCCCTCTTCCGCAGCCGTGGTGGCTGGTCGTGCCGCCAGGCCCGCGGCCTTCACCAGAGGCGCCCGAGGCCTGCGTGCATCCGGGCCAGCTCTGCCCTCAGTGTAGCGAAGCGGGAGTTTTCGGGGAAGCGGTGGTTAAGAAGCCCCGCCACCGCCGCGCAAGCACTTGACACCCCCGCCGCGTCGCCGGCGGGCGTCCTACTCGGCGAGCCGCGGGAGGCTGAGCGTCACTGTCGTGCCCACGCCCTCCGCGCTGTCGATCTGCACGTGCCCGCGGTGGCGCAGCGCGGTGTGGTACACGCGGTTGAGGCCCAGTCCCGTGCCCTGCGGCCGGCGCGTCGTGAAAAAGGGCTGCAGGCAGAACTGCCGGACCTCGGGCGCCATGCCGACGCCGTCGTCGCGGACGCTCACCTGGACTTCGCTGGGCGTCTGCGCGGTGGCCACCCGGATAGTGCCCCCGTGCGGCAGCGCCGCCACGGCGTTGTGGAGCAGCTCGCGGAGCGCCTCGCGGAGCTCCGTGGCATCGCCGCGCACGGGCGCCACGGGCGGCGTGGCCAGTTCGAGCCGGATCGGCCGGCCCGCGGCGTTCGCCGCCGTCTCCCAGAGCGGCCGCGTCTCCTGCACCGCCTCCCAGGCGAGGCGCGCGAGGTCGAGCGTGCTCCAGGCGCTGGGCACGATCGGGCGGGCGAAGCGGTGGATCTGCTGCACCGTGGCGGCGATGCGTTGGGCGGCGGTGCGGGCGGGCAATAACAGGGTGTGCAGCGCGGCAGCGGACTCTTCGGCCAGCGCCAGCTCGAGGTTGCCAAGCACCACAGCCAGCGGGGTGTTCAGCTCGTGAGCCAGCCCCATGCCGATCTCCTCCAGCAGGCGCAGCTTCTCGCTCTGGATCGCCTGGGCCTGCGCGCGCTTCTCGTGACTGAGGTCGCGCAGCACGCCACGCGAGACGAACCCATCCGGCTGGGGGAACACGCGCAGCTCTAGGCGCACGGGGAGCAACGTGCCGTCGCGGCGCCGGACCAAGGTGTCGAAAGTGACCGCCTCGCGCATCATCTGCTCACGGATGCCGCCGAGGTTGTCCACGCGATCGGCCCAGGGCGGCAGCGGGACCAGGTCGGCCAGCGTGAGCTGTAGGAGCTGCTCGCGCGGGTAGTCGAGGATGCGGCAGGCGGCCGCGTCGGCGTCGATCACCTGGCGGCGGTTCTTGACTACCACCACGAAATCGCCGGCCTGGTCGACGGGCGGACGCCAGGCGGGGGCGAGGACGGCTAGCTCCTGCGCGCGTGCCCGCAGCGCCGCCGCCTGCACGCTGGCACCGAGGCGGAGCGCCGCCAGAGCGGCCAGCAGCTGTAGCGCCTGCTCCTCGGGCGGGGCGAACGGCGCGGCGCGAGCCGCGCGGCTCACCTGCAGCACACCCAGCGGCTCGCCCTTGAAGCGCAACGGAACCGCCAGCCGCAAGCCGGCCCCCCGCAGCAGCCCGCCCGCCCGCAGGGCACGGCCGAGGAGCCCCTCGCCACTGGGCCGGCGCTGCCCCGCCGCCCGCACCGCGGTGCCGACCGCCTCGCGCACCACCAGCCATTCCGGCTCATAATCGAGCAGGGCCAGCAGGGCCCCCGTGGCCCCGACCAGCTCGGCCGCCTGCTCGACCACCAGGCGCGGGATGCGCGCCTCCTCTGGCTCGCTCGCCAGGCGCGCGGATGCCGCTAGCAGCCGGCCCAGTAGGGCCATATCTGCTTTGGGCACAGACCGGTCATCGCGGGGCACGGCCCGCATCTTCCCCCCCTCGCTCGGGTCACGCCGCCCCTGGGCGGTTCGTACAGGGATGGGGGATGTGGAGCAGTGATGCGTCTTGGGTCAAGTGTAAACTGTGACGCAATTGTCGTCTATTTCGACGGTCGCAGCCGTGCATAGTTGCATAGTTAGGTAGGCTGCGCGACACTGCGCCACCCCACGCGCCAGCGGCCCTATTGCCAACCAACCCAGGAGGGGGAGATCGTGCGTCAGCTCGGGCTCGCTGTCCTGCTCATCGCCATCGCCTGGGCGGGGGGGTGTGCTCCTGCCGCCCTGCCGGCCCCGCCCACGCCCAGCCCCGCCGCGCCGTCGCGCTCGACCGCGCCTCCTGTAGCGCCCGCTCCCACCGCGGCCCCGCGCTCCCCCGACAGCGTGCGGGTGAGCTACACTAGCGGCCTCGCGGGCGCCCTTCAGGTCGCCATTGCGCGGGGGTACTTCGCCGAGCAGGGCATCGACCTGCGCCGCGAGGAGTTCGGCAGCACCGCCGAGGCGATGGCCCCGCTGACCACCGGCGAGCTCGACGCTGGCTCTACCACGCCCAACGCCTCGCTGTTCAACGCCCTGGCCCGCGGCGTGCGCCTGCGGTTGGCGCTGGCCGGCACGTACATCGAGCCGGGCACGAACTATCTGCCGCTGATGGTGCGCCTGGGCCCCGATGGCGCGCCGGTGGCCCGGGACGTGGCCGAGCTCAGGGGCAAGCGCATCGCCCAGAACCAACGTGGGGTGATCAGCGAGTGGGCGCTCGATCGCCTGCTGGGCGAGGCGAACCTGCGGCTCGACGACGTCGAGCTCACCATCATGCCATTTCCGGACACGCTGGTCGCTCTCGGGGGCGGCAGCATCGACGCGGTAGTGATGCCGGAGCCGTTCGGCACCATCGCCGAGCTGCGCGGGCTCGCCGCCCGCGTGCGCGACGCGGGCGAGGTGATCCCAGGCGGGCAGGTCGCGGTGATGTCGTTCTCCGAGCGCTTCGCGAGCGAGCGGCCGGAGGTGGCCAAGCGCTGGGCGGTGGCGTACCTGCGCGGCGCCCGCGACTATATGGATGCCATGGAACTCGGGCGCGACCGGGAGGCGGTGGTGGCGCTACTGGCCCAGATGTCGGGCCTCGACGCCGGCCTCATCGAGCGAGCCGGCTATGGCGCCGTGCGCCGCGACGGGCGCGTGGACGCCGCGGCGCTGGAGGCGATGCTCGACTGGCTCGTGGCCCGGGGCTACGTGCCGCAGCGGCCCGATCTGGCCCCTGTGCTGGACACGCAGTTCGCCGACTACGCCGCGCGGGTGCTCGACGGCCAGCGTGAGGCCGGCCACTAGGGAGCTGGCGGCAGGGCGGAGCCGCAGTTCTCGGCGGCTCACCCTAGCGGCCCAGACCGGTCGGGCGCGCCGTCGCGATCGGTCGCCGCGGGGGCGGCCGCCGGTTCGCTCAGCTCCAGTCGCGCCTGCTTGGGGCCCCGCGCTGCCAGCGCCCCGTAGGGCACCAGCTCGGCCGCGACCTGGATCCGGCCGTCGCTCGCCTCGTACACCGTGCGGAAGATCGAGTTCACATGCCGCAGCCACTCGCGGATGCCCTGGGCATACTGCGCGCGCAGCTCCGCGGTCGGCACCACCCCAGGGCGCAGCTCCGCGGTCACGTGCAGGGTAGTATGGCCCGCCGCGTCCTGGTGCGCGGCGAGGTCGAACAGGCCCGTGGCGGTGGCGCGCAGTGGCGGTTGGTCGAGCGCGCCGGCCACCTCGTCGCGGTACACATTGCCGCCGCTGACGATCACCGCGTCACTGCGCCCGAAGGCGTACATGAACGGCAGGGGCCGCACGCTGCGCGGGTCGTGGCCACGCGCGCGCAGCTCGGCGGCCAGATCGATTCCCTGCGCGCGGCAGCGCGCCACCACCTCCTCGAAGCTCAGCAAGCCCCCGCGGTCGTGTGTGTTGTAGCGCACCAGCGGCACCGCCCCGCGGATGGTGAGCAGCAGCTCGCCGTCGTGCACCTCCAGGTAGCTGGCCAGCGGGTTGTATTGGTGCAGCGAGGGCAGCTGCGGACTGCCGAACAGCGCCTCGCACAGCTCGGGGCGCCGCACGCACAGCCGCCGCAACAGCAGGCACAGCACCGACTCGTACCCCAGCATGCCGGCGACCTCCGAGGCGCCGAACACCGCCACGCAGCCCTCCAGCCGCTCCGGGTCCCTACCCAGGTAGCCGAGGATCTCCTCGCGCTGCGGCTCGCTGAGCGCCTGGCCACTGGCCAGCACGCAGGTGTTCAGCCGGCGCCAGTCGAGCCCGCGCCGCGCGCCGGCCGCCAGCAGCGGCGGCAGGATCGCCGGGTAGCTGACCAGCAGCGTCTGGTCGTACTCGGGGCCGAGCTGCTCGACGAAGCCGAGCACGTCGTCGCCGTTGAGCCCGGGGCTGACGACGGTGCCGCGCACGTCGGGCTGGGCGAACAGTCGCTGGCAGACCAGCTTCATCGAGGTGGCGAAGCCCCAGGCGCCGATCGCCTGCGCCAGCACCACTAGCGTCCAGCGCTGGCGCACGCGGAAGTGCTCTTGTAGCACGCCGCTGACCGCCGCGAGCAGGGGCCCCTCCTGCTCGGGGTAGCGGGGCCAGAGCGTGGCCGGGCCGGCCGAGCCCGAGCTGAGGGTGACGATGTGCGCGCGGGTGAGGTCGCCGCGCCGGCAGCGCTGCGGCAAGGGGTAGCGCGCCAGGTACGACGCCTTGTCGGTGATCGGCAACTGGCGGAAATCGTCGATGGTGCGCAGGCGCGCGGGCTCGTAGCCCGCCAGGCGCAGGAAGCGTGCGTAGGCGGGCACCTGGGCAGCAGCCTCCTGCGCCACGCGTAGCGCGCGCTGCTCGGCACGCCCGGGCGCCCCACTCGCCAGATCGAGCCCGAGGTCGGGCATAGCCCCGCTCTCCTCGCCGCGCCGCCCTCGCCGGGCAGCGGGCCGGCGCTATTCTAGCGCTCGCCGCGCCGGCGCTCCACCCGGCCCCCCCGGACGATCGCCGGCCGCCATACGGGCACCGTATCATGAGCTGGCACCCAGGGGGCACCAGCCCGCGCACGGGCCCCACCACACTGCAGCGCTGGGGAGCGCGAATGCCTGCCGAGGTCACCGTCGGCCCGCCGGTCCTGACCATCAACCACGGCAGCCTGTTCCTGGTCACCGACCGGCAGGGCGAGATCCACCCCTACGACGAGCTGGGCGCGTTCGCGGCGGACACCCGGTTTGTCAGCTACTACCGCTGCTCGATCGAGCGGCAGCCGTGGACGCTGCTCACCTCCACCACGCCGCTGTACTACCAGGCGCGGCTGGTGTACACCAACCCGGCGATCCCGCCGCTGGACACGCGGCTGCCCCGCACCGATGTGCAGTTCCCCGGCGTGCGCGGGGGCATCCCGGCCGGCCAGCTCGGGCTGATCCTCACCCGCACCGTGGACGGCCGCATCGCCGAGCATTTCGAGCTTACCAACTACAGTCGCCAGGCGGTGCGCTTCCACTTCGACCTGGCACTGCGCTCGGACTTCGTCGACCTGTTCGACGTGAAAGCGCACCGCTACTTCGCCCGCGGCGAGTGCACCACGCAGTGGCAGCCGCACGCGACAGGCGGGGACCTGGTCACCACCTATCGCAACGGCGACTTCGGCCGGCGGTTCATCTACCGCGTCCTGGCCAGCGACTCGCCGCCGACTTACGCCAACGGGCGGATCGTCTGGCTGGTCGAGCTGCCGCCCGGGGGCACCTGGCGCGCCGAGGCGGTGATGATCCTCGACGTGGGCCAGGGCGAGGACGCGCCGCCGCCGGGCTGTAGCTTCGCCATGGCGCAGGCCGCCGAGAGCTTCCGCACCCGCTTCGCGCAGGTGCGCACCAGCCACGCCGACGTGGCGGCCACCATCCAGCAGTCGATCGCCGACATGGCCGCGCTGCGCTTCCACGATGCCGATATGCCCGAAGAGGAGTGGGTGCCCGCCGCCGGCGTGCCCTGGTTCGTCACTCTGTTCGGCCGCGACAGCCTGCTCGTCAGCTACCAGTGCATGGGCTACTACACGGCGTTCGCCCGCGGCACGCTGCGCAAGCTGGCCCAGTACCAGGCCACCGAGCGCGACGACTGGCGCGACGCCCAGCCCGGCAAGATCCCGCACGAGCTGCGCCACGGCGAGCTGGCGCACTTCCAGCTCATCCCCCATACCCCCTACTACGGCACGTGGGACGCTACCCCGCTGTACCTGATCGTGCTGCACGAGGCCTGGCGCTGGACCGGCGACCGCAGCCTGCTGGAGACCTACCTGCCCGTTGCCGAGCGCTGCCTGGAGTGGATCGACCGCTACGGCGACCTGGACGGCGACGGCTTCCAGGAGTACCAGACGTACTCCAACCAGGGCTACGACAACATGAGTTGGAAGGACTCGGGCAACGCCGTGGTGTATCCCGACGGCGCGCTGGTGCCGCAACCCAAGGCGCTGTGCGAGCTCCAGGGCTACGTCTACGACGCCAAGCGCCGCCTGGCCGAGATCTACCGCGCGCTCGGCCAGCCCGCGCGCGCCGCGGCCCTGGAGCAGCAGGCCAGCACCCTGCGCGCGGCGTTCGACGCCCACTTCTGGCTCGACGACCTGGAGACGTATGCCTTCGGCCTCGACCCGCACAAGCGTCCCATCGCCAGCGTCGCCTCCAACGCCGGCCACTGCCTGTGGAGCGGGATCGCCACGCCCGAGCGCGCCGCGCGCGTGGTGCGGCGCTTGCTCCAGCCCGACATGTGGAGCGGCTGGGGCGTGCGCA
>DATGKN010000147.1:0-51760 GCA_035294645.1 Chloroflexota bacterium
CGAGCGCCCCACCGTCCCTCCCCGCCCGCTCTACTCCCGGAGGGCGAGGGAGGCCCGCCCCCCGCAGCCCTGCGGCCCGCCCCCGCGCCGCCGGCTCCTACGCGGCCCCCTGCCCCCCCGCGGCCCGCGCGTGCACCGGCGGCCGCCCCACGTCCGCCTGCGCCGGCGCGCGAGTCGCGCCCCGCGCCCACGCCCCCCCCGGCGCCCCCCCGGCCGACGCCGCCGGCCCCGCCCACCGAGCCGGCGCGGCCGGCGGCACAGCGGCGCCAGAGCATGGCCGACCTGCTCGAGGCGCTGCGCGCCCAGTTCAACGCCCAGCGCGTCACTGGCGGCCCCGCCCCGCAGCCGCGGCTGGACCGCGCCGAGTCGCAGCGCGAGCGCCTACGCCGCGAGCAGCAGGAGATCCAGGAGCGCTACCGCCGCCAGCAGGAGTCGGCGCGCGAGGAGCCGTAGGCGGCGGAGCGCTCAGCGCGCGGCCCCCGCTACGGCGCCCTTGCGCTGCTGCGCGGCACGGCGTCGCTCCTCCAGGCTTAGCAGCCGCTTGCGCAGCCGAAAGCCCGCGGGGGTGACCTCAAGCAACTCGTCGTCCTGGATGAAGTCGAGCGCCTGCTCCAGGCTGAGCTGCACGGCGGGGGTCAGCCGGACGCTGATCTCGGCCGTCGAGGCGCGCATGTTGGTCTGCTTCTTCTCCTTGCAGACGTTGATCGGCAGGTCGTCGTCGCGACTGTTGAGCCCGACGATCATGCCCTCGTACACGGGCGTGCCGGGCTCGATGAAGGTGATGCCGCGCTCCTGGGCGTTGGCTAGCCCGTAGGCGGTGGCCGTGCCGGTCTCCCAGGCGACCAGCACGCCGTTGCGAGGCTGCGGGATCTCGCCGGCCCACGGCGCGTAGCCGACCAGGCGGCTGGCCATGGTACCGTTGCCGCGCGTGGCGGTGAGGAACTGCTGGCGAAAGCCGATCAGCCCGCGCGTGGGGATGCGGTACTCCAGCCGCACCCCGCCGTGGCCGTCGTGCACCAGGTTCTGGAGCGTCGCCTGCCGCTTGCCCAGCGCCTCGGCCACCGCGCCGACATACTCTTCCGTCGTGTCGATCACCAGCTCCTCGATCGGCTCCAGTAGGTGACCGTTCTCCTCGCGGGTGATCACCTCCGGGCGCGAGACCTGGAACTCGTAGCCCTCGCGGCGCATCGTCTCGATCAGAATGGCCAGGTGCAGCTCGCCGCGCCCCGCGACCAGGAACTCGTCGGGGCTGGCCGTCTCCTCGACGCGCAGGGCGACGTTCGTCTCCAGCTCGCGCCACAGCCGCGCGCGCAGCTGGCGCGAGGTGCACCATTTGCCCTCGCGGCCGGCGAACGGCGAGGTGTTGACCCCGAAGGTCATGCGCACGGTGGGCGGCTCGACCGCCAACCCGCCCAGTGGCTCCGGCGCCGCCGGGTCGGCCAGGGTGTCGCCGATCTGCACGGCGTCTAGCCCGCAGAGGGCCACGATCTCGCCGGCGGCCGCGTGCTCCACGGGCACGCGCTTCAGCCCCTCGCTGACGAACACCTGCCCCACGCGGCCCCGCTCCTGGTCGCCGTCGCGGCCGAGCCGCACCACGGCCATCCCCGGCGCCACACGCCCGCGAGCCACGCGCCCCAGCGCGATGCGTCCCAGGTGGGCGTCGTAATCCAGATTGGCGACGAGCAGCTGGAACGGCGCCGCTGGGTCGCCTGTGGGCGGCGGGACGTGGGCGAGGATCGTCTCGAACAGCGGCTGGAGGTCTGGCGCCAGCGCGTCGGGCGCGAACCCGGCGCGTCCCTGGCGGCCGCTGGCGTACAGCACGGGGAAGTCGAGCTGCTCGACCTCGGTCGCCAGCTCCAGGAACAGGTCCTGGGTGAGCTGGAACACCGCGTGAGGGCGCGCGTTGGCGCGATCGACCTTGTTGATGACCACGATCGGGCGCAGGCGCGCCTCGAACGCTTTGCGCAGCACGTAGCGCGTCTGGGGCATCGGCCCCTCGGCGGCGTCGACTAGCAGCAGGCAGCCGTCGGCCATATTGAGGACGCGCTCGACCTCGCCGCTGAAATCGGCGTGGCCGGGGGTATCGATGATATTGATCTTCACGCCGCGGTAGTGCACGGCCGTGTTCTTGGCCAGGATGGTGATGCCCTTCTCGCGCTCCAGGGCGTGCGAGTCGAGGATCAGCTCGCCCACCTCCTGGTGAGCCCGGAACACATTGCTCTGCTTGAGCAGGGCATCGACCAGGGTGGTCTTGCCGTGATCGACGTGCGCGACGATGCAGACGTTGCGCAGGGCAGGCGTCGAATAGGTCATGGACACTCCCAGGAACAGGGCGCGCAAAAAGCGAGGGCGGCTGGTCCGCCCCCGCCCCGAGTGGCTCTAGCGAGATTGTACCAGTTCGGCCGCCGGCAACTCGCCGACCGACGGCCAGCGCTCAGCACGCTCCCCATTGGCTAGCCTATGGCAGTTGTCATCCTCACTGTAGACCCCCGGGTACTCGACTGGCCGACCACCGTGGTGGCAGATGGCAACGCGGCCACGCAAGGGCTAGATCGCGGCCAGAGCCGGGTGGAGATCATTGTGGGCCGCGAGGGGGTGGTCGCCCAACGCAAGTACTATCCAGCTAGCTTCGTGCCGCGACGGAGAGATGTGACGCACTTCTACGACGAGGCGCAGCTGCCGTCGCGGCGCACGACGCCCAAGAGGCATCGTGCGCCCGGCAGCCACGCCACCGGGCCTGACACGCTGCGGCGCTAGAACGTGCCGCAGGGGGTGCTCCGCTAGTCGGTCCCGGCGGGTCGCCGGAGGCCTAGCCTCTCCGCACGTCGCCTTAGCTGGCGCGGAGAGCGCTCAGAACGAGCTGGCGGGCTTGCAGCTGAACAGCGACACCGCCTGCTGCGTCTCGCGCTTGCCACAGCTCGGGCAGGCGGGCGGCTCCTGCTTCAGCCGCTCATGCTCGTGCATCGGCGCCTTGATCTCGAACCGGTGGCCGCACGCCTGGCACTGGAACTCGTACACCGCCATGCCGCTCACCTCCGCGTATCGCTGCGCCCCACCCCGGCCGCGCCCTCTCCGCGGTGCCTCTACCCCCAGGGACAACCGCGCCGCCGGGGCGACCGCGTGGTGGGATAGCCGAACACGGCTCGCTCTGACGCGCTGTTGCTGCGCGCTCTGTTCTGGAGCAACTGTTGGACGGCTGGGGCCTGGCGCCGGGCTGGACAGGTCGCGCCGAGCAGGTGCCGGAGACCAAGTGGGCGCCTGGCGAGGAAGCAGCGTGTGCGCCGGCACGCCGCCCTGGCCCAGGCGCCCATGTGCCCAAGCGAGCGCGGCCTGGCAAGCTTAGCTGCTGGCCGCCGCCCGGGCGGGCAGCGCCTCGGGCGTGGACACCGCCGCCGGATGGCGCGCGGTCTGGATGATCCAGTCGATCACCACCCCGATCAGCGACGCGACCACAGCCGTGATGACGTGGATGCCGCCGAACGCCGGCCCGAAGGGCACGAACGCCTCACCGAGAGCCATAAGAGCGAACGGATAGGCAGCAACCCGCCAAGCCCGGTCCGCCAGCTGGCCGGGTAGGAGATCGTACCAGAACACCCCTAGTCCGTAGGCGAACGCCAGCATGAAGAGGAAAGTGCCAAGGTCCATCGGCGCGCCTCCTCTCCCGGCCCGCGCCCTACCCCAGCGGCCCATCCGGCAGGGCCGGCAGCGCAACCGTGAGGTGCGGCGCGAGCCGCGGATCCTCCAGGAGCGACACTGCTCCTACTATGAGGATAGGCCGCGCCATATTAGAGGATGGCAAGAGTGGCGGTAGGAGTCTGCTAGAAAGGTGGAGTCGCCGGCCGCTTGCGCTCTGCGTCGTCGAGGTGGGCGGCATGCTTAGTCATGGATAGCGACCCCCACCAGGCGACCGATGCCATGGGTCACCGCGGCGGCCCCCAGGCCCACTCCCAGCATGCGCAGGCCGCTGACCACGGGGTTGCGGGCGGTGAAGAACGACAGGAGCACACCGATGCCGAACAGGCTGAAGGCGCCGAGCACCAGCGCCGCGAGGATCGCCGCCGAGCCCTGCAGGAACAGGAACGGCAGCAGCGGAATGGCCGCGCCGGCCGCGTAGCTGATGAACGATGCCAGCGCGGCGGCGCGCGGCGAGCCCAGCTCCTCGGGGTCAAGCCCGAGCTGTTCGCGGGCGATCGTGTCCAGCGCGACCTCGGGGTCGGCCATCAGGCGCTGCGCCACCTCGCGGGCCTGGTCGGGTGGCAGGCCCTTCTCCTCGTAGATGCGCGCCAAGTTCTCCAGCTCGGCCGCCGGCTGCGTGACGATCTCCTCGCGCTCGATGGCCAGCTCCTTCTCCGCCAGCTCGCGCTGCGCCAGCATGGAGATGAACTCGCCGCCGCCCATGCTGAACGCGCCAGCGAGCAGGCCGGCGAAGCCGCTGAGCAGGATCCACTGGTTGTCGGGCGTCGCCCCAGCCACGCCCAGCACCAGGCTCAGGTTCGACACCAGCCCGTCGTTGATCCCGAACACGGCGGCGCGCAGGCTGCCGCTTTTGGCGGCGCTGCGGCGGTGCTCGCGGGCGGCCGCGACCAGCGGCACGGCCGGGTAGGCCAAGGCGGTCGCCTGGCGGGCTACCTCGCGCTCGCTGGCGGCGATCGGCGCGGCGTCGGGCTCGGCGGCGTAGCGGTCGTGGCTGCGCACCGCCTCCGCCGCGACCACGGGCAGCAGCTCGCGGGGTGGCAGCCGCCGGGCCAGGGCCAGCAGCAGGCGATCGGACAGCCCAGGCACAGGTGGCGGTAACGGCTCGCCGGCGGCCTGCAGGTGCAGCGCCCAGTGCAAGGCGTGCGCCTCCTCGCGCCGGGCGAGGCGCTCCAGCACGGCCGCCTGCCGGGGATCGCGGGCGCGTCGCGCTAGCGCGTGCAGGAGCTGCGCGCCCGCATGCTCGTGCTGCCAGTTGTGCCGCCAGCGCGCGATGTCGGCCGGACTGGGTGGCGCTGGCGGCCGCGGCGCGGATACCGAGGAGGTCATCGTCGTCTCACCCGAGAGCTCCGGGCGTGTCGGCCGGAGCCTACTGGTAGTGTAGCGCGTCGCGGCACGCGCTGCGGGGGGCCGCCCGCGTGCTAGAATGCGCCGGCGCCGCCCCCTAGGCGCCGGATCCTCGCCGGGGAGCGTGGGATGAGCAAGCTCCAGCTGACCTTCGCGGCCGAGAACTCCGACCGCATCCGGCCACTGCTCGACGGACGCGTGCAGGTCGAGGGCATCGACCTCAACTACATCCCGCTAGAGCCCGAGGAGGCGTTCTGGCGAATGACGCAGTTCCTCGAGTTCGACGTGTCCGAGATGTCCGGCACCGCCTACCTCATCGAGCGCTCGCGGCCGCAGCCGCGTTTCATCGCCATCCCTGCGTTCCTGTCGCGGATGTTCCGCCACAACGCGATCTATGTCCACGAGCGCGCCGGCATCCGGCGCCCCGAGGACTTGCGCGGCCGCAAGGTGGGGCTTGCCGAGTACAACCTTACCGCCAATGTGTGGATCCGCGGCCTTCTCCAGCACGAGTACGGGGTGCATCCACGGGAGATCCTCTGGTACGTGGGCGGCCAGGAGCAGCCGGGCCGCAAGGAGCGTGCGGCAGTGCCGCTGCCGCCCGATATCCGGCTGGAGGCGATCCCGCCGCACGAGACGCTCAACGCCATGCTCGCCCGCGGCGACCTGGACGCGCTGATCGGCCCACGCATGCCCCCCCAGGTAGCGCGCGGCGAGCCGGGCGTGCGGCGGCTGTTCGATGACCCCTGGAGCGTCGAGGAGGAGTACTACCGCCGCACTCGCATCTTCCCCATCATGCATGTCGTCGTCATCCGCCAGGATGTCTACGAGCGGCACCCGTGGGTAGCCGAGAGCCTCTACAAGGCGCTACGCCGCGCCAAGGACCTCGCGCTAGAGGCGATGTACCACACCCCGGCGCTGCGCGTGAGTTTGCCCTGGCTGCTGCGCGAGTTGGAGCGCACTTACCAGGTCATGGGCACGCGCGACATCTTCCCCTACGGCGTGGAGGCGAGCCGGCCGACGCTGGAGGCGATGGTCCAGTACCACGTCGAGCAGGGGCTCATCCCGCAGGCCCTGCCCCTCGAGAGCCTGTTCGCCCCCTCGACTCTCGACGAGTTCCGGATCTAAGCCAGCGGGCGGCATAGGTGCGAGGCCGCAGATCCCCGCGCGAGCGATCAGCTCGTGGGGCCCGCGAGGAGCGCGCGGGCGAGCGCGGCGGCGTCGATGCCGAGTTGCGTGCCCACCGCCGCCGTGCCCGTCATCCCCACCTCGGCGCCCCGGGCGAACACGACCACCGTGGCCTCGCCCAGCAGCTCGCCGGCCGGCGTCGCCAGCAGGTAGCGATAGGCCACCCGCTCGTCGCCAATATCGCTGGCGTCGAGCCGCTCCCAGCCCGCCAGTCGCACCTGGGGCCCCATCTGGTCGGCCAGCAAGCCGATCACCTGCGCGCTCCAGCGATCGAGCTGGTCCTCGGTCGTGGGCCAGCGCGAGGTGAACTGCGCCCGCCACAGCACGGCGCGCTCGCTAGGGCCCTCGCGGCGATATAGTTGCTCGTCGATCGTCGTGTCGCGCAGCGTGAAGCCGAGCGAGCCCGCGGGCTGGAAGCCTACCGCGAGCTGGTCGAAGCGCACGTTCGCCGCCCGCTGGGCGAGCGCCACTCGCTCCTCGGCCGACGCGCCCCGGGCAGGCAGGAGGCTGCAGCCGAGCAGGCCCAGCGACAGCAGGCCCAACCCAAACACCCGCTGCCAGATCGTCCACCGCGCTAGCCCGCTCATCTCCGCCTCCCTGGCCACTTTCCGAGGCCGTGACCAGGATATGCATACCCATGGCCGCGGACTGTGAAAGACGCTATCGCGCGGCCGTGAAAGGCGTCACACCGAGGGCACCTACTTACACGTTACGTCTTGCCTGCCCGACTTACCAAGAGTTCTCTCGGCTGGCTTGCCTGTAGCATAAATCGGGCCACCAGGCGTTCGTCCGGGAGCAGGGCGGGCGGGGGGAGGAGCGCGCCCGGGGCGCGGCGCCCACTGCCGTGCGAGGCAACGGCGGCGCGTGAAGTATCATGAGGACACAGGCGCGTCGCAGTGCGCCAGGGGGAGTGAATGAGCAGGCTGTACGATGTGATCATCATCGGTTCGGGCCCCGCGGGCTACACCGCCGCGCTGTACGCCTCCCGCGCCAACCTCAAAGTGCTCCAGTTCCTCGGCTACGAGGTGGGCGGGCAGCTCATGCTGACCAGCGAGGTCGAGAACTACCCCGGGTTTCCCGAGGGCATTCTCGGCCCCGACCTCATGGAGCGCCTCAAGACGCAGGCGGCGCGCTTCGGCACCGAGATGATCCCGCGCGATGTCACCCGGGTCGATTTCTCGCGGCGCCCGTTTCTGATCTACGCCGACGACGTCCCCGAGCCGTACCAAGCGCGCGCGGTGATCATCAGCACCGGGGCGAGCGCGCAGTGGCTCGGGCTGCCCTCCGAGCAGCGGCTCCAGGGCAAGGGCGTCAGCGCCTGTGCCACTTGCGACGGCTTCTTCTTCCAGGGCAAGGAGGTCGCGGTGGTCGGCGGCGGCGACACAGCCATGGAGGAGGCGCTGTTCCTCACCAAGTTCGCCACCAAGGTCACGATCATCCACCGCCGCCAGCAGTTCCGCGCTAGCAAGATCATGCTCGAGCGCGCGCGCAAGCACCCCAAGATCCACTTCATCCTGGACACCGTCGTCGACGAGGTGCTGGGCGCCGACTCGGTGACGGGGCTGCGCCTGCGCCACGTGCCCACCGGCGCCGTCAGCGAGCTGCGGGTGGATGGGCTGTTCGTGGCCATCGGCCACAAGCCCAACACCGACCTGTTCCGCGGCATCTTGGACATGGACGAGCGCGGCTACCTCATCCAGCACCAGTACACCATGACCAATATCCCGGGGGTGTTCGCCGCGGGCGATGTGGCCGACCACCGCTACCGGCAGGCGGTGACCGCCGCCGGCGACGGCTGCCGCGCGGCGATCGATGCCGAGCGCTGGCTGGAGGCGCAGCACGAGATCGACGTGGCCCAGGTTCAACCCGCGGAGATGTGGGGCGAGCTGCGCCCCGACGCGCGCCCTTCTATCTCCCTCTAGGCCGGCGGGGAGGGCGTCGTGCAGCTCGACCTATTCGTTCACCCCGTTCGCCACCTGGCCTGGGGCCCGGCCACCCGCCTAGAGGGCGACACGCTGGTGGTCGCCCGCGCGGCGCTGCTGGCGGAGGTGGCGGCCGGCCTGCCCTTCGCCGCGCTGGACGCCGCGCTGGCCGCGCCCGGGGAGAGCTGTCGCCTGCTGCCTGTGTTCGACGTGGTCGAGCCGCGGGCGCGGGTGGGGGGCGGCGACTTTCCCGGCGTGCTCAGCCCGATCGCCAGCGTGGGCAGCGGCGAGACGCATGTCCTACGCGGGGCCGCGGTGGTCATGCTCGACCCGGTTGCCGAGCCGAGCGGGCGCTACGGCGTGATCGATATGAGCGGGCCCGCGGCCGACTACTCGCCGTACGCCCACACGCACAACCTGGCGCTGCTGCCGCAGTTCCCGCCGGGGCTAGAACGCCCGGCGCAGCAGCGGGCGCTGCGCGTCGCCTCGCTGCGCGCCGCCGTGCACCTGGCGCGTGCTGCCCTGGCCCACCCCCCCGCTGTGCATGAGCGCTACGCGCTCACCCCGGTGCCGCCCGAGCTGCCGCGCGTCGCCTACGTGTACCAGCTCCACTCGCAGCAGCACCCCACGCAGCCGGGCGAGCCGATCCTGTACGGCGACAACGTGCGGCACCTGCTGCCCACGTGGCTGCACCCCAACGAGATCCTGGATGGCGCGGTGCTGCGCGGCTACCGTCCGATGGCGATGGAGACCTACGGCATCCAGAACCACGCGGTCGTGCGCGAGCTGTACCGGCGCCACGGCACGGAGCTGGCCTTCGTCGGGGTGGTGGCCACCGTCGCCCACCATACGCAGGAAGAGCGCGAGCGGGCGGCGGTGCTGGCCGCCAATCTGGTAACGCACGGGTTGCGCGCCGCGGGGGCGGTGCTCAGCAAGGCGGGCGGCGGCGCGCCGCACGTGGACATGGCGCAGGTCGCCCACCTGCTGGAGCAGCGCGGCGTGCGTACCACCCTGCTCGCCTGGGAGCTGTCGGTGGGCGACGCGGAGGGCAGCGCGCTGTTCAACTACCCGACACTCGACGCCATCGTGAACTACGGTAGCGCGGAGTTCCGCTTCGCCTTGCCGCCGGTCGAGCGGCTGCTCACCCCCACCCCAGCGCTGGCCGCGCTCGCGGGAGCGTATCAGGTCGACGCGCTGAACCTCTGCGGGGCGATGGACCAGCTGGGCGGGGGCGTGCTCACCGCGGTGACCTATTGAGGCGCTAGCGCGAGGGGTCCAGCCCGCGCCGGACGCGCTGGGCGCGCAAGCGCCAGCCCACCAGCGGGCGGTAGGCCAGCCAGGGCAGCGCCGCGATCGCGAGCATCACTAGGCCCGCCAGCATGCCGCTAGAGGGCTTGAACGGCCGAGCCGGGTACACCCAGATCATGAAGGCCAACACCCCGCTCACCCAGATGATCATGCTGATCAGGCCGAGCCCCTGCACCACGGCCTCGCGGGCCTGGCGGCGGGCTTGCTCCTCCCGGGTGACTGGCCGCGGTATGTCGCTCATCGCACTACTCTCCTCGGGGCGCGGCTAGCCTGGTGGGCCGCACAGGCTCGATCTAGTCTACCATCCGCCGTGCGTCGCCCTCGGGGCACGGGCCGACGGTGTATACTGCTGCGCGCGCTGCCCGCCGAGCCGTGGGCCGCGGTCGCACACCGGAGGAGAGCCCTCCAGCACCATGGATGCCCCCGCGCTGTCGATCGTCATCCCTGCCTACAACGAGGCCGAGCGGCTGCCCGCCAGCCTGGTGTCCCTGACTGCGTTTCTGGACGCCGAGGGCTACCAGGCCGAGATCCTGGTCGTCGATGACGGCAGCCGCGACGCCACCGCGGCGGTGGTCGAGCGGGTAGCTGCCCGCGACCCGCGCGTGCGCCTACTGCGCGCGCCGCACTGCGGCAAGGGCGCGGCGGTCCGCCGCGGGATGCTCGCCGCGCGCGGGGCGGTGCGCGTGATGTGCGACGCCGACTTCTCCATGCCGCCGCCCGAGTTGCCCAAGCTACTGGCGCCGCTCGCGGCGGGCGCGGCGCTGGCGGTAGCTACCCGCGAGGGCGCCGGCGCACGGCGGGTGGGCGAGCCGCTGCTGCGCCACCTCATGGGCCGTGTGTTCAACACGCTGGTGCGGCTGGTCGCGGTGCCCGGCCTCCACGACACCCAGTGCGGGTTCAAGGCGTTCCGCGCCGATGCCGCCGAGCGGTTGTTCCGGCGCAGCACGATCGACGGGTTCGGGTTCGACGTGGAGCTGCTCTACTTGGCGCGTAAGTACCGCTTGCCGGTGGCGGAGGTGCCCATCGTGTGGTACTACCAGGCCAGCAGCCGCGTGAGCCCCCTGCGTGATACAATCCGCATGGTGCGGGACGTCCTGCGCGTGCGCGCCAACGATTTACGGGGGCGCTATCGCTAGCCGAACCGGCCGCCAGCCCTCGCTTTCCGGCTGGCGGCCGTGCCGTACACTCTGCACGTCCAGGTGGTCATGGCTGAACGTATTCTTGTCTGTGTCGCCTGGCCCTACGCCAACGGCTCGCTGCACGTGGGGCACATCGCGGGCGCCTACCTGCCGGCCGATATCTTCGCGCGGTTCCACCGCCTGCGCGGCAACCACGTGCTGATGGTGTCCGGCAGCGACGAGCACGGCACTCCGGTCACCGTGCGTGCCGAGCAGGAGGGCGTCAGCCCCAAGGAGATCGCCGATCGCTACCACCGCGAGTTCCTGGACACCTGGCAGCGGCTCGGCATCAGCTTCGACCTGTTCACCCGCACGGGCACCGACAACCACCGCGCGGTGGTCTGGGACCTGTTCCGCACGCTGCTCGACCGCGGGCACCTGTTCCGCGCCACGATGCTGGCGCCGTACAGCCCATCGCTGCAGCGCTTTCTGGCCGACCGCTACGTGCGCGGCACCTGCCCCTACTGCGGCTACACTGACGCGCGTGGCGACCAGTGCGAGAGCTGCGGCCGGCTGCTCGACCCCGCGGACCTGCTCCAGATGCGCTCGTCCCTCGACGGCAAGCCGGTCGAGCTGCGCGAGACGGAGCACTTCTTCTTGAACCTGCCGGCGTTCCAGGAGCAGCTATACGCCTGGGTGCAAGCGCAGGAGCACTGGCGGCCCCAGGTGCGCAACTTTACCCTGGGCTTCTTGCAGCAGGGCCTGCAGCCGCGGGCGATCACGCGCGACATCGACTGGGGCGTGCCGCTGCCGTTCCCCGGCTATGAGCACAAGCGCATCTACGTGTGGTTCGAGGCCTGTATCGGCTATCTCTCGGCCACCGTCGAGTGGGCGCGGCATCGCGGCGACCCCGAGGGCTGGCGCCCCTGGTGGCAGGACCCGGCCACCCGCAGCTACTACTTCATCGGCAAGGACAACATCCCCTTCCACACCATCATCTGGCCGGCGATGCTGCTCGGCTACGGCGGGCTCAACTTGCCCTACGACGTGCCCGCCAACGAGTACATGAACCTCGAAGGGCAGAAGATCAGCACCAGCCGCGGCTGGGCTATCTGGGTGCCCGAGCTGTTGGCGCGCTTCGATCCCGACGCGGTGCGCTACATGATCGCCGCCAACCTGCCGGAGACTCGCGACACCGATTTCTCCATGGAGGAGTTCTTCCGGCGCAATAACGACGAGCTGGTGGCGACTTACGGCAACCTCGCGCACCGCACGCTGACGTTCATCCAGCGCTACTACGCCGGCCGCGTGCCGGAGGCTCCTGCGGAGCCAGCGCCCGACCCGGCCATCGCCGAGCGCGTGGCCACCACCTTCGACACGGTCGCCGCGGGCCTCGCCGCCGCGCGCTTCAAGGAGCCGCTGCGCGAGATCATGGCCTTGGCCCAGTACGCCAACCGCTACTTCGACGAGCAGGCGCCCTGGCGCCAGGTGCGGGAAGACCGCGCGGCCTGCGCCGCTACGCTGCGCAACCTGCTGTACGTCATCGACGGGTTGAAGGTCCTTTTCTACCCCTATCTGCCGCACTCGTCGGCGCGCCTGCACGCGCTGCTCGGCTACGACGACGCGGTGACCGCCCAGGGGTGGGCGGCCCGGGTCCCTACCCCGGGCCGGCCGCTGCCGCCGCCGCAGCCCCTGTTCGCCAAGCTCGACCCGGCCGCCGTCTGAGCGCCCCGCTAGCGCAGCACGTAGGCGCGCACCAGCACCGCCGCCTGCCGCGGGTGTCGTCCGGGCCCCACGGGCGCCAGCGGCTGGGCGCGTGAGCCGCGGAAGCTGGCCGGGCGGTACAGCGTCATCGCCGAGCCGAGCCGCCGCCGCGCGAACCCCACAGCCCGCTCGCGGTAGCGCGCCTCCCGATAGCTGAGCGCCAGCCACGACGCCCCGTACAGCCCCAGCGCCAGCAGCCCCAGCGCTTTGAACCCGGTGGCCATCGCGGCATACTCCAGCAGCCCGCCCGCCAAGGCGCCCAGCAGGTTGGACCCCAACGCCTGTGCCGGCCGGCGAGTGCGCGCGAATAGCGTCGCGAACACCCCTCCCGCGAACAGCAGCGGCAGCACGGGCAGCAGCGTGCCCAGCGTGGCTTTTACGGCCGTGGCCTGGCCGGTGAGCGCATCCACGGGCAGCGCGTAATCGCCCAGCAGCGCGAGCCCCAGTAACGGATACGCCACCCCGAGGGGCACCGTCCCGCGCCGAGCAACCCACAAGTTGGCCGCCAGCGCCAGCAGCAGGATCGCCGACACGATCAGCGCGTTGACCAGCCAGGTCGCCCCGAACAGCAGCGACAGCTGGCTGACACTCTTCACCTGGACCAGCATGAAGCCGGCCCCGAGCAGGAACAGCGGCGCGTCGAACCGCACGCCGCGCTCGCCCAGCACCAGCAGCACCATCCCCGCGCCCCCGGCGAGCAGCAACACGAGCAACGCTCCATACGGTAGCCAGGGCACCGCGCGCTCGCGCAGGTACAGGAACGGCCAGTCGTCGGTCGGCAGCGGCAGCGGCTGGCGGAGGGGCGTGGGGTCGAGCGCCAGCGCCGCCAGCTCCGAATCGGCGGCCAGCCGCTCGCGCACGCCCGCACCGACCACGAACAGCGTGCTGGCGTCGTAGCCCGTGCGGAGGGCCACCGGCTCCTCACCGAACGCCTCGGTGAGCAGTTGGAATAGCCGGGCGGCCAGCCAGTCGCCGCTCTCGGGCGTGGCCGAGAAGCTGAGCGCCAGCCGGCCCGCGGGCGCCAGCAGGCGGCGCGCCGCGCGCAGGCTCTCCCGCGTGTACACGTAGCTGTCCAGGCGCAGGCTCGACAGGCTGCTGAGCAGGGTGTGCGAGTCGAGCAGGCCGAAGACGATCAGGTCGTAGGGCCCCTCCGCGCGGGCGAACACCGAGCGCGCGTCGTCGTTGAGCAGGCGCACGCGCGGCGAGCGGTACGGCTGCTCGGGATGCAGTGCCTGGCCCAGCTCGAGGATCGCCGGGTCGATCTCCACCGCGTCGATCTGCTCGGCGCCGGCGCGCAGGGCGGCTGCCACATCGTTGCCTAGCCCCGCGCCGACCACCAGCACGCGCGCCGCCGGGCCGAAGCGGTACGGCAGGTCGTAGGCGTGGCGCGCCTGCTCCAGCGCGGCGCTCGGATACTGGCGCAGGAAGCGGTCGCTGAGGTTCAACGCCTGCTGGTGATAGTCGTGATTGACCGTGAGCCGCTGGCCGGCCGCCACTTGCTCGCCCGTCTCGGTGTTCACCAGCAGCGGCGCCAGGTCGATGCGGTAGTAGGGCGACCAGCGGGTGGCGCTCGGCGCCAGGGTGACGGCGAGCAGCGTAGCGGCCAGCAGCGCCAGGGCCAGCCGGCGACGCCACACGAACCGCGCCAGCCCCAGCACGGCGAGCGCGAACCACCCCGCCGGCGGCCAGCCCAGCCACGACACGGCGGCGAACAGCCAGATGCCCCCTAGGCTGGCCACGAGGTTGACTGTATAGGCGCGGGTGGGCGGCAGGGCATCGAACAGCGCGCCCAGCCGCGCGCCCAGCGCGGCGAACAGCCCGACGACCAGGAAGAATAGCCCCAGCACTACAGCGAAGAACCGCACGGTCAGCAGCGCGGGCGGTAGCCCGTGGGCTGTGAAGTTGGCATCGTTCCAGGCCCAGACATCGTGCTGGGGAAAGTACAAGTGGGTCAGCCCCAGCGGCTGGGCGAACGCGATCACCCCGGCCAGCGCCAGGCAGAGCGCGGGCGCCAGGCCGAATAGCCGGCGCCCGCCGTGGATGCAGCCGAGCCCTAGGCCGAGAAACGCCGCCAGCAGGGGCAGATTCTTGAGGTAGGCGAACACGCGGATATCGGCGGCCAGCCAGCGGATGACCACCATCTCGCAGTAGAGGCTGAGCAGGCTGAGCAGCGCCAGATCGAGAAGCGGCCCCCATGAGGCCCGCCATCGCCCGCCGGCTCCGCGCACGCCGTCTCCTCGCCGCCACGAGGTGGAGAGGCGCCGCAACCCGCGCCAGTGCGCCGCGCGAGCTCGCGCCTGCTCACAGCTTAGTGAACGCGCCGCCGCCGCGTCTAGCGCCGCCCGCCCAGAGGACACTCGTCCCGGACGCCCCGGTGGCGCGGAAGGCGGTTAGGGGGCCGCGTCCGCCACTGGATAGCCTTCGTCGGCCCGCGCGGCGCCCAGGGCGGCCTGGGCCTCGTCGTACGCCACACGAACGCGCTTGCCGGGCACGTCGACCGCGGTGCGCCGCCCCCCAGCGGCGCGAGCCGCCGGTTGAGGGCCCGCGCGCAGTGCTCGCCGCGTCCAGCATGCCCTTGCCCATGGCGCTCTCCTACCTGCTCCCTCTCGCGGGGGCAGTGGCTCCCACTCCTGTGCCCGGGATCGCGCCGGCGCCACGAGCCGCGGGCGCGAGGGGCTGGTGAGCCGGGGGGCGAAGCGCGTACACTCGCCGGGGAACGAGCGACCGGAGCCCCAGGGGATCGCCGACCAAGGAGACGCGCGCGTGTCGGCGCGGCAGCCGAGCGCAGGGCCCGCGGAGCGCACACCGCCGGCGGACACCACGGCGCTGGCCCGCTTGTGCGCGGCACTGTACCCGGTGCTGCGCGCCCGCGATGTGGCCGGGTTCCGCCGCGTGCTGGCGGCGGCCGAGGACGTGCTAGGCGACACCTCCGAGCTACTCGCCTGGCCCGACTCCCGCCTACAAGCCCTGATGGCCGACATGCTGCGCGAGCCGCGCCGGTTCGGTCTGCCGCGCTGGCCGAGCGCGCGCGCCGAGCGCCCCGGCGCGCCGGCCCCGGCGCCCACGGCCGCGCCGGCCCCGCCGTCTTCCGCCCCGCTGCCCGCGGGCGCCGCGACGCTCCCGCTACCCGGCTTCCCGCCGCCAGCGCCTCCGGCCCCCAGCCCCGCGCGTCGCCGCGGCCCGCGCCGCCGGACGCCCACCGACGTGCAGCAGCTGGCGTTGTGGTGATGCGCGGCGGTTAGCTCGTCTCGCGCGCCGTGGCCAGCGCGCGCTCCAGCAGCGCCCGCAGCACGCGCAGCGCCTGGCCCCGGTGGCTGATGCGGTCCTTCTCGGCGGGCGGCAGCTCCGCTACCGTGCAGCCGTACTCCGGCAGGTAGAACACGGGGTCGTAGCCGAACCCCCCGCTGCCCCGCGCCTCGCGCGCCACGCACCCCACCAACACCCCCTCGGCGTGGTGCTCGGCGCCGGTCCGGTCGATCAGCACCGCGTGGCACACGTAGCGGCACCGGCGCTGCTCGTCGGGCACCGCGGCCAGCCGTCGCAGCAGCAGCGCGTTCTTCTCGGCGCCATCTGGCAGCCCCTCCCAACGCGCGCTGTACACCCCCGGCGCGCCCCCCAGCGCCTCCACCTCGATCCCCGAGTCCTCGGCCAGCGTGGGGATGCCCGCGGCGGCGTGGTAGGCCCGCGCCTTGAGGGTGGCGTTCTCCGCGAAGGTGGTGCCAGTCTCTTCCGGCACCAGGCTGAGCCCCCACTCGGCTGGGGTCACCAACCGCAGGGGCAGGCCCGCGAGCAAGGCGCGCAGCTCGCGCTGCTTGCCAGCGCTGGTCGTGGCCAGCAGCAGCGGGTCGCCCGGGCGCAGGGCCGGTAGCGTTGTCATCGCGGGTCTCCTCCTGCCACAGGGGTGGGGACGCGCGGCAGGCGCACGTCCAGCTCATGGGCCCCCGATTTCGCCTGGGGGGCCCAGTCGGGGGTGTAGCGCGTCAACGTGGTCTCGGCGATCGTGCCCTCATGCAGGCGCAGGTAGTGAGTGAAGCGGCCCGGGTCGAAGGCGCGGCTGTGCGAGATCAAGAAGATCTGCGCGAAGCTGCGCGCGATGTAGCCCTCGGTCAGCAGCGCGATCAGCGCCTCGGTGCGCGGCAGGTCGAACGCGCTCAGCGGCTCGTCCAGGAACAGGAAGCCCGGGACCGTGCCCCGCTCCTGCGGCAGCGTGGCCAGCGCGAACGCCAGGCGCAGGGCGAGCGAGAACTGATCCTTCGTGCCGCCCGAGAAGAGCTCCTTGGCCACGAAGCGCCCCGCCTCGGCGTCCCACACCGTGAGCTGGTAGTCCTCCGCGAGCTGGGCGTCGTGGTAGCGCTGCGCCGTCAGTTGCGGCAGCAGCAGCCGCAGGTTGTGCTCGGTACTCGGGAGCACCCGCCCGACGAGGTTGGAGCGCGCGAGTGCCACGATGCGGCTAGTGTACTGTTTGACATCCCGCTGGTGGACCGCTTCCTGATATGCCGCCTCGCAGGCCGCGAGGTCCAGCGCCACGCCGGCCAGGTGGAACTCCTGCTCCAACGCTGCGACCTGCGCTCGCAGGGCGCCCAGCTCGGTGAGCAGCGTGTCGCGCTCGCGCTCCAGGCTTTCCACGTCGGGCAGCGCGGGATCCGCGAGGGCGGGCAAGGCGGCCCGCAGCTCGGCTGGGGAGGCCTCGACCGACAGCCCGACCTCGGCGAGCCGCGTGGCCAGCCGCGTGGAGGCGGCGGCCAGCGCCTGCTCGGCGTGCGCGATCTCGGCCTGCACCTGCCCCTGCGCCCGCGCCACCGCGTCCAGCTCCCGCCGCGCGGCAGGAGCGTCCAGGGCGACCAAGCGGTCGCGCAGGGCCGCTGCCAGCTCGCGGATCCGGCCCTGGGCCGCCTCGTCCGGGGCTAGCGGCGTCATGGGGGCGAAGGCGCTGGGCGGCGCGTCGTCGGGAGCCAGCGCCGCCAGGGCGTCCTGTGCCGCGGTCCGCGCCGTGGCCAGTGCCGCTGTAGCTGCCGCCGCGTCGCCCTCTGCGATGGCCAAAGCGGCCGCACACTCCGTCACGCGCTGCGCCTCCGCGGCCGCCTGCTCGCGCTCCGCCGCTAGCCGCGCCAGCGCGGCCTGCACGTCGAGCGGGGTGGGAGCGACACCCAGCCGCCGCCCGGCCGCGGCGCAGCGCGCGCGCCAGGCGTCCACCGCACGCCGCAGCGGCTCGCGGTGCGCGGGCTCTAGCGGATCCTGCGCTTGGGCGTCGAGCGGCACCGCCTCTGCATCCGCGGCGCTGGCGGCGGGCAGCTCGCTCGGCGCCGTTTGGGCACGGGCCGCCCATATGGCGAACCGGGCGCGTGCCGTGTCCAGCGCGGCTGCCCGGGCCGCGCGCTGCTCCCCGAGCTGGGCGCGTGCATGGCCAAGCTGCTCGCGGTGTGCCGCCTGCGCCGCGGCCAGCGTGTGGGGCTCCAGCGCGGCCAGTTGCGCGTCGAACCGGGTGGCAAGCCCCGCCAGCTGCTGGGCCAGCAGGCGGGCCGCCGTGTGATCGGCTGGCGCGGCGACCGCCAGCTCGCCCAACACCTCGCTGGGTAGCGTTACCCGCGTTAGCGCGGCCTGCAACGTGGCGAGTTCGGCAGCGAACTGGCTGGCGAGCTGCGTTGCTCGGGCCGCTGCCTCGCGCGCCTGTTGCTCCAGGACGGGCAGCGCCGCAGCGCGCCTCTCCAGCTGGCGCACCTCGGCCGCGACCTCGGCGGCCGCGAGGCGCAGCGCCTCGGGCGAGGCTGGCAGCCGCAGGGTGGCCGCTCGCTGCTGTGCCGCCGCCAGTATCGCCTGGGCCTGGCGCTGGCGGGCGCGGGCGCGCTCGCGCAGCGTCAGGGTGTCCAGTCCCAAGCGCTCGGCAGGGGGCCACGTGGCGTTGAGGGCCGCCCGCGCGGTCTCCAGCTCGTCCTGCGCGCGCCGCGCGATGGCTTCCTCCCGCGCCAGCGCCGCTGCCAGCTCGGTGTGCCGCTGGCGCAAGCGGCGGATGGCGTCTTCGACCCGCGCACGGTCGGGCGGCGGCTGTGCGGGGCCGTGCGCCGCCTGCTGGAGTACGGCGAGCCGTGTCCGCGCCGCTTCGAGCGAGAGCGGGAGCGGCTCGCCCAGCTCGCGCAGCCCCTGCTCGGCTGCCGCCAGCCGCTCGCGCGCCGAGGCGTGGGCGGCGATGGTGGCCTCGAGCGCGGCCAGCTCATGCTCCAGGGCGGCCGCACGCCGGTCGAGGGCGCGAGCGGTCGCCTGGGCGGCACTCGCCTGCTGCCAGACGCGCGTCGCGCCGACGGCCAGGACCACACTCGCGGTCAGCACCACGGCAGCCGGGGCCAGCAGCCCGACCGCTGCCAGCCCCACCGCGATCAGGAGCGCCGCGCCCGCGCCGGCGCCGCAACCGGCGGCCCGCCGGCCCGCGCTCCTCGCGGCCGTGTGGGCCGCGGCGGCCTGGGCTCTTGTTGCCTCCCACGCGGCGACGCGGGCCTGGCGGGTGGCCGCCGCGTGCTGCCCCTGGTCCAGCGCGGCACGCGCATCGCACCAAGCGAGCAGGAGCGACGCCCGTTGCGCATGATCCATGGCGGGCGCCTGTTCCCGCTCGGCCTCTAGCGCTTGCAGTCCCCGTGTGGATTCGTCGACCGCCTGCGCCGCGGCCTGGCGGGCGGCCTGGGCGCCGGCCGCCCTTGCCTCGGCCGCGGCCAGCGCGTCCACTTGGGCGAGCAGCTCATCGGCGGCGCGCGCCGTGGCCTGCGCGGTGGCCAGGGCGTCAGCCGCGCCGAGCAGGGTGGCGGCACGCTCGCGCGCCGCCGGCAGCGCGGTTTCGGCTTCCGCCCGTGCAGTGGTCAGCGTTGCCTCGGCCGCGCCACGCGCCGCCAGCGCCTCGGCGAGCTGCTCGGCTCCGAGGCGGCAGCGCGCGGCCCCGTCGCGGGCCGCCCGCAGGGCATCGGCCTCGGCCAGGCGCGCGGCCAGGCGCGCCGCCTCGGCCTCCAGCGCGTCGACCCGGGCCGCGAGCTGCTGGCACGCTGCCTCGGCCTGGGCCGCCGCTTCCAGGGCCACTAGCGCTGCTTCGCCCGCGGCCAGCGCGTCGAGCGCCGCCAGGAGGTCGCGCAGCGCGTCCAGCTGGCGCTCTAGCGCTGGCAAGGTGATTGTGGCAGCGCGCTGTGCGGCCTCCAGGGCCTGGCGGGCGGTGGCGGCCGCGGCGCCGGCCCGGCGCGCGCGCTCCAGCGCCTGCGTGAGGACGTCCAGCTGGCCGATCGCCCGGTCGAGCCGGGCGCAGCGCTCCAGACGCGCCGCGAGCGCTGCCCGTGTGGCGGCCAGCCGGTCGGCCTCAGCCTGGCACGTCGCGAGCGCCTGCTTCGCCGCCTCGCGCTGGGCCAGGGTCTCGCGCACCTGGCGGGCGTGCAGCCGCGCGTCCACTGCGCGCACCGCCGCTTCCCGCGCTGGCAGCTCGTCGCGCAACCGCGCCAGTGCGTGCCGCGCCTCCGCCACACGCACCGCTTCGTCGTCGGCTGCGGTGGGCTTGAAGCGCGTCTCCAGGGCGGCCAGCGCATCGAGGTTCAATAGGCGCAGAAGGGCATGGCGGCGCGCCGCCGCGTCGAGCCCCTCCAGGCGCTGGAGCTTCTTCTGCTCGACGAAGCAAGAGTTGAGCAGCGTCTGGCCGTCCAGCCCGCCCAGCTCGGCGACCAGGCGCTGCGTGACGGCCACGACCCCTTGGATCTTCTCGGTGGTGCCGTCGGCCCGGCGCACCAGCAGGTGGGCGAGGCTCGGCTTCCCTCGCCGCAGGCGCCGGCGGACTACCAGCTCGGTGGCATCCACGTACAACGCCAGCTCGACACACGCCGCCTCGGCGCCGTAGCGGATCACGCTCTCGTGGCCCGCCTCGCTGACCAGTGGCCGGCCGTACAGCGCGAAGTAGATCGCCTCGAACAACGTCGACTTGCCGGACTCGTTGAGGCCCTCGATGAGCACGCTGCCTTGGGCCGGGAAACGCAGCCCAACCTGGCGCAGCGCCTTGAAATTGTCCACGTACAGGCGATCGAGGCGGATCACGCCGGGATGCCCTGCTCGTAGGCGGCGAGCACCGCGGCCAGTGCCTCGGCCAGCAGCGCGCGCTCGGCCGGATTCTCCGCGGCGTCTATGAGCGCGTGGGCGCTCGCCACCAGCTCGTCGCGTGGCGACACGCGTACTCCACCAGCGACGCGTGCGCCCAGCACGTCCTCGATCACTAGCCCGCTGGTGTCGATCTCGCAGGCGAACACGCGCTCCAGTGCCCAGGTATGCAGCCGCCGCAGGTCCAGTGCGCGGTAGTCCTCGCGGCGGATGGGGCCGCTGAGGCGCACGCGCAGCAGCAGGTCGGGCGCACAGACCGCCTCCAGGTGGCGCAGCGCTGCGGCGCACAGGTCGTCGCCCGCCGCGCGCAGCGCCCAGGTGTGCAGCACCACGTCGCGGCGTGGCTGGCAAGGCACGGCGATGTGCTCCAGTCGCTCCACACCGCCCGGGCCCAACTCGACGTAGACGAAGCCCGGGGTCTGGCGCTCGCCGAAGGTGAGCCGCTCGGTAGCGCCGGGGATGACCACCGTCTGGCGCCCGGTGGTCCAGTGGGCGTGCTCGTGCACGTGGCCCGCGACTACCAACTGGGCGGGCAGGCGGTCGAGCGAGGCGCGGCGGACGATCGCCTCGTGCGCGCCGGGGTAGATATGGCCCTCGATACTGTGATGGAAGACGAAGAGATTGACGTCGCCACTGGGCTGCCACGTCACGTCCGCCAGTGGGTCCGCGCCCGCCTCGCGCGTGGGCGTCCAGGGCAGCGCGCCGATGCACACCCGCAGGCGCGCCAGCTCCAGGGTGAGGGTGGACGGGGTGCCCTCGGCGAGCAGGTGCAGGCCGCCGAGGTGCGCGTAGATGCTCTGGGGCAAGCTGCCGCCGTGCTCGAGACGCTGCTTCGGGGTGTCGTGGTTGCCGCCGATTCCGACCACTGCCACCCCATGGGCGCGCAGGCGGGCGAACTCGCGCGCCACATACTCGCGCTCGGCGTTGCGCGGGTCGGGCGTGTCGAACAGGTCGCCGGCCTGCAGGAACAGGTGGGCGTCGCGGTCGAGCGCGCACTCCACGGCGGCCTGGAAGCCCTGGCGTAGCCAACGGCGGCGCTCGGCCAACCGCGCGGGCGGCAGGCGGTCGTAGTAGCGATTCAGATGGTTGTCGCTGGTGATCACCAGCTTGACGCGGTCCAAGGCGGCCTCACCGGCCTCGCCCCCGCGGCCCTGGCGCCCAGCCGCGTCGAGGCGCACGCTTGTTCTTCATTCTAGCCGTTCGCGCCGCGCCTCGGACATACCTGCCGCAGCAGCACGCCGATCGCGGCCACGATCTGGGCAGAGCACGACGCGCGTTGGCCCTTTGTGACGGGGGCCCGCTACGGGTCAGCGGCGGGCGGCAGGGGCGAGGCGCGGGGCGTCGGCGAGCATGTCTACCAGCCGGCGCAGCGGGCCCACCCACTCGGTGCCCTTGCCGCGCGGCAACCGCACCTGGTTCGAGCCGTAGCGCACCGGCGTGCCGATCTCGCGCGCGGCGTCGGCCGGCAGGCGCGGCGGTGCCCCGGCGAAGCGCACGGTGATCGCCTCGTCGTCGGCGTCGATCGCCTGCACGCCCGCCGCCGTGGCCGCCAGCCGCAGGCGCACCAGGTACAGCAGGTTCGCCGCCGGCTCGGGCAGCGGGCCGAAGCGATCCTCCAGCTCGTCGAAGAACGCCCCCAGCGCCTCGAAGTCGCGCACCTCCGCCAGCCGCTGGTACAGGCGCAGGCGTTGCGCCTCGTCGGGCACGTAGTCGGCCGGCAGGTAGGCGGGCAGCGGCAGCGCCACCCGGGCACCCGGGGGCGGCATGGCGTCGGCGGCCAGGCGCTCGGCGGCCACCGGGCGCCCGCCATCGCGCAGCGCGCGCAGGCTCTCCACCGCCTCGGCCAGCAGCCGACAGTACAGGTCGAAGCCGACCGCGCTGATGTGGCCGCTCTGCTCGGCACCCAACAGGTTGCCCGCGCCGCGGATCTCCAGGTCCTTCATGGCGATGCGGAACCCGGCGCCGAGTTCGGTGGCCTCGGCGATCGTGCGCAGCCGCGCCGTGGCGGCCTCCGTCAGCGCGCCGTCGCGCGTGTACAGGAAGTACGCGTAGGCGCGGTTGGCGCCGCGGCCCACCCGCCCGCGGAGCTGATACAGCTGGGCCAGGCCGAAGCGGTGCGCCTGATTGACGATGATCGTGTTGACGTTCGGCAGGTCCAGGCCCGACTCGATGATCGTGCTGCACACCAGCACGTCGTACGCGCCCGCGCTGAAGGCGAGCATCACCTGCTCGAGGGCGTCCTCCGGCATCTGGCCATGGGCAATGGCCAGCCGCGTCTCGGGTACCAGGCGCTGGAGCTGCGCCGCCACCACCTGGATACTGCGCACGCGGTTGTGCACGAAGTACACCTGGCCGCCGCGCTCCAGCTCGCGCAGGATGGCGTCGCGGATGAGCCCCTCGTCGTACTGCGCTACGAAAGTGCGAATCGGCAGGCGGTCCTCGGGCGCGGTGGCCAACGTGCTCACGTCGCGCACGCCGACTAGCGCCATGTGCAGCGTGCGCGGGATGGGCGTGGCGGAGAGCGTTAGCACGTCTACCTCGCGGCGCAGCTGCTTCAGCCGCTCCTTGTGCGCCACCCCGAACCGCTGCTCCTCGTCGATGATCACCAGGCCGAGGTCCTTGAACTGCACGTCCTTCTGGATCAGCCGGTGCGTGCCGATGACGATGTCCACCGCACCGCTGCGCAGCCCCTCCAGCACCTCGCGCTGCTCGCGCTCCGAGCGGAAGCGCGACAGCAGCTCGACGCGCGTGGGGAACGCGGCCAGGCGTGCACGGAAGGTCTGGTAGTGCTGCTGGGCCAGCACGGTGGTGGGCACCAGCATGGCCACCTGCTTGCCGTCCATGACCGCCTTGAACGCCGCGCGCAGCGCTAGCTCGGTCTTGCCGTAGCCCACGTCCCCGATGAGCAGCCGGTCCATCGGGCGGGGGCGCTCCATGTCGGCCTTGATCTCGGCCAACGCGGTCAGCTGGTCGGGCGTCTCGACGTAGGGGAACGAGCCCTCTAGCTCGGCCTGCCACGGCGTGTCGGGCGCGAAAGCGTGGCCCGGCTGCACCTCGCGCGCGGCGTACAGCTCCAGCAGCTCTCGCGCGATCTCGCGCACGGCGCGGCGGGCGCGCTGCTTGGCTCGCAGCCAGTCGCCGGAGCGCAGCCGCGTCAGCGCCGGCTCGGCGGCGCCCGCGCCGATGTAGCGCGTGACGCGGTTCGCTTGCTCGATCGGCACGTACAGGTGGTCGCCCTCGGCGTACTGGATCGACAGGTACTCGCGCTCCACCGTCCCGCCGCCGTCGGCCGAGGGCCAGGCGGTCGTGCCGTCCAGCGGGGCGCGGGTCGCCAGCTTCACCAGCCCGCGGTAGCGGCCGATGCCATGGTCGAGGTGGACTACCAGCTCGCCGGGCTGCAAGTCGGCGACCAGCAGGTCGCGGGCGGCCGTCGGGGCGCGGGGGCGCAGCGCGCGCGGCTGCTTGGCCCAGCCGAACAGCTCGCGGTCGGTGTACAGGGCGAGCCCCAGCGCCTCGCTGACGAACCCCTCCTGCAGCGCGCCGTGCAGCAGGCTCAGCCCGCCGGGCAGCTCGGGGCCGCCCTGCTCCACGAACAGCTCGCGCAGGCGCGCGTCCTGCTGGCTGACCACCACGACCCGGCGCGTCGCCGCCTCGCCGCGCAGCTCCCGCGCGAGCTGGCGCAGCCGGCCGCCGTAGCTCGGCGGGTGCGCGAACAGCCCCGGCGCGTCGGGATCGAGCGCCAGGGCGAGCCGCGCCCAGGAGCCCGCCTCCCAGCGTGCCGCCAGCGCCTCCCAGCCCCACAGCGCTGGCCACAGC
This sequence comes from Chloroflexota bacterium, assembly GCA_035294645.1. GTDB lineage: Bacteria > Chloroflexota > UBA6077 > UBA6077 > JAJPHF01 > JADGHJ01. The sequence goes on from DATGKN010000147.1 coordinate 24,266, forward strand.
CCGCGCGGTGCCTCGCCCCGCGCCACCAGGTCGGCCTCGACCTCGGCTGCCTGGCGTGCTACCGTGGCCGCTGCCTCCGCTAGCTGCTCGGGCTCGTCGAGCACCAGCGCCCCGCCGGCGGGGAGGTAGTCGAGCAGGCTGGCCGTGCCCAGGTAGGCGCGGTACTCGTCGAGCAGCGGCACGGGGTCGCCGGCCAGCAGCCGCTCGCGGTCGCGCGCGTAGGCGGCGGCGAGGTCGTCGCGCAACGCGGCGAGGTCGAGCGCGCGTAGTGCCGCCGCGGCCTCCGCGCTCAGCGGCGGCAGCACCTCGTGCGCAGCGCCGAGCTGGTACGCCTCGACCGCCGCCACCGAGCGCTGGGTAGCCGGATCGAAGCGGCGCAGCGAGTCGATCTCGTCGCCGAAGAAGTCGACACGCAGGGCGAACGGCGCCTCGTCGTCGGCCGGCCCCGCTTCGTTCGGGGCGCTCGCCGGGTAGATGTCCACGATGCCGCCGCGCCGCGCGAACTGGCCCGGCTGCTCGACCAACTCGACGCGCCGGTAGCCGAGCGCCACCAGCGCCTCCAGCAGCCGCTCGGGCCGCAGGCGCGCGCCCACGCGCAGCTCCAAGGTGCCGGCGCGCAGCCGCTCGGGCGGCATCAGGCGGTCGAGCAGGGCGCGCACCGAGGTGACGACCAGCAGCGGCGGGTCGGCGGCGTGCAGGGCCAGCGCGGCCAGCACCGCCCGGCGCTGCGCGGCCGTCGCCGGGTCGGGGGGCAGGCGCTCGTAGGGAAAGCCGTCGCGCGCCGGGAACAGCAGCACCCGCTCGGGCCGGTCGCTCCACACGCGCAGCTCCTCGGCCAGCGCGCGGGCCCGGCCCGGCCGCGCGGCGACTACCAGCACGGGGCGCTCGACCAGCCCGTGCAGGGCGGCGAGCAGTGCCGGCTTGGCGGCGTCGATGGCGCTCGCGCGCGCGGCAGCGCCTGCGGTCAGGCGCGCGGCCAGGTCGCGCAGGGCCGGGTGCTCGCGCAGCAACGGTAGTAGGAAGTGCAGGTGCAGGTCGGCCATCGAGCGGCGATCTCTCTCACGCCCGCGCGCGGTTGACCTCGCTCATCGCGCGGGCCACCCCCTCGCGCAGGATCAGTTCCAGGGCGGCCACGGCGTCGTCGAGCATCTGCTCGGCCAGCGGTCGCTCGTCGGGCGTAAACGGGCTCAGAACGTAGTCCGCTGGGTCCTCGCCCGCGGGCGGGCGCCCGATGCCCAGCCGCAGGCGCGGGAACGCCTGGGTGCCCAGCGCGGCGATGATGTCGCGCATGCCGTTGTGCCCGCCCGCGCTGCCCTCGGCCCGCAGGCGCAGCCGGCCAAGCGGCAGGTCGAGGTCGTCGTACACGACCAGCAGCTCGGCGGGCCGGCGCGTGTAGCGCTGCACCAGCGGGCGGGCCGCCGCGCCCGAGCGGTTCATCCAGGTCTGCGGCTTGGCCAGCACCAGCGGCAGGCCCGCGACCTCGCCGCTGGCCACCAGGGCGTTCGCCTCGCGCCGGTCGAAGCGCAGGCCGTGCCGGTCGGCGAAGCGGTCGAGCACCATGAAGCCGATGTTGTGCCGGTGCCGCGCGTAGCCCGGCCCCGGGTTGCCGAGGCCCAGGATCAGGCGCGGGCGCCCATCGGCCTCCGCCGGCTCACGCTCAGGGGCTGGCCGCCCGACCAGCCCCTCCAGCAGCGCGCGCACGCTCGCCGACCCGTCCCCCTGCGTGTTGCTTCGCCCCCGCAGCACCCAGCCGGTGCCTACCACGTCTCTCCTAGCAGGAGCGGCGAATCCCTCACCCGCCCCCCGTCTCCCGCGGGGACAGGGGTGCGGCGGCTAGCGCCCTCTCCCACTCGAAGAGAGGGCGGGGGTGAGGAGGCAAGCGAAGGTATTGTACCCCACGCGCGCGGGGTCACTCGGCGGGGCGCAGGGTAAGCGGCGTGCTCTCGGCCTGCATCGCCAGGAACTTCGCCCAGATCTCGTCGGGCACCTCGCGCCCCCGCACGGGCCGCTGGCTGAGATCGATCGCCCGCCGCGTGATCGCGCCATAGGCGGCCAGCACGCCGTCGGCCTGGCGCACCACCTCGAACGGCGTGGTGAACCCGCGCCGCGTGAGGTCGGTCATGGCCATACGGATCTCGATAGTCATTTCCAGCTCGATCGGCGCGCGGTACGACGCCTCGGCGCGCACGATGGCTAGCCCGATCTTGTACTGGCCCGAGAGCACCGCGAAGCCGATGCCGTGCCGCATCAGCCACGCCGTGGTGGCGTGCTCCAGCCAGTAGTTGAGCCGGCCGAAGAAAGCGATCTGGGCGAAGTCCATCTCGTCGAAGGTGGTCTGGTGCAGGTAGATCATGCGGGGCGCGCTCCTCGCGGGAAGTCTCCAGAGGATACCAGACGCCACACGCCACGGGGGCGAGGCGAGACGAGGCGGCGGCCAGCGCCGCTCAGGTCGCGAGATCGGCCGGCCTAATGCTCGAGGTTCCCACCCACTCCACCGCCACCCAGCCGTCGGCGCGGTGGTGGCGCACCCCCCCGGGCAGGTCGGCCTGGCGCTCCGGCGAGCGCTGCAGCGCTGCGTAGTCCTCGCCTACAGGGCAGACCTGCCAGCAGGCCAGGCAGCCCGTGAACGCCGCCTGGCGCGCTACGAGCATGTGGTGGAACATCAGCGCGCCGGTGCGGCTGCGCGCGTGGCGGATGCGCTCCTCCTGGGTGGGCGCCAGGAACAGGCGCTTGACATACGCCACGAACGCCTCCGGCCCGTACGGCTGGGAGTACGGCAGGCAGGCGGCGGCGTCGAGCCCCCGCACGGCGGCCAGCGGCGCGCCCGCGGGCTGGCGCAGCGGGATCGCCTGCCCGGGGCAGATCGCCGCGCAGCGCCCGCACGCCTCCAGGCCCGGGCACAGCTCGGCGGCCAGCGGCGCGTCGGGCTCCAGCGCCAGGTCGGTCAGCACGCCGCTGATCACCACGCGCGGGCCGAACTGCGGGGTGAGCAGCATCTCGTTCAGCCCCAGGGTGCCCAGCCCAGCCAGTACCGCCGCCTCGCGCAGGTAGCGCGTGCCCTGGCCGCCCGGTGCGTTGGTCGCGCTGTCGGTGACCCGGTAGTTGATCAGCAGCGCCGGCACGATGGCCGCCAGCGCCTGGTAGTTCGCCTCGAGGCGGTAGGCCAGCGCACGCGTGGCCCGCTCCAGCCGGTAGTGGGCGTTGCCCACGCCGAACTGGCGCAGCGTCTGGTCGCGGGCGCCCATCACGCCCACGCCCACGCGCATGCCCAGCACGATGATGCTGCGCAGCGCCGGGCTCACCACCGACGGCCGCTGGGCGGGCGGCACGCGGCGCTCCAGGTCGGCCAGCCGCGCGATGCCCACCAGATCGCAGCCCAGCGCCCGCGCGGCGGCGATGACCCCCTCGCGGGTGGTGATCGGCGGCGAGGCCTGATCGGCGGCGACCGCCTGTCCCGGTGCGGTGACCTCGCTCATGCCGTGCTCCTCGCCGCGCTCCAGCCCTCACGCATCGCTCAGCACTGCCCCGGCCTTGACGAACTCCTTGTCGCGGTTGTACGCATCCGCGCGCTCGGGGTTTGGCCCGCGATAGACGATGGCGAGCTTGTCGCCGCGCCGGATGGTCGCCGCCGCGCCGACCGGGATGTCCTGCTTGCGGTACGGCACCTGGATGAGCTGCTTGAAGTCCTTGCCTGGCGGGCAGACGTACCAGCACTCGAAGCAAGCGGCGAACGAGCCGACCTTGAAGTTGTTCGACTGCCACCACTCGCGCATGTAGCGGCAGTCGATCAGGCGCTCCGGGGCGAGCGGCACGCGCTGGAAGATGATGTCCTCCAGGTTCAGGTGCAGGGCGCGGATGCCGATCCGCTGCGCGCCGAGCGAGCACTGCCGCTTGTTGAGAGCGCGGTACTCGCGCACCGACCGCGCGCTGGCCGGCGCCTCCTGGGGGATGGCCTGCGTGGGACAGGTCACCGCGCAGCGGCCGCACTTGAGGCCCGGGCACAGGTCGCGCGCCAATGGAGGGTCGGGCTCCAGCGCCAGGTCGGTCATCACCACGCCCATGTACTGGCGCGGGCCGTACTCCGGCGTGAGCAGGTTCAGCTCCAGGCCCGCCTGGCCCATGCCGCAGAACTCGGCAACCCACTTGAAGTCGAGCGTGCCCATCGGCTTGGTGGGATCGAGATCGAAGAAGGCGGCCTCGGGCGGCGCCGGGATGCCCACGTGGCCGCGCGCCTCCAGCCAGTCGCACAGCGCCAGCGAGAGGTGGTCGATCTCGTCCATGCACATGTGCGAGTTGACGCCCTGCAGCTCGACATCGGTGGTAGTCAGCGCCCCGGTGAGCATGTGGCGGCCGAACACGATCAGGCTCTTCATGCCCAGCGCTGTGGTAGTCGTCTTCTGCAAGTTGGGCACCTGGGCATCGAACGCCTCGGCCGAGCCGACGCTGATCATGTCGGCGCCGTGCGCCCGGGCGTATGCCTTCAACTCCTCTTTTAGCGCGCGGGCGGACTCGCTCATGACTCGTGCTCCTGGCGCGTGGCTAGCGCTGCGGCTGCATCCAGTCCAGCGGCGGCAGCCCGGCGCGCTCCGGCGCCGGCCGCGGCCAGCGCCACTGCGGGCCGACCCATTCCACCGCCACCCAGCCGTCGGCGCGGTGGTGCCGCACGCCGTCCGGCAGGTCGGCCTGGCGGTGGGGCGAGCGCTGGATCGCCGCGTAGTCGGCCCCCACCGGGCACACCTGGGCGCACTCCTGGCAGGCGGTGAACGCCCCTTCCTTGTGCATGGTCACCTGCTGCCACAGCTCGCCCGTAGTCAGGTCCTTGGCCAGCTGCCAGCGCTCGTCGGGGCTGGCGGCGTCGAGCGCGGCGGTGAGGTGGCGCGCCATGGTGGCCGGGCCGTACGGCTGCACCGAGCGGGCGCAGGCCACGCAGTCGAGCCCCCGCACGGCGGCCAGCGGCGCGCCCGCGGGCTGGCGCAGCGGGATCGCCTGCTCGGGGCAGATCGCCGCGCAGCGCCCGCACGCCTCCAGGCCCGGGCACAGCTCGGCGGCCAGCGGCGCGTCGGGCTCCAGCGCCAGGTCGGTCAGCACGGCGCCGACGAAGCAGCGCGGCCCCCATTGCGGCGTGAGCAGCATCTCGTTCAGCCCCAGCGTGCCCAGCCCGGCCAGTACCGCGGCCACGCGCGCCAGGTAGGTGCCCTGCCCCAGCGGGGTGAGGTCGGTCGGGTTGCGCGCCGCGTAGTCCATCGCCATCGCCAGCACCGGCAGGGCGGCGTGGCCCGCGCGCTCGAGGTCGGCGGCCAGGTCGCCCAGCGCGTCGTCGACCTCCTTGAGGATGCGCCCGGCCCAGAAGTGCTTGGTGGGCACATGGCGCGCCCAGGCGAGGCCGCGGTAGCTGCCGCGCACAACCACGATGACGCTGCGCATGCCGCTGGCCAGCGTGCTGGGCCGCAGCGCGGGCGGCAGGGCGGCCTCGAGCCGCTCGACGGTGGTCACCCCCAGCGCGTGCAAGTTGTACGCGCGCGCCCGCTCGCGCAGCCACGCCTTGTCCAGCGCCGTCGTGGTCATCGCGGGTCCTCCACGGATCGGGCCGGCGGGGCGGGCCCGCGCCCCCCGATCTCGCGCGACAGTTCGTGCGCCGCCTCCATGACGGCCGCGCGCAGCGTGGCGAGCCGCTGGGCGGTGAGCCGCTCCAGCAGGCCCACCACGGCGATTCCTGCTAGCACCTCGCCCGCCGGTCCCCACACCGGCGCAGCGAGGCCGAACACCCCCGCGGCGTGCTCGCCGCAGTCGAGCGCGTAGCCCTCTGCCCGCACGGCCGCCAGCTGGGCGCGAAACGCGGCGGGGTCGCGCGGCGCCCGGTCGCTGTCGCGCGCGGCGGCCAGCACCTCCTCTAGCGCGTCCTCCGCCAGGTAGGCGCACAGCAGCTTGCCCAGCGAGGTGGTGGTGAGGGGCAGCAGGCGGCCGACGGGCACCACCAGGGGAAAGTCGCTCGTCCCCAGCTCGCTGTCCAGGAACAGCAGCCGCGCGCCGCGTCGCACGCCGAGCGCGGTGGTCTCGCCCGTGCGGGCGCTCAAGCGCCGCAGGGCCGCGCGCGCCGCTGGCCGCCACTCCTCGCCCGCGCCCGCGGCGAAGCTGGCCAGCGCCGGGCCGAGGGCGAAACGCTTGGTGGTTGGATCGCGTACCACGAAGCCGTGGTGGCGCAGGGTGAGCAGGATGTCGCGCACCGTGGCCTTGTGCACGCCGAGCAGCGCGGCCAGGTCGGTGAGCGAGCGGGCCTGGCCGGCGTCGCGCAGCGCGGCGAGCAGCCGCACGGCGCGATCGACCGCCGGCACCAGGCGGCGCGGGTGCTGGGCATCGGAGGGCACCGCGGCCAGCATACGCTGCTCCAGGGTTGCGTATAAGCAACGCGGTTGCGCCTATTAAACTCCGCGGACGTCGAGCTGTCAAGTGGCGCCGGCGACTGGCCCGGGCGCCAGCTAGGGCCGCGCCGGACCGCAGCGGTGCACGGGACGGCTCAGGGCGCCTGCCAGATCAGGGCGCCGGTGTCGTTGGTGAGGAAGATCGCGGGTTGCCCACCTGCGTTGAGCCCGGTCCGGACCAGGCCGGTGGCATCGCGGAGCACGAGGCCCCCCGCTCCGGTCGTCGCCGAGAGCTCCGCGCCGGCGTTCGTCCCCGCGTCGTAGAGATACAGCGCGCCGCCGCCGGTCGGGTGCACCGTCAGCAGCGCGCGCACCTCGCCCGCCGCATTCACCAGCTCCAGCCGCTGGGTGCGGATCGTGGCGACCGGCGCCTGCACGTCGGGGGCAGCGCGGCTCGTTCCTGGTCGCAGCAGCCACGCGGCGCCCCAGGTGAACGCCGATGAGAGCAGGGCGACGACCAGCAGGGGCAGCAGATCGGTCCGCGAGCGCATCACCGTTCCTCCTGACCGGATTTGCGCCCATTCTACGCGCTGGGCCAGTCGGCCGGCGCCTGCCCGATGGCCCAGCCGCGGTACTGTTGGCGCGCGCCGCCGTCAGCCGCCGCGCAGCGCCTCGTCGAGGTAGCTCGTATCGACGAAGCGCGGGAGGCCGCTGGCATCGTGGAGTTCTCCCTGCTCGGCCAGCACGCGCACGACCGTCTCGACGCCCGAGAGGTTCAGCTCGGCGTTCAGGGGCACCACACGCCCCGGATTCTGGCCGAAGTACAGGTCCCAGGTGCGCCCGAGTTCCTCGGGGCTGGTATGGAGCGCGGCGCTGCCGAGAGCGATCGCCTCCGCGCGGTTGGCCGGATCGTGCAGCCAGCGGTGCGCCGCCGCCATGGCGCGCAGGAAGCGCACGGTCTTCTCGCGGTTCTGCGCTGCGGCGCTACGGCGCACGGCGTAGGTGGTGAACTGGTAGTCCAGGTCGCTGGTGTAGCCCAGGATGCGGTAGCCCTCGTCGCTGGCGCGGAAGTCGGCGGGCTGGCCGAGGATAGCGCCGTCGACGACGCCGTTGGCCAGCGCGGCGTAGCGGTTGGGCGTGCCGCCGAGGGGCTGGAGGTCGTAATCCTCCTCGTGGATGCCGTGGGCCCCGAGCAGCAGCTTGAGCAAGATGGTGCTGCCGCCGCGCAGGTCGGGCACAGCCAGCTTCTTGCCGCGCACGTCCTCCCAGCGCTGGATGGTGGCGCGGACGGCCAGAGCGTAAGGCGGCCGGTTCATGTTGCCGCCGATGGCCACGATATCGCCGCCCTGATCGACGGCGCGGGCCACGGCGTCCATGGCCGCCTCCGCGAAGTCGACGGAGCCGCCGAGCAGCGCCTGGGCCGAGCGGGCGTCGGTCTCGGTCACGATCCAATCGAGGCGAATGCCGTACTGCGCGCCGATCGGGCCGTCGCGGACCACAACGAACGGCCACGGGAGCGCCGTGAGGGCCGGCACCGCGACCTCGAGCGTGAGTGGCGCGGGGGACGGCGCCGGTGCGGCAGCCTCGCGGCTGGTGGTGGGCGCGGGCGGGGACGGCGCCGGCGGGGCCGCCGCGGGGGCGCAAGCGGTGACGAGGAGGCCGAGCACGAGGGGGAGGCCGACCCAGCGGTGCATGGTACGCTCCAGCAAGGCGACATCGGCGAGGCCGGCCCACTATACGCCACAGCGTGGGGCGCGGCAACACGAGCACGCGGGTTGTCGGCGCATGGGGCCTCGTGCTATAACTACGCCGTCACGCGCGAGTAGCTCAGCGGATTAGAGCGCAGCCCTGCGGAGGCTGAGGCCGGGGGTTCGAGTCCCCCCTCGCGTGCCCTTTCTTTTTCGGCGAGTCCAGCAACTTCCACTCCCCGCGGCGGCGTTGGTGGATCACCCGGATCGTATAAGCGCATCGTGCGGGCTGGGTGCGCCTCCCGCATGAGAAAGCGGCTGGTCGCCGATCGTTTCCGGCGGGTATGGGCGCTGGTGGAGTACATCGCCCAGCACCCCGGATGCCATCGCCGCGAGCTGGCCCAGCACTTCGCACTCTCCGAGCGGCAGCTGCAGGCCGACCTGGAGCTGATCCGGCGCGAGATGGGCTTGCCGCTGGTTCGCCGGCACGGCTATCGCTTCCAGCCGCGCGCCGCTGCCGCGCTGGGGCTGGCGGAGTTGTGCCTGCTCGGCCACATCCTCCACCAGGCGGTCGAGCGGGGGCTGGCCCCGAGCGGCGCGGTCCGCGCGTTGGCCGAGCGGCTGCGCGACGCCCTGCCCGCCCACTTGCGCCCGCTAGCCCACGCGGCACTAGCTCAGGCCACGGGGCAGCCTTCCGATCTGGCGCGCGAGCGCACGCTGGCCGTCCTCGCCCAGGCGCTGGCGGAGGCGCGCCCGGTGCACGTGCGCTACCAGCCGGCGCTACGGGGGCCGGCCTGGGAAGCGCTGCTCGACCTGGAGGCGGTGCTGCCGTACGCCGACTCGCTGTACCTGCTGGGCAACTGCCGTCTCCGCCGCAAGACGGTGCTGATCGAGCTGGACGCGGTACTGCGCGCTCAGCTCGTCGAGGCCCCGCTCACTTCATGAGCAGCAGGGCCAGCAGCAGGCCCAGCACGGCCCCCACGAACACCTCCACGGGCGTATGGCCGATCAGCTCGCGCAGGCGCTTCTCGTTGAACCGCTGCTCCACGAAGATCTCGTCCAGCATGCGGTTGAGGATCCGTGCCTGGGCACTGACCGCCTGGCGCACGCCGGCGGCGTCGTACATGACGATGGCGGCGAACACCAGCGCGATGGCGAACAGCGGCGAGCGCAGGCCCTCGGTGATGGCCACCCCGGTGGCCAGGGCGGTCACCAGGGCGGAATGGGCGCTGGGCATCCCCCCGGCGCTGACCAGGTGCCGCAGGTTCACCCGCCGGTCGCGCCAGAGGTGGATCAGCACCTTGAGGGTCTGCGCCAGCAGCCAGGCACCCAGCGCGACCAGTAGGATGCGGTTGGCCAATAACTCCGCCACGGTTGACGCCCGTCCAGCTCCCACCAGCGGCCTGCCCCGGGGACACGTCTGCTGTGCGCTCAGAACGGCAGCTCGGCGTCCGACTCCGCGGCGCGGTCGGCGTCGGTCGCGGCGAGGAGCTGGGTGACCCGTAGGTCGGCGGTGTCGAGCAGGCTGTGGCAGTGGGCAGCCAGCCGCATGCCCTCCTCGAAGCGCGTCAGCGCCTCCTCCAAGGTCAGCCCGCCTTGCTCCAGGGCGCTGACGCAGGCCTCGAGCTGCTGCAGCGCGGCCTCAAACGACAGGGGATTGGGCGTCATCGCTCACCTCTCCGCGCGCGTGCGGGCCGGGCGCCATCACGTGTTCGACGCGCGCGCGCAAACCGCCGCGGTGTAGCCGCACCACCAGCGGCGCGCCGGGCGCGACCTGATCGGCGGCCGTGAGGATGGTGCCCCGCTGGGCATCGTAGCACAGGGCGTAGCCGCGCGCGAGCGTGGTCTCGGGGCTCAGCGCCGCCAGCTGTAGCCGCCGGGCCTCTACCTGCGCCGCCCGCGCGCGCAGCTCCTGCTGGATCAGCAAGCGCGCGCGAGCCACCAGCTCATCGACGCGCTGCCGCTGGCGAGCGACCTGCGCGCGCGGCGAGTGCCACAGCAGCTGCTGGCGCAAGGTCGCCGCCGCGTGCCGCTGCGCCTGCAAGATGCTCTGGGTGGCAGCGGCCAGGCGCTGGCGGTAGCCGTGCACCGTCTCGCGTAAGGCGCGGACGTCGGGCGTGACCAGCTCGGCGGCGGCCGACGGGGTGGGCGCGCGCATGTCGGCCACCAAGTCGGCGATCGTGTAGTCGGTCTCGTGCCCGATGGCGCTCACCACCGGGATGGCCGAGGCGAAGATGGCGCGGGCTACTCGCTCGTCATTGAACGCCGCCAGCTCTTCCGGCGCCCCGCCCCCGCGCGCGAGGATGATCACGTCGATCGCCTCGTGCTGTCGCTGGGGCGGTAGCCGGCTGGCGGCGAATTCATTCAGCCGGTGGAGGGCCGCCACAATCTGCAGCGGTGCTTCCTCGCCCTGCACCGCGCAGTCGACCAGCACCAGCTCGGCCAGCGGATAGCGCCGCTCCAGGATGCGGGCGATGTCGTGGCGCACGGCGCCGGTGGCCGAAGTGGCCAGGCCGATGCGGCGGGGGAACGCTGGCAGCGGGCGCTTGCGCTCTGTGGCGAACAGGCCCTCGGCCTCCAGCTGGCGATACAGCAGCTCGAACTGGAGCCGCCACGCCCCCACGCCCTCTTGCTCGACCAGGTCGGCGTACAGCTGGAACAGGCTGCGCCCGTCGTACAGGTCGATGGCGCCGTGGGCCACCACCGCCTGCCCAGCCTCCAGCCGGCCGCGGAGGTAGCGCGCGTCGTGGCGGAACAGGACGCAGTCGAGCTGGGCCGTGGCGTCGCGGAGGCAGAAATAGATGTGCCCCGAGCGCGCGTAGGTCACACTGGCGATCTCGCCCCGTACCCAGAGATCGGCGAGCTGCGGGTCGCGCCGCAGCGCCGCCCGCGCCTGGGCGTACACCTCCGCCACGTCGAAGATCCGCATCGTGCCCGCCTCACGTGTCGCGTGCCGCGGCGCCCTCCGACTCGACGGCTGGCGCGGGCCACAGCTCGACCAGCGGCTGGCCGTACTCGACCGCCTGGCCGCTCTCCGCTAGGAAGCGCAGCACGCGCCCGTCGGCCGGCGCCTCGACTGGGTGCGGCATGCGCAACACCTCGACCACCCCCAGCACTTGGCCCGCGTGTACCGTGGCGCCCTCGGCTACTAGCGGTGGCGCTCCCTCCTCCGGGCCCCGGTGGAACAGGCCTACTGCAGGGGCGCCGATGATCAGCGACTCGGTGGCTGGGGCGATGGGTGGCGCGGGCGGCTCGGCCAATGCCCCGTCGCGGCGCAAGTACAGGCGCTCGGCGCCGGCTGTCAGCTCCAGCTCCTCAACCCCGCATTGTTGCAGCCAGCCCACCAGCTCGCGCAGCCGCGCGGCGCTGAGCGGCACGCGTCGACGGGCGCGGATCACGACGTCGCTTCCACGGGAGCCTGGATCGGGTGCTCGCTGGCCGCCAGCGCCCGGCGCACCTCATCGAGCGCCAGCTGCTTGGGCGAGCGGCACAGCACCTGGCAGCCGTCGGCGGTGAGCAGCACCAGATCCTCGATGCGCACGCCCCCCCAGCCCGGCAAGTAGATGCCCGGCTCGACGCTGAACACCATGCCCGGCTGGAGCACCACGTCGCCCTTGGCCCGCGACACCCACGGCGGCTCGTGGACCTCCAGCCCGATGCCGTGGCCGAGCCCGTGGCCGAACGCCTCGCCGTAGCCGCGGCTGGCGATGAAGTCGCGAGCGATGGCATCGGCCTCGCGGCCGGTCATGCCCGGCCGGATCTCGCGCTCGGCCAGCAGCTGCGCCTCCAGCACGATGTCGCGGATCTCCTGCAGCCGCTCGGGGATCGGGCCGATGCACACCGTGCGCGTCATGTCCGAGCAGTAATGGTCCACCCGCGCGCCGATGTCCATAATGATCGGCTCGCTCTCCCGCAGCGGGCGGTCGGAGGGTACCGCGTGGGGGATCGCCGTCTGCGGGCCGCCCACGGTGATCGGGGCGAACGACACGCCCTCGGCGCCGTGCGTGCGCAGGTACGCCTCCAGCTCCCAGGCTAGGCGCCGCTCGGTGATCCCGGGCTCGATGAACCGGGCGAGGTGCGCGAAAGCGTCATCGAGCACGTCGATCGCGGCTTGCAGCGCGCGCAGCTCGCTGGGGTCCTTGATGATCCGCAGGGTGTCTACCAGGTCGGTCTGCGGCACCAGCTCGATGCTGGGATCTAGCGCCGCGCGCAGGTCGGTGACCAGCTGGTACGGCAGGTGGATCGCCTCGAAGGCCAGCCGCTTCACTCCCAGCTTGGCTGCCAGGTCGGCCACCGTCTCCATCGCCCGCTGGCCAGCAGGGTACTGCACGACCTCGTAGCTGGTGGCCTCCTGCTCGGCCTGCTGCGTGGTGCGCATGTCGGTAAGCAAGAGCAGGCGATCGCCGGTGATCAGCAGGTAGCCGGCCGAGTCGCGCGGGGGCAGGTCGTGGCCGCGGTAGCCGCTGAGGTAGTAGCGCGACTCCGGCTGCGAGATGAGCACGGCGTCCAGCCGGCGCTCGGCGAGCAGAGCGCGCAGGCGCGCCACGCGGCCCAGGATGTCGGTCGGTGCGATCGCGGTGGTCATGGACGGCGGCCTCCTTTGGCCTTGGCGGCGACCGCCGTGCGGCCGCGCCGCGAGGCGGTGGCGCCGGGGCGGCTGCGGGCGGTGCCGCGGGTCGTCGTGCTGTGAGCCCGTGCGGGGCGGGCCAGCGTGCCGTTGGTGCGGGAGCGGGCGCCCGCGCCGTCGGTGGCGGCCGCGAGCGCGCTGTCGCCCGCGGCCGGCTCGGGCTGCGGCTGGCAGGTCAGGCAGCGGCGGCGGTCGCGGCCCGCCTCCACCTGCAGCCCGCCGCAGGTCGGGCACGGCTCGGGCACCGGCTTGGCCCAGCTCGTCCAGTGGCAGGCCGGGTACTGCGCGCAGCCGTAGAACACCCGCTTGGTGCGCGTGCGCTTCTCGACGATGTCGCCGCCGCACACTGGGCAAGGCACGCCGAGCTTGACCTGGAGCGACTTGGCGTTGCGGCACTCCGGGAAGCCGGGGCAGGCCAGGAAGCGGCCGAAGCGCCCGACCTTGATCACCATGTTGCGGCCGCACTTCTCGCAGACCTCGTCGCTGGGCTCGTCGGGCGGGCGCACGCGTTCCAGCTGCTGTTCGGCGGTGGCCAGCTGGCGCTGGAACGGCTCGTAGAACTCGCGCACCACCGGGACCCACTGCCGCTCGCCGCGGGCGATCTCGTCCAGCTCCTCTTCCATGTTGGCGGTGAAGTCGACATCCACCACGTCGGGGAAGTACTCGACGAGTAGGTCGTTGACCAGCATGCCCAGCTCGGTGGGGTGCAGCCGCTTGTCGATGCGCTGCACGTAGCCGCGCTCCTGGATAGTGGCTAGGATCGGCGCGTAGGTGGAGGGCCGGCCGATGCCCCGCTCCTCCAGCGCTTTGACCAGCGTGGCCTCGGTGTAGCGCGGCGGCGGCTGGGTGAAGTGCTGCTCGGGCCGCAGCGCCAAGAGGTCGAGCGGCTCGCCGGCCTGCAGCGGCGGCAGCGGCTGGCGCTCGGCCTCGTCGGCCTCCGCGTCGTCGCGGCCCTCGCTATACAGCGCCAGGAACCCCGGGAACTTGAGCCGCGAGCCGCTGGCGCGGAACAGGAAGCGGTCGTCCGGGGCAGCCGGCGGGCGCGCCTCGACCTCGACGGTGGTCACGTCGAAGACGGCCGAGGCCATCTGGCTGGCCACGAACCGCTTCCAGATCAGCTCGTACAGCTTGTACTGGTCGCTGCTAAGGTACCGCTTGACGCTGGCCGGGTCGCGGTACACCGACGTGGGGCGGATCGCCTCGTGCGCCTCCTGCGCCAGCCGGCTGCGCGTGCGGTACACCCGCGGCTGCGGCGGCAGGCGGTCGGGGCCGTACTGCTCGGCGATGTACCGCCGTGCCTCGGCCTGCGCCGACTCGGCCACCTGGGTCGAGTCGGTGCGCATGTAGGTGATCAGCCCCACCTGCTCGCCGCCCAAGTCCACGCCCTCGTACAGTTGCTGGGCGACCAGCATGGTGCGCTTGGCGGTGAAGCCCAGCTTGCGGCTGGCCTCCTGCTGCAGGGTGCTGGTGGTGAACGGCGCGGCGGGATGCCGCTGCTGCTCGCGCTCGCGCACGCTGGCCACGCGGTAGGTGGCCCCCTCGAGCGCTGCGACGAGCGCCGCGGCCTCCTCGCCGCTGTGCAGCTCGACTTTCTCGCCGCGGCGCTCGATTAGTTGCGCCTGGAAGCGGTCGGCCTTGCCGCGCTTGCCGGCCTTGGCCAGGTCGGCGGCGATCGTCCAGTACTCGACCGGCACGAAGGCCTGGATCTCGCGCTCGCGCTCGACCACCAGGCGCACGGCGACCGACTGGACGCGGCCGGCGCTGAGCCCGCGGCGCACCTTCTTCCACAGCAGCGGGCTGAGCTGGTAGCCGACCAGCCGGTCGAGCACGCGGCGCGCCTGCTGCGCGTCGACGCGCTGGCGGTCGATCTCGCGCGGGTGGCGTACCGCGGCCAGCACCGCCGCCGAGGTGACCTCGTGGAACTCCACGCGGCGCACCGGGCGGTCGTGCAGCTGCATCGCCTCGACCAGGTGCCAGGCGATGGCCTCGCCCTCGCGGTCGGGGTCGGTGGCGAGGTAGACGGTGTCGGCCGCGTGCGCCTGCGTCTTCAGGCTCTTGACGATCTCGCGCTTCTCCTTCGGCACCACGTACTGGGGCGCGAAGTCGTGCTCTAGATCTAGCCCCAGTTTGCTCTTGGGCAGGTCGCGCACGTGGCCCATGCAGGCGCGTACGGTGAAGTCGCGCCCCAGGAAGCGCTCGATCGTCTTCGCCTTGGTGGGCGACTCGACGATCACCAGGTTCTTCGGCACGAGTCTGTTCCTCCAGGGCGGGCGGCGGGCCTGTGGGGGCTCCCCCTGGCGTCCGCCTCCGCCATTCGATTCTAGAACGGGTCAGCGAGTGCCGCGTACATAGCTTAGCGGCCCGGCCTCGCGCGCCAGGCCTTTTAGCACGAGCAGCACCAGGGTGCTGTTGACGACCTCGATCGGGAGCCTGGTCGCCCGAGACAGGTCATCGACATGTTGCGGCTCGCTGTCCAGCGCCGCCAACAGCGCGGCCTCCGTGGGGTCGGCCGGCAGTGCCGCCCGGTGGGCCTGCTGTTCGGCCAGCAGGGTGAGGTGCAGCTCCGCCAGCAGCTCGCGCGGGTCGGTCAGCGGGCGCGCGCCATCCTTGATCAGCGCGTTGGTTCCCTGGCTGGCCGGGCTGAAGATACTGCCCGGCACCGCGTACACGTCGCGGCCCTGCTCCAGCGCTAGGTCGGCGGTGATCAGCGCGCCGCTACTACGCCCGGCTTCCACCACCACCGTTGCCCGCGCCAGCCCGGCCAGGATGCGGTTGCGCCGCGGGAAGTTGGCCGCGTCGGGCCGCGTGCCGACCGGGAATTCCGAGACCAAGGCGCCGCGCGCGACGACCTCTCGCGCGAGTGCCTGGTGCTCGGGCGGGTACACCGTGTCCAGTCCGTGGGCCAGCACCGCGAGGGTGCGCCCACCCGCGGCCAGCGCCGCGCGGTGGGCACAGGCGTCGACCCCGCGCGCCAGCCCGCTGACCACGGTCACGCCCGCCTCGGCGAGCGTCGTGGCCAGCGCCTCGGCCACCTGCCGGCCGTAGGCCGTGGCGCGGCGCGTGCCCACGATCGCTACCGCCCACTCATCGGCCGCCACGAGCTGGCCGCGCAGGAATAGCACGGGCGGCGGGTCGGCGATCTCGCGCAGCGCGGCGGGGTAGCCGGCGTCCGCGATCGTTAGGGCCCGGATGCCGCGCGCGGCCAGGCGCTCCTCTTCGCCCGCGGGGTCCAGCGCGGTGCGTAGGGCCAGCAGGTGTTGCACCGTCCGCGCGTCGAGCCCGGCCAGTGCGAGCGCCGCGGCCGGCGCGCGCCAGGCGGCCGCCGCGGAGCCGAAATGCTGGAGCAGCCGCTGGAACCGTGCCGGCCCGATCCCCGGCACGCGGGTGAGCGCTAGCCAGTAGTCGCGCTCCGGGGGCTGCGCCGCCGTGTCAGCCACCCTCCCGCCTCACCCGCGCCAGGCGTATGCCCAGCGCTACTAGATTCTAAAGCCCTCGGCCGCTGAAGGCGGGGGGTACCGCGCGGCGGTCTCCCCTCCTTTCGAGCGACGATTGGCTCAGCCGTCTTTGCCCCCGCTGCTCTAGCAGCCGGCCTGCCCGCCAGGCAACCGTGACAGCAGGGCGCAGTATAGCATGCTGCGCCCGCTCGTGACCGCGCGTCGCGCTCAACTCGTGACCGGGGCGATAGGGCGCACGTGGGGCAGCGCGGCCAGCAGCGCCTGCGTCTCCGCCGACAGCAGCCAGTGGATGAACGCCTCGGACAGGCGGCCCGGCGGGCGCCCGCGCTCCAGGGCGACGTACATCCGCCGCGTGATCGGGGTGCCCTCTAGCGGGACCACCGCTACCCGTTCCTCGTGCGGGTCGAGTGCCGAGCCCGACACCACGGCGAGCCCCACGCCCGCGGCTACCGCTTGCTTGACCGCCTCGCTGCTGCCGAGCACGCTGGCGATGGTCAGCTGCGTCAGCCCGAGCCGCTGTAACACCTGCTCCGCGGCCGTTCGCGTGCCCGAGCCCGCCTCGCGCAGCACGAACGGCTCCCGTGCCACCTCGCTCGGCGCGACTGTCGTGCGCCGCGCCAGGGGGTGGTCGCGGGGGGCAATCAGCACCAGCTCGTCGATAGCGAACGGGATGAACTCCAGCCGCTCGGTGTGGGCTACCCCGCCGACCAGCCCGAGGTCGTACTGGCGGCGCAGCAGGCGGTCGAGCACCGCGGCGGTGTCGGCTACCTCCACGTTGAGCTGGACGTCGGGGAAGCGCGCGCGGAAGGCGCTCAGCACGCGCGGCAGGAGGCACTCACCCGGGGCGGTGCTGCAGCCCAGCCGTAGGAGGCCCGCTAGGGCCGCCGTGCCCCGCACCGTGGCCTCCATGTCCTGGACCAGGGCCAGAACGCGTGTGGCGTAGGCGTACACCTGCTGGCCCGCCTCGGTCAGCCGCACCCCGCGGCCGAAGCGGTCCAGCAGCGGCTGGCCGAAGTGCTCCTCCAGCCCGCGGATCTGGAGGCTGACCGCAGGCTGCGTGAGCCCCAGCCGCCGCGCGGCGCCCGAGAAGCTGCCCTCGGCCACCACGGCGGCAAAGATCTCCAGCTGGTGCAGCGTCAGCACGGAGCCTCCTGGGCAGCCGGCCGCACGAGCGAGATGGGGGGCCCGGTGAGCCACTCTAGCAGCCAGTGCGGGCGTTCGGCAACGCGCGGCAGAGACGCCCACCGGCCGTCGGGCGACGGCCGGTGGGGTAATGCACGGTGCCAGGGGACTAGGTCAGCGGCTCAGCCCCAGCCCGAACGCGCCGAAGGTGAACGGCGTCGGGGCGAAGAACGGGTTTGGGAAGCCCAGTAGAGCGGCGAGGCTCGTCGAGCCCAGCGTGGTGCCCGGCACGAGCGGAAACGCGCTGCCCGCGATGACGAAGCTGTTGCCGACCTGGGTGCCCAGCCCGAGCGCCTGCAGCTGCGCCAGGGTCAGCGACGCGCCGGGCGCCGCCGGATTCCCGGCGAGGCCGTCGAGGCCCGAGCTGCTCTGCCCGAACAGCAGGCTGCCGAGCGCGGGCGTCTGGAAGAAGTTGGCCGTCTGCGGCAGCGGATACGGCCCGAATGGCCCGTACCAGCTGGGCACGAACGGCGCGGCCCACCAGCCGCCCCAGTAGCCGGCCCCGGGCACCCAGTACGCCGGCCCGCCCGCTTGCCGCACCTCCGTGGTCTGCAAGCTATAGAGGCCCATGGTAGGGCCCTCGGCCGCCTCAGGCGCCGCACCGACCACCGCGGCGCTGCTCAACACCCACACAGCCGCTCCGATAGCGGCGGCGCGCAGCTTCATCGCCTCTCTCCTCACTGCGAGCGTGGCGCCGCGGGCGGCGCCTCCTTCAGTACGGTTAAACGAGCAAGCGGGCGAAAAGTTACAGGCGCGGGGCGCTAGCTGGCTGGGGCGGCAGCAAAGGCCGCGTAGGGGAAGTCGCTGGCCGCCATCGCGCGCTGGAGCGCGGTGGTGCCGATCACCCGGCCGTAGCCCGGGCCGTCGTCGAGCGGGTCGTTGTACAGAAAGGCATCGCCGACGATGCCCGTGAGGACAATGTAATGATCGCCGCTGTAGGGCGCGTCCTCGCGGCCGGGCAGCAGCCGGAACTTGACCTGCGCGAGCACCGGGTGGCTAGCCCGGAGCGCGGCGCGTAGATCATCGGGGCTCCAGCGCCGCAACCTGCCGTTAGGCTCCTGCAGGTCGAGTGCCTGCAGCCCGAACGCCTCGGTCGCCCCGGCCAGCGCCTCGATGAACGCGCCGCAGTCGTGGCAGTTGGGTGTGCCCTGCAGGGCCATCACCTGGCGGCGTACCTCGGCGCTGGTGGCTGCCAGCCCGTGCGCGGCGAGCAGCATCGCCACGCTGGTCGGCCCACAGTTGGCCGCCGCCCAGGGCGAGCCATCGAGCTGCGAGAGGTACGGCACTTTCAGCCACACCTCCGGTCGCCGCCGCAGGACCTCCGCGGTGGCGAGAAAGCGGGCGATCCGCGCCGGGGCCACGTCTGGTGGCAGTAGCGCGTCGCTGGGCAGCCAGCCGACCAGGGGCCCAGCATCGCGCCCGTCACCCAGGTACAGCGCGCGCGTCCAGCCGTCGCGCACCTGGAGCACTTCGACATAAGCGTCGCGTGGCACCGTCCCGCTGCCCGCGGCCGTGGCGCGCGGCTCCGCATGCACGACCGTGCTGGCGCCCACCCGCACGAACTGCGGCCAGTCGGCGGGGACCAGCGCGTCCTTGTCGACCCACGCCTCCCCGGGGCGCCGGCGCGCGCGGTCACCGCCGTAGTACACGCGATAGCGGCTCTCGCCAGCCCCGAGGATACGGAAGTACGCGCCGGGCGGGACGGTGGTGAACTCGTCGGCGTCGGGCCCGTCCCCCGCCCAGAGCGTGGTCCGCTCCGGGTTCTGGCCCCAGAGCGGCAGGGCGGCGCCGGCCGTGCTGGCGGCGGAGGCCGGCCCGGCAGCCGCGAACAGGGGCGGCGAGGTAGGCGTAGGGGCCAGCTGGGGCCCTGGCCTATGCGCGCTCCTTTCCCCGGGGGTGAGCGCGGCATTGCCCGCTGGCCCCTCGCCCACCACGAGCATGCGACTCGCCGCCGCGCCAGGGGCCAGTCCTGTCGCCGCTAGCACGGTCGCGGCGGCCAAAGCCAGCAGTCCGCCCGCTCCCCGCCCCGGGCGCGCCCGCGATGCCCCAGCGCCAACCGAACTGGTCTGCTCGCCGCTACCCCGCCCAGTGATGCGAGGGGGGCGAAGCGACCAGCGGAGCTGTCCGTGTAGTGCCAAGCGTTGCTCCGTGCGCACAGCGTTACCAGCCGGATCTACTGCTACCGCTGCCCTCATCGGCGTGGGCGCGGGCTCCCTGGCACCTGCCCGCTCCCGGCGCTCATGGTAGACGCCCAGGGGGGGGAAGTCAACAATGGCCCGAGCGGAAAACGCGGCCGTGCACCCGATCCGCAGGGCGGAGGTCACAGTACCGTGCGGCGCGCCGGGCCACCGCGCCCCGTGTGGGGCGCATCGCCCACCGCGCCGCGCGCGAGCGAACCCTCGCAGGCCGCCAGGGGCGCACGGGGATGGGAGGCGCCGCCTGGACGGTCGAGGAAGCCGGCGGGGCAGCCGCCAGTGGGCTACCCCGCCAGGAGGGTTACTTGCTGGTGGTCACCGTGATGCGGCGCGGGCGCGCGGCCGCCGCCTTCGGCACCCGCAGGCGCAGCAGCCCATGCTCGTAATGCGCCTGCGCACCGTCCGCATCCAGCTCGGTCGGCAGCGTGATCGTCCGCTCGAACCGCCCCACCGGCCGCTCGCGGAACAGGTAGTTGCGCTTCGCGTCTGGCGCCGGGTATTCGCCGCTGATCGTCACCTGCGGGCCCAGCACCGTCACGCTCACGCTCTCCGGCGCGAGGCCCGGCAGCGCCGCCTCGATCACGTAGTGGTCATCCTCTGCGTAGACGTCCAGAGGCAGCGCGGCCATCGAGCCGGCCAGGCTGCGCAGCCGGTCTGGGCGCACCAGGCTCTGCTCGAGTAGCTCGT
The DNA here is from genome assembly GCA_035294645.1 of Chloroflexota bacterium. Classification (GTDB taxonomy): domain Bacteria; phylum Chloroflexota; class UBA6077; order UBA6077; family JAJPHF01; genus JADGHJ01. The sequence continues at coordinate 44,459 of DATGKN010000147.1, forward strand.
TCATCGCCTGGCGTAGCGGTAGTAGCTCCTGGAACGGATCCCAGCGGGCTAGAGCCATGGTTTCTACCTCCTGTGTCTCGCCCCGAGCCGCCCTCGCGCTGGCGCGGCCCGCAGGTCAACTCTCTGGTGGCAGTATGCGCATGACGTTGTTAGAATCCCGTCATTGCCTGGCTAAAGGGGCGCTAGGATTGCTCGTGGCCGGCACGGGGAAGTTGGCGGGGGGCGCGTTGGTCGCGTGGGCCGTTCAGCCGGCTGGCGGCAAGGTGGTGCCCAGCAACGCCACCAGATAGAGGCGCACGGCGCGCCCAAGGAAGCACGCGAGTAGGAACACCCCAACTGGCATGCGCGTGGCGCCGGCCACCACGCCGATCGCATCGAACACGGGGTTGGGCACCGCCGCGCCAAGCAGCACGATCGGGCCGCCGAACCGGCCGATCTGGCGTTCCAGAAGACCGTACCAGCGGTTGTGGCCGATGAGCGCACGCCCCGTGTAGCCCACGAGGTAGCCGGTCAGCTCGCCCAAGGCGGCCGCGGCTCCCGCTACCAGCCCCACCAGTAGTGGGTCGAGGTCGCGCCCCGCCATGGCCACGAAGCCCAGGTACGGCACGGGCAGCACCATCGCACTGGTCCCCAGCAGGGTGACCAGGAAGACGCCGAGGTAGCCGCCGACCCCCAGCGCTTTATAGTTGATGGGCAGGAACACCAGGGCAACGCTGGCGGCCCCCACGGCGAGCAGGAGCAGCGCGGGGCGCACGTGAGGACGGCAAAAGCGTACGGTGGGCCGCCAGTAGCGCGTCAGCACGGCTTCGGGCGTCACCACGGCCACGGTGCCCCTCCTCCGCCGCCCGCGCCGGCCGCGGCATCAGCGACCGGCCGCGTCGGGCTCCAGCAACGCGAGCAGCTCCGGGGCCAGCCCCACCGCGAAACAGTCGTCGATGGTCGAGCGTAGCGCGTGCTGTACCAGGGCGGCGCGCTCGGGCGTGGTCAGTTCATGGCGCGCATAATAGCAGAGCGCGGCCAGATGCGCTAGCCGGCTCAAGAACAAGAGCTGGAGCGGGGTATACGGTGCCGTGCGGGGCGGCACCAGCGGTGGGTACGGCAGTCGCGGCGAGGCCGGCACGGCAGAGAAACCCTCCCTCCGCGGTGAACGTTCGGCAGGCGCGCGGCCGATTGGGAACGTGTGTCTCACCGCCTGACGGGAGCGGTGTCCGCCACACTATACCTGCGCCCCGGCGGTGCGTCAACTGGCACCGGGCGATCAGTCCCAGCGCACGATGAGCTGGTCGGGGGCCAGGCGCGGGCGCGGCGGCGGGGGCTGCGCCGGATAGCCGAGGGTGAGCAGCGCCTGCGGGCGCAGCGCTGGGGCGAGGCCCAGGGTCGCCGCCACTACCTCGGGGCAGAACAGCGGCGCGCACATCCAGCACGTCGCCAGGCCCCGCGCGTGTGCGGCCAGCATCACGTTTTGCAGGGCCGCGCCCGCGCTCTGGGCTGCCATCTGCTGCTCGGCCGCCTGACGCCGAGCGTCGGGGTAGCGGTCCAGCGCGCGGTCGTCGGTGCACAACACGACCACCGCCGGGGCCCCTGCGATCCGCGCGTGCGAGCCGGCCAGCAGGGCGGCGATCCGCTCCTCCGCGACGCCGTCGGCGCGCAGGTCGCGGGCCCAGGCCGCCCCCATCGCCCCCGCCAGCTGCGTCTTGGCTGCCGGGCGCGTGAGCACTACCAGGCGCCACGGCGGCCGGTGATGGGGCGCGGGCGCGTGGGCTGCTGCGGCCAGGCAGGCGGCCAGCACGTCGGCAGGCACGGGGACGGGGCGGTAGTAGCGCACGGTGCGCCGCCCGTGTAGCACCCGCTCGAACGCCGCCAGCAGCGCCTCGTCGGTCATGGCGCGCGGTCGGACTCCACTAGCGATAGCAGGCGGCCCCCCTCGTCCGCGGCTCCCGTGGGGGGCCACGCGCTGCTTTCGCCCCCCCGCTGGCGATAGTACAGCAACGCCAGGATCGCGCCGATCTGCGAGAGGATGATTGCCGTGAGCGTCGTGGATAGGGCCCAGGCGCTGGACGTGTCCGGCAGGTACGTCCCCAGTAGCGCGACGGCCACGCTCACCGGGGCCGTGTACAGCAGCACCCCTACCAACAGCCGGCGTCGGCCGCCAGCGGCGAGCGCCGGCCGCTCGCGCCGGGCCAGCGGCACGCCCAGATAGCGGGCCAGCTCGCGGCCCACGGCTTCCAGCGGCGGGCCGTGGCGGCCCTCGGCGAGGAGGTAGAGGCCGTCGGGCACGGCCACGCCTAGCAGGTAGTACGGGCCCCCCACGCGTAGCTCCGCGCCCGCCGTGGTGAGCAGGTACACGCAGCCTACCTCCTCCAGCGGGTAGCGGCGCTGCCAGACCGTGAAGTAGCCGTGCTCGCGAATGCGCAGCTCGTTGCGTGTGCGGTCGATCACGCAGCAGCAGCGGAGCCGCAGCGCGCTGACCATCAGGAACAAGCCGATCGGTGAGCACAGCGCCGCGAACAGCCCCGCCTGGAGCACCGAGCGGTCCGGCGCGGCCAGCACCGCGCCGATGACCCCTAGCAGGATCGCCGCGCCTAGCACGAGGTACAACAGCGCCGGGTCGAGCCGACTCGCCACCACCAGGCTAGTCGGGGTGGCGGAGAAGCTCAGCCGTAGGCCCGCCTTCGGGGCGCCCACCAGCTCGTGCACCGCCCGCTCCTGCTGCGCCGCGCGCCACTCCAGCCGCCTGGAGAGCGCGAGTTGTCGCCCCACCGGCCTACTCCCCCTCCCCGCGCGATAGTAGCCGCGCTGGGAATTTTCCAGCAACACGCGTGGTTCTCCGTCGCCGGTGCGTGCAGGCGTCGACCGGGGCACATCGCGCCGCTGACCACCCGGCGCTAGGCAAGGGACTTCCGGCCCGCTAGATACACTAGCGACCACAGCCCCCCGGCGGCGAGCACGCCCGCGACGAACACCGTACCGATCCCCACGAGCAGCGGCAGGCCGCCACAGCCGCTGAGCGCGGGCTCATACAGCCACACCCCGGCCGCCACCAGATTGACAACCGCTAGCGCCCCTTGAACCCAGGCTAGGAGCCGCACCCTGCTACCACCCTCTCGTGAATTCCCATCGTCATCGCGCTCGCTACACACGAGCGCGAGTCATCACTCCGGGCAACACGCCCTGGCCAGTGCCCCCAGCTGCCAGCCCGCCAGCTTTTACCGTTCGTATACCGAAGGGCAGTTTCCGCACGGGGTGGAAGGGCGTGGCCGGCCGGGCGGGGATCCACGGTGTCTCTCGCAGGCGACTACTGGCCGGCGCGCCCGCCGCTGTTCGGGCGGCCGAATGTCGGGGCGGCGGCCGGGCCTACCGTGGGGGCAACGGGCGCGGCAATCCGCGGCGCCGAGGCGGCCGGGGGGGCCACGCCCACGGGCGGCGCTCCGCTGTTCGCGGGCGAGTCGGCCGAGACGGCGCGGCCATTTCCTACCATGGGCGTGGGCGCGGGCATGAGAGGTGCGCTCGTGGCCACCGGCTGGCGCCCACCACTCGCTGCCAGGGGCGCGGAGGGAGGCGGCTCGCTCGCCGTGCGCGCGGGGGGGGCTGCCGGGCTGCCGCTGGCCCCCGCCAGCGCAGGAGCGGACGCATTAGCCGGGACCTGGGCGGCCGGGGGGGCGACGGGCCCCGGGGCGCCCCCCGCGATGCTGTTGGCCGCTAGCCCCACGGTGCTTGTCACATGGGGAGAGGGCGTCGCCACGGGAAACACGCGCGTGGCGCCGCGGATCACGGCATCGACGGTGCGATCGGGCGTGGGCTGGAGGATCGGGGTGGGCGTGCTGGCCACTGTGCTCCGGCCGCCGCCACAGGCCGCCAGGACCATCACGAACCCCACCAGGCTGGCCAGCGCGCCCGCCCCAACGGCCGTCCGCGCCTCCGCCGATCTGCGCGCCATATCCCTCCGTCCTCGTTCGCTGGTACGCAGACCTCTGGAGCCCCGCCTGCGTTTTTGGCCGCGCTGCCCGCGGGATTATAGGCGGCGGGCGTGCCGCGGGGCTAGCACCCCCGAGGTCTCGGCCCGGTCACTGCCGGCGGCCACGCGGGTGGCACGCACTCACTGCGCGGGCAGCGGCGGGATGACCAGCCGCATGCCGGGCTGCACGGCATCGGGGCTGGTCAGCACGTTGCGGTTCGCCTCGTAGATAGGCTGCCAGCGGTTGGCATCGCGGTAGTACTGCTGCGCGATGGCGCCTAGCGTCTCGCCCGGGCGTACCTGGTGGATGACCTGCACGCCTGGGGTCTGCAGGCCGGCGACGCCGGTCGCCTGGGGGGTGGCCGGATCGAGCGCGGGGCGCGGCACCGTAGGTAACGGGGGGGCAGTGGGCCGGGGAAGCGGCGTAGGGGTCGGCGGCGGTGCGCTCCCGCAGGCGGCGAGCAGCCACAGCGCCAGCCAGCCGCTTCCTAGAGCCACAAGGCCACGGCGCCTCGCGCGGAATTGGCGGTGCCTCACTCCTGCTTGCCCTCGCTAGCCCCCGGCGCCCTGCTCTCAGGCGACCACAGCCACGGCTTCGATCTCGATCAGCGCGCCGGGCTGCGCGAGCGCCACGACCTGGACCAGCGTGCTAGCCGGCGGGTCAGCGGGGAAGAATTCCTGGCGCGCCTCATGGTAGCCCTCGCGCAGCCGCATGTCGGTGATGAAGACCGTGAGCTTGACCACGTCGCGCAGGCTGGCCCCCGCTGCCTCCAGCACGCGCGCGATGTTCTGGAACGCTTGGCGCGTCTGCGCCCGGATGTCATTGGGCCCCACGAGCTGGCCCTGCGCATCGGTCGCCAGCTGCCCGGCCACGTAGATCGTGTCGTTCACGCGCCAGCCGTGCGTGTAGCGCGGCCGCGGGTCGGGCATCCCCGGTGGCTGGATCGCTGTCCGGGCCACTGCACGCCTCCTTCCACGTCCGAGCGGCCTTCTACCCTGCGGCTGAGTGTAGCACGGACCTCTGCCGCGGCGCTGCTTCTCCCCGGCACGATCCCTGGTGCGGGCGGGCGCGGATGCGCCACCATGTTCCCAGAGAGAGAGGCCACCGCGCAATGGGTCGGAGCCACGGGGGATCGCGCTGGCGAGGCTGGCTACTGCTCCTGCCCGTCTGGGGCCTGTTGCTCCACGCCGCGCTCGGGAGCGCCGTGCCGGCGCCCGCGTACGGGCAAGCGCCCGCTACCGAGGAGGAGGCCCCCTGGGCGGCGCGCCAGGGCCGCACGCTGGCGGCCCGCACGGCGCACTTCGCGGTTTGGGTGCCGTCCGGCTCGCCGCAGCCGGAGCGCGCGGCGACGATCGCGGCGGCGGCCGAGGCCGTGTTGCCCACCGTCGAGGCGCGGCTGGAGACCGCGCTGGCGGACGCGGTCGACCTGGTGCTCTTGCCCGCCGAGGCTGCCCCGCCCCCCTGCTGGCCCCGCGCTGCGGCGCTCCCCGCCCGGCGGCGTGTGGTGGTGTTCGACTGGCCCGAGACCCACGAGCCGGCGGCGCTCGCCGCTTTTCTAGCGCACGAGCTGGGCCACCAGCTCACCTACGACCGCTGGGGGGCGCTGGGGCCCGACGTGCGGCTGAGTGAGGGGCTGGCGACGTGGGCTGCCGAGCCGTACTGGCTGGCCTGGCAGGGCTGGTCCTCGCTCGATGCCGCCGTCGCCGACTTGTTGCGCGGCCAGGCAGTCGCCCCGCTGCCCGCGCCGCAGACGGGCTGCCTCCCCGCGGCCGAGCGGAACCGCTACTACTCCGTCTGGGCCTCGTTCGTGGGATATCTGCTGCGCGAGTACGGTTGGGACGCGCTGGGCACCGCGCTGCGCGCGCCCGGGGTCGGCGATCGCGCCGACTACGTGGCGGCGTTCGGGCAGCCGCTCGAGGCGCTGGCCGCCGCCTGGGCAGCCACGCTCGCGCCGTAGCGCCCCACCTGTCCGAAGGTGCAAGCCCACCCTGTACGCCGCCCGGCACCGTGCTGTACGGGGGCTAGATGTCCCGCGCCGGCTCCACCCCGTACCCTGGAGAGCGGGGCCGGGACCGCCGTGCCCACCGGGGGAGGGTCTACGGAACCGGAACCAGCTGCCAGCCGCGTCGTCCGCGTGTTGATCGTCGATGACGACGCGCGCGTACGGGAGGGGCTCCGCCCCCTGCTCGCGCTCGACCGGCGCCTGCGCGTGGTCGGGGAGGCGGCCAGTGCCGCCGAGGCGCTCGCCCTGGCGGCCACGCGGCGGCCCGACGTGGTGCTGCTCGACCTCGAGCTGGCCGCCGAGCACAGCTTCGCCCTGCTCGGGCACCTCCGCCAGGCCGCGTTGGCCGTGATCGCCTTGGCGGTGTACCCCGATAGCGCGGCCGAGGCGCTCGCGGCCGGCGCCAGCGCCTGTTTGCTCAAGGATGCCCCGCGCCAGGACCTGCTGGCCGCGATCCACGCGGCCCACGCGCAGCGCGCGCGCTCCTGAGCCGGCGTTGTTGCGCCCTGCCGGGGTGGGCTGACTACAATCGCGCGGGCGCGGCAGCGACAGGCGCATCCTGTAGAGGACCACGGTGAACCAAGGCGGTGAGCGACAGTACGGCCAGCGGCTCGTGGGTAGCGCGGCCCTGCTGGTCGCCGTGGTGGTCGCGGGCTGCCTGGCGCCGTCGTTCCAGACTAGCGGCCCGCGCCCGCCCACCCGCGGCCTGCGGGCCACGCCCACGAGCGACCAGGTGGTCACGGTGAGCTGGTCGTTTTGGGGCAGCCCCTGGGAGGTGGCAATCAACCGCCGAGTAGCCCGTGCCTTCGAGGCCGAGCACCCCGATGTGCACGTCGAGCTGCTCCATAAGCCCTGGGAGGAATATTTCTCCTGGCTGGCCGCCGAGTGGGCAGCGGGCCGCTCGCCCGATGTGATGTTCATCAACTACGTGCCCGCGCGCGCCGCCGCGGGCATGCTGGCCAACCTGGAGCCCTGGCTCGCGCGCGACCCGATCGACCTAACCGATTTCTATCCTCCCCTGCTCGACCTGTTTCGCTACCACGGCGCCCTGTACGGCCTGCCGCGCGACAACGATACGAAAGTGATCTACTACAACCGGCAGCTGTTCGATGCCGCGGGCGTGCCCTATCCCCAGCCCGGCTGGACCTGGGACGACTTACGAGCGCTGGCCGCGGCGCTGACGCGGCGCGATGAGCACGGGCGCCCGCTTCAGTACGGGTTCGGGTTCGAGTTGGCCTGGTGGCGCCTGTGGGTCTGGCAGAACGGGGGCGATGTGTTCGACGACCCGCTGCGGCCGACCCGCTACCGGTTGGACGAGCCGGCCGCGATCGAGGCACTGGAGTT
>DATGKN010000148.1:0-33874 GCA_035294645.1 Chloroflexota bacterium
CGCCGAGATACACCTCCTCCTGGCAGGGCGCCTCGTCGACCAGCACCGGCGGGATCGGCGAGCGGATCCCCCGCTGCCACTTGTCCACCGCGTCCTCGACCGTGGTCTCCAGGGCGGTGGCGTAGATCCGCCGCGAGGCGCCCAGCACGCCCACCACCAGCGGGATATCGTAGCCGCGGATGCGGTCGAACATCAGCGCGGGGCGCTGCTCCTGGGGGAAGCGCTGGAACACGCGCCGCGTCACGGCCGCGATCTCCCAGTCCTTGTCCACCTCCGCCGCGATGTGGCACAGCAGCCCCTTGGCTTCCAACACCCGCAGGTACTCGCGGAGATCGCGGTACGGCATCTTCGCCTCTCTCCCTCGTGGTGCTCTCGCCCTGATCGTGATGCAGCGCGGCGCTCGCGTGCAACCGGCGAGCCGGATGGCAGGGGCTGCGGGGTTGCCCGTGCACCCCGTCGCCAGGGCCGCGGCGTGCTACACTCGCTGCGGGCGATGGAGTCCGCCCGGGCTTGTGCCCGAACCGCAGCGCCTGCTGCTGATGGCTCCTGCTGTGCGCCCGTCGGCGTGCCAGGGGCCTCGCGTCTCCTGCCAAGCACCCGCCGGGCCACGATCTCCACCGTGGAGGCGGGCCGTGAGCCAGTCGCTCGGACAGCCGCCTGCCGTGTCCCGCACACGAGCGGCCCTGCGGTTCGTCTTGCTGCTCGGCGTCGTGAGCCTGTTCGCCGACCTGACGTACGAAGGGGCGCGGAGCATCACGGGCCCGTACCTGGCCAGCCTGGGGGCCAGCGCGGCGGTGGTCGGCGTGGTCGCGGGCTTCGGGGAGCTGGTCGGCTACGGGTTGCGCCTGGTCTCGGGGCGGCTCAGCGATCGGACCGGCAAGTACTGGCCCATTGCCTGGTTCGGCTACGCGGTCCAGATGGGCAGCGTGCCGCTGCTGGCGCTGGCTGGCCGGTGGGAGGTCGCGTCGGCGCTGGTCATCGCCGAGCGCACCGGGAAGGCGATTCGCAACCCACCGCGCGATGTGTTGCTCGCCCAGGCCACGACCGAGATAGGACACGGCTGGGGCTTCGGGGTCCACGAGGCGCTCGACCAGCTCGGCGCGCTGGCTGGGCCGCTGCTAGTCGCCGCGCTGCTCCAGGCGGGCGGCCAGTATCAGACGGCGTTCGCCGCGCTGCTGGTGCCCGCCGTGCTGACGCTGCTGCTACTGGGGCTCACACGGGCGCTATACCCGCACCCGGAAAGGCTCGCAGCCAGCGCGGCCGTGCCCGCGGCGCAGGGGCTGCCAGGCCGCTTCTGGCTGTACCTCGCGGCTGTCGCCCTGGTAGCTGCCGGCTTCGCGGACTTCGCGCTGCTGGGATACCACTTCGAGCTCGCGCGGCTCGGCCCCGCGAGCTGGGTCCCGCTGTTCTATGCGCTGGCGATGGCCGCTGGCGCGCTCGGCGCGCTCGTTGGCGGCCGGCTGTTCGACCGACTCGGCGTGGTGGTGCTGGTTCCCCTGACCGTGGCCGCCGCGTTGTTCGCCCCCCTGGTGTTTCTCGGCGGGCTATGGCTGGTGCTGGTGGGCGTCGTGCTGTGGGGGCTGGGCACGGGGGTCCACGAGTCGCTCATGCCGGCGGTGGTAGCAGGGCTGGTGCCGCCGGCGCGCCGCGGCTCGGCCTACGGCCTGTTCAACGCCGTGTATGGCGTGGCCTGGTTCCTCGGCAGCGCGGCCATGGGGGTACTGTACGAGCGCTCGCTGGCCGGGGTGGTGGCGTTCTCGGTCGCGCTGGAGAGCGCCGCGGTCATCGGCCTGCTGCTGCTGGCCCGAGCGAGCCCACCGCGCCACTCGCCGAGGGCGGCCGGCGCGCGCCCGACCGGCATGTAGCCGTGCCCCCGTTGTCTGCCCGCGACATGCTATAGTACGAGTAACAGGGCGATGGAGTCCGCCCGGGCATGCGCCCGAACCGCAGCGCCTGCTGCTGATGGCTCCTGACGGACACCGCGTGGGTGGGCGTCAGGAGCCTTTTTGTACGCCCCTCCCACGCGCGGCGGGAGGGCACGTGGAGCAGAACGTCTGGTTCGTGGCTGCTAGCTGGATGGCGCTGGCACTGGCCGCCAGCTTGATCTCGGTCCGCTTCGGCATCTCGGTGGCGCTGGTCGAGATCGCCATGGGCGTGCTGGCCGGCAACTTCCTGGGCTTCCAGACCACCCCCTGGATCGACTTTCTCGCCTCGCTCGGGGCGGGCATCCTCACCTTCCTGGCGGGCGCTGAGATCGACCCCGACTCGCTGCGCCGCCACCTGCGCCCCAGCCTGGCGATCGGGATGGCCTCGTTCTTGCTGCCGTTCCTGGCGGCTTGGGCGTTCGCGCACGGGGTGCTGGGCTGGACATGGCCGCAGGCGCAGATCGCCGGGGTCGCTTTGTCCACCACCTCGGTCGCCGTGGTCTACGCCGTGATGGTGGAGAGCGGGCTGGCCAGCACCGACCTCGGCAAGCTGATCCTCGCCGCCTGCTTCATCACCGACTTCGGCACCGTGCTGGCCCTAGGCGTGCTGTTCGCCAACTTCAACGGCTGGCTAGCGCTGTTCGTGGCCGTCACCGCAGTAACCTTGTACTTCCTGCCACGGCTCACCCGTTGGCTGATCGGCACGCTGGGCGCCAGCGCGGTGTCGGAGCCCGAGGTGAAGTTCCTGTTCCTGGTGCTGTTCGGGCTGGGCGGCCTGGCGACTACCGCGCGCAGTGAGGCGGTGCTGCCGGCCTATCTGGTAGGGCTGGTCGTGGCTGGGGTGTTCCTGCGCGACCGCGTGCTGGTGCACCGCATGCGCTCGATCGCCTTCGCTCTGCTCACGCCGTTCTATTTCATCAAGGCCGGGCTGTACGTCTCGCTGCCCGCCATCGTCACCGGGGTGGCGGTGATCGCCGCGCTACTGCTGGTGAAGATCGCGGCCAAGTTCGTCGGCGTGTGGCCACTGGCCCGCGCGTGCCGCCTGCCCCCTCGCGAGGGCAACTACGTGACCCTGCTGATGTCCACGGGGCTCACCTTCGGCACCATCTCGGCGCTGTTCGGGCTGACCGACGGGATCATCGACCAGGCCCAGTACACCGTCCTGGTCACGGTGGTCATCCTGAGCGCGGTGGTGCCCACGCTGCTAGCGCAGGCGCTGTTCCAGCCGCGGATCCCCCTCGCCGAGCGCGACGCCGCGGTGGCCGAGGAGGTGCCGCCCCTGCCCCGCGCCGCGGGCACTGGCGAGCGGTCCTGGAAGCCGGAGGAGATACGATGAGCGCGCATCCGATCGAGCAGCGCGTAGCAGCGCCCAACCCGACGGGAGCTCCCTTTCGCAAGATCCTGGTGGGCTTCGAGGGCTCCCCGGGCGCCTGGCGCGCGCTGGCGCAGGCGCTGCGTCTGGCCGCCAGCGACGGGGCAACCGTCCACGTGCTGACCGTCATCGAGCACCTGCCGCAGTACGCCGCCACGGTGGGCGAGATGGAGGAGGCGCTGACCGAGGCGGAACGTCAGGCGGCGCTGCTTCAGGCCGAGGTGCGGCACGCCGCCGATCTGGCCGGCGTCCGCGTCGAGACGGTGCGGCGGGCAGGCCACGCAGCCAAGACACTGGTCGACTATGCGCGGGAGGGCGGCTTCGACTTGCTGGTGCTCGGCCACGCCGGCCACTCCGGTGTCTGGGGACTGTTCCTGGGCACCACTTGCGACAAGGTCGTGCGCCACGCGCCCTGCTCGGTGCTCATTGTGCGCTAGGCCCGCGGGATGGCGCGATGCTGTGGCCCTCGCGGTCTGCTGCAGTGACCGAACGTGGCCCCTCCGCGTACCCGGATGAGGGCCGCCCGCTTTCGGACGGCGAGGTGCACTTCCTGTGGTGGTTCATCCAGGGCAGCATCATGGACCTGCACACGCGCCAGCGGCTCTGGCGCGCCTGGGGCCTGTGCGCGCGGCACGCCTGGGGCGCGCTGACGGTGGAAGCGGCGTTCCGACCGTCCCTGCTGCACGGCCCGGCGCTCCTGTACCAGGACCTCATGGAGCGGGCCTGGCGCGCGTTCCCCCGCCGCGGTCCCGCCCAGGCCTGGCGCCTGCTGTGGGGCCTGCGCGCGCGCGGCCCGTGCCTGATGTGCGCCGCGGGCCTGGGGGCAGAGACGCCGGGGGCCGCGGCCGCGGAGATCCTCCTGCAGGGGCGCGATCCTCGCAACCTGCGGGCGCTGGCCGCGCAGACCCGTCCGTACTGGGAGCCGACCGTGTGCGGGTGCTGCGGCGGCAGTGGCATGCCGGTGCGCTGCCGGCCCCACTTGCTCGCGGCGATCGCTCGGGGCGAGCCGCTCGACCTTTCCCTCCAGCGGGCGTTGGTGGAGGAGACGGCGCGGCGCGTCGCGGTCTTCGCGCGCTCGTTCCGCCTGGAGTGCCGCGGCTGCGAGACCACCGCCGACCGCGCCGCGCTGCTCACCGCGGTGGGCTGGTGCAGCGGCTGGGGGCCTGTGCTCCAGCAGCTCGTGCCAGAAGCCGCCGGCTTGCGGCCCGAGGAGGCCCGCGCCCGATGATGACCTACCACTGCACCGCGTGCTGGAGCGAGCTGCCCGCCGGGGCCGTCGGGCAGCCCTGCGCCTGGTGCGGCGCCGCCACGGACGCGCCGGGCGACTACGTGGACAAGCTGCTCCAGGCGCTGCGGCACCCAGAACCTTCCACCCCCGTGCGCGCGGCCAGCATCCTGGGGCAGCTGGGGGCGCGCCGGGCCGTGGGGCCGCTGCTCGCCGTGCTGCGGACCTCCCCCGACGGCTTCCTGCTCGCCGCCGCTGCACGGGCGCTCGGCCAGATCGGCGACCCGGCCGCCGTGCCGGGGCTGGTCGAGCTGCTCCGGCACGGCCCGCTGCCGGCCCGGCTGGCGGCCGTGGAGGCCCTGCGGCGCCTGGGCGGAGCGGAGGCGGAGACGGCCCTGCGCTGGGCCGCGCGCGCGGATCCGGCGCGCAGCGTGCGCGAGGCCGCGGGGGACTCTATCGTAGGAGGCGAGCGGAAGGTGGGCCGGGAGCAGCGGGTACAGTAGAGGCGGGGGCAAAGGCGCATGGAGATTGTCGGGCGCGGCAAGCGGGTGCAGATCTTCCTCGACGAGCGCGACAGCGTGCACGGCCAAGCGCTGTACACGGCTATCCTGGAGCGCCTGCGCGCGGAGGGCGCGGCGGGGGCGACTGTCATCCGCGGGATCGCGGGCTACGGCGCGCACAGCCGCATCCACAGCGCGCATCTGGCCGATCTCGCCGCCCCGCTGCCCCTGGTGATCACCTGGGTCGATGCGCCGGATCGCGTCGAACGCTTGCTGCCGGCGATCTGCGCGCTGGTCACCGAGGGGCTGGTGACGGTCGAGGACGTCGATATCGTGAAGTACAGCCACCGCGACCTGCCCGCCCTGGCGCCAACGCTGCGAGTCCGCGATCTGATGACCCGGACGGTCACGGCCGTGCAGCCCGACACGCCGCTCGGAGAGGTCGTCGAGCGACTGCTGGCGCAGGAGCTGCGCGCCGTGCCGGTGGTAGACGCCGATGGGCGCGTGGTGGGCATCGTCACCAACGGCGACCTGGTCGAGCGGGGCGGGCTGCCCGCCCGCATGGAGCTGCTGGCCGCGATGGCCCCGGCGGCGCGACAGGCGGTCCTCGCCCAGGCCCCGGCGGAGCTGCGCGCCCGCGACGTGATGACGCCTGCCCCCGTGACGATCGCGGCCGACGCACCGCTCGCCGAGGCGGCTGCCGTCATGGCGCGTCGCGGGCTCAAGCGGCTGCCGGTGGTCGACGCGGAGGGCCACCTGCTGGGCATCATCAGCCGCGTCGATGTGCTGCGCGCCTTCGCCGAGGGCTACCCGGCCCCCGAGAACGGCGCGCCCGCCGCGGCTGGCCCGCAGGTGCCGGTCGGGCAGCTCATGAGCCGACACGTGCCGGTGGTGCGCGCGGACGCCCGGCTGGCCGAGGTGCTCGACGTGGTAGTGTCGACGCGGCTCAACCGCGCGGTGGTCATCGATGCGGCTGGCCACCCGCTGGGCGTGATCAGCGACGCCGACGTGCTGCGCCGGCTCGATCCGCGGTGGCACCCCGGCGTGCTGGGCGTCCTGATGCGGCAGCAGCGGATCATCCCCCCGGAGGCCGCGCGGATCACGGCCACCGAGATGATGCGCGCTCCTGCGCTCACGGTAACGGAGGACACGCCCGCCGTGGAGGCGATGCGCCGCATGCTGGCGGCCGGCCGCAAGGTGCTGGTCGTGGTCGACGCGCGGGGCGTGCTGCGCGGCATCATCGACCGCGCGCACCTGCTCGCGGCGGCGGGCGCGCAGGACACGCCCGGCGAGCGCGCCGGTTATAATACGTCAGGCAGCTGAATAGGGCGGTGAGGCTCGCCCGCCCCAGGTGAGAGCTGGGGCATTTGCCAGGCAACTGGCCGATAGCTTCTACCCGCGCGATCACGGCGCGCGTGTAGGGGCTTTTTTGTTGGCTCGCGCGCCGCGAACCAACAGCGGAGACGACGATGTGGCGTCGAGTCGCGGAGCTGGTCGCCGATTGCTACGCGGCGGGACTCGCCCGGGCGCATCCCGCGGCGCGGCTGATCGCCTGGGCGAGCCAGCAGCTGCTGCGACTCGGCCGCTGGCTGACGGGTGTGCTGGGCCTGCCGTTCCCCTGGACCGCGCCCGTGCTATGGCGTACGGACCGCGGCGAGGTGCGCGCCCTGCTGCGCAAGCCGGGCTGCCCGATCTGCCGCCACGTGGCTGAGGCCAGCGCCCGCTCGTACTTCTGGTTCCTGATGGAGGGCTACGGCGAGGCGGCGTGGATCGACCAGCTCACCGCCGCGGGCGGCTTCTGTCCCCCGCACATGTGGCAGCTGGCCGCGTCGGGCCTCGCTTATCGCATCAGTTACGTCGTCCAGTATCTCAGCGAGGACCTGGTGCGCCGGCTGCGCGTCGTCGAGACGAGCACGGGGCGTCGCCAGCGGCAGGCGCGGGCGGCGCTCGCCGCGCTGGTGCGCACGGCGCCCTGCCCCCTGTGCGCCATTTTGGAGCGCGACGCGCGCCACGCGATCGACAAGCTCGTGGGCTGCCTCGCCGATACAGAACTCGCCGCGCTGTACGAGACAGCGGACGGGCTCTGCTGGCCGCACTTCCAACGAGCGATCGCGCGCGCCGACGGCCCTGTGCTGCGGCTGCTGGCCGAGCACCAGCTCCAGCAGCTCGCGGCCACCGAGCGCGCGCTCGCGGCCGTGGCGACCGGCGGGGCCGCGGCGGCAGCGGACCGCCCGTCGCCTGTCGCCCGGGCCACGGCGCTGCTGAGCGGCTGGCGCTTCCACCACCGAATGGAGCGGAGCCATGACGGCGAATGGGTCGAGCTCGACACCGTGTGAGCCTACACGGGCAAGGGCCGCGCTGCCCCACGCGGCCGAGGGCACGCTCGACGCGACCGCGGTGCTGGCCGCGCGCGAGCTGGTCGTGGTGTTGGGCGCTCGTCCGCCGGCCGCGGTCGAGCAGTGGCTGGCAGCGCGGCTGGCCACCGGGCGGGGGGCCACGGTGCTGTGCGGGCAGTGGAGCGACCCCGCGTACCTGCGCGGTCTGCTGGAGCGCGGCTGCACCGTGTACGACGCCGTGCTCGGCGAGGAGACGCTCGTGTTCCTCGACGGGCAGCGCGGCTACCGCCTGCCGGAGGGGCGCTCGTTGCCGCGGGCGGTCGCGACCCTCGCGGCGCGGCTTTGGCAGCGGATCGGGGAGTACGTGCTGCTGGAGGGACGGGTGAGCGCCGTGTACCCCGCGCAGGGCGCGTTCCAGCTCGCCGAGGCCGAGCGCGTCTGGTTGGTGGTCAAGGCGGGCGGTCCACTGCCGCGCGTGGGAGAAGTGCTGCGCGTGCTGGCGCGCGTCTTCTGGGGCGGCGGCGCCGGAGCCACCCAGGTGTTCGAGGCCCTGGCGTGGTGGCCGGCGACGCCGGCCGGCCCGCGGCCACCGGCGTGTGCCACCGCGTTCGCCGCGTCGCCCGCGTCGGCGCGCACTCCCGCTGAGGCGCCCGCCACCGATCGCCCGACCGGCCCGACGCTGGCCGAGGAAGCGCGGGCGGGACTAGAGCCCCTCATCGCCGCCCTGCTGCCCGAGGCCTCGACGGTGGCCGCCGCCCTGGCCCGGGCTGGCTGCCCGCTGTGCCGGCTGGTTGCCGACGCGCGGGCGGCGTTCTACACGCGCCTGGGCACCGCGGATCGGGCCGGCGCGCTGGCGCGGGAGCTGGCCAACAGCGCGTTCTGCGCAGGGCACGGGTGGGAGGCGATGAGCCGCATACCCGCGCCCGTGCTCGCGCGCGGGCTGCTGCCGGCGCTTGCCGACCGCCGCGCGCGGGTGGAACGGGTGGTCGCGGCGGTCCGGCAGCCGGCCACGACCCTGTCCGCCCGTCGTGCCCTGCGCGTGGCCCGCGCCGCGCTGGTCCCGCCCGCCGCCTGCCCCGCCTGTACTGTCGAGGCGGCGGTAACCGAAGCCGGCCTGCGGCAGCTGCTGGCTCACCTAACGCCGCCAGCCGGACAGGCGGCGTACCAGGCCTCCGACGGCCTGTGCGTGCGCCACCTCCGGCTAGCCCTCGCGCGGGCGCCGGCGGCTGTTCTCCGGCTGCTGGTCGGCCGGGCGCGGGCAGTGCTGGAGGCGCTGCTGGCCGACATCGCCCTGTACTACCACAGGGCGACGTGGCAGTTCGCCCACGAGCCCAAGGGCGCGGAGCAGACCGCCTGGCTGCGGGGCATCGCCCTCTGGGCCGGCGCCCGCCGCGCGGCCGGCGCCCGTGGGAGGTAGGCGTGGCGCACGACGAGCCGTATGCTCACCTGTTCGACGGCGTGGCGGCCCGCGAGGTGCGGCTGCGCCTGCTGGAGGAGACGTACCAGCAGGCCCGCGCGCTGATCGACGCGCAGGGCTGGGCCGAGGCGTGGGGAGAGGACGCCTTCTTGATCATCTTCGCGCACGGGCTGGCCCACCTGCGCGCCGAGCTGGCGCGGGAGCACGACCAGGGCCAGGGGCCCGCGGACGAGATGGCGCGGCTGCGCGCCGCATGGATGGCGGCGGAGGCGCAGTACGCAGTGATGAAGTTCCGCGCCTACACGCTGACCGAAGAGAACCGGCGCCTGCGCTGGAGCCTCACGGCGGCGGAGCGCCAGCGCGCGCTCGCAGAACAGCGGCTAACCCAGCTCCGCGGCGAGGTGCGGGCGCTGAAGGAAGAGCTCGCCGCGGGCCCAGCGGTCGCGAGCGCCGTGCCCGCGCCCGCCCCGGCGGCGTTGTCGCCAGCGACGGCCAGCCCACCAGCCCCGCTGGGGACGCGGCTACGCCAGCTCTGGCGCCGCTGGACGACGTGGGTGGCGGGCTGAAGCGGGCCCTGGGGAAGAGAGCGAGCGGGTGTGGCAGCTCGTGGCGCTGGGCGGCCTGGTGTTCGGGGGGCTCGCCGGGGCGATGGCGTTCCTCATCGTCTACGAGGAGTACTGCCATCACTTCCCGCCGCGGGAGGCGCGGCGGCACGCCGCCCAGATGGCGGGCGCCACGGTGCTGTTCTTCCTGGTGCTCTCGCTGGCGATCGGCATAGCGCTCACCGCGCTCGGGCGCGGGCCGTAGGCGCGCCGGGCCCGCGCGGCGCCGTCAGGAGCAGGAGTGCTGCGCCACGCAGACCATCGCCCGCTAGCTAAGCGGACGGGCGACCCGAAGGGCGCATGTATGGAACAGGAGCCCATGCAACCCACCCTGGAGGTAGTGGTCGAGGCCGTGGGCCAGGAGGCCTACCGCTACGACTACGACGCGGCCGCCCGCGCCGTTCGCCTGGCGGGAGTGGCAGCGCCCGAGGGCGACTGGCCCGCGGATCTGGGCACGCTTCCCGACACGCTGGGGCCCGACGGCCAGCCCGTGCCGGTGCTGCTCCTCGGCCGTCACCCCACCTTCCCCGGCTGCCGCGTGGCGGCCCTGGCCGTCGGGCTGCTCGAGGCGGGCACGGCCGACCGGCGACGCGCCTGGGTGCTGGCCGTGCCCGCCGCCGATCCCCCGCGCGCGGCGCTCGCCGCCGACGGTGCGCTGCCGCCCGATCTCCAGCGGGCTCTGGAGCGAGCCATGCGGCGCGAGCTGGCGCGGGATGGCGCCGAGGGCTCGCTGCGCTGGGGTGAAGCGGCCGCGGCGCTGGCCCTGGTGCGCGAGGCACGCCGCGCCCACCGGATGGCCGTCGCGGCCCATGCGCGGGCGCGCGCCACTCCGCCGCGGTGGGAGGTGCGCGACCGCACGCTGCGCCGCGCCACCCCCGGCGAGGCGGAACGCCACACGGGCGCCGAGTACGCGGTATACGCGCTGCCGTATCGCTTCCAGGAGTACGCGCGCGACTGCCTGCTCCCCGAGGAGCGGCTGCTCTGCTACGTGCAGCGCGCGCCTCTTCGCCATGGCGGGGTCTGGGGCCTGCTACGCCAGCCAGCAGCCCAGGCGGGCCTAGTGGCCGTCACGGACCAGCAGGTGCTGCTGCTGACCGACGCGATGCCGCCCGGCCACGACGTGATCTACTGGGGCTACGCTGTCCGCAGCGCGCCCGTGGAGCGGGTGGTCGACGCCACGGTGCGCGCGGCCGGCAAGCTGGCGTGGCTGGAGATCACCCTGGCCACCAGCGCCGGGCCCGGCGACTTCCGTGTAGAGTTCGCCGCCGAGGAAGCGTCCGGCGCCGAGGAGGTAGCCGCGTGGCTGCGGCGCTTCCGCCCGGCGGCCAACGCCCGGCGGCCGATGCGCCGCTATGCGGTCGCGCCGCGCATCGAGCCCCCGAGCGTCGAGGCCTTCTTGACAGCGGATACCGTAGCGGACCTCGAGCGCCAGCTCGCGGACCGGCTCGCACCCGGCGAGCCCCTGTTGGCCCGCGCCATCGCGCCCGCCACTACTGCCGACGCGCCCACCTTGCTCGTCGCGGCCACCCCGCGGCGACTGGTAGTGGTCGAGCGCGAGGCGGGGCGGCGCGGCCCGCTGCCGGCCGAGATCCCGCTGGATGCCGTGGCCGCCGTCGAGCTGCGCAACGCCCTGCTCGCCCCGCACTTCCGCCTCTGGCTCGGCGATACGGCGGCGCCAACGCCGCTAGAGGTGCGGTTCCCGTACCCCGTGGTGCGGCCGTTCCTGACCCTGTTTCTCACCGTGCGCCGGCTGCTGGCCACGCCGCCGGGTGCGTCCGTGCCCCTGGCTCTCGAACAGGAGCGCGCCGCCCCGCAGCCGAGCACGCCCGCCTCCGGCTAGCGCGGAGCGGCGACAGGTGCGGGTTACTCCCAGCGGAAAGTACGCGCGGCGGCGACAGGCGCGAGCAGGCCCCAGGCGAGCAGCACGCCCCAATCCAGCGGCGGCAGCGCGGGCGTGGGCCGCAGGGCGGCGCGCAGGGCCTCGGCCAGCGCCGCCGCGGGCAGCAGACGTCCCAGGGCGACCATCCACGCCGGCAGCACATCGAGCGGCACGAACAGCCCGCCGAACAGCAATAGCAACAGGAACAGGCCGTTCGCACAGGCCAGGGTGGCCTCGGGCCGCAGCGTACCGGCCAGCAGCAGGCCCAGCCCAGCGAACGCCGCCGTGCCCAGCAGGAGCGCGGCTAGTGCCAGCGCGATGGCGCCGGTCGGCCGCCAGCCGTAAGCCAGCGCCGCGATGCCAGTCAGCAGCAGCACTTGCGCCAGCTCCACCAGGCCCACGGCCAGCAGTTTGGCGGCGATTAGCCCGCCCCGCGGCAGCGGCGTGACCCCCAGCCGCTTGAGCACGCCATCGCCTCGCTCGTAGGCCGTGGCGATACCCAGATTGGGCAGCCCGGCGGCCATCACCGCCAGGGCCAGCGTGCCGGATAGCAAGAAGTCGATGCTGGCGGCCTCGGAGAGCGGCGCGCGGGGCAGCGACATGAAGAACACCAGCAGCACGCAGGGAATCACCAACGTGACCAGCACGCTCTCGCCCCGGCGCAGGGTGAGCAGCAGCTCGGCGCGGGTCTGCGCGATCAGCATGCGGGCGAGCGGCGCCGGCCGCGCGCCGGCCGTTGGGGCGAGCACCTGCGCCGCGGCGGCCGGGGAGGGGCCACGGGCGGCCACCCGCTCGGCGCCTTCGGGGGCACCGGTGGGGGCGATCGAAGCCGGCTGGGGCGGCCGCGCGGCCGCGCCGCTGTCCTCGCGCCCGGTCATCGCGCATCGTTCCTCTCGGCGAGGGTCAACTCTCGCCGTTGCTCGTCAGCCGCAGGTACACATCCTCCAGCGAGCCGGCGCCTACCCGCAGCTCGGTAGGGACCACGCCCCGGTCGCGGAGGAAGCTCGTTAGCTCGACCAGCAAGCTGCTCGCGTCGTGCGTGTGCAACACGTACAGCCCCGGCGTGGGGGCCTCGACGTCTTGGGCCGAGGGGAGCGCGGCCAGAGCGCGCACGTCGAGCCCTGCCGGCGCGCGCAGCTGCACGCGGGTAGCATCGCCCCGCGTCAGCGCGGCGGGAGTGCCGAGTGCCACCAGCCGGCCGTGGTCGATGATCGCCACGCGGTCGGCTAGCCGCTCGGCCTCTTCGAGATAGTGCGTCGTGAGCAGCACGGTCACCCCGGCCGCTTGCAGGCCCCGCACCAGCTCCCAGGTGGCGCTGCGCGCCTGCGGATCCATGCCAGCCGTCGGCTCGTCTAGGAACAACACCTCCGGCCGGCCGACGAGGGCCAGGCCGAGGGCGAGGCGCTGGCGCTGGCCGCCCGAGAGCCGCCGGTAGCGCGTGCGGGCGGCATCTTCCAATCCCACCAGCCGCAGCAGGGCGTCGGGCTCGACCGGCGCCTCGTAGTAGCTGGCGAACAAGTGTAACGCCTCGCGCGGGGTGATGCCGCGATAGAGGCCCGTCTCCTGGAGCATCACGCCGATGCGTGGGCGCAGCTGGGCGGCGTCGCGGCGCGGGTCGAGGCCCAGCACGCGGACCGTGCCGGCGTCCGGCGCGCGAAACCCCTCCAGGATCTCCACCGTGGTGGTCTTGCCGGCGCCGTTGGGGCCGAGCAGGGCGAACGTTTCGCCGCGCGCGACGGTGAAGCTGAGGCCGTCGACGGCCCGTTTGCCGCCGTAGCTCTTGACCAGGTGCTCGACCTGGATGGCCGGAGGGGGATCGATCCGTCGCGTACTCAGCGCCCTCGCCTTCCTGGCGGCACCATATAGGGCCGCTTCTTCAGCGACGCTCCGCCCGGCAGGCCACGCAGGTCCCCCGTGGCCCCTGGCAGGAGCCCCTTGAAGTGGCGCGGCGTTTTGGCGCCGCTCATCTGCCGCATCAGCTGCTGCATCTGCTTGAAGGTGTTCAATAGCTGGTTCACATCGGCGGTGGTGGTGCCGCTGCCGCGCGCGATGCGCCGCTTGCGGCTGGCGCCGATAATCTCCGGGTGCGCGCGCTCGTAGGGCGTCATCGACAGGATGATCGCCTCCACGCGCTTGAGGTCCTTCTCCTGGATCGCGGGTAGGCGCTGCTCGCGCAGCAGCTTGCCCATGCCCGGGATCATGTCCAGCAGCTGCTCCAGCGGGCCCATGTTGCGGAGCTGTTGCAGCGACTTCAGGTAGTCGTTCAGGTCGAAGCTGCCGGTCTTGACCTTGCGCTGCATCTCCAGCGCGTGCTGCTGGTCGATCGTCTGCTGGGCCCGCTCGATGAGGCTGAGCACGTCGCCCATGCCCAGGATGCGCGACGCGAGCCGGTCGGGGTGGAACGGTTCCAGTGCGTCGAGCTTCTCGCCCACGCCGAGGTACTTGATCGGGACGCCGGTGACCTCGCGGATCGACAGCGCCGCGCCGCCGCGCGCATCGCCGTCCAGCTTGGTCAAGATCAGCCCGGTGAGGCCCACGCGCTTGTGGAACTCCTCGGCGACGCGCACGGCGTCCTGGCCCGTCATGGCGTCGGCCACCAGCAGCACCTCGTGCGGCTGCACGCGTCGCTTGATCTCCTCCAGCTCGCGCATGAGGTCCTCGGCGATCACCAGCCGGCCGGCGGTGTCGAGGATCACGTAGGCGAGGTTCTGCTGCCGGGCGTACTTGATGGCGTCCTGCGCCAGCTCAGGCGGCTTGCGGCGCTCATCGGCGTACACGGGCACGTCGAGCTGCTTGCCAAGCGTCTGGAGCTGGGCGACAGCGGCAGGGCGATAGGGATCGGCGGCCACGAGCAGGCTGCGCGGGCCCTGCTTGCGCAGCGCCAGCGCCAGCTTGGCGGCGGTGGTCGTCTTGCCCGAGCCCTGCAGGCCCACCAGCATGACCACCGTCGGCGGCTGCGGCGCGGGGGTCAGGCGGCTCGGCTCGCCCAGCAGCGCTAGCAGCTCGTCATGGACGATCTTGATCACCTGCTGGGCGGGGGTCAGGCTCTGGAGCACCTCGTGGCCCACCGCGCGCTCGCGCACGCGGGCCATGAACGCCTTGACCACCTTGAAGTTGACGTCGGCGCCGAGCAGCGCCTGGCGCACCTCCTTGAGCGCCTCGTCGACGTCGCGCTCGTCCAGCCGGCCCTTGCGGCCCAGCCGGCTGAACACCTCCTGCAGCTTGTCGGACAGGCTCTCGAACATGCTAACCCCTGCCCCGCTTCTCCTCGCCGAACAGCGCGTCGACGAAGTCCATCGGCCAGAACTCCGCCAGGTCGTCCAGCTTCTCGCCCGTGCCGAGGAAGCGCACGGGCACCTTCAGCTCGTGGACGATGGCGAACACCACGCCGCCCTTGGCCGTGCCGTCGAGCTTGGTGACGATCAGGCCGTCGAGCCCCACCGCCTCGCGGAACTGCTTCACCTGGTTGATCGCGTTCTGGCCCGTGGTGGCGTCGACCACCAGCAGCGTGGTGATCGCCTCGACGCCCTGCTTCTCGATCACCCGCCGCACCTTCTTGAGCTCTTCCATCAGGTTGTACTTGGTGTGCAGCCGGCCGGCGGTGTCGATCAGCACGACATCGGCGCCCCGCGCGCGGGCGGCGGCCAGGGCATCGTAGACTACCGAGCCGGCGTCGGCGCCGGGCTGATGGGCGACCACGGGCAGCCCGGCGCGCTCGCCCCAGACCTTGAGCTGGTCGATCGCCGCGGCGCGGAACGTGTCGCCCGCCGCCAGCAGCACGCGGTGGCCCTGGTCGCGCCAGTAGGCGCCCAGCTTGGCGATGGTCGTCGTCTTGCCCACGCCGTTGACGCCCACCACCAGCACGGCGTTGAGCGCGCCAGAGCGCAGCAGCGGGCGCTCGAAGTCGACGCCCTCGACGAGGACCGCCTCCATCTCCTCCTTGAGGATCTCGAACAGCTCCTCGCCGGTGCGCGCCTCGCCGAGCCGCACCGCCTCGCGCAGGCGCCGCAGCAGCTCCTCGGTAGTCGGGACGCCCACGTCGGCTTGCAGCAGGATCGCCTCGGCCTCCTCCCACAGATCGTCGTCGATCACCGCGGCTTGCTGGAACACGTTGCGGATGCGGTGGACCAGCGACTCGCGGGTCTTCTGCGTGCTGCGGTCGAGGCCGAACAAGCGCTTGAGCACGGCCATGTCGCCTTTCCGCCCCGCGCGGCGGCGGGGGGCCTGTCGCTAGCAAAACGGCGCGCCGCTCTCGCGGGCAGCGCGCGCTGTTAGTGTACCACGCCGTTCGCGGAGCCCGCCGGCAGGTCGGCCAGCCGCACGGCGACCACCTGCGAGATAGCCTGGTCGACCATCGTCACCCCGTACAGCGTGTCCGCGGCTTCCATGGTCGCGCGGTTGTGGGTGACCACCAGAAACTGCGTGCGCGCCGCGTGCGCCCGCAGCAGCTCGGCGAAGCGGCGCACGTTCGCCTCGTCGAGCGCGGCGTCGACCTCGTCGAGCACGCAGAATGGGCTGGGCTGCACGCGCAGCAGGGCGAACAGCAGCGCGACCGCCGTGAGCGCGCGCTCCCCGCCCGATAGGGCCGCCAACGACGTGGCCCGCTTGCCGGGCGGCTGGGCGACCACCTCCACTCCCGCGCTGAGCACGTCGTCGGCCTCGGCCAGCACGAGCTGCGCCCGGCCGCCGCCGAACAGCGTCTGGAAACAGTCGGCGAACGCGGCGTTCACTGCGGCGAACGTCGCCTGGAAGCGCTGGCGCATGCGCTGTTGCAGCTCGGCCATGCCGGTGCGCAGCGCCGCGGCCGCCGCCTCGAGGTCGGCGATCTGCCCCTGGACGAACGCGGCGCGCTCCGCTACGGCCCGGTACTCCTCCAGCACGGCCGGATCGACCGTACCGATCGCGCGCAGCTCGCGCTGGCAGGCCGCGAGCTGCCGCCGCAGCGCTTCCAACTCGCGGGCTGGGAGCTCTGCCCCACGGCCGTCCGCGCGCGCGTCATCGGCCGCCGTGGGAGCCTCGCACGACGGCGGGGCGAGGGGCAGCTGCACGGGACCGGGCACCTCGCTCTCGCCCAGATCGGCGACCCCCAGCTCGGCGCAGAGAGCGGTCCGTTCGCGCTGGAGCGCCGCCAGGGCATCGACCGCCCGCGCGTGAGCCAAGGCGGCCTCGTGGCAACGCGCGTCGGCCTGCCGCAGCTCCTGCTGGTGCGCGCGGATCGCGTCGTCGAGCGCGGCCAGCGCGGCAGCGAGATCGGCTAACGCAGCCCGGTGGACCGCGGCTTGGCGATCGAGCGGCGTGAGCTCCGCCTCGACGGCCGCCAGGCGCGCCGCGAGTTGGTCGCGCGTCGCCGCGGCCTCCCGCGCGGTGCGAACGGCAGCAGCGGCTTCCTCCTCGGCGCGGCGCTGCTCGGCGGCGACTCGCTGGAGCTCCGCGTTCGCGTGAGCGGCGTGCTCGCGGGCGGCGCGTGCTTCGGCGGCGGCAACGGCCGCGGCGGTCCGCGCGGCGGTGAGCGTGGCCGCGGCCTGTGCTGCGGCCTCCTCGGCGGTGCGGACCTCGGCGGCCGCCTCGCGCTCCGCGGCGTGCAGCCGCTCGGCGGCCGCGCGCGCTCGTGCCAGGGCAGCGTCCAGGGCGGCCAGCTCGTCGCGCGCCTGCTGCTGGGCATGCTCCGCGGCCGCGAGGTCCGCCTCGCACCGGCTCACGGCCCGGCGCGCCGTCTCGGTGGCCTGCTCGGCCAACCGGGCGGCGTGGTCGGCCTCGCGCTGGCCAGCCGCGGCCTGCTCCGCCGCCTCGCGCGCCGCCAGCTCGGCCTGCTCTGCGGCGGCGGCCTGTGCCGCGGCCTCCTCGGCCCGGGTCTCGGCCGCCCGCAGGCGCCCCGCGGCCTCCTGCTCGGCGGCTGCCAGCCGCGCGGCCTCGCGCTGGTAGGCGAGCACAGCATCCGGCGCGGCTTGCCCACCGTGCCACTCGCCACGCCCGTGCAGCACGTGCCCCTCGCGGGTGACCACCTGGAAGTCGTCGATCCCGGCCTCGCGCAGCCGCGCCCAAGCAGTAGCCGCGGCGGCCAGGGAGTCGACCAGAACGGTGGTGCCGAGATAGCGGGCCACGAGTTCGGCGTAGGCCGCTGGTGCCGCGACGATAGCGCTGGCGGGCGTCCAGGAGACCGCGTCACCGAGCACCGCGCGCGCCAGCTGGGCGAACTGTTCCGCCCGCGCGGCGGCGCGGCCATCGCCCAGGGGCGCGACGAGGGCCAGCTGCGCTGTCCGTCCGGTGGCCCGCAGAACGGCCAGCGCGCGCCCGGGGGGGGCCACGACGAGATAACGAGCACGACGCCCGAGCGCAGCGCTAATCGCGACCTCCCAGGTGCCCGGCACGGTGAGCAGGGCGCCGAGGAGCTGGCTGTCACCCAGCTCGGGGTGGCCACGAGCGGCCGTCAGCTCGGGCGCGGCCGCCAGGGCGGCCGCGAGCGCCGTGCGCTGCCCCTGGATCTCCGCCGCGGCGGCCCGGGCGGTATCGACAGCCCGCCGGGCCGCGTCGTGGGCCTGGGCGGCGGCGATGCGCTGTTGGCGGGCGACCGCGAGCGCCGCCTCGCGCTGAGCGCGCTCCCGCTGGCGGGCGGTTGCGACGTCGCGCGTAGCTTCCGCCTGCTGTTCCGCCTCCGCCAGGGCGGCACGCGCGGCAGCGACCTGCTCGGCGAGCGCCGCGAGGCGCTGCCCCGCATCGTGCAGTGCAGCCTGTTGCAACTGGCGGCGCTGCTCGAGACGCGTGATCTCCCCCGCGCGCTCGCGAGTCGCCCGGCGCGCGGCCTCATGGGCGCGGCGGGCAGCCCCCAAGCGACTCTGGGCCGTCTGGGCAGTCCGCTCGGCCGCGCGCACCGCGGCGTCAGCGTCGCGACGCCGCGCCTCGGCGGCCTGCGCGGCGGTCGCTTGCGCCTCGGCCGCTGCCCGGGCGGAAGCGAGCCGCTCGGCGAGGGTCTGGGCCGCGGCGTGGCGTTCGGCCGCGCGCTCCTCGGCAGCGGTCAGGCGCGCGGCGGCCACGGCCAGGTCGCGTGCTAGCTGTTCGCGCTCCGCGCGCAGGCGCTGCACCCGCGTGTCGAGGGCCCGCAGGGCGTCCTCGGCCTCGCGTCGCGCCTGCTGGCGGGCGGCCCGCTCCTGCTCGGCGGCAGCGAGAGCCTGCTCGGCCTGTTCCCGCGCGGTGCGGGCGGCGGCGAGGCTCGCCTGGCGGGCGTGGAGCTCGCGCGCGGCGGCCCTGAGCATGGCCGTGAAGTAGGCGCGGCCGCTCGCTACCGCGCGCGCCACGACCTGGGCGCGCCGCTCCGCTCGCTCGGCGGCGGCGCGCAGCCGCTCGACCTCGGGCGCGAGGGCGGCAGCCAGGTCGCGCGCGCGCTGGAGGTTGGCGGCCGTGGCGGCCAGCTTCTGCTCGGTCTCCGCCAGCCGCTGGCCGTGCCGGCGCACATCGGCCGCGTCTTCTAGCAGCAGGCGCCGCTCCTCCGGGCGCTGGAGCACGAGCTGCTCGACCGTGCCCTGGCCGACTACGCAGTAGGAATCCGGTCCGAGGCCGGCGCCGAGTAGCCAGTCGGTGAGATCACGCAAGCGGACGCGACTGCCGTTGACCAGATACTCGCTCTCGCCCGAGCGATACAGCCGCCGCGTGAGCAGCAGCTCGCTGTACGGCAGCGGCACGCGGCCGTCGCTGTTGTCCAGCAGCAGGCTGACCTCGGCCATGCCCAACGGGCGCCGCGCGCCGCCGCCCGCGAAGATCACGTCCTCGGCACGCCGCCCGCGCAGCGCCCGCGCGCTCTGCTCGCCCAGCGCCCAGCGCAGCGCCTCGGCTAAGTTGCTCTTGCCCGAACCATTGGGGCCGACGATGGCGGTGATGCCCGGCCCGAAGCGCAGGCGAGTGCGCTGGGAAAAGCTCTTGAAGCCGACCAGCTCTAGCTGCTTGAGGTGCAAGCGCTCTCGTCCTCCGCGGCCGGCGGGGCGATAGGGGCGTCCCAAGCAGCGAGGGCAGCGGCCGCCGCCGCGCGCTCCGCCGCCTGTTTGCTGCGCCCGGTGCCACGTGCGACCTCGGCATCGCCGATGTACACCGCTACGGTGAACGTCGGGCTGTGCTGCGGCCCTTCCGTGCTCACCACGCGGTACACCGGCACCGCGTTGCGCTCGGCCTGGCTGCGTTGCTGGAGGCGCGACTTGACATCGAGCAGGGGCTGATCGAGAGAGAGGGCCTCCAGGGCCGGGGTCAGGAAACGGTCGAGGAACTGCCGCACGCGCGCCCAGCCATGCGAGCCCGCGTCGAGGTAGATGGCCGCCACCAGCGCCTCGAACGCGCTGGCCAGCGTGCTGTCGCGCTCGCGCACGCCGCTCAGCTCTTCGCCGCGCCCAACGAGCAGGAACTGCCCGAGCGCAAGCTGGCGCGCCCAGACGGCGAGCGCGGGCGCGCACACGAGGCGGGCACGCGCCAGCGTGAGCAAGCCCTCGTTGGCTTGGGGAAACTGCTGGTATAGCCGCTCGGCGACCACCGCGCCGAGCAGCGCGTCGCCCAGGAACTCCAGGCGCTCGTTGGAGCCCCCGGGCAGGTCCGTGCGCTCGTTGAGCACGGACCGATGGACCAGGGCGGTGAGCAGCAGGTGCCGGTCGCGGAAGCGCAGTCCGAGGCGCTGTTCGAGGGCCGCCACGCGGCGCTCGTCGGCGGCGCGGAGCCTACTCTCCGACGGTGTCATGGCGGGAGGATTATAGCAAAGGCGAACGACTGTTCCCCCCGAGCAGGGGCCGCGGCGCTCAGAACTCGGTGGCGCCGGTGAAGCGGAACCGCCCGAGGCGCAGGGCGGGCACGACGTCGCCGCCGAACCAGCTTGGCAGGACGACCGTCTCACGCCCAATGGCCTCGACGCTCGCCAGCGCGTCGAGCACGCTCGCCGTGAACCGGAGGTTGCGCACCGGCCCGACCACCTCGCCGCGCTCGACCAGGAACGTGCCGTCGCGCGTCATGCCCGTGAGGATCGTGTGCAGCGGGTGGACCACGTTGACGTACCAGAAGCGGGTCACCCACAGGCCACGATCGAGCCCAGCGAGCAGCTCCTCGCGGCTGGCCGCGCCGGGCGCCAGGAACAGGTGGCTGGGCAGGGGGCCGAGCGGGTTCGGCGCGGGCAGGGCGTGGCCCGTCGAGGCGCGGCCCTCCTTGGCGGCCGTCGCGCGGTCGTACACGACCCCGCGGGCGATGCCCTGACTGATCAGCTCCACGCGCTGCTTCGGCACCCCCTCGAAGTCGAACGCCTGCGGCAGCCCGCGCGGGTCGCGGCCGTCATCCCAGAGGCTGATGCTGGCCGCGGCCACCGGCTGGCCCAGCCGGCCGCAGAGAAAGCTGCGCCCCTCTTGCAGCGCCAACGCCCCCAGCCCGATGTACGCCAGGTAGCCGAGCATCTCTTGCACCGCATACGGTTCGAGGACCACGGGGTACTCGCCGGGCGCGAGGGGTTGGGGGCGCCGGCCGCGCACCGCGCGCGCGATCGCCTCGCGGCCCAGTGCCTCGATGTCCAGCGCCTCGACGTCCACCGCCGCGCGCTCGGCGTAGCCGGAGCTGTCGTCGCCCATGATCACGGTGGTGAAGTGCGCGCGCGTGCCCACGTCGTAGGCGAACAGTCCCTTGGAATTGGCCACCGCCAGCTCGTGCACGCCGGTGCTGAAAGCCCCCGAGGCCACCAGTCCCTGTTCGTCGGCCAGCGCGCACACCGCGCGCACGGCACGGGCGCGGCGCTCCGGCGAGCAGGCGGCGGTGGCCGCGGCGAACGGGTGCAGCGGCGCGACCGGCTGCGGTTCGGCCAGGCCGGGAAAATCGGGGGTCTCGGGCTGCAGGCGGGCGAGGGCGGTGGCCTGGGCCGCGGCGTCGGCCAGCGCCGCCGGTTCGAGGCGGTTGGTCACGACCACCCCCGTCCGGCGCCCGACCACCGCGCGCACGCGTACCTCGGCGTTGCGCTCGTAGACGTTCTGGTGGATGCCCGAGTTGGCGAAGCGGGTCAGCGCGTCGTCGACGGCCTGGACGACGATCTCGGTCTCGTCGGCCGGCGAGGTGGCCAGCGCCGCCCGCAACAGGCGCTCTAGCGGCTCGCGCCCCAGCATGCTAGCCTCCTTGCGCCATGAACCGCGCGATCTCCTGCCGGAGCGCGGGGAAGGCGGCTAGCAGGCGCTCGCGGTCGCCGCGCTCCACATCGCCCGGCTCCACGCCGATCCACTCCGAGGTGCCCAGCAGGGCGTAGCGCGCCCCAGCCCTCAGGCGCCCCATGTGGAAAGTGCCGCCGGGAATGAGCAGCTGCGGGCGCTCGCCGGCGGCAAGGTCGGCCCCCACGGTCGCCACGCGGCCGGTGCCGTCGGGGTAGAGCAGCAGCACGTCGAGGGGGTCGCCGAGATAGTGGTGGTACACCTGGTCGGAGCGAATGCGGTGCATGACGATGTGCGTATCGGGCGTGACCAGGAAATACAGCGTCGTGCCCGCCGAGCGCGGTCCCCCGTACTCGGGCGGCAGCGCCGCGGCGGGCACCTGGATCGGGCTGTGGTACGTCTGCGCCACGAAGCCGCAGGTGGGGTGCGGCGCCAGCCCTAGCAGCCGCTTGATCTCGTCCGCTGTCAGCGCCATCGCCGCCCCCCTCACACCACGCCGACGCGCACGTTGCGGAAGCGCGTGGCCGCGGCGCCGTGGCCGACGTGCGCGACTTGCGACGGCTGGCCCTTGCCGCAGTTCGGCGTGCCCCACACGGCCCACTCGCGGCACACGGCATCGCAGCTCTGCCAGAACTGCGGCGTGATGCCGGTGTAGGTGGGGTTGCGCAGCAGCGCGCCCAGCTTGCCGCCGCGAATCTCCCAGGCGATCTCGGTGCCGAACTGGAAGTTGAGCCGCTTGTCGTCGATGCTCCAGCTGCGGTTGGTTTCCATGTAGATGCCGCGGTCGGTATCGGCGATCAGGTCCTCCAGCCGCCACGGCCCGGGCTCCAGGTTGATGTTGGTCATGCGGATCAGCGGGATGCGGTTCCAGCCGTCGGCGCGCATGGTGCCGTTGCTGGGCTCGCCGAACACCGCCGCCGTCTCGCGCGAGGTGAGGTAGTTGCGGAAGATGCCGTGGTCGACGATCACGGTGCGCTGCGCCGGCACGCCCTCGTCGTCGAAACCGAAGGTGCCCAGCCCACCCGGCACCGTCGCGTCGGCGACGATGGTGACCACCTCCGAGCCGTAGCGGAAGTGGCCGCGCTTGTCCGGGGTGAGGAAGCTGGTACCGGCGTAGCTGGCCTCGAAGCCCAACACACGGTCCAGCTCGATGGCGTGGCCGCACGACTCGTGGATCTGGAGCGCCGTCTGGGTGGGGTCGAGGATCAGGGTGGTGACCTCGCTGGGGCACGGCTGGGCGGTGAGCAGCGCCACGGCCTGCTCGGCGATGCGCTGGGCGTTGCCCGGCAAGTCCATCGCCTCCAGGAACTCGTAGCCCGCGGTCCCCTGGTGGCGGCCGAAGCTGTTGGGGTAGGAGCGCTTCTGCGTCTCGTGCTCGCCGACCGCCAGCGCCTCGATGCCGCCGCCCGTCTCGATCAGCACCTGCTCGACATACGCGCCCTCGCTGTTGGCGAACACCTTGTCCACGCGCTGGCACTCGCAGGAGCTCTCGGCCACCGTGACGCCCCGCACCGCGCGCATCGCGGCGTCGGCGGCGAGCAGCAGTGCCAGCTTTTCCTCGATCGGCACGCTGAACGGGTCGCGCTGGATGGGCGTCTCGTAGCGCCCTTGCGAGCGCACCGGCGGGCCGAGCGCGACCGGCGCGCGGCGAGCGAGCGCGCTGGCGCGGGCGATCTCCACGGCCAGCCGCGCCACGCGCTCCAGCTCGGCGGGGGCGAACTCGGCGCTGCTGGCGAAGCCCCAGGCGCCGTCGACCAGCACGCGCACGCCGAACCCGCGGCTGGTCTCGTCGCTGAGAGCGTTGACCACGCCGTTCTTGACGCTGACGACCTGGACGCGGCGGGTCTCCACGCGCACGTCGGCGTAGCTGGCGCCCAGGCCCGTGGCGAGGTCGAGCAAGCGAGCGGTGAGGTCGTGCATACGGCTAGCTCCAGCACAAGGGCTTGCGTTCCCACGGGCGCGTTTCTAGACTATGCCACAGACTGCGTCGTCGCCGACGGCAGTACCGACCGCGCCGCCCCAGACTGTTCCAGCGGATCGTGATCGTACCCAACCCATGGGGCGGCGGGGAGGCGAGGCCATGCCGCTGTACGAATACTACTGCTCGACGTGTCGTACCCGCTTCGAACAGTTGGTGCGCGCCCCGGACGAGGGCGCCGAGGCGACGTGCCCGAGCTGTGGCCGTCGCAACGTCCCGCGCGTGCTGTCCACCTTCGCGGCAGTGCGCCGTGGGGGCGACGGGGCCGAGCTGGCGACGGCCGCGCACGGCGGGTGCTGCGGGGCGGGCGGCTGCGGCTGCGGCGCGTGAGCAGTCACGGCGGACGGGGGACCGCCGTGGCTCGGTTCCACGCAGCGGTGTCGAGGAGGACCCGATGAGCGAGGAGCGGAAGGCGCACCCCAACCCCTTGCAGCGCCCGCTGCCGCGCCGGCGCCTGCTGGGCGGCACCGTGGGGGCAGCCGTGGGCCTCGGGCTGCTAGGCCACGCCCCGAGCGGCCTGGCCGTGGCGCCCGCGCCGCCCGCGCAGCCCGAGGCGCCCCCCCGCAAGCCCGGCTCGACCAACATCGTCCACAGCACCAACCCGCCGCTGGAGGAGACGCGCGTCGAGGAGCTGGTCGGCCTGCTGGTGCCCACCGCCAACTTCTTCATCCGCAACCACGGGGCCACCCCGCAGATCGACGTGGCCACCTGGCGCCTGCGGATCGAGGGCCACGTGGAGCGGCCCTACGAGCTGAGCTACGACGAGCTGCGCAGCCTGCCGGAGCAGCGCAGCCTCATCGCCTTCCTGGAGTGCGCGGGCAACGGCCGCGGGCGCTTCGACCCGCCCGCCGAGGGCACCCCGTGGATCATGGGCGCCGCGGGCACCGCCGAGTGGACCGGCGTGCCGCTGCGCGTGCTGCTAGAACGGGCCGGCGTGCAGCCGGGCGCTGTCGACCTGGTGTGCGAGGGGGGCGACCCAGCCCAAGTGACCCGCGGCCTGCCCATGGCGGTGGCCATGGATCCGAACACCATGGTGGTGTGGGCGATGAACGGCGCGCCGCTGCTGCCCGACCACGGATATCCGGTGCGGCTATTGGTGCCGCGCTGGATCGGGGTGGCCTCGATCAAGTGGCTGCAGCGCTTGGAGGTGCTCGACCACCCGTTCGACGGCATCTACAACACCGTGCGCTACGTGCTCGAAGGCCGCCCCAGCGGCGCGCCCACCGAGCCGGCCACCGTGCAGCCCGTTAAGTCGTATATCAACCAGCCGGCGCCCAACAGCACGCTCTCGCGCGGCCAGCACCTCATCACCGGCTACGCCTGGTCCGGCCACGCGCCGATCGCCCGCGTGGAGGTGAGTACCGACGGCGGTCAGAGCTGGCAGGAGGCGCGCCTCCTGGAGCCGCGCTTCCCGCTGGCCTGGGTGCGCTTCGACTTCCCGTGGGACGCGCAGGCACCGGGTAGCTATACCCTCGCCTCGCGCGCCACTGACGAGGCGGGCAACGTGCAGCCACCCACGGTGGAGTGGAACCGCCAGGGGTATTACATGAACGCGATCTATTCGTTCTCGGTGACGGTGGCGTGATGCCCTATCCACACGCTATGCGAGCAGTAGCGGGCGCGCTGGCCGTGGCCCTCGCGGCGGGCGCCGCGCTGGCAGCCCCCGTCGTGGCGCGCCCGGCGGCCCAGAGCGCCCAGGTCGTGCAGGGCGAGCAGGTGTACGCGCGGGCGTGCGCGAGCTGCCACGGCGCCAACCTCGAGGGGCCCGTGGGACCACCGCTCGATGCGGCGCGGCTGGCCGCCTACGGCACCGCGGCACGGCTGTACCAGTACGTGCACGGCACGATGCCGATGGACGCGCCCGGCAGCCTCAGCGACCAGGAGTACTACGACGTGATCGCCTACCTGCTGCAGCGCAACGAGCTGCTGCCGCCGGACACGACGCTGGATGCCAGCTCGGCGCCCGATCTAGCGATCCGCCGCTAGCAGCACGCGGGGCCTGCCCGTGGAGGCCGCCTATGCCCGACCAGCCGCCGGCCATCGATTTCAACAGCGACCTCGGCGAGAGCTTCGGCGCCTGGGTACTGGGCGCCGACGCCGCGCTGGTGCGTGGGGGCATCACCAGCGCCAACCTGGCCTGCGGCCTGCACGCCGGCGACTTCACGGTCATGGACCGCACGGTAGCGCTGTGCAAGCAGGCCGGGGTGGCCGTGGGCGCCCAGCCCGGCTACCCTGACCTGCAGGGCTTCGGCCGGCGCGCCATGAGCTTCACGCCCGAGGAGATCGAGCAGCTCGTGCTGTACCAGCTCGGCGCGCTGTACGGCTTCTGCCGCGCCCACGGCGTGGAGCTCGAGCACGTGAAGCCCCACGGCGCGCTGTACAACCAGGCGGCCGTGGACCTCGCCCTGGCCCGCGGCATCGCCCGCGGCATCGCTCGCTTCAGCCGCGCGATCCCCTTGGTGGGGCTGGCCAGCTCGCGGGCGTTCGCCGAGGCGGCGGCCGACGCCGGCCTGCGGTTCGTGCCCGAGGCGTTCGCCGACCGCCGCTACAACCCCGACGGCACGCTGCAGAGCCGCCGCGCCGCGGGCTCGCTACTCACCGACCCCGAGGAGGCCGCGACGCAGGTGCTGCGGCTGGTGCACGAGGGCTGCGCGGTGGCCCACGACGGCACGGTGGTGCCGATCCGCGCCCAGAGCATCTGCTTCCACGGCGACACGCCCGGCGCGCCCGCCATCCTGGCCGCCGCGCGGCGCCGCCTGGCCGAGGCCGGGGTCGCCGTGCGCCCGCTGCGCGAGCTGCTGGCCGCGGCGGCCTGAGCCCGCGTGAGCACTCCGCCCCCCTGCCCGCGCGTGGCGCCCGCCGGCGACGCCGCCGTCCTGGTCACTCTCGGCGAGCGTATCGACCCCGCGCTGAATGCCCGCGTGCACGCGCTGGCGGAGGCGCTGCGCCCACTGCCGTGGGTCGACGACGCGATTCCCGGCTACGCCTCGCTGCTGCTGGAGTACGACCCGCTGGCGGTGAGCTACGCGGAGGTCGAGGCCGCTGTGCACGCCGCACTGGATGCGCTGCCGGCGGCGCCGCGGCGGGAGGGGCGGCTGCGCCAGGTGCCCACGGTCTACGGCGGGGAGTACGGCCCGGACCTAGAGGCGGTGGCGGCGCGCGTGGGCCTGGCGCCCGAGGAGGTCGTACGCCTGCACGCCGGCACGGTCCAGCGAGTGTACTTTCTGGGCTTCGCGCCCGGCCACCCGTACATGGGCGACCTGCCGCCCGTGCTGGCGCTGCCCCGCCTGCCCACGCCCCGCACCGCCGTGCCCGCCGGCGCGGTGGCGATCGCTGGCGGCCAGACGGTGATCTACCCCTTCAGCTTCCCCGGCGGCTGGCACATCCTCGGGCGCACGCCGCTGCGGCTGTTCGACCCGGAGCGCGAGCCGCCCGCCTATTTCCAGCCGGGCGACCGGGTGCAGTTCGTGCCCATTCCCCCGACTGCCTGGTCGGATTATGTCGAACCCGCTGCACCCAGCGCGCGGCCGCCGGTGACCGATGCCGCCCTCACCGTCGAGGCGGGCGGGTTGCTCACCCTCGTGCAGGACGGTGGTCGCGTGGGCTACGGCCACCTCGGGGTGCCGCGCTCGGGCCCGATGGACTGGGCCGCCCTGCGCGCCGCCAACCTGCTGGTGGGCAACGCGCCGGGCGCGGCGGGGCTGGAGATCAACCTCGTCGGCCCCACCTTGCGCTTCCACCGCGACGCGCTGCTAGCCGTGACGGGCGGCGACTTGCGCCCCACGCTCGACGGCGAGCCGCTGCCGCTATGGGCCGCGTGGTACGCGCGGGCGGGCCAGGTCCTGCGGTTCGGGCCGCGGCGGGCCGGGCTGCGCGCCTACCTGGCCCTCGCCGGGGGGATCGCGGTGCCGCCGGTGCTCGGCTCGCGCGCTACTTACGTCCGCGCCGGCCTCGGCGGCCTGGCCGGCCGCGCGCTCCAGGCCGGCGACCGCCTGGCCCTGGCACCGCCGTCCCCTGACCCGCGCTGCCAGCTGGGCTGCTACCTGCCGCCCGAGCACCGCCCGCCGTACAGCGCCGCGCCCGAGGTGCGCGTGCTGCTGGGGCCGCACGCCGACCGCTTTTCCGACGAGACGATCGACACGTTTCTCAGCGCGACCTATACCGTGTCACCCGCCTCGGACCGCATGGGCTACCGGCTGGCCGGCCCGCGCCTGGCACGCCGCGAGCCCGCCGATCTCGTCTCGGGCGGCATGCCGCTGGGCGGGGTGCAAGTGCCCGGCGACGGCCAGCCGATCGTGCTGCTCAGCGACCACCAGCCCACGGGAGGCTACCCGCTGCTCGCCACGGTGATCCAGGCCGACCTCCCGCTGGTCGCGCAGCTCGCGCCCGGGGACACGGTGCGCTTTCGGGCCGTGAGCCTGGCCGAGGCGCGGGCGGCCTATCGGGCCCGGCTGGCGGCCACGGCGGCGCTGGCACGGCGGGCGCTGCTGCTGGTGCCCGCGGAGGAGTGAGCCGACGAGGCGCGCCGTCCTAGCACGCCTCGCGGATAGCCAGCGATCCGGCAGGCTGACATGTCCTGAGTGCTAGCGCCGCGGGGCGATCCCGCCTGGCCGCAGGGGCTGGGGGCTCGACGGCGCGGCATCGGGCGAAGGAGCGACTCCACCCGGCTCCGGTGCCACCGAACTCGTCTCGATGGATTGCGTTCGCCCCACCAGTGTCCACTGTCCGGTGAAACCATCGCACATGATCACCCTGAGCTCCCCATTGGGCCTCCGGTAGGTCACGGTCTCGCCTGGCTGGTACGTTCTTCCGCCGAGTGTGCAGGTCTTATCGGCGCAGCCCGCCCCGGGCACCCACAAGCCACCCCGACTCTCACAAGAAGTGCGGTTGTCAGTGGCATGAACATGGCCCGTGGTATTACTCAGGACCGCCAACCCGAGGACGGCAGCGGTGGCGAGCGGGCGGACCGTCTTGCGGAGCGGCCTCGTGGCCTCCTTTGCCTCCCTGAACACCGCTGGCGGGGGCCAGCAGCGCGCTTCGTATGGTCGCAGGATACACGGGCCGGGCGCGGGCGCCTGCGAACGGCGTCATAGCCCGCGGGTGAACCTGTTCACGCTTGCGGCCGCGATCCCGGCGGGCCCGGTGGTGCGGCACGTGCCCAGGGATCGGACATGGTGGGCGCGGCCGCGGTTGCCTGCCGTGGCGCGCGCCGATCTGCCACAATGAGACTAGCCGCGCGGCGTCCGACCGCCGGGCGCCCGCACCTGGGGGAGGCGCTGATGGCGGAGCAGGTGCGCGCCTACTGCAATCTGTGCCATGTCCACTGCCCGATCGTGTGCACCGTGAGCGGGGCGACGGTGACGCGCATCGAGCCGGACCACGACCATCCTGCGGGCGGCGCGATGTGCGTGAAGGGCAAGGCGGCCGCCGAGCTGCTGCGCGCGCCCGAGCGCCTGCGCTACCCGCTGCGCCGCACACGCCCCAAGGGCGACCCCGACCCGGGCTGGGAGCGCATCTCGTGGGACGAGGCGCTGGACACCATCGCCGAACGGCTGCTGGCGGTGCGCGCGGAGTACGGCGCGGAGGCCGTGGCGTTCTGCAAGGGCACCAGCAGCGGCACCGCGCTGAGCGACAGCGAGCCGTGGCTAGCGCGGCTGAGCCACGCCTTCGGCACCCCGAACGTGGTGGGCACCACCTACCTCTGCAACTGGCACCGCGATACGGGCAACGTCTACACGCTGGGGATGCCGCTGCCCACGCCCGACTTCGAGCGGGCCGGTGCCATCCTGCTGTGGGGCCACAACCCCGGGGCGACGTCGCTGGCCTTCGCGCGGGCCATCGCGGCGGCGCAGGGGCGCGGCGCGCGCCTGGTGGTCGTCGACCCGCGGCGCGTGGGCTTCGCGGCGCGCGCCGACGTGCACCTCCAGCCGCGGCCGGGCACCGACGGCGCGCTCGCTCTGGCCCTCATTCACGCGCTGGTCCGCCAGGACGGCCACGACGCGGCGTTCGTGCGCGAGTGGACCAACGGCCCGCTGCTGCTGCGCGCCGACACGGGCCGCCTGCTGCGCTGGGCCGAGCTGCAAGCGGGGGCGGTGGCCGACGGCTACGTGGCCTGGGACGCTCGCGCCGCGCGGCCGGTGCGCTACGACCCCGGCCACGGCCGCTACGACGCGCCGACCGACGCCCTGGCGCTGGACGGCGCGTGGCACCTGCGGCTGGCCTCGGGCGAGATGGTCGTGGCGCGCCCCGTGTTCGCCGCGCTGCTCGCCGAGGCCGCTGCCTGCGCCGGTCGCGTCGAGGCGCTCACGGGGGTGCCCTTCGCGCGCGTGGAGACCGCGGCGGCGCTGCTGGCCGCGCACCGCCCCGTGGCGCTGTACTTCTGGAACGGCCTGACGCAGCATACCAACACGATCCAGAACAGCCGCGCCGTAACCGTGTGCTGGGCGCTGCTCGGCGACCTCGATCGGCCGGGGGGCAACGTGGTGCTGCCGAGCGTGAAGCTCGCGCCGGTGGAGGCGTCCGAGCTGCTGCCAGCGGCGCAGGCGGCGCGGCGGCTGGGGCGCGCCGAGCGCCCGTTGGGCCCGCCCGCGCGCCCCGGCCAGGTGACGGGGTACGACCTCTACCGCGCGATCCTGGACGGCGAGCCGTACCCGGTCAAGGCGCTGGTGGGCTTCGGCGGCAACCTGCTGTACGCCCACGCGGCGCCCCAGCTAGGCCGCGAGGCCCTCACGCGGCTGTCGTTCTTCGCCCAGGCCGAGCTGTTCCTCACCCCGACCGCCAGCTTCGCTGACATCGTGCTGCCGGCCGCCTCGTTCCTCGAGCGCGACAATGTGTGGGCGGGGTGGCCCCTGCCGCTGGCCGCGCGCGGGCACGTGCAGTACCGCCCGGCGGTGGTGCCGCCGTTGGGCGAGGCGCGCGCGGACACCTGGATCATCTTCGAGCTTGCGAAGCGCCTGGGGCTGGGCGACCAGTTCTGGGATGGTGACCTCGCGGCGGCCTACGCGCACCAGCTCGCCCCCACCGGGCTGACGCTGGAGGCGCTCAAGGCGGCGCCGGGCGGGGTGACCCTGCCGCTGCCATCCGCGCGGTACGCCAAGTACGCCGAGCCGGACCCCACGACGGGCCAGCCGCGCGGCTTCGCCACGCCCACGCGCAAGGTGGAGCTGTACGCCGTGCCGTTCGCCGAGCACGGCCAGCCGCCGCTGCCCACGTACCGGCCGCCGGCCCGCGTCGAACGCGCCGGCGCCGCGGACGCCTACCCGCTGGTGTGGACCTCGGCCAAGCTGCTGCAGTACTGCCACAGCCAGCACCGGGCGCTGCCCAGCCTGCGCCGCGCCGTGCCCGAGCCGTTCGCGGAGCTGCATCCACAGACCGCCGCGGAGTACGGGATCGAGGATGGGGCTTGGATGGTGGTCGAGTCCCCCCGGGGCGCCGTGCGGGTGCGGGCGCGGGTGACCGAGGCGGTCCTGCCGGGCGTGGTGTGCGGCGTGCACGGCTGGTGGCAGGCGTGCCCGCCACTGGACCTGCCCGGCTACGCGCCGTTCGGGGCGACCAGCGCCAACGCCAATCTCCTGGTCCCACACGACGAGCGCGACCCGATCAGTGGCACCACCCCCTCGCGCTCCTACCGCTGCCGCATCCGGCCGGCCGCCGGCGCGGGGACGGAGACGGCCGACCGCGGGCAGAGCGAGCGGACGGCGGCCGTGCGCTGACTGCCACGCAGGGCCCCCGCTCGCCGGGAAGGACTTACGATGCACACGTGGCGACGACGAATCTCGGGCGGGGCAGCATTGCTGTTGGCACTGGCGCTAGCGGCGCGCGCAGCGTTGGGACACGCGGCGCCCGGGAGCCAGTTAGACGACGCTATCGTGGTGCAACTCCTCGCGCCGCAGGCAGGCGAGGTTTTACAGGGACAGGTGGAGATCGCGGGCTACGCGGCCGACCGCCGCAGTTCGCAGGGCTCGGGCCTGAACGAGCGCGATATCCAGCTCTATCTGGGCGATGCGAGCGACCCGCGGAACCTGCTCGACTACGCCGAGCCAGGCCAGGACAGTCCGGCCGCTGTGGCGGCGCTCGGGCCGCAGTTCGCGCGGGCCGGCTTCCGCACCAGTTGGGAGACCTGCGCGTTTCCGCCTGGCCCGTACCGCTTGACGGTGTGGGTATCGAGCCTCGTGGTGCCCGGGGCGCGCCAGAGGGCCAGCGTGGAGGGCACGATCGCGCCCTGCCCGCCCGGCTCGGTGCTGTACCAGGACGACTTCGCCACCGAGCCCGGCGGCGTGTTCCGGCTGCGGGTCGACCAGCCCGGCTCGCGCTTCTGGGGACCAGCGGCGGTGTTCGCCGACTTCGCCGCGGGCATCGACGCCCGCTGCTCCCAGGCGGGGCGTGATTGCCGCTACGGACTCCAGTTCCGGGAGCTGCCCGGGCCAGGCGACACGCGGACCAACAGCAACTACGCGTTCGTGGTCGATCCGACGGACCAAACATACTGGTTGGAATACTGGCCGCCGGGCACGGATCCCCAGCGGGGGGAGTTGCTGATCCCGCCGGCCTCCGCGGCGGCGATCCGGCCGGGCACGCAGCCGAACCGTGTCGCGGTGGTGGCGCAGGGCGACGAGCTGCAGCTGTTCGTGAACGGGCAGCAGGTAGACGACTGGCACGACGCGCGGCGGCCTTGGGGCAAGATCGCGTGGTTCGCCCACACGCGGGAACCGGGCGCCCCGCTCGTCGTGGAGTTCCGACACTTCGTGGTCGCCACCCCCGGCCCCAGCGCCACGCTGAGGCCGGTGCTGGCCGAACCGTAGGCGGCGGCGCGAGTGGTGGGAGCCCCGCCTGCCTCCGCCCGGACCGCGCGTTCGGGAGTGGCCGTTCAGGCCTTTCCCGTCCCGGCCGGCGGCCGCCGTTCGGCCGGGGACAGAGCACCCAGGACAACCGTGCGGTCAGCGAGCACGCGGCCGGCGCCACGGCCCCTGTCGG
Organism: Chloroflexota bacterium; assembly: GCA_035294645.1. GTDB lineage: Bacteria > Chloroflexota > UBA6077 > UBA6077 > JAJPHF01 > JADGHJ01. Next base: position 32,356 of record DATGKN010000148.1, read on the forward strand.
ACCACTGGCTCAGGAGCTTCCTCGCTACAAGCGGCGATCGGGGCCGGCGCCGCCCCTCGCACGCGGTCGATCAGGGCGGCGGGGTCTGCGGGCAGCTCGTCGGCCCGCCAGGCGACGTGTCCATCCGGCCGCACCAGCACGAGCCGCCGCGCATACAGCTCGACGATCGCGGGTTGCGCGAGCTCCACTACCGTGAGCGGCACGCCGGCGGCGCGCGCGGCGGCCGCCAGCGGGGCCACGTCCGGAGGGCGCGCGCCCAGGCGCAGCAGCACGAAGCCGTGCCCGAACAGGTCGAGCGTGGAGCGGCCGTCGGGCAGCCAGGCGTGGGGCGCGCGCGAGCCGGGCCGCGCGGTCGGCTCGTACACGCTCGGGTCGTCGCTCGGTGGCGGCGTGCCGTCGGGCAGGCAGAGTGGCGAGGGGTCGTAGCGGTAGCCGAGCTGGATCCCGAGCGTGTGCCACTCCTTCCAGCGGCTGCGCGCGATCGTGGCCCCGAGCGCACGGCGCGCCTGCTCACCTGCCCCGCTCGCTTCCTCTAGCTCCGGGGGCACGGGCAGCGCCAAGTCGCTCGCCTTGTGGCGCGACGCCTCGTTCACGTTGCGCTCGGCCACGGGCCGGCGCTCGGCCTCGTAGCTGTCCAGCAAACAGTCGCCGCCCCACCCCGCGCACACCGCCGCGAGCTTCCAGCCCAGATCGACCGCGTCGCCGATCCCGGTGTTCATGCCGAAGCCACCCGACGGCCAGTTCAGATGCGCGGCGTCGCCGGCCAGGAACACGCGCCCGACGCGGTAGCGCTGTGCCACCACAGCGTGGCCCGCCCAGGGACGCACGTCCAGGATCTCCAGCGGCAGCTCGGCCCCGAGCGCCTGGCGCAGCGCCTGGCGCACGTCCACCCGCTCCGCCGCGCCCGGCGCTACCTTGAGTGTTAGGCGCCAGCGCTCGCGTCCATCGACCGCTGCCACGATGGCGCGACCGTCGCGATTGACGACGAAATACTGGCTGGCCGGGCCGAGCGGGGTGGCCGCGAGCAGGGTGGGCGCGCGGAAGTAGACGCCCAGGTTATAGCCCTCGGCGAAGCGGCCACGGTACTCGACGCCCAGCGCCCGCCGCACCAGCGAGCCGCCGCCGTCACAGCCCACGAGATAGTCGGCGCGGATGGTCTCCTGTCGCCCCGTGGCTACCTCGACCGCCTCGGCCCAGACGCCGGCCGCGTCCGGCCAGAAGCGCTCCAGCCGCCAGCCGAGCCGCACCTCGTTCGTCGGGAACTCGCTAGCGCGGGCGCGCAGCACCGGGTCCAGCCAGAACTTGGGGCACCACAGCGCGCCCTCCGGGCTGATAGCGGCCGAGGCCGCCGGCTGCGCGCGATTCGACGGCCGCTCGAAACGCGCCAGCTCGTAGCCGACCACGCGGGTGACGAAGCGCACGACCCGTGGGTAGTCGGGTGGGAAGCCCTGCTCGCGCAGCCGCGCGGCAATGCCCCAGCGGCGCAGGTGCTCCATCGTGCGGTGGTTGAGCGACTCGG
>DATGKN010000149.1:0-36983 GCA_035294645.1 Chloroflexota bacterium
CACCACGCTCCACAGCGCTCGAGGCATGAGCTGCATGGAAAAACCTCCTGTCTCGTGCTCAATGAAGCAAGCACGCCGGGCGCACGTCAACTATATCGCCGGGCGGGGCGGTTAACGAGCCGTTAATGGGGCGCTCCGTGGGCGGGGTGCCCGCGGCCCGGGGCGCTACGCGGCGCGGCGCAGCCGCCAGCCCGTCAGCAGCAGCGTGAGGCCCACCACCGCGGGCCACAGGACGGGGTCCGCGTCGCCCGTGGTAGGGAGTCGCGGCGGCAGGGCGACGGGCGTGGGGCTGATCACCACGGGCACCGGCTCGCCGACCATCTCGGCACGGCCCTGGACCTGCACCGCGGTGCCCGTGCGCAGCAGGACCGTCGCGTTCGGCTCGACGCTGCCCAGCACCGCGGTGCCGGCAGGCAGGGTGATAGTCGTGCCAGCGGGCAGCCGCGTGTCGCCGATCTGCGCCGGGGCGGCGAGCGTGGCGTTGAGCGGGCTGGTGAGCAGGGTAGGCGTCTCGACCGCGGGGACGCTGATGCCGCTGGGCAGAGTGACGACCTGGCCCGTGGGCAGGCGGATGGTAGTACCGGGCGGGATCGCGCCGTTGACCAAGGCCACGTCCAGCGGGATCTCGATGGGGGTCCCCGCTTCTAGCGTCTGCTCGCCCACGGCGATCGGCGCGGTGGTGAGCACCGTCCGCGTCAGCGCCAGCACGTTGGGACTGGGGGTCGGGCTCGGCGCGAGCGTCGGTGTGGCAATCGGGGTCGGCGACGCGGGGCGGGTCGGCGTGGCCGTCGGGATACGCGGGGTGGGAGTGCGCGTGGGAATCGCCAGCGCGGTCGAGGTGAGCGCCACGGCGGTTAGAGGGGCGCCCAATACCGCGGTGGCGGTGGCGTCGGCCGCAGTGATCGTCGCGGCCGCAGCGGTGGCGGTGGCCTGGATATCTGGCCGCGGCCCCATGGTTATGGTGCGCGGCACCGGCGGGGGCAGGGGGGTCTGCCCTAGCGAGGGCAGCCCGGGAGCGAGCGGATAGGGAGTGCCAAGCAGCCCCCGGGTCGGCGTGGGCGTCAGGATTTGACCGATGGGCCGGCTCTGGGCCGCGACCTCTTGGGCAATCCCGAGCGCGAGCAGGACTGCCGCTAGCACCGGGGCGAGTCGCCGCATCTCTCCTCCGCGCGCATGTGGCACGCCGGCGCGGACGTGCCAGACAATCTGGTGTGCGTGAGCTGCGATGGCGCAGCAGGACCGCGCCTCGGCGCCCGGCCCACGAGGCTGCCTCGTCCGGCGCGAGGTCGTCCTACCAAGGCTTCCCATTATAGATGGCGGAGCGGCGTTTGCCCAGGCGAAAGGGCCGCAGCACCACGGTCCCGCGCCAGCCCACGCCGCGAGCGAGGACCGTACGGTGACACGGCTTGGCCCTGACGCGCGCTGGCGAGCTATCACGGGCACGCTGCTGATCGGTTTCGGCGGCGCCTTGACCCTCGTGACGCTTCTAGCCGCGCTGGGCTTCGTGCCGTTGTTCCAGCCGACGGTGCCCCCGCCCGTGGCACTCCAGACCCCGGCGGCCGCCCCACTGCTCGTCGCGCCCCGCTCCCCCTCCGCCACCGCGCTGCCCCCCCTCGCGGCGGCGCCGCTTGTGCCCGAGCCAGCCATGCTCCCTATCCCCGCTCCCACCCCGTCCCCCTCGCCCACCTGGCCCCCCACCACTGCCCCGGTGCGGCCGAGCAGCACGATCGCTCGCCGGCTGCCAACGCGGCTGTCCCTACCGCCACCCAGCGTCACCCCCGTGCCAACCGCGACCGCCACGCCGCTGCCCACGCCCGTGCCGCCCCCGCCGCCCCCGGGCCTGCCCGTGCGCCTACGCATCCCCAGCATCGGGGTAGACACGCCGGTGGTCGAGCTGGACATGGTCGAGGACCCCGCCGAAGGCTGGCGCTGGGAGACAGTACCATTCGTAGCAGGGCACTACCCCATCACGGGGCTGGTCGGCGGGCCGAGCAACGTGCTGATCGCAGGCCACGTGGCCACGCGCGACCAAGGCAACGTGTTCCGCGACCTGTACCGCGTGCGCCTCGGCGACCCGGTAGTGGTCTACACTGCAGAGGGCGAGTTCACCTACCGCGTCGCTGAAGTCCGCCTCGTACGCCCCGAGGAGGTCGAGGTGCTGCAGTCCAGTCCTAGCCCGCGGCTGTCCCTGCTCACCTGCGCGGGCAGCTACGACTTCCGCACGCGGAGCTTCAGCCACCGGCTGGTAGTGATCGGCGAGCTGGTCCGCTAGCTCACGGCCCGCGCTTGACCCAGTTCACGCTCGCCGCGAGCGGGCGGCCGTTCGAACTGATCGTGGCCGAGCCGAGATACCCGCCCGGTAGCTCGGCCAGGGTGTCTAGCAAGTAGGTCGCGCTCGCTAGCGGCGGCAACTGGTCTTGAGTCTGCCAGGCCACACGCCCCCCTTGATCGTAGTAGGTGACTCGCAGCTCGGCCGGCTCGGCCACGAGGTTCTGCACCCGCAGCCCGGCGGTCCACCCGCCGAAGTCGCGGGCCAGGAAAGGGATGTCGAGCGTCGTGGCGCTGGCGGCCGCCGCCGGGTAGCTCATCTGCTCCCCGCCGCCGGCCCGCGTGTGCTGCACGAGTGCGACCAGCGCGCCGCCGTTGGAGGTGATAGTCGCCGCGCCGACGTACCCATCGCTCAACACGCCGGTACTGTCCAGGGCAAATGTGGCGCTCGCCCACGGCGCCAGCGTGGTGGACTCGGTAACCGGAGGCGCCCCTGGCTCGCGCCAGTAGGCCACCGTGACCAGGGTAGGCGCCGAGCCCGTGTTCAGCACATGCAGGCGGCTCGACCAGCCGCTCGCCGCCTTGAACACCAGCGGGGCCGCCAACGTGGCCACGCTCTCGGCCTGCAGGGCGTAGGCGCTGGGCGCGGGATCGCCTAGCCGCACCGCGGCGCCCGCCAGCAGCCCCGCGTCGGCCTCGACAACAGCGCTGCCCAGAAACGATGCGGAGAGCCCCGCAGCCTCGGCTAGGCGCAGGCTGGTGCTCGCCCGCGGCGCGAGGGTCACTGTCTGCTGCGCAACCGGGGCGCCAGTGGGGTCGAAGTAGCGCGCGGTCACCTGGATGCGGCTCTCGCTGGCATTCTGGAGGTACAGCACGGTCGAGCTGGCGGGGCCGCGCTGCACCAGCGGGGCGTACAGGCGCGGGGCCGGTGCGGCAGCGAGATAGCCGTGCCGCTCGGCCCCCGGGCGGTCCTGCTGGACCCAGGCCGTCAGCCGCGCCGCAGTGTCGACCACAGCCGTGCCCGCGAAGCCTGTGGGCAACTCGGCTACCGTATGCAGCGGGAGAGGCGCCACGGCGTACGCGTTGAGGGTCAGGGGCACGGTCGCCACCGGCAGGCCATCCGGGCCATAGAACGCCACGGTCAGCGTGGCGGGCTGGGCGGTGGCATTGCGCAGCAGCAGCGTGCTGGTCCAGCCATCGCGGCCTTTGACGACATACGGCAGGAACAGTCGAGCGGCGGCCTCGGCCGGCGCTCGGTACGCCGCGGCCCCGCGGCTATCGTATAGCCAGGGCAGCGCGGCTAGCACGGTGCGGTAGGCATTGATGCGTCCGGCGCCCAGCTGGTCGGCACGAGCCGGCGGTGCGGGCCGGTCGGCGTGCGCCTCGATCAGGGCACGCACGGTGTCAGCCGACAGCGCGGGATTGGCGGCCCAGACGAGGCCGGCCAAGCCGGCGACCTGAGGGGCGGCCTGGGAGCTGGAGCTCGCCGCCGCGTAGGTGTTGCCCACCGCGGGGTCCCAGTAGGTGCTGGCGATCTGCTCGCCCGGGGCCGCGACGCTCACGTAGTCGCCCCAGTTCGCGGAGGGCAGCCGGTCATCGGTGCGGGTGGTGGCGGTGACGGCCAGGACCCCGTCGAGCGCGGCGGGGTAGGTGGGGTCGGGCTGGCCGTCGTTGCCGACCGCGGCCACCACGAGCGCGCCCTTGCTGCGAGCGTACTGGACCGCGTCCGCCAGCACCCCCGCCGAGTTGGCCCCCACGAAGCTGAGGTTGATCACCCGCGCGCCCTGGTCGGCCGCCCAGGCGATGCCCTGCGCCACGCGGTCGGCATCGCCGCCGCCGCTGGCATCGAGCACCTTCACGGGCAGCAGCTGCACCTGCCATAGCAGGCCGGCGACGCCCACTCCGTTGTTGGTAGCCGCGCCGATGATGCCAGCCACGTGGGTACCGTGGCCATTGTCGTCGGCGGGCGGCGCGCCCGGCTGCACGAAGTTCTGCCCCGGGAGCAGCTGGCCCGCCAGGTCGGGGTGGTCCAGAGCCACGCCGGTGTCCACGACCGCCACGATGAGCCGGCGGTCGCCCGTGGTGAGGTCCCACGCCTCCGGGGCGTGGATCTGGCGCAGGTTCCACTGGTAGTCGGCGAAGTAGGGGTCGTTGGGGATCCCCGCCGCCTGGACGCGCGCCAGCGGCTCGACCCCGCGCACCCCCGGCAGTGCGGCGAGGCGCGCCTGGTAGTAGGCGACCGCCTGGGCGGGCACCCACGCGCGCTGGACCGGTAGCGGGCCGACCGGTGGCGCCACCCAGACGGGCACGGTCGGCCCGAACGGCCGCGCGGGCAGCGGCGCCGCCCCGGCCGCTTGCCGCACCACCAGCACCGTGGGCGCCGCTAGCAGGCCGGGCCAGCAGGCGGGTAGGCCCCCAACGACGAGCAGCAGCGCCAGGAAGAGCCCGCGCCCGGCCCCCGCCGCGCCCTGGGCCACCGTGCTCACGCCCGTGTCAGGCGCCCGGCCCAGGCGGCGGCTCGGCCTCATCGAGCAGGAGCACCGGGATCCCGTCGCGGATCGGGTAACGCCGCCCGCAACCGCGGCAGCAGAGCCAGGCGCCCTGCTGGTCGAGCGGTGCGCCGCAAGCCGGGCAGGCCAAGATGCGCAAGAGCTCCTGATCGATCACGGCGACCCGTCCCGTGAAGCCCTGAGCCGCCCGCCGCAGCGGTTGCCCGGGGCGCTTGGCCGGGGTATGATAGGACGGCTTTGCGCCCCGCGCAAGCCATTTGTAACGTTCTGGCCAGCGGCTCGTTTAACTAGGTGGGAGCCGCTGGGGAAGCGGACGCTGGATGGTCGACAGCGGGCTCGACGATCTCGCGAGGCGGGTTTCCCAACGGGACGCGGACGCGTTCCAAGCCTTGTACGAGACGTATCTCGATACTGTCTATCGTTACGTCTACTACAAGGTCGGCAACGGGCAGCTGGCGGAGGATCTGACGCAGCAGATCTTCCTGAAGGCGTGGGAGGCGATCCATCGGTACCAGTGGCGGGAGCTGCCGTTCCAGCACTGGCTCCTGCGGCTGGCGCGCAATGCGGTGATCGACTACTACCGCTCGACCAAGCCGTCCAACGCCAACCTGCTGGACCCGATGGGGGAGAGCATCGACCCGGAGGTCGAGCTGGCGCACGGCGAAATGGTACAGACGCTCCAGGATGCCGTGCGACAATTACCCGAGGAGCAGCGCGAGGTCATCGTCCTGCGGTTCATCGAGCAGCTGCCGCACGCCGAGGTGGCGCGGCAGCTGGGCAAGTCGACCGCCACGGTGCGGGTGATCCAGCACCGGGCGCTGCAAGCCCTGCGGCGGCTGCTCGACCAAGCCGAGGAGGGCGCGACCAGGAAGGCCGGGGGGGCAACCGCGGCGCAGGTCCGGCGGCTCAGCCGCGTGCTGCAGGGGCTGGGAGGCGACTAGTGGCCGCGCCGCCCGCGGCCCGCGCGGCCAGGTCCGTACGCGGTCGTCGAGATCGAGGCAGGCAGGAGGAACGCGGTGGCAGAGCTGCCTCCGCACGAGGTGCTCGGCGAGTGCCTCGAGCGCCTGGAGCAAGGGCGCAGCGTCGACGAGCTGCTGGCGCAGCACCCGGCGCTACGCGCGGAGCTGGAGCCTCTGCTGGCTCTGGCCGCGCGGTTGCGCGCCCTGCCCCGCGTCCAGGCGCCCGCACGGCTGCGGCATGCCCCCCTCTGGCGCCGCCACGTCGCCTCGCCCCCCCCGGCTGCGACCTACACCGACCCCGTCGAGCTGCTGGCCGCCTGCCTCGAGGCTGAGGCGGCCGCCGCGGGCAGTGCGGCCGCGCTGCTGGCCCAGCACCCCGCGCTGCGCGACGAGGTGGCGCCCCTGGTCGAGCTGGCGGGCCAGCTCCGCACACTAGCCGCGCTACAAGCGCCCGCGCGGCTCCGCGAGCACCCCGCCTGGCGCGAAGCGCCCCCTTCGCCCACGGAGCCGCTCCAGCTGCCCGACCGCAGCGAGGCCGAGGTGCTGGCAGCGGCGCTGGAGGCCGAGGAGCAGCGGCCCGGGGGCGCGGCGGCAGTCCTGGCCCTGTACCCGGAGCACCGCGAGGCATTGGCGCCGTTGGTGGCCCTGGCGGACGAGCTACGGGCCATGCCCAAGTTGCGCGCGCCCGCGCGGCTCCGCGAGCACCCCGCCTGGCGCGAGGGGCTACCTCCGCGCGCGCGCGCCGCGGCCGAGTCGCCGAGTCAGCCGCCGCGGGCGCTGTGGGCCGCGGCCGAGCGCGATGCCGCTGCCCGCCCGCACCTGCGCACCGTCCGCTCGGCGCAGGCGCCGTCGGAGCGGCGCTGGCGCATGACGCCATGGGGCCGCATCGCGGCGGGCGCCGCGGGGGCCACGCTCGCCCTGTTGCTCGCGGGCACGGTGGCGACCTCGGCCACCAGCTTGCCCGATGAGCCGCTGTACCCCGTCAAGCGGCTGGTCGAGGACGCGCAGCTGTTCGTGGCCCCGCCCGAGAGCAAGCTCGACCTACACCTACGCCGGGCGCAAGAGCGGATGAAAGAGACGCGCGAGATGATCGAGCGCGACCGGCCCGATGTGGTGGCCTCGCTGGCCGAGGCCTACGTGCGCGAGGTCGAGGCGGTGCGCCAGGAGTTGCACAGCGAGCGCGCGCAGTCGCTGCCCCCGCAGCAGGTCGGGCGCGTGATCACCCAGCTCGAGGCCGACCGTCAGATGCTCGGGGCGGTGGTGGACCGCGCGCCCGAGCCGGCCCGCCCGGCGGTCGCCCGAGCGGCCGAGGCCTCGCGGGCGGACCGCGTGGCGCCAGTGCCGCCATCGATCGTGAGCGTGCCCGAAGCGGTTACGCTGCCTGCGGAAGCCAGCGCGGCGCCCCCGGCCAGCGTGGTCGAGCCGGCGGCCCCCGCGCGCGCGGTTCCCCCTGCGCCGGAGATCCCGGCCGCGTTCCAGCCGGTCGAGCGGCCGCCCGCGGTGGCCCCGCCGGCCGCCGAGCCGCCCGCGGTGCGGTTCCAGGCGCCCGCGATGAGCTCGTCGCTGCTGCCGAGCCCGACCCCGGGAACGGCGAGCCCGACCGCGCCCCCCGCGGGCGGCGCCAACCTCCCGGTCCCCGCGCCCAGCTCGTCGCCGCCCGCGGCCTCCCCGACCGCCGCGCCAAGCCAGGGCGCGCCGGTGGGGGGCCCGTCACCAACCAGCTCGCCGGCTCCCTTCGGGGGGGGCACGAGCGTCCCGCGCGACAGCGGTCAGGCGCCGCCGGTCGGCGCGCCCACGGCCACACCCACCGTCGGCTCGGCGTTCCAGCTCCTGCCGCCGCTGCCGACAGCCACGCCGACGCGCGCCGCGCCCGCCACGCCCGCGCCCGCCACGCCCGCGAGCGCCGCGCCGCCCGTGGGGAGCTCAGGCCGCTAGCGGCCGGGGGCGCTGGCCGCCAAGATGAGCGCCGTTACCTTCGAGGGCGTCTCCAAGCGGTTCGTCATCCATCACGAGCGTCCGCGCTCGCTCCAGGCGCTGGTCCGCCACCTACTGCGCCCGCAAGGCTGGCGTGAGCAGTTCTGGGCACTGCGCGATGTCTCGTTCGCCGTGGCGCCGGGCGAGGCGCTCGGGATCATCGGGACCAACGGCTCGGGCAAGAGCACGCTGCTCAAACTAGCCGCCCGCTTACTCACCCCCACCAGCGGGCGGATCGCGGTGCAGGGCCGGGTGGCGGCGCTGCTAGAGCTAGGCGCGGGGTTCCACCCGGAGCTCACCGGCCGCGACAATATCTACCTCAACGCTTCGATCCTGGGCATCCCACGGCGCCGCATCGACGCCTGTTTCGGCGACATCGTGGCCTTCGCGGGCCTGGAGCGCTTCGTCGATACCCCGGTGAAGCGCTACTCGGCGGGCATGCAGGCCCGGCTGGGCTTCGCGGTAGCCGTGCATGTAGACCCCGACGTGCTGCTGCTGGACGAGATCCTGGCCGTGGGTGACCTCCAGTTCCAGGAGCGCTGCCGGGAGCGCATCCACGCGCTACACGCCGCCGGGCGGACCGTGCTGCTGGTCAGCCACGACCTGGCCGCGGTCGGCGAGTTCTGCACCCGCGCGCTGTGGCTGCACGAGGGCTGTGTACAGGCCCTGGGCGCGCCCGAGGCAGTGATCAGCGCCTACCGCCGGTTCCAGCGGGGCGAAGCGGCGGCCGCTGACTGCCTAGCGGGCGAAGCGCCGCGGCACGGCCGGCGCTGGGGCAGCGGCGAGGTGCAGTTGGTAGCGGTGGAGCTGCTCGATGCGCAGGGCCGCCCGAGCCAGCAGTTCGCCACCGGCGCACCGCTCACCGTGCGGCTGCGCTACCGCGCGCCCCGGCGCGTGCGGCGGCCGGTGTTCGGCATCGGGATCTACGCGGGCGGGCTCCAGCTCGCCGGGCCGAACACGCGCGTCGATGGCTACATCGTGGATGAAGTAGCGGGCGAGGGTACGCTCGTGTACACCATCGAGGCGCTGCCGCTGCTGCCCGGCGCCTACACGTTGTCGGCGGCGGTGTACGACGCCACCGAGCTGCACCCGTACGACCACCACCACCAGTGCTATCCGTTCCGCGTGACGGCGGCCGACGGGGTGGAGCGCTACGGCCTGGTGGCGCTGCAGGGGCGCTGGGAGCAAGTAGCGCCGCGCCCCACGGCCAGCCCGCCACGCGCGAGCACCGGATGACCGCGGTCTCGGACCTGCTGGCCTTGCCGTTCGACCAGTACGGGCGCCACCGCGACGCGGCGGCGGTGGCCGAGCTGGTGCGCGGCCACGAGGGGCCGGCACGGCTGGCGATCGTGGACGTGGGCGGCGCCCCCGGCCTGCTGGGCCGCTTCCTGCCCAACGACTGGGTGGTAGTGGTAGACCCGCAGGCCGCGGGCCCGGGCGGGGGGCTGCGCGCCTCGGGCACCGCGCTGCCGTTCCAGCCCGACAGCTTCGACCTGGCCGTGTCGCTCGACACGCTGGAACACGTGCCGGCCGCGCAGCGTCCGCGCTACCTACGCGAGCTGCTGCGGGTGAGCCGCCGCTACGTGCTGCTGCTGGCGCCGTTCGTCTCGGCCGAGACGGCGCGCGCCGAGGCGCTGCTGTTCGAGTACGTGCGCCTCGTGCTGCATGCCGATCACGCGCAGCTGGCCGAGCACCGCGCGCACGGGCTGCCCGGCCTGGCAGAGACCGTAGCGGAGCTGCGCGCGGCGGGCGCGGCCTGCCTGACCTTCCCCAGCGGCTATCTGTACCATTGGCTGCCGTTGATGCTGCTGAAGCACTACCTGCTCGCCTTGGACCCCGCCGCCAGGGTGCACGCCGCCCTCGATCGTTGGTACAACGCCCGCGACGAGCGGCTCGACCGGCGTACGCCGGCCTACCGCCATGGCATCCTCGCCAGCAAGACCGGCGATACCGCGGTGCTGGCGGCCGCCGCGGCGCGTTTCGCCGCGCCCCCACCGAGCGTGACCGACGACCTGCGCGCGCGGTTGGACCTCCAGGTCGTGCTGCACCTGTTGGCCCTGGAGCGGGGCAATCGCCCCCCGGCGGCCTGGGAAGAGCGGCTGCACGCCCAAGAGCGCCAGATCGCTGCGCTGACGCGCGAGGTGGAGACGCTGCGCGCCCACTTGGCGGCGATCCGGCGCGGACGGATCATGCGACTGCTCAACGCGCTGGCGGTCCTGCGCGGCCGGGCCAGCAACCACAGCTAGAGGGCGCACCCATGGCCACCGCTTGGCCCTCCCTCGCCGTGGTGGTGCCCAACTACAACGGGGCGGACCACCTCGCCGACTGCCTCGGCTCGCTGGAGGCGCTGGCCTACCCGCGCGACCGGCTGGAGCTGATCCTGGTAGACAACGCCTCGCGCGACGCCTCCTTGGCCCTCGTGCAGCGGCGTTTCCCGCGCGTGCGCGTGCTCCGCAACCGCGCCAACCGTGGCTTCGCCGCCGCCTGCAACCAAGGCGTCCGCGCCGCCCGCGCGCCGTTGGTGGCCCTGCTGAACAATGACGCGCGGGTGCACCCCGATTGGGCGCGCGCCCTGGTCGAGGCGCTACAGGAGTACCCGGCCGCCGCCGCGGCGGGCGCACGCATCCTGGACTGGACCGGCGCGCGCATCGACTTCGCCGGCGGGCTCATGAACTTCTACGGTCACGCCTTCCAACGCCTGTACGGTGCGCCCGCCGAGGCCGACCCGGACCGGCGCGTGCGGGCGACGCTGTTCGCCTGCGGCGGCGCGATGGCCGTGCGCCGCGAGGCGTTCCTCGCCGTGGGCGGCTTCGATGAGGCGTACTTCGCGTTCTTCGAAGATGTGGATCTCGGCTGGCGCCTGTGGGTACTGGGCCACGCGGTGTTGTACGTCCCCGACGCGGTAGCCTACCACAAGGGCCACGCCACGGCCTCGCGCGTGCCCGCCCACCAGCTGCGCGTGCTGTACGAGCGCAATGCGCTGTACACGATCATCAAGAACTACGAGCGCGGCACGCTGGAGCGCGTGCTGCCGGCGGCGCTGCTGTTGGCCACGCAGCGCGGGCTGATGAGCGGGCGGATCGCCACGGCGCCCTGGGTGCTCGGGCGCCCCGACGGGGGCCCCGAGACCACGGTGTCGCGCCTGGCGCTGAGCCACTTCGTGGCGCTCGGCGAGCTGGGGCTGAAGCTTCCCAGCGTGTGGCAGCGGCGCGCGGCGGTGCAGCAGGCGCGTCAGCGGCCAGACGCCGCGGTGCTGCCGCTGTTCGGCGAGCCGTTCATGCCCAACCACGTCGAGCCGCTGTACCTGGCCACCCAGGAGCGCCTCGTCCGCACGCTCGGGCTCGACGCGCTGTTCCCCGTGGGGCCGCCACCAGCGCTCGACGCGCTGGGCGTGCACCGCCGCGCCACGGCCCCCGCCATCCGGCACCAGCCGCGGGCCGTAGCGCCACCCGCCGGCGCGGCCGGTGGGGCGGCGCGCGTCACGGCGCCCGCGCGGCCACCAGCGCGCGCCGCCCCACCGGGGCCGCTCACGCCGCCGCAAGGCACGCGACTCGTCCGGACGGAAGAGGGCGCCCCGGCGCTGCTGGTGGCGGGCGATCCGGTGGGCGCGCGGATGGCCGGCCCCGGGGTGCGCTGCTGGGAGCTGGCGCGGGCGCTGGCGCGGCAGGGGATCCCGCTGGTGCTGGCGGTGCCCAACACCGACCCGCCGGCCGGCGAGGGGTTCCGGGTAGTGAGCTACGCCGAGCGGCCCGAGCGGCTGGTGTCCCTCGCGCGTCGAGCCCGCGCGCTCATCGTGCAGGGGTTCCTGCTGCACAAGGCCCCCGCGCTGGCCACGCTGGATGTGCCGCTGGTAGTCGATCTCTATGACCCGTTCATCCTGGAGAATCTCCACCTGTTCGCGCGGGACCGGCTGCCGCTGCGCGAGGCGCTGCACCGCGAGCATCTAGCGGTCCTCAACGCGCAGTTGCGGGCGGGCGACTTCTTCCTGTGCGCCAGCGAGCGACAACGCGACTTCTGGCTCGGCATGTTGGTGGCCAACCACCGCCTCAACCCGCGCACCTACGATGCGGACCCCACGCTGCGGCGGCTGATCGACGTGGTACCGTTCGGGCTGCCGGCCGAGCCGCCGCAGGCGCCGCGCGCCGTGCTCAAGGGCGTCCTGCCGGGGGTCGCCGCTACCGATCGTGTGCTGCTGTGGGGCGGCGGCCTGTGGGAGTGGTTCGACCCGCTCACCCTCCTGGAAGCCATGGTGGCCATCGAGGCGGCGCGGCCGGACGTGCGGCTGGTGTTTCTGGGCACGCGCCATCCCAACCCGGCGCTGCCGGTGAACGCCATGGCCGAGCGGACCCACGCCCGCGCGCGCGCGCTGGGGTTGCTCGGCCGCAGCGTGTTCTTCCTCGATTGGGTGCCCTACGCCGAGCGCGGCGCCTACCTGCTGGAGGCCGACCTCGGGGTGAGCTTGCACCGCGAGGGCATCGAAACGCACTTCGCCTTTCGCAGTCGCCTGCTGGATTGTTTCTGGGCGGGGCTGCCGGTGGTGTGTACGCGTGGCGACGCCCTGGCCGACGTGATCGCCGCCGAGGGCTTGGGACGGGTAGTGCCGCCAGGCGATGCCGCAGCGGTCGCCGCGGCGATACTGGAGCTGCTGGCCGAGCCGGACTTGCGCGGCCGCCTCGCCCCGCGCTTCGCCGCCGTGGCCGCGGCCCACACCTGGGAGCGCGCGGCCGCCCCCCTGGCCACCTATCTGCGAGCGCCCTGGCGCGCCCCGGGCCGGCCGCCGCACCGGCCGGCCCCCAGGACGAGCCGCGCCCCCCGGCTCAGAGGGCGCCAGGCCAGTGGGGCGGTGACAGCGATCGAGTATGCCGTGCGGCCGACGCCGTGGTGGCGCCTGCCCGGCCGAGCATGGCACTACTGGCGGCTGGGCGGCGCGCGGCGGCTTGCGACCGAGGTGCGCAGCTATCTCCACTGGCTACGGCAGCGCCGGCGCACCGACTCCCCGCGCTCGAATTGACAGGCCCGGGGGTGGAGGGTATCGTCAGAGAGAACGCGCGCCGGCCCACGGCCGGGCCACGAGCCCACAGGAAAGGCGGATCCGATCGATGAAGCGCGTCGCTGTTCTCTTCGTCGGGGCGCTCACCGCCCTGCTCCTGCTGCTCGCGCAAGTGGGCAACCGGGGGCCCTGGTGGGCGTTAGTCATTCCCCCCGCCCTCGCCCAGACGCCGCAGGCGACCGAGCCGCGGTCGGCGCAGGAGCTGGCGCTGGCCTTCGACAGCATCACCCAGCGGGTCACCCAACTGCGCGGGCTACCGCTGCTGCACGAGGTGCCGCGCGTGGTGTTGACACCCGAGCAGTACCGCCAGCGGCTGCTCGACGAGCTGAACGACCCGGACACCCGGCAAGAGATCGAGAGCAGCCGGCGGCTGATGGTCGCCCTCGGGCTGCTGAGCCCCGATGTCGACCTCTATCAGCTCGAGGTCGAGTTTCGCACGGGGGTGGTACTCGGCCAGTACGACCCGGATACCAAAGAACTATACGTTATCACGGGCCACGACCCGCTGGCCCCCATGGAACGCGTCACCTTCGCGCATGAGATGACGCACGCGCTGCAGGACCAACACTACGATATCCGCACCCTGATGCCGAAGCACTCCGACAACTCGGACCGCGACCTGGCGGTGTCGGCGCTGCTGGAAGGCGACGCGCTGATCATGGAGGAGATCTTCCAGCGGCAAGCCATGACTCGCGCCGAGCGCGAGGAGAAACAGCGCCAGGAGCGCTCGCTGAGCAGCGGCCTCAACCTCGACCAGCTGCCGCTGGTGGTCGTGGAGGAGACGTATTTCCCCTACGTGGCCGGGCCGCGGTTCATCGTCAATGTGGTCGGCCAGGACGCTATCCGCGAGGCGCTGGACACGGGCAACGGCTACGGGGCGCGAATGGACCCGCTGTTCCGCAACCCGCCGCGCTCGTCGGCGCAGATCTTGCACCCGGAGAAGTATCTGCAGGGGGTCGAGCCGATCCCCGTGCGCTTCCCCGACCTCGCCGCGGCGCTGGGCGAGGGCTGGCAGCAGCTCCGCAAGGATGTGCTGGGCGAGATCGACCACCGCATCTTGATCCAGCAGTACAGCAACCGCGAGACGGGCGAGCGCGCGGCGCAGGGCTGGGCCGGCGACGCCTTCGCCCTGCTCTCCAACGGCCCCGACGTGGCCGTCGTGGTGCGCAGCCACTGGGACACGCCGGCCGACGCCAGCAAGTGGCTCGCGGCCTATACGCAGCTCATGCGGGCGCGCTACGGCACGCGGTTGGAAGTGGTCGACCAGCGGGAGGATCGCGTGGCCTGGCGCACCCCCGATGGCGCGCAGGTATTGCGGCTGACCGGCACCATCACCGACCTGGCGATCGCCCCCTCGCTTCCCCAGGCGGTGGCCCTGGAGCAGGCGCTAAGCGGGGCGCCGCGCGGGGCGGTCCGAGTCCCCTGGGCCGACCTCGCCCGCCTGCTGGGCGCTCGCTGACGCTCCCCAGCGACACGGCGCGGCCCACACCATGGTGGTGTGGGCCGCGCGCTGGAACAGACGAGTAGCTAGCCCTTGCGGCTATCCAGCTCGGCGTTGCGGCGGGTGGCCTCGGCGGGATGGCCGATCACTCCATCGATCAAGCCGTACTCGACGGCCTGCTCGGCAGTGAGGTAGAAGTCGCGGTCGGAGTCGCGCGCAATCTTCTCCAGCGGCTGGCCCGTGTGGAAAGCAAGGATCTCGCGGATGCGAGCCTGCAAGCGCAAGATCTCCCGCGCCTGGATCTCGATGTCCGCCGCGGTGCCCTCGAAGCCGCCCGCGGCCTGGTGGATCATCATCGTCGAGTTCGGCAGGGCATAGCGCTTGCCCTTCGCGCCCCCGGCCAGAAGCACGGCCCCCATGCTGGCCGCCATGCCGACGCAGATGGTGCTCACGTCGGGCTTGATGAGCTGCATGGTGTCGTAGATCGCCAGGCCCGAGGTGATCAGCCCGCCGGGCGAGTGGATATAGAGCTGGATGTCCTTCTCGGGATCTTCGCGATCCAGGAACAGCAACTGGGCGATGATCAAGTTCGCGACATGGTCGTTGATCGGCGTACCCAGGAAAACGATACGCTCTTTGAGCAACAGCGAGTAGATATCGTAGGCGCGCTCGCCGCGATTGGTCGTCTCCACGACCATCGGGACGAGTTGATTGAGTGGCTGCATCGCCAGCCTCCTCCTAGAATCGAGCGGCTTATAGGAAGCTTACCACCCTAGCGCGGGGCGCTCGCAACTAGCCGAACGGGTGGAGCAGCCGCTAGCCAGCGCTACGCGCCGTGCCGTATCATTCCGCGTCAGGAGGGCGTGCCGCTGCCGATGTACTCGCGGGTGATCCGCTACCGCTGGCTGCCCGGCCACGCCGGCGAGGGGCCACGGCTGGTGCGGGCGCTACTCGCCAGCGCCGAGGGCCACCCCGACCTGCTAGCCGCCCACGTGCTGCGCGCGCTCGAGGGCAGCCAGGAGGGCATCGTGGTGTTCGACTGGGCCTCGCGCGCCGCCCTGGAACGCCACCGCTTGGCCACCCCGCTGGAACAGGTCGCCCCGTGGGCGATCCCACTGCTGCACTGGCGCACCGACCAGTGCTACGAGCACGAGACGCCCGTGCAGGCGCACGGCGCGCGGTAGTCCGGCCGCATGCTGGCTCCCCGTTCGCAGCGCTGGCCGCGGTGGACCGCGGGGCCGGGGTGGCTGCTGGCGGCGCTGGGGCTGAGCGCGCTGGGCGGCGTGGCGCTGGTGGCGCTGTCGCCGCTGGTCGTATTCGCCGCGCTGGCGGGCGTGGGCCTGGTGGGGCTTATGCTGCGCTGGCCGCAGGCCGTGCTGCTGGCCTTTGTGGCCGTGGTGTCGCTGCTACCGTTCGGGGTGGTGCCGGTCCGACTGGGCGTGCAGTTCACGCTGATCGACCTCATCTTGGCGCTGGGCCTGCTGGTGGCCGTGCTGCGCGTGCTATACCGCGAGACCCCGCTGGTCTCTACCCCGATCAGTGGCTTGCTCCTGCTGTTCATCGGGCTGGCGGGCGTCTCGTTCACGCTCGGTAGCAGCTTCGCGTTCTCCTCGGACCTGGTGCGCTACTTCCTGAAGCTGGTCAACAGCCTGCTATTCTTCTTCACGGTGGTCCACCTCGTGCGCGAGCGGCGTCAGCTCGACCAGCTCGCCGGCGCCCTGATGGTGTGCGGCGCGCTGGAGGCGGCGATCGCCGTAGGGCTGTACTTCCTGCCCCGCGACACGGCGGTCCAGCTGCTCTCGGCCCTGCGGCCCCTGGGCTACCCCAGCGGCCCCGAGGTGCTGCGCACGCGGCCGGGCACGGACATCCTGCGGGCGATCGGCACCAGCATCGACCCGAACCTGTTGGGCGGCCTGCTGATGATGGCAGCGACGCTGACGATTGGCCAGCTATTGGCGCCGCGGCCGCTGCTGCCGCGCGGGCTGCTGCTGGGCCTGGCGGGAACGCAGCTGGTGGGCCTGGCGCTGACCGAGTCGCGGGCAGCCTGGGTGGGGCTGGCGGTAGCCGTGCTGTTCCTCGGGACGTTCCGCTACCGACGAGCCTGGCTACTGGCGGCGCTGGGCGGGCTAGGGCTGGCGTTCTCTCCCCAGGGCAACCGGGTGACCACGCGCTTCCTGGAAGCGTTCGGCGGCGAGGACCCGGCCACCGCGCTGCGCCTGGTGGAGTACCGTACGGCGATCGACCTGATCCGCGAGTACCCGTGGTTCGGGGTGGGGTTTGGCGCGGGGCCGAACGTGGAGCTGTTCCTGGGCGTGTCGAGCCTGTACTTGCTGATCGCGGAGGAGATGGGCCTGATCGGGCTCGCGGTGTTCCTAGCGATGCTCGCCGTGTTGCTGGTGCGCGGCCTGCGGGGCCAAGCCGCGCTGCGCACGCCCGTAGCACAGGGGCTGGCGCTCACGCTGCTGAGTTGCGTCGCCGCAGCACTCGCCTCGGGCCTGTTCGACCACTACTTCTTCCGCTTCCCGCACTCGCTGGCGTTGTTCTGGCTGTACGCGGCCCTGCTGTGGCTGGCGGTGGCCCTGCCCGAGCCGGCGCCGGCGGCCACCGAGTTGGTATAGTCCCCACGGTACGCGCATCGCGCGGCCCAGGCGGGTGCTGAGGACGAGGCATCCGGTGTACGAGGCCGAGCTGCCGGCGGCCATCTTGCGCGCGCTGGCGCCCTGGGGGCGCTTGCCGGAAAGCGATCTGGTGCAGCGCCTGTCCCCGGTGTTAGCGGCCCACCTGCGACCGACGGTGTTCCTGGAGCTGGCGCGCCAGGGGCTGATCGAGGTGCAGGTCGTTGGGGACGAGCGCGTGCTGACCCTCACCGAGCAGGGCCGGCGGGCGCTGGCCGAGCGGGCACCAGCCCACGACCTATAATGGGGACAAGTCACACGGCCCCGCGCTGCAGCGGCGCGCAGGGCCATCGGAGAGGGCGGTCGATGGAGACCCACGAGCAGGAACCATTTACGCGCGTGAGCGTCGAAGAAGCGAAGCGCCTGATCGACGAGGGCAAGGTGCAGCTGATCGACGTGCGCGAGCCGAACGAGTATGCGCGTGACCATATCCCCAACGCGCGCCTGCTGCCGTTGGGGACGCTGATGGCCCAGCCCGAGGCGCTCCGCGGCGACGACATCCTGTTCATCTGCGAGATGGGCGTGCGCAGCGCCGTCGCCTGCGAGTTCGCCGCCAGCCTGGGGCTGGAGCGCTTGTACAACCTCGAGGGGGGCATGGCGGCCTGGCGCAGCCGCGGCTACCCGGTCGAGAAGTAGCGCCCCAACCTTGGCCCGCGCCCGAGTCGGGACCGCGCGGCCGATGATGTCCGGCGCAGTCTAGCACACAGCCGCCGCAAGGCGGTGAGGGGGGAGCGAGCCATGTCCACGGTGGAGTCTCGCGAGATCGGCCAGCGCCCCACAATGGACCGCAACCTGGCGTTCGAGCTGTGCCGCGTCACCGAGGCGGCCGCCATGGCGGCGGCGCGCTGGATGGGCCGCGGCGACAAGAACGCCGCCGACCAGGCCGCCGTTACGGCCATGCGCACGACCCTGAACAACGTCGACATGGACGGGGTGGTGGTCATCGGCGAGGGCGAGAAGGACGAGGCGCCGATGCTGTACATCGGCGAGCGGGTGGGCAACGGCCTGCCGCCCGCGGTCGATGTCGCCGTCGACCCGATCGACGGAACGACCCTGCTGGCCAAGGGGCTGCCCAACGCGCTGGCGGTGGTAGCCATCGCCCGCCGCGGCTCGATGTACTACCCGCCCGGCATCGTGTACATGGACAAGATCGCGGTCGGGCGCGTGGGCCGCGGGGTAGTATCGCTCGAGCTGTCCGTGGCCGAGAACATCCGCAACCTAGCGCGCGCCCGCAAGGTCGATCCCCAGGATCTGGTCATCGTGGTCCTCGACCGGCCGCGTCACGAGGAGCTGATCCGCCAGATCCGCGAGACAGGCGCGCGTATCCGGCTGATCAGCGACGGGGACGTGGCCGGGGCGATCATGGCCGCCATGGAGGACTACACCGGCGTGGACATGCTCATGGGCGTCGGCGGCTCGCCGGAAGCGGTGCTCGCCGCGGCGGCCCTGACCTGCCTAGGCGGCTACATCGAGTGCCGCCTGTGGCCGCGCAACGAGCAGGAGGCCGCCCAGGCACGGGCGCGCGGCCTCGACCTCGACCGCGTCCTGCGCATGGAGGACTTGGTGCGCGACGACGACGTGTGCGTGGCCCTGACGGGCATCACGCCGGGCGAGCTCGTCGGCGGCGTGCGCTACACGGGGCGCGGGGCACGCACCGAGACGCTGGTCATGCGCTCGCGGTCGGGCACCATCCGGCGCATCGTCTCGGAGCACAACTTCGAGAAGCTGTCGCGCTACGTAGACGCGCCGTTCGCCCAGCCGGCGCGCTGAGCGGCCACGGTGCCTACGCAGCTGCCGCGGGCGGCTCCTGGGGCAGGTGGTCGCGCGCCAGCCACAGCACACCGGCCACGAGCGCCATCGCCGCTAGCCCCAGCAGCCCGCCCTCGGGGCCGAATGCTCCGCCGGTCCACAGCGGCGGCCCGTGTTCCTCGACCACCAGGAGCCGGTCGCGCGGCACGCCGCTCACCGGCAACCCGAACACCGAGCCCTCGAACCAGTTCCAAGCTGCGTGCAGGCCGATAGGCAGGGCGAGGCCACGCCCGACCACGAACGCCAGGGCGAACAACAGCCCGGCCGCGACCAGATTGGCCAGCGCTAGCGGCGTCACATGGGCGTTGAACGCGTGCGCGGCGCCGAAGGCGAGCGCCGACAGCCCGACCGCGGCGGGCAGCCCGATACGGGCGCGCAGGTAGCCGACGAGCACACCACGAAACAGGGTCTCCTCGACCACGGCCACCAGCACGGCGCGGCCCAGCCCGCTCAGCAACGCCAGCACGGCGGCCCCAGGAGGCGCCACGCCGACCACCCGCAGCCAGCCGGCCGCCCAGGCGACCAGCACGACGCTGGCCGTGAGCAGCAGACCGAGCACGGCGCCCACGGCGGCCTGGGCGGCCCATCGGCGCCAGGTCGCCGGTGCGGGCCACACCGCCGGGCGCTCGCGTGTCGATCGACTCACCTGGGTGCTCCCGCTGGCCCCGGCGCGCCCGGTCCGCTCGTGGCGCGCACAGCCGCCTCGCGTGCGCCAGGCGCAGCGCACCGGCGGTCATTATGGCACAAGGTGGCTGTAGTGTTCCGCTGCTAGAAGGTAGTTGGCAGCCCCGCCCGCGATCTCCGATAATGGGCGTGAGTGATCCGTGCGGGGGTAGCTCAGCCAGGCAGAGCCCCTGCCTTCCAAGCAGGTTGTCGCGGGTTCGAATCCCGTCCCCCGCTCTCCCCTCCGCTCCCCAGTCCAGAGCGTCTGTGGGGCTCGTGCGTCCGTCGCCCGGTCGCTGGCGCGACGGGCAGGGAGCGTAGGCCAGCCACACGGCTGGGCAATACCGATCGGCCAGCGCACGACCAACCGGCTCCGGCCCCCCGGCCAGCGCGAGCCCGATCGTACGAGACAGGCCCGTGTGAGCCGGGTGGGATTCGAACCCACGGCCATCGGATTAAAAGTCCGCTGCTCTGCCGCTGAGCTACCGGCCCACCGGAGTTTACCAGATGCCGCCCTACTACCAGCCGAGCGCACCCGCAGCGCGCCCGCGGGGGACACGCGGCGACTACAGGGGCAGCCGGGGGGAGGCTATGGCCACGCGGCGCGCCATGCCGAGGAGCAGGGCGGCTCAGGAGCGGGACAGCAACGCCACCGCGTCGTCCCCTGCCGGGCTGGCCGGGCCCGGGGGCCGCCGGATCACCAGGTCGCGGTACAGCACGGTCGTCTCGGCGGTCGCCCCCACCCCCAGCAACAAGCGGCCCCACCGCGGCCCGTCGTCGCGCGCGACCAGCGCCGTGCGGCCATTGACGCGCAGGGCCAGCAAGTCAGCCACGGCCAGCACCTCGAGCTGGTAAAACGAGTCGGCGGGCCCCAACCGTGCCTGCGTTAGCAGGCGGGGCGGCGCGTCCGCCGTGTAGCGCCACAGCGACACGGTGCCCGCTGCCGGCTCGAGGCGCGCGACATAGCCCTCTAGGCCCTCGGGCGCCCCCCCGCGTAGAGTTCGCGGACTGGCCCGAACCGCGACCAGCGCGGCCTCGCCCGGGGCGCCGTGCGGTAGCTCGATGTCCACGCTCAGGAGAAAGTCGGCGTAGATCACGTGGGCCCCGTCCCACACGCCGCACGGCTCCTCGCCTCCAGCACGGCGTACCAGCCGATAAGCACTTCCCTGGTAGTCCGCGGCAAGACACCCCGTGGTGCCCTCGCGCCAGGCGCGCGAGGGGGCTAGTAGGGCGTCCTCGCGCAGCACGGCTAGCGGCCCGCCCGGGCAGCCGCCGACGGCGACAGCGCGCGTGTCCTCGGCCTCCAACCCGTCGGGGGTGCGGACCACCACGCGCAGCGTGTACGGCCCCGGAGGAAAGGTACACGTTTCCCAGCCCAACTCGAACGCGGCGCGGCCCGGGCGCCCGCGCTCACCCAGCAGCAGCGGCCGGCCGAGCAGTTCGGGAACCGCGCGGTCGACGAATACGGCGACGCTGTCGGGTGCCAGGGCGGGCGCGGCGCGGTGATCGACGGCCCATCCCTGCAGGTGAACCAGCCCGCGCAGCGTGTCGGCCGGGGCGGGCTGGGCGAAGCGGACCGTGAGGGACGCCTCGGAAGCGGACAGGCGCTCGCCCACGGCTGCCGCGCCAAGGCAAAGCAGCAGGATGAAAGCGAGCTGTCGTATGTCGCCGCGCGCGAACACAGCCGGCCTCTCCCGCTGCCCACACGGCGCCCCTCAGGGCCCCCAGCGCGAACCGCCCGGTAGAGAGGGTAGCGGAGCGGCGGGACGCCTGTCACCCATAGGCCCGCGGCGCCGCCCACCCCCTGGCCAACCGTCCCGCCGCGAGCTACAATCACTGTAGCACAAGTTCCTACCTGTACTTGTGGAGAGGACCATGGAGCGCTGCCAGAGCTGTCTGCGCATCCCGGATGTCGCTCATCGCCTGCACCGGGGCTACTGCGCCATCTGCTGGCGCCGCCTCAAGCGCGCCCGCTACGGCGCCTTCTCGCGCCAGAGCTGAGCGGGGCGGGCGACCGGGCTGGCCAGGGCGGCGGGGGCATCCTGCGCGCTACAGCCGGCTCTCGGTTGGTTCGCCCCTTCTTGCCGCTCCTATCCGCGGCGCGCTACATCTCCCGCAGAGAGCGGGCTAGACGCGTGCCCGCAGGAGGCTATGTTCCCCGACGATTCCGCGCCCGTTCTGGCCGTAGCGGCCGAGCGCTTCCTGCACGGGCTGGCAGGCCGCTCGCCACAGACGCGACGGACCTACGCCAGTGCCCTCCGCCGCTTCACCGAGTTCCTGCGAGCGGAGGGCGTGGCCGTCACGGCGGTGCGGCCGGCCGAGCTGTCGCTGGGCCTCCTCGAAGAGTACTGCACGTGGCTGGTGGCACACTACGGGCGGGAGCGCCGCCCGACCCTGATGACGTACCTGGCCGCACTGCGGGCCTTCTGGCGATTCCTGGACCGGCGCGGCTGGGTGGGCCCCCAGCTCAGCTATCAGCGAGTGCGCGACCGGCTCGGCGAGCTGCTAGGCCCCGGGCGCTACCGCACGCCGCGCGTCGACCAACGGGTGCCGCTGCTGGTCACCTACGTCGATGCCCTGCCCGAGCCCGCCGCCCCCACGGCGCGGCTGACCCTGCTGCGCGACCGCGCGCTGCTGCATGTGCTGTTCAGCAGCGGCATGCGGCGCGAGGAGGTGGCCCGGCTGGACCGGCACGATCTCGACGACGGCCACCGCGGCGAGGCGGTGATCCGCGGCAAGGGCGACCGCGAGCGGGTGGTGTTCCTCTCGGCCGAGGCGTTGGCCGCCGTACGCGCGTACCTACAGGCGCGGGCCGACGGCTACGTACCCCTGTTCCTGCGCCACGACCGGGCGCGGGGCACGCCGGGCCCGGGCGGGCAGCGCTGGCGGCTATCGGCGCAATCCGTCTGGGGTATCGTGCGCCACTACGCGGCGCGGGTAGGCGTGCATGCCTCGCCCCACGCGTTCCGGCATACCAAGGCCACCGTGCTGCTCAACCGCGGCGCCAAGCTGTCGGAAGTGCAAGATCTGCTCGGGCACGCTTCACCGGAGACTACCAAGCGCATCTACGCCCACTACGAGCGGGCGCATCTCCGCGCCGCCTTCCACCGCTACAGCGCGTCGGCGGCCGAGCTGGCCGAGCGGCTGCACGCCGCCGAGGAGCTAGAATAAAGCGCCAGGCCACCCGAGCGATAAGAGCGATGGCGTCGGCGAGCCGCGGGTTTCGGCATGCCCTGCGTTTGCGCTGCCCCGCCTGTGGGCGCGGTGCGCTATTCCAGGGGTGGTTCCGCATGCGCGCGCGCTGCCCGGCCTGCGGACTACGGCTGGAACGCGAGGAGGGCTACTTTCTGGGCGCCATGCTGGTGAACCTACTAGTCGCCGAGCTGTTGTGCATCGCGGGGGTGGCGCTGGTGCTGCTGCGCACCTGGCCGACGCCACCGTGGCAGTGGCTCCAGTGGGGCGTGCCGCCGCTGGCCGTGCTGCTGCCGGTGGTGCTGTACCCGTTCAGCAAGGCGGTGTGGCTGGCGCTCGACCTCGTGTTCCAGCCGCCGCACGCCGAGGAGTACGAGCGCTCGACGCCGCGGCGCGCGGCGGGCGAGCGGCGCTGAGCCGGCGGCGCGCCATGGTATAGTCACGGCGGCGGGTCGGTTGGCCGGGCCCGCCGCATCGCGCCTCAGTGGCCCACTCGGGCTGTTGCTAACCACCTCAGCGCTCCCGCGCGTGGTGGGGGCCCCGAACGCCTGCTAGCCGGGTAGTGCCCTGCCCCGTGCGCGCGTCGGTCCATGAGCGATGGGCAGAACACCGCAGCCAGCACCATTGTGCGTCTCGCTCCTGCTGGGAGCGCCGCTGCGTGACCGCTATGGCGGGCGGCTGGGAGTGGTGCGCGACCTCATCGTGCGGCTGGACAGCGGCGCACCGTGGCCCGAGGTCACCGGGTTGGTAGCGCGGGTGGCCGGCCGCGACCTCTTCGTGCCCTACGCCCAGCTGGCGCGGCTAGACACTAGCGGCGCGTGGCTGCACGAGCCGCGGCTGCACCTCGCGCCGTTCGCCCGCCGCGACAACGAGCTGCTGCTGGCGACCGACGTGCTGGACCGCCAGATGCTGGACGTCGCCGGCCGCCGCCTGGTCCGCGTCGATGACCTGCAGCTGGTGCCGGTGGAAGGGCGGCTGCGCCTGGCGGGGATCGAGAGCGGCGTGCGGCCGCTGCTGCGGCGGCTGCTGCCGCGGGAGCTGGCGCGCCACATCGCTCCCGGGCCCGCGCTCGACTGGGGCGAGGCCGAGTACTTGCCGGGCCCGCTGCCGGTGGTGCGCCTGCAGCTCCCGCGCGAGCGGCTGGCGCGCCTGCGGCCGGCCGAGCTGGCTAGCATCCTGGCACGGCTCGCCTACCCCGAGGCGCGCGCCATGCTGGACGCGCTGCCCCCCCAGGCCGCGGCCGACGCGCTGGAGGAGCTCGCGCCGCGGCGCCAGGCGCACCTGGTCGAGGGCATGGAGGAGGGCCGCGCGGCGGCGATCCTCGAGGCGATGGTCCCGGAGAGCGCCGCCGAGCTGGTCGGCGCGCTCCCCCCGGCCCAGGGCGAGCGGCTGCTGCGGCGGCTGCCCGAGCGAGTGTCCACGCCGCTGCGCGACCTGCTGCACTACGCCCCCGCGACCGCCGGACGGCTGATGACCCCGCGCGTGCCCACGGTGCCAGCCACGGCCACGGTCGGTGAGGCGCTGGCCACGCTGCGGCGGCCCGACGCGCCGCGGCCGCGAGCACTGGTATTCGTGGTGGACGACAGGGGCCGCCTGGTCGGCGTCGTCCCCCTGGGAGCCCTGGTGATGGCGGAGCTGCAGGCTCCGGTCGGCTCCCTGATCGACCCCGATGTCCGCGCGGTGCGCCCCGACGCGCCCGCGGCCCGCGTGGCCGAGCAGCTGGCGGCCTGCGACGCGCTGGAGCTGCCGGTGGTCGACGCCGCCGGGCAGCTACTAGGCGCTGTGGCGGCCGACGACGTGTTGCAGGTAGTGGCACCATCGCCGGTGCGCGCGGGGGCGGCGAAGGTGTTCGAGGCATGAGGTGGCCCTTCCCGACCGCCCGCTCGCGGCCGCTCGGCTGGCCGGCGCTAGTGCTGCGCCGCGGCGCGCCCGACCGGCTCTGGCGCGGGCTGGCCGCCCTCGGGCCGGGGCTGGTGGCGGCGGCGGCTGGCAATGATGCGGGCGGCATCGCCACCGCCGTGGTGGTGGGGGCGACCACGGGCTACCACCTGCTGTGGGCGTTCCTGCTCAGCGGGCTGGGCCTGATCGT
The DNA here is from genome assembly GCA_035294645.1 of Chloroflexota bacterium. Classification (GTDB taxonomy): domain Bacteria; phylum Chloroflexota; class UBA6077; order UBA6077; family JAJPHF01; genus JADGHJ01. The sequence continues at coordinate 24,631 of DATGKN010000149.1, forward strand.
GGTCCAGGAGATGTGCGCGCGCATGGGAGCGCTGACCGGCCGGGGGCTCGCCGACCTGATCCGCGAGCGGTTCCGCGTGCGCTGGACGGTGTTCGCCATGCTACTGCTGGTGGTAGCCAACAGCGGCGCGACCGTCGCGCAGCTGGCGGGCATCGCCGCCGCGGCGGAGCTGTTCGGGGTGCCCCGCTGGGTGGCGGTGCCGCTCGCCGTGGTGGCGCTGGCCGCGCTGGTGCTGCGCCTCCCCTATCGCCCGGCGGAGCGCGTGTTCCTCGCCCTGGCGGCGCTGCTGCTCGCGTATGTTGCTGCAGCGGTACTGGCACGGCCCGACTGGGAGGCGGTGGGGCGCGGGCTGCTGGTGCCCGCGCTGCCAGCCGACCTGGGCGAGGCGGCGCTGCTGGTGACCATCTGGGGCTCGCAGATCACGCCGTACATGCAGTTCTTCGTGCAAGCGGCGGTCGTGGACAAGGGCGCGACGGAGCACGAGCTGAGCGCGGTACGCCTCGACACAATCCTTGGGGCGATAGTGGCCAATGTAGTCACCGTGTTCGTGGTGATCGCGACAGCGGCCACCCTGCACGCAGCGGGCGTGGCGGTCGACGACGCGGCGGCCGCGGCGCGGGCGCTCGAGCCCCTGGCCGGCTCGCTAGCAGCGGCGCTGTTCGGTGCGGGACTACTGGGGTCGGCACTGCTCGCGGCGGGGGTGATCCCCCTGTCCACGGCCTACGCCGTGTGCGAGGCGTTCGGGTGGGAACGCGGCGTCTCGCACGCGCTGCGCGAGGCACCGGCGTTCTACGGGCTGTTCGCCGGCGTGCTCGGCGTGGCGGCGGTGGTGGTGCTCTGGCCGGGGCTCCCGCTGCTGCGCGCCATGGTCGCCAGCCAACTGCTCGGGGGCCTGCTGCTGGGCCCGCTATTAGCGTTCATCCTGCTGCTGGCCAACGACCGGCGGCTGCTAGGCGGGGGCGCCAACGGCCCCCGGGCCAATCTCGCTGCCGGGGCCACCCTGCTGCTAGTGGTCGTGCTGGAGCTGGCATTAGTCGCCCTGGCGCTCGGGAGTGCGTGACAGCAGCACGGGCCAGCTGCTGCCCTACTGCCGTGCTTGCTATACTCCACCGGTGAGAGCGCGGCCGAGCGGCGCGGCCAGCTCGTCACTCCGGAGTGGTGAAGCGGTATCACAGCGGACTTTGGATCCGTTGTCCCTGGTTCGAATCCAGGCTCCGGAGCCCCGATCTCTGCTGTCTCCACAAGCTCTGCGCAGGTTCTCCGCCGCCTCCTCACCCGTGGGCCGCTACAGTTCGCCAGAACGTACGGAGGTGGACGGTGAACGTGAAACGGGCAGGGCTGACGCTCCTCCTCGACCTTGGACTCCTCGGGGGCATGCTCGCCCTGTGGTCGTTCAATCTCACGGGCCTGGCCCTCCACGAATGGCTCGGCCTCGCGCTATGCGGCGCGCTGCCAGCACACCTGCTGGTGAACTGGGGCTGGCTGGCAGCTACCACCGCGCGGCTCCGCGCCTCGCTCCCCTGGCGCACGCGGTTGGTCTATTTGCTGAACGCGAGCCTGTTCGGCGCGCTGATCCTGGTGCTGCTGTCCGGCGTGCTGATCGCCGAGGTCACGGTGCCGGGGCTCGCCGCCCTAGCCGGCAACCGCGGCTTCTGGCGCGTGCTGCATACGCAGGCCTCGAACGTCACGCTGCTGCTAGTGGCGCTGCACCTAGCGGTATACGCCCCGCGAGTGGTCGCCCTGCTGCGCCAGCTCGCGCCCACAGCCCGCCCTTCGAGGCCCCCGCGGCCGCCGGTACACCCGCTGGGCACGCGGGTGCAGGAGGGCTGAGCGATGCACCCACGGCTGCAGGCCGTGCGCCGCACCGGGCGCCGGCTGCTGGTGATCGTGCTGCTGGCGGTCACCCTGTCAGCGGCCACCTACGCCGTGGCCGTGTCGCCGCTAGGCCCGCCGGTGACCGCGCTGCTGCGCGCGCTGCCCGGTGCTCCACAGCCTCCCCCGCCCCGCATCGCGAATGCGCCCGCCGCACAGCCCTCCGCGCCCCGCTCGGGCGCGCCACCAGGGGCAGGGCGCGGCCCCTCGCTCGCGCGCGGCCTGCCGGAGCTGGGACGCCATATCGCCGTTGTCGGCGCGACGGTAGCGGCCTTTGCGCTCGGCCGGCGCTGGCGCCCGCGCCGAAGGGGGCCGTATAGCCGCGTGGGAGGCACGGTGCTCCGCTAGCCCTTGCAGGGGCTAGCGCGCAGTGCTAGCGTCTGGGTGCGGCCGCTCCAGGAGCATCGCCGCGGCCGCACGGCAAGGGGGTGGCCTATGCGTGGCGAGCAGACCGTGCAGGGCTCAGCTCTGGACCCGTTTCACGCAGCCCTGGAACGCGACGCGCTCGACGGGCTGTGGCGGGTCCAGGAGCGGGCCCGCGCCACAGGGAGCCGCGTGCGCCCGCACCTCTGGCGCTGGGAGACTGTCTACCGCCACCTGTTGCGCGCTGGCGAGCTGCTGCGCCTCGAGCGCGCGGCCGACCGCCGGGTGCTGCTGCTGGTGAACCCGGGTCTGCCCGAGGTCCGCGCGGCCACGCATACCTTCGCTGCCAACGTGCAGCTCATCCAGCCCGGCGAGGTCGCGCCCCCACATCGCCACACCGCCACCGCCCTGCGCTTCGTCATCCAGGGCCACGGCGCCTACACCACCGTCGAGGGCGAGCGCATCCCGATGGGTGAGGGCGACCTGATCCTGACGCCCAACTGGACCTGGCACGACCACGGCAACGAGACCGCGGCCCCAGTGATCTGGATGGATGCGCTCGACCGGCCGCTGGTCGCCGCGCTGCAAGCGATGTTCTTCGAGCCGTATCCGGAGGCGCGCCAACCGGTCACGCGCCCAGCCGACTACTCGGCGCGCAAGTACAGCGCGGGCCTGCGGCCACTGGGCAATCGAGACACGCCCGTGCTGTCGCCCCAGCGCGCCTACCGCTGGGCCGACACCTACGCCGCGCTCACCACGCTGGCCGCCGCAGACGAGGCGACGCCCTACGACGATGTCGCGCTCGAATACCGGAACCCCGCTACCGGCGGCCACGCGCTGCCCACCTTGGGCTGCACGATCCAGCTGCTGCGGCCAGGGGTGCACACCCGCGCCCATCGCCACACCAGCAGCACCGTGTACCACGTGTTCCGCGGGCGCGGCTGGACGGTGATCGACGGCCAGCGCTTCGACTGGGCGCGGGGGGATTTCCTGGTGGTGCCGCCGTGGGCGTGGCACGAGCACGCCAACGCCTCGGCCACGGAAGAAGCGATGCTGTTCGGCGTGAACGACCTGCCGGCGCTGGAAGCCTTGGCCCTGTACCGCGAAGAACCGTACCCCGGCCCGTCAGGCCACCAGCCCGTACCCTAACGCCCGCCCCGCCGGCGCGCCGCGCGGCCCCGGCACCCGGGCGACAGAGGAGGAGGATCGATGGCCGTAAGCAGCCCGCCTGTCCAGCGTTACCAACCGGCCGAGGCCGCCGCGCGCGTGGCCGAGCTCCGCCAGCTCGCCCAGCGGCTGTACCGCGAGAAGCTGCTCGAGCACCCGTTCACCCACGCGCTGCGCGCTGGCACCCTCTCGCGCGAGCGCATCCGCGGCTTTTTAATCAACCACTGGACGTTCTCGCTGGAGATCAACACGGCCAAGTCGTATGGCTACCATCGCTGGCTGCCGTTCCTGAAGCGCCACCCGGAGATCTACGATCTGATCGTCGAGCAGCTCGCCGACGAGCTAGCGCACCCCGGCCCCGGCGGCCACATCCGCATGCAGATCCCCCTGCTAGCCGCCTTCGGCCTGACCGAGGAGGAGTGCGCCGAGGCGATCCTCATCCCCGAGGCGCGAGCGATGATCGACTCGCGCGTGCGCATGTTCCTGGAGGGGCCGATGGCCGAGGCGTACGCCGCCGGCCTCAGCGAGGGCAGCATCGGGCAGTGGTTCGGCATCTGGTACCACGCGCTGACCACGCACTACGGCCTCACCCCCGAGCAAGCGGCGTATTTCGACGTGCACCACGAGGCCGACACGCGAGAGCATGAGAGCGGCCGCGCGCACGTGATGGGCAACGCGCTGGTCATCCAAGCGTGCCTAGAGGACGGCTACCGGCCGGAGCGGCCCGGGTTCACGCTGGAGTCGAGCGTGCAGCTGGCCGCCGACCTGTGGGAGCTGTTCCTCGATGGCATCATGCGCCGCTACCCCGGCTAACAGGCGCCATCCTCGGCGTAAGGCGTAAACGGAGGTCGCGATGAAGGGGTGGGGACTCGCCGCTGCGGGCGTGCTGCTGCTCAGCTGCGCCTGTCAGACTACCGCCGCCCCCTCGCCCCCCGCCGCGGGCACCGCGCCGGCGGCGGCGAGCGCACCGCCAACGGCCTCCCCGGCCGCTGGTAGCGGGAGTCCCGCCCCGCCGCTCGAGGTCGTGCGGGTGGGCTCGATCCTCAACGCGTCCGACGCCCCGTTCTACCTCGCGCAGGAACGCGGCTACCTGCGCGAGGAGGGGCTCGAGATGGAGATCACGCAGTTCGACGGCGCGCAGCGGGCTATCGCGCCGCTAGGCGCCGACCAGCTCGACGTGGCCGGCGGGGGACCGGGCCCCGGGCTGTTCAACGCCATCCAGCGCGGCATCCCCCTGCGCATCGTGGCCGACCGCTCGCGCGCCGTGCCGGGAGCGAAGTTCAACTGCCTGGTCGTCCGTAAGGCGCTGCTCGATAGCGGGGCGGTGCGCTCGTTCGCGGACTTGCGCGGGCGCGTGTTCGCCGAGAACGTGCCCGCGGTGCTCACCACGGCGCTGGTGGAGCGCGAGCTGCGTCAGGCGGGGGTGAGCCCCCAGGAGCTGACCTGGACGGTGCTCAGCTTCTCGGACATGCTCAACGCCTTCGCCAACGAGGCGGTCGACGCCGGGGTGATGGTCGAACCGTTCGTCACCGTCGGCGAGCAGCGCGGCGTGTTCCAGTGTTGGAAGCCCACCGGCGATATGGAGCCGAACTTCCAGATCGCCGTATTGCTGTACGGCCCGGTGTTCGCCGAGCAGCGCCGGGAGACGGCCCGCCGCTTCATGGTGGCGTACCTGCGCGGCGTGCGCGACTATTATCGGGCGTTCTTCGGCGATGGCCAGGGACGCGCGGAGGTGCTGGAGCTGATCAGTCGCGTCACGGGGATCCGCGACCTCAGCCTGCTGGACCGCATCTCGCCAGCCTGGATGGATCCCAACGGCAGCGTCAACACGGCCAGTCTCCGCTTCGTCCAGCACTGGTACCTCGAGCGCGGCGACCTCACCGGCGAGGTCGAGGTCGACCAGATCGTAGACCCCAGCTTCGCGGAGTATGCCTTGTCCCGCATCGGGCGCTATCCTACGCCCTGAGCGCCCCCAGCGCCGAGGCACGGGAGGAACAAGAGCGTGAAGCGCAGCCTCGACCGGATCCTGGTGACCCACGCGGGCAGCCTGCCGCGCCCCGCCGATCTGCGCGAGCTGGTCGCGGCCAAGAGCAGCGGCCAGCCCTACGATGCCGCAGCCCTCGCCCGCCGCCTCCGCGAGGCCGTGGCAGAGGTAGTCCGGCGGCAGGTCGCCACGGGCATCGATATCGTCAACGACGGCGAGTTGAGCAAGCCGAACTTCCTGAGCTATGCGCGCGAGCGCCTGGCGGGCTTCGAGGTCCGGCAGTTCCCGCCGGGGCAGGAGCCGCCGGTGCTCAGCATCTCGGCGCGTGACCGGCGGGAGTTCCCCGAGTACTTCGCCACGCGTGGCGGCCGGGCCACCGGCGGCACGCACCCGCGCCAGACGTACTGTGTTGCCCCGCTCCGCTACATCGGCCACGAGGCGGTGCAGACCGATATCGCCAACCTCCGCGCCGCGCTGGAAGGCGTGGAGGCGGCGGAAGCGTTCATGACCGCCGTCGCCCCGGGCACCATCGAGCACTGGCTGGCCAACGACTACTACCCCACGGACGAGGCGTACCTGTACGCCATCGCCGACGCGATGCACGAGGAGTACAAGGCGATCGTGGATGCCGGCTTCGTGCTGCAGATCGACGATCCCGATCTGCCCGACGGCTGGCAAGTCTACTACGACCTGAGCGTGGAAGAGTACCGCAAGTTCGCCGAGCTGCGCATCGAGGCGCTCAACCACGCGCTGCGCGACCTGCCGGAGGAGCGCGTCCGCCTGCACGTCTGCTGGGGCAGCTACCACGGCCCGCACAAGCACGACATCCCGCTGCGCGCCATCGTCGATCTGGTGCTCAAGGTACGCGCCGGGGCGTACTCGATCGAGGCGGGCAACCCGCGGCACGAGCACGAGTGGCAGGTGTGGGAGGAAGTCAAGCTCCCCGAGGGCAAACTGCTGATCCCGGGCGTGGTGAGCCACTGCAGCGACTTCATCGAGCACCCGGAGCTGGTCGCCCAGCGGCTGGTGCGCTTCGCGCGCCTGGTGGGCCGCGAGAACGTGATCGCCGGCACCGACTGCGGGCTGGGCGAGCGCGTCGGGCACCCGAGCATCGTATGGGCCAAGTTCGAGGCTCTGGCCGAGGGCACGCGGCTCGCCTCCCAGCAGCTGTGGGGCTGAGCCGTCGCGCGTCACGACCGCAGCCCCCGCAGGGGCGGGGAGAGGAGCGATAGGATGGTCGCCACGGCGGAGCAGCTGACTATCGGGGAGGGCATGCTGGCGGTGTTCCGCGGCTACGGGGTGGAGTACGTGTTCTCCTCGCCCGGCTCGGAGTGGCCGCCGCTGTGGGACGCGCTGGCGCGGGCCGAGGCGGAGGGCGCGGCGCCCCGCTACATCAACACCCGCCACGAGGCGGTGGCCGCCGGGGTGGCGCTGGGCTACCAGCGCGCCACCCAGCGCCTGCCGGTGCTGTTACTGCACACCGGGGTGGGCGTCGCCCACTGCGCCATGGAGCTGCGCGCCGCGCGGGCCGAGCGCACGCCGCTGGCGGTGTTCGCCGGGGAGAGCAAGGCGTTCGGCGAGTGGCCCGGCCGCGACCCGGGCGCGCAGTTCTACCGCTTCCTGGCCGACCTGAACGGCCCGGCCGACCTCGCGGCACCGGTGGTCAAGCGGGCCAGCACGGCCGGCAGCACGCCAGCGCTGCTGGGCACGGTGGCCGACGTCTGCCGGCTGGCGCTCACGCCGCCGCAGGGGCCGGTGTTCCTCGGCGTGCCGATGGAGCTGCTCCTGACCGACGAGCCCATCCAGCCGCCGCGTGTGCTCGCCCCGCCCCCCGCGCCCGTGCAGCCGACGGCCGCTGACCTCGACGCCGTGGCTGCCGCCCTGGTCGCCGCCGAGCGGCCCCTGATCCTGACCGAGATGGCTGGGCGCGCCCCGGCCGACGTGGCGCGCCTCGTAGCCTTGGCCGAGACGCTCGGCGCGCCGGTGTGCGAGGCGTGGAGTCCCGTATTCCTGAACTTCCCCCGCGATCACCCGCTGCACCAGGGCTACGACGCCCGCGAGCTGCTGGCCACGGCGGACGTGGTGCTGCTGGTGGCCTGCCAGGCGGCCTGGTACCCGGCCTCGGCGCGGCCGCCTCAGGCGCAAGTGATCGCCCTGGATCCCGATCCGGCCCACGAGCAGCAGCCGTACTGGGCGCTCGGCGTCGACCGCGTGCTGGCCGGCACGCTCGGCCCCGCGCTGGAAGGGCTGCTGGCGGCGGTGAGCGACCGGCGGCCCCCGGCCGATCCGCGGCCCGCCGAGCGGCTAGCGCACTGGCGGGCGGCGCACGAGCGCCAGCGGGCCGCCTGGACCGCGGCGGCGCGCGAGGCAGCGGACCACCAGCCGATCGACCCGCGCTGGGCGACCTACGTGCTGGGCCAGGTGTTGCCCGAGGACGCCATCGTGGCCGAGGAGCTGACCAGCGAGCGGCCGTTCCTGCTGCGCTACGTGCCGCGCACTATCCCTGGCACGTTCCAGGGACGCAACCACGGCGGGCTGGGCACCAGCTTGAGCCTGGCGCTCGGCCTCAAGTTCGCCCTGCGCGACCAGCTCGTGGTGAACGTGCTGGGCGACGGGGCGTTCCACTACAATGCGGCGTTCCCCGCGTTCGGCTTCGCCCAGCAGTGGCAGACACCAGTACTGCACGTGGTGTTCAACAACCAGGGCTACGCGGCGATGAAGAGCGCGCACCAACGCTACTACCCCGCGGGGTGGGCGGCGCGCACGGGCATCTACCCTGGCAGCGAGATCGCGCCGTCACCCGACTACGTGGCGTTCGCCCAAGCCTTCGGAGCGCACGCCGAGCGGGTGATCGAGCCGCGGGCGTTGGAAGCGGCGCTGACGGAGGCCGTGCGGCGCGTGCGCGACGGCCAGCCGGCGCTAGTAGAGATCGTCACGCGGCCTGGCGACCTCCGCCGCTGAGCTGGACCGCGTCGCGGCGGAAGGCTCGGAACGAACGAGCCAGCGCTGCCAGCGCCCGTGGCCGAAGCGGGCGTTGAGCGAGGTGCGCGACCAAACGTAGCCCCAGCGCTCGGTGGCCACCGCGCGGGCCACGACCCGATCGAAGTACGGCCCCCAAATGCGGGTGGGCACGATGTGGTCGAGCACGTACCACTCGCGCGGGCGCGGACGCATCGCTCAGCCCTCGGCCGTGGCTTCGCACGCGGCGGGCGCCTCGCTCGCCGGCCGCTCGACGAGTACGTCCTCGCCCTCCACGCGCACGCGGTAGGTGCGCAGCGGGATCACCTGGCGCCGCAGGTGCACCATGCTGGCTGGGTAGACGTTCTTGGGGTACAGGTTCTCGCCCGTGCGCACGTCGTAGGTGAAATGGTGCAGCGGGCAGTCGAGCGTGTACTCGTACAGCGTGCCCTCGTAGAGCGGACCGCCCTGGTGGGGACAGTAGGCGTTGAAGGCGTAGAACTCGCCGTTCACGTTAGCTAGCGTGAGGCGCCGGCCGTCGAGGTCGACAGCCTTGAGCTGCCCCGGGGCGAGGTCGCGAACCGACGCGACGCGAACGAACTCTCCCATAGCTAGACCCACTCCTCCAGCGGCGCGGCAGCCGCGCCGCTCTGGCCACAGACTATCACTAGAAAATCAGTGTTGACAAGTACCGGGGAGCCTGCTACCATGATGCTACCCGATGCTTGATAAGATTGGTTTGCTACTAATATTGGACAGCGTCTTGAGCCCGCCGGCGGAGGGCTGGCGGGGCTGGCTCCCACGCGTACCAGCGGCGCGGAGCGGGGTGAGGCGGCTACAGGCCGACCGGGACGATGGTGTCCAGCAGGCAGCGCTACAACCAGCTCGTACGGGCGCTGGGCCAGGCTGGCTACCGCCTCACCCCCCAGCGTACGGCGGTGCTGCATGTGCTGGCCGAGGCCACCGGGCATCCCAGCGTCGCGCAGATCCACGAGCTGGCGCGTCGCCGGTGTCGCTCCACCAGCCGTGCCACCGTCTACAACACCGTCCGCGTCCTCAAGCAGCTGGGGGCGCTGGAGGAGCTCGAGTATGCCGGCCGGGCCCACCGCTACGTGGTCCAGCCAGCGGCGCAGCACGCGCACCTGATCTGCACGCGCTGCCAGCGGATCGACGACTACGCCCCTCCGGGGCTCTGGCCCACGCTAGAGGCCGCGGCCGCCGCGAGTCCGTATCGCGTGCTGGCCTATCACGTCAACTTCTACGGTGAGTGCCCGGCGTGTCAGCGCACGGAGCGGGAGCCGGCCGGAGAGGAGGTGAGAGCGGAAACCATAGCCCCACAGCCGCTATCCAGAGCCGACAGCCACACTCGGCCTGAACGCGCTTCAGGGAGTATGGGAGGTACTACGCATGGGTAAGGTCGCTCGACAGGTCGTTGAGCGCGCTGGCTTGAACGTCGACGAGCTGATCCAGAAGCTGGTCGCTGCGGCCGGCGCCGAGTTCACCACCTTCTACTACTACACCATCCTTCGCGTGAACGCGATCGGCCTCGAAGGCGAGGGCCTCAAGGAGATCATCGAGGACGCACGCATCGAGGACCGCAACCACTTCGAGGCGCTGGTGCCGCGCATCTATGAGCTGGGCGGCGAGCTGCCGCGCGATATCCGCACCTTCGCCGACCTGGCGGGCTGCCCGGACGCCTACCTGCCCGACAGCCTGGCGCGCACGGCAGGGGAACGGCGCGGCAGTGCCCGGACGGCGCTGGGCGAGTACCCGCAGATGACCGGCGACCCGATCAAGGACCTGCTCACCGTGCTGGTGGAGGCCGAGCGCTGCGCCATCCGCACCTACACCGACATCTGCAACTACACGGCCGGCAAGGACCACCGCACCTACGAGCTGTCGCTGGCCATTCTCAACGAGGAGATCGAGCACGAATCGTGGTTCTCCGAGTTCCTCGGCGAGGGGCCCTCGGGGCACTTCCGCCGCGGCGCCCCGGGCGAGTCGCCGTACGTGGCGCGGTTCATGTCGGCCGAGCTGCGCAAGTAGCCGGCGCTCGCGCGCCGTACCCGAGGGGGAAGGGTCGTCGCCGCGATCCTTCCCCCTCTTCTATGTAACACCCGCTCTAGGAGTCAGGAGAGTCCATGCGACGCTTGCTGCCCGGCGTCCTCGGCCCGTTGGCCGAACTCCCGAGCTCGTCGGCCACGACCCACGCGGCCGCGGCCGTGCTGGCCAACCGCGCGTCCCGGCGCGGCCTGGCGCGCGTGCTGCCATTCCTCGGCCCGGCCTTCATCGCCAGCGTGGCCTATATAGACCCGGGCAACTTCGCCACCAACATCGAGGCCGGGGCCGCGTTCGGCTACCAGCTGCTGTGGGTGATCGTGGCCAGCAACGCCATGGCGATCCTCGTGCAGAGCCTGGCGGCCAAGCTCGGCATCGCCACCGGGCTGAGCCTACCGGAGCTGATCCAGCGCCACTGCCCGCGGCCGCTGACCTACGGGCTGTGGGTGCTTGCCGAGATCGTGGCCATGGCCACCGATCTCGCCGAATTTCTCGGGGCCGCGCTGGGCTTCCACCTGCTGTTCGGGCTCCCCTTGGTGGCCGCCGGCCTGCTGACAGCGGCGCTCACCTACGCGCTGCTGGCGCTGCAGCGCTTCGGCTTCCGCCCCTTCGAGGCGGCGATCACGTTGTTCGTCGGCCTCATCGGCCTCTGCTACCTCATCGAGCTAGGGCTGGCCCGGCCCAACCCCGGCGAGCTGGCGCGGGCCGCGTTGGTGCCGCGGCTCACCTCCGACAGCATCGTAGTGGCCGTGGGTATCCTCGGCGCCACGGTGATGCCCCACGCCATCTACCTGCACTCGGCCCTGACCAAGGACCGCATCGTCCCGCGCAGCGCGGGCGAGGCGCGCCGGCTGTACCGCTTCGAGCTGCTAGACATCGCGCTGGCCATGGGGCTAGCGGGCCTGATCAATGGGGCGATGCTGGTCATGGCAGCCGCGACCCTGCACGCCAGCGGGGCAGCCGCGGGCGACGCGCTGGAAGAGGCGTATCGGACGCTGACACCGCTGCTAGGCGGCGCCGCCAGCACGGTGTTCGCGGTGGCGCTGCTGGCCTCGGGGCTGTCGTCCTCGGCGGTGGGCACCATGGCCGGCCAAGTGATCATGCAGGGGTTCGTGCGCTGGCCGATCCCCCTCTGGCTGCGGCGCCTGGTGACCATGCTGCCGGCGCTGGGCGTGCTCTGGCTCGGCTGGGAGCCGACCCAGGTACTCGTGATCAGCCAGGTGATCCTCTCGTTCGGCATCCCCTTCGCGCTCATTCCCCTGCTCGTGTTCACCTGGCGCCGCGACCTCATGGGCGACCTCGCGAACCGGCCGCACACGAACGCGCTGGCACTGCTCACCGCCGCGGTTGTCATTCTGTTGAATGCTCTATTGCTGTACCGCACGCTGGGTGGGGAGTTCGGTACCCCATCGTAGCCGGCGCGGCGGCCCGTACACACGCCCCTACAATCGCTCCCAGAAGGGGCACGATATAATTGATAGGGTGTGCCCCTGTTTGAAACACACCACATTTGGAGAAAGCGGGACCATAGCGCGTGGACAAGGAGCGGCGACTACAGCAGCTGGCGGCGCGCCTCCGCCAGCAGGGCCATCGGATGACCCCCCAGCGGATGGCGGTGCTCCGCGCCTTGCTGGACAGCCCCTACCACCCCAGCGCCGAGGAGATCTACCAGGCCATCCACCCGGCCTACCCCATGATCAGCCGCTCCACCGTCTACAAGACCCTCGCCACCCTCAAGGCGCTCGGCGAGGTGCTCGAGCTGGAGGGCCGCGACGGCCACAACCGCTACGACGCCTACCGCGTGCAGCCGCATCCGCATCTGTTCTGTCGCCGCTGCGGCCGTATCGACGACTACCCGCTCGACGACCTCTCGGTGCTGACCGCGGCCGCCGCCGCGCGCAGCGGCTACACCGACCTCACCGCCCGCCTCGATTTCTACGGCCTCTGCGCC
>DATGKN010000150.1:0-20771 GCA_035294645.1 Chloroflexota bacterium
CCGCCTCCAACCGTGGCATCGACCATATCCGCGACTTGCGCGAGAAGGTGTGGATCGCCCCGTCCACCGCCCGGCGCAAGATGTACATCCTCGATGAGGCGCACCAGCTCTCGGCGCCCGCCTGGGACGCCTTCCTGAAGACCCTGGAGGAGCCGCCGCCGCACGTGGTATTCGTGCTGGCCACGACCGAGGCGCACAAAGTCCCGGCCACGATCCTGTCGCGCTGCCAGCGCTTCGACTTGGGCCGCATCGCGCTGGCCGACCTGGTGCGCCACCTGGAGGTCGTCCTGCGCGCCGAAGGCGTAACCGCCGAGCCCGGGGTGCTGGCGCGTGTGGCGCGGCTCGCGCACGGGGGCGTGCGCGACGCACTATCCACGCTCGATCAGCTCATCGCCTTCGGCGGCCAGCGGCTCACTCTCGCCGCGGCGCGCGCCGTGCTGGGCCTGGCCCCCGAGGAGGTGCTGCGCGCGGCGACCGAAGCGCTGCGGCAGCGCGACGCCCGCGCGGCGCTCGAGCTAGTCGGCGCCCTAGTACGCGAGGGAGTGGACCTGCGCCAGTTCCTCGATGATCTCACGACGCACCTACGCGCGCTGCTGCTGGCCCGGCTGGGCGCCGGGGACGCGCTGGCGTTCGAGTACAGCGCGGAGGAGCAGACGGCCCTCCAGGAGCAGGCGGCGAGCTGGGAGCCCGAGCGGCTGGTCGCCCTGCTCCGCCGGCTGAGCGCCGTGGAGGCCAAGAGCCGCGCCCCCGGCCAGCTCCAGGTGGACCTGGAGCTCGCGTTGCTGGACGCGGCGCTGGGGGCGGCCCCCCTAGCGAGCCCCTCCACGCGCCCCCTAGCTGCCGCGCCGCCGCCCGCGGCCCCCCAGTCGGTGGTGCTGGCTGCCGCGGCACCGCCGCGCACCATGCCCCCCAGCGAGCCGGTGGCGCCAGTGATGGGCGCCGCCAACGGGGCGACGCTGTCGACGACCAGTCCGCCGCCCGGCGCCGCCGTGGCGCCCGATCACCCGCCGGCGGCACTGGCAGCGCTGCGCCACCGCTGGACCGAGGTCAAAGAGGCCGTGGCGCTCCAGTTCCCCAAGGCGGCCATCTCGCTGGAAGCGGCGACCCTGGCGCGCGTGGATGGCGACGCGGTCGTACTGGCGTTCACCAGTGAGTTCCACCAGCATGCGGTAGAATCTGATCAAGCGTGCTGTGCGGCGATCGCGCAGCTGCTCGGCGAGCAGGTGGGCCAGCCGCTGCGCGTGCGCTGCGAGCTGGCACCCGCGCAGCAGACCCAGTTCGAGGGCGAGGACTGGTTCACCGCCCAGGCGATCCGCCTGTTCAACGCGCGCGGTGTGGAGCGCGTGGTGCCCCCGCCGCCCGCAGGAGAGGAGCGCTGAAGCCATGCAGGGCGGCCAGCAGGCCAAGTTGCTACGCGAGATGCAGAACCGGCTCCTGAAGATCCAGCAGGAGCTGGGCGAGGCGACCGTGGAGGGGACCGCGGGCGGGGGCGCCGTGCGGGTGGTAATGACCGGCCAGCAGCGCTGCACCGCCGTGGAGATCGCGCCCGAGGCGGTCGATCCCGACGACGTGGAGCTGCTGCAGGAGATGCTAGTCGCCGCGTTCAACGAGGCGCTGACCAAATCGCAGGAGCTGGCGGCGCAGCGGCTCGGCGCGCTGACCGGCGGCATGAAGATTCCGGGGCTGTTCTGACGCCCAGCGGCAAGGCGGTGGCAGTGCGATGCAAGTGACGGTCGAGCCGGTCGCGCGGCTCATCGAGGAGTTCGCCAAGTTGCCCGGCATCGGGCCGAAGACTGCGCAGCGCCTCACGTTCTACCTGTTGCGCATGCCGCCCGAGACGGCGCGCGCGCTGGGCGAAGCGATCCTGGCCATGCGCGAGGCGGTAACGTTCTGCAGCGAGTGCTGGAACATCACCGACACCAGCCCCTGCGCGATCTGCCGCAGCGAGACGCGTGACCACGGAGTGATCTGCGTGGTCGAAGAGCCGCTCGACATCCTCGCCCTGGAGCGCACGCGCGGCTACAACGGGCTGTACCACGTGCTGCACGGGGCGATCCGCCCGCTCGAAGACATCATGCCCGACGACCTCAAGATCGCCGAGCTGCTGCGGCGCATCGAGCGCGGCGGCGTGCGCGAGGTGATCCTGGCCACTAACCCCAACGTCGAGGGCGATGCCACGGCGGCCTACCTGCGCAAGCTGCTCGGGCCGCTCGGCGTGCGCGTGACCCGCATCGCGCGCGGCCTCCCCGTGGGCGGCGACCTGGAGTACGCCGACGAGGTGACGCTGGCGCAGGCGTTGGAGGGGCGCCGCGCGATGGAATAAGCACGCCTCTCTATCGCTTCCCTCCTGCACAGCCCGTTGACACCTCTACCCCCCGCGCTAGTGTAGTCCCACCAATCAAGCGCGCGCCGATTCCCGGACGCCGTCCGCCTCTGGCCGGCGTGGCCTCGCGCTCCGCCGTGCCGCGCCATGCGGACTGGCGGCAGGCCGAGAGGGCAAGGGAGGGGGAAGCATGGCTGAGCTGGTCACGGGGCTCGAGGGGGGCGAGCGCGAGATCGAACAGGCCGCCCGCGCCGATGAGGTCACCACCCGGCGGCAACTGCTGCGCGCGGTCGTGGCCTCCACGGTGGGCACCTCGATCGAGTGGTACGACTTCTTCCTGTATGGCAGCGCGGCCGCGCTGGTGTTCAACCGCCAGTTCTTCCCGAACACGGACCCGCTCACAGGGCTGCTGCTGGCCTTCGGGACCTACTTCGTCGGCTTCGTGGCTCGCCCGATCGGGGCCGCCATTTTCGGCCATTTCGGCGACCGCTTCGGGCGCAAGGCCGCCCTGGTGACGACCCTGTTGCTGATGGGCATCAGCACGTTCTTGGTGGGCCTGGTGCCGCCCTACAGCATGATCGGCATCTGGGCGGGCATCCTGCTGACGCTGCTGCGCGCTGCCCAGGGCATCGGGGTGGGCGGCGAGTGGGGCGGCTCGGTCCTCCTGTCGATCGAGTGGGGGGCCCGCAGCGGCCTGCGCGGCTTCATCGCTTCGTGGCCGCAGTTCGGGGTTCCCATGGGCTTGCTGCTCTCCAATGGCCTGCTGGCCCTGACCACCGCGCTGACCGGCCCGAACTTCGAGACCTGGGGCTGGCGCATCCCGTTCCTGCTCAGCATCGTGCTCATCGCCATCGGGCTGTACATCCGCCTGGGGATCTTGGAGAGCCCCACGTTCGCCCGGCTGGTCACCGAGAAGAAGATCGCCCGGGCCCCGGTGACCGAGGTGCTCCAGAAGCAGTGGCGCGAGGTGCTTCTGACCTGTCTGATCCGCACCGGGCAGCAGGCCCCGTTCTACATCTTCACCACCTTCGTGCTCAGCTACGCCACCACGGCCCTGGGCCTGACCCGCCAGGAGATCCTCAACGACACGCTGCTAGCAGCGATCGTCTCGCTGTTCACCATCCCCCTGTGGGGCTATATGTCGGACCGGGTCGGCCGCAAGCGCCTGTACATCATCGGGGCGGTGGCGATGATCCCGTTCTCCTGGCTGTACTTCGCGCTGCTGGACACCCGCACCTCCCCGCTGGTGCTGCTCGCCGTGCTGCTCGCCCCGGTCATCCACGACATCCAGTACGGCCCGCAGGCCGCCTTCATCGCCGAGGCGTTCACCCCGCGGCTGCGCTACAGCGGCGCCTCGCTCGGCTACCATCTGGCCTCCATCACCGCCGGCGGGCCGGCGCCCCTGATCGCCGTGTATCTGTTGGACCAGTTCAAGGGATCCGGCCCCATCGCTCTGTACATGGCGATCTGCGCGGCCATCAGTGTGGTGAGCGCCGCCCTGCTGCGCGATCGCAGCGCCGAGAACATCGAGGCCGAGTACGACGAACCGCGCGCGGCCTGACGCCGCGTCGCCGGTGCGCGGCAGGCCCCGCTTACAAGCCGCCCGCGGCCGTGGCTCGGGCAGTCCGGCGCGGGCGGTTCGCGCGGCGCTTGACAGGCCCGGGCCCCTCTGATAGCCTAGGGTAGCCTGTGCGGCTGTAGATTTTTGCAAATTTTCCCACCGCCAGCGGCGGTCGTGAGCCGCTTTCCGCGGGAGCGCATGCCGTGAGCCGGTCGCCGAGCCCCTCTCCCTCGCCCGCGGCGACGAGCGAGCCGGCCTGGCTTTCGATCCGCCAGGCGGCGGCGCGGCTGGGAGTGAGTCCTGCCACGCTCCGGCTATGGACCGCCGCGGGAAAGATCCACGCCCAGGTTACCGCGGGCGGCCACCGGCGCTATGCCGCGGCGGAGATCGCCCGGCTACAAACCGGGGCGCGTGCGGCGGAGTGGGAGACGGCGGCCGCAGCGCTGGTCACCGCGCTGCGCGCCCGCTACGCGCGGCTCGGCCGCCAGGAGGTGCAGCGCCGCCCGTGGTTCGCCAGCTTCGACGCCGCCGCCCGCGAGCGCGCCCATGCCCTGGGCGAGCAGCTGTTGGAGCAACTCGCCCGGCTGCTCGCGGCCCCGGGTGCCCGCGAGCGCGCGCCGCTGCTGCGCGACGCCCGCCGCATCGGTGCCCAATACGGCCGCGAGCTGGCGCGGCTGGGGCTGTCCGCCAGCGACGCGCTGGAGGCGTTCCTGCTGTTCCGCTCGCCGATCGTGGACAGCGTCACCGCGGTGGTGCGCACGCAGCCGGGCCTCGCGCTGCCCGCCGGCCAGGCGCTGGAGGCCGTAACGCACTACCTGGACACCGTGCTGCTGGCGCTGACCCGCGCCTACGAGCGGCGGCGCGCGCACTTGCCGTCCGCTTTTACCGAGGGGGAGGCGGCTACCGCCCCCACCCGCCAGGCGGAGCGGCCCCGGCGGCGGAGCGCGCTGCCGGGGCCGAGCACGGCCGCGGAGGCCACGGAGCGATGAGGTACTACGCGGTCGGGCTCGACCTGCACCAGCGGCCCTGCGTGGTGGTGGGCGGCGGGGCCGTGGCCACCCGGCGCGTGGACGGACTGCTGGCCTGTGGGGCCCGCGTAACGGTCGTCGCGCCCACGCTCGCGCCCGCCCTGGAACAGCGCGCGGCGGCCGGCGACATCGTCGTGCGGCGGCGGCCATACGAAGCGGGCGACCTGGCCGGCGCCTTCCTGGCCATCGTCGCCACCGACGCGCCGGAGGTGAACGCCGCGGTGGCCGCGGAGGCGCGCGCCCGCGGCGTGCTGCTCAACCGCGCCGACGCCCCGACCGAGGGCGACTTCATCGTGATGACCACCGTGCAGCGGGGCGACCTGCAGCTGGCGATCTGCACGGCCGGCCGCAGCCCGGCGTTCGCGCGCCGCGTGCGCGAGGAGCTGGAGCGGCTGCTGCCCCCCGAATACGACCAGCTGCTGGCGCTGCAAGCGGAGCTGCGCACCGAACTCCAGCGCGCGGGGCAGCACATCGCCCCGGAGCGCTGGAGTTCGGCGGCCGACGCCGAGGTACTAGCCCTGCTGCGCGCGGGCGATCGCGCGGGCGCCGCGGCCCGCCTGCGCGCCCACCTACTCTCGCCGGAGGCTCGCTCGCTATGCTCGTGATGGCCCTGGGGTTGAGCTACAAGACCGCGCCGCTGGCGCTGTTGGAACGCCTGGTGTTCCCCGCCCGGGCGCTGCCCGACGCCCTCGCGGCGCTGCGCCAGCACTGCAGCCACGGGGTCATCCTGTCCACCTGCAACCGCGTCGAGATCTACGCCCTCGTAGGCCATCACGACAGCGGCCGCCGTGCGCTGCTGCGCTTTCTGTGCGACTATCACCGCTGCTCGCCGGCCGAGATCGAGCCGTACTGCTACGTGCTGACCCAGGCCGAGGCGGTTGGGCACCTGTTCCGCGTGGCGGCCGGACTCGACTCCATGATGCTCGGCGAGACACAGATCCTCGGCCAGGTGCGCGCCGCCTACGCCGTGGCGCAAGAGCACGGCGCGCCGGGCGCGGTGCTGGCGCGGCTGTTCCGCCAGGCGCTGGAGGTGGGCAAGCGCGCGCACCGCGAGACGCGCATCTGCCAGAGTGCCGTGTCGCTCAGCGCCGCGGCGGTGGAGCTGGCGCGCACGCGGCTGGGCGACCTGCGCCGGCACACGGCGCTGCTGGTGGGCGCGGGCGAGACGAGCCGGCTGGCCGCCCACACGCTCCAGGCCTACGGCGCCGGCCGCGTGCTGGTCACCAACCGCACCTACGAGCGCGCGCGGGCGCTGGCGGCGGCGGTCGGGGGCGAGGCGCTGCCGCTGGATGCGCTCGGCCCGGCGCTGGCCGCCGCCGATGTGGTTATCAGCTCCACGGGCGCCGGGGAGTACCTGGTGCCTGCGCCGGCGGTGCGCGCGGCGATGGCTGCTCGGCCCGACCGGCCGCTGTACTGCATCGACGTGGCGATCCCGCGCGACATCGACCCGGCCGCGGCCGAGCTGCCCAACGTCTACGTCTACAACCTGGCCGATCTGCAGCAGGTCGAGCTGCCGGGGGCCGGCGGCCGCGCCAGCGACGTGCAGGCCGTGCAGCAGATCGTCGAGGAGGAAGGGGCCCGCTTCTTCCAGTGGTGGGACGAGCGCGAGGTGGTGCCCACCATCGCGGCGCTGCGGGCCCGGGCCGAGGCGATCCGCCAGGCCGAGCTGGCCAAGGCACTCAGCCGCCTGGGACCGCTGGGCGAGCGCGAGCGCGAGACGCTCGACGCGCTCACCCAGGCGATCGTGAACAAGCTGCTGCACGCGCCCACGGTGCGGCTCAAGGAGCGCGCGGGCGACAACGACGGCCGCCGCTACGTGCCCGCCGTGCGCGCGCTGTTCCAGCTCGACGCCTGACCATGCGCCCCCTGCGGCTGGGCACGCGCGGCAGCCAGCTGGCCCTCCGCCAGGCCGAGCTAGTTCGCGCCGCCTTGCAGGCCCAGTACCCCGCGCTCGCTGTCGAGCTGGTGCCCATCACCACGCGCGGCGACCAGCTGGCGCACCTGCCGCTCCAGGCGATCAGCGGCCAGGGCGTGTTCGCCCGCGCGCTGGAGGACGCGCTGCTGGCCGGCACGATCGACTGCGCGGTGCATAGCCTCAAGGACCTGCCCGGCGCGCTGCGGCCCGGCCTCGTCCTGGCCGCGTTCCCGCCGCGCGAGGACGCGCGCGACGCGCTCGTGGCGCGGACCGCGGCAGGATTCGCCGCCCTGCCCCCGCGAGCGCGCGTGGCCACCAGCAGCCCGCGGCGCGCCGCACAGTTGCTCGCCGCGCGGCCAGACCTGGAGATCGTGCCCATCCGCGGCAACGTGGACACGCGCTTGCGCAAGCTGGAGGAGCAGCAGCTCGATGCCACGGTGCTGGCGGTGGCCGGCCTGCGCCGCCTCGGCCTGGCCGCGCGGATCACCGAGCCGCTGCCACTCGACCTCTGCTTGCCGGCCGTGGGGCAGGGCGCGCTGGCAGTGCAGTGCCGCGCCGACGACCCCGCGACCTGGGCGCTGCTGGCGCCGCTCGACGACGCGCCCACCCGGGCGGCGGTGGAGGCGGAGCGCGCGCTGCTGGCCGCGCTCGGCGGCGGCTGTCGCCTCCCGATCGCGGGGCACGCCACGGTTGAGGGCGCCGCGCTGCGGCTGGCAGGGCTGTTGGCCACCCCCGACGGGCGCACGCTGATCCGCGACCAGGTCGTGGGGCCGGCGAGCGCGGCGGCGCAGCTCGGGCGCGCGCTGGCCGAACGGCTGCTGGCGGCCGGCGGAGGGGCCCTGGTGGCAGCCGCGCACGCCGCGGCCAGCGAGGAGTGAGGATCTCAGCAGCGCGGGCGCCGGCGGCCGCTGGCTCCCGCGGCACGGTGAGGAGCCGACGACGATGGCGATCGACACCCAGACCACCTGCGCGGTGGCACTCAAGGAGTGGGCGGTCACGGTCCGGGCGCTCGGGCAGGGCGCGCAGATCGTCCTGCTGCGCAAGGGCGGCATCCGCGAGGAGAACAAAGAGTTCCGCGTCGAACACCAGCGGTTCCTGCTGTACCCGACCTACGAGCACCAGCGAGCGGACCTGCTCCAGCCGCCCTACCAGGCCGCGCTGGAGGCCGTGCTGGCCGCCGCTCCCCCACCCGACACGTTGCGCCTCGAGTACTGGGCGGAGGTGACCGACGTCTACGAGACGCTCGACCACGCCGACGTCGAGGCGCTGGCGCCCCACTACATCTTCACCACGAACTACGCCGAGGAGCGCCTGCGCTGGCGACCGAAGAAGCCGCTGTACATCCTGCTCGTGCGTACCTACCAGCTGCCCGAGCCTATGACCCTGCCGCTGCAGCCCGGCTACGGCGGCTGCAAGTCGTGGGTCCAGCTCGAGCGCGCTATCCCGCTGCTGGGCGCCCCGGTGCTCGACGACGCTGCCTACGCCGCGCGCCGGGCGGCCGTGCGGGCGGCGCTGCGCCGCTGAGCGACGTCTCAAGTCCGTGACCTGGCGTGCACGGCAGCGCGGGGCGCGTGCCGGTGCGGGTACACTGTCTCGGCGGGCAGCCAGCCCGACCCGGCGAGGAGGGCGACCATGGCCGAGGAAGTGGTGCTGTACTGGCGCAAGACTTGAAGCTCCTGCCAGAAGGCGAAGCAGTTGCTCTCGCGGAAGCAGGTTCCCCATCGTGAGCGCGATCTATTCAAGGAGCCGTTGAGCGTCGAGGAGCTGCGCGCCCTGCTGCGCGGCCGACCGGCCAGCGAGATCTTCGCCACCCGTAGCCCCACCTTCAAGCAGCTCGGGCTCGCCGGCCGCGAGCTGACCGACGACGAACGCCTGCGCCTGATGAGCGAGCACCCGCCGCTGATCCGCCGGCCGATCGTGGCCATCGGCGACCGGCTGATCGTCGGGTTCGATGCCCAGGCGCTGGAGGCGGCTTTCCCTGGCTGAGCCCGCCCCGGTGAGCCCGCGCCGCTGGAACGCGCCCTGCAATACCCCTGGCAGTGGAACCACGCGCAGGGGTGAGGACGCCATGCCAGACCTGAACAAGGCACACGAGCGCGAGGGCGAGTTCGACCGTGGGAACGCCCGCCATCATCTCTCGGGAGCACCTGCGGCGCCCGGCAAGGCGACGGCCGGCGGCGCGGTGGCCGGTGGGCTGCTGGGTGCTATCATCGGTGGGGGCGCGCAGGCCACAGCCGCAGGCGCCGCAGCCGGCGCGGTGGCCGGCCCGCCAGGCGTCGTCGCGGGCGCGGCGATTGGCGCGGCCCTGGGCGCGGTGATCGGCGCGGCGGCCGGCTATGGGGCCGACGCGGCCGATCGCTCCGGCGAGCTGCAGAGCGGCGGCACCGGCACGCTCGACGCCAACCCCGCCCAGCAAGACCACCACACCAGCGCGGCGCGGCGCTCCAACCTAGACAGCCAGATGACCGCTGCCGAATACGTAGACGATACGACACCTCCTAGCCAGTTCCCCGCACGGCCGCCCGATTGGCCGAAGCAGCCCGGGGTGCGTTGAGCGACTCGTCGCGCGGTAAGCTATCGATGGGCGCTGCCGCCGATCGCTCGGAGCGCTTGGTGTCTAGGAGAGGGGCCGCGTCGTTGAGCGAACTGTTCGCGCCGACCACCACGAGTCGTGGCGGCCCTGCCGCTGACCTGCAACTCTGGGCCCTACGGGGATTGGGCGAGATTCACCCGGGTGACGACCTCGTGGCGCGCCTCGCCGATGTGCTGGCCGCGGGGCCCGGCCTGCGGGATGGCGACATCCTGGTGGTCACCCAGAAAGTCGTGTCCAAGGCCGAGGGACGGCTGCTCGATCTGCGGACCGTGGAGCCGTCCCCCTTCGCGCGCGCCTGGGCTAGCGTGCACGGCAAGGACCCACGCCACGTGGAGGCGGTGCTGCGCGAAGCGCAGCGCATCGTGCGCATGGACCGCGGGGTGCTGATCGCCGAGACGCGCCACGGGTTCATCTGCGCCAATGCGGGGGTCGACGCCTCCAACGTGCCGGGCGACGAGGTCGTCTGCCTGCTACCGCTCGATCCCGACGCCTCGGCCGAGCGCCTGCGCGCGGGGCTGGCAGCACGCTTCCACGCGCAGGTTGGGGTCGTGATCTCCGACACGTTCGGCCGGCCCTGGCGCAACGGGCAGACCAACGTGGCGATCGGCGTGGCGGGCGTGCGGGCGCTGCTCGGCTACCAGGGCCAGCACGACCCTTACGGGCGCGAGCTGCGCGTGACCGAGATCGCCGTGGCTGACGAACTAGCCGCCGCGGCCGAGCTGGTCATGGCCAAGACGATCGGGGTGCCAGCGGCACTGGTCCGCGGGGCGGCCACGCTACTGGGCGCGGGCTCCGCACGGGAGTTGGTGCGGGCCCCAGAGCACGACCTCTTTCGCTAACCCGCCTCGCGAGGCGCTGCGGCGTCAGATATTGCCGCACTGGTCGAACGCCGAGACGCAGCTGCGCAGCTCGATGAACACGAACTGTTGGCCCTGTCCAGGCGGTGGTTGGGGCCCCGCGGGCGGGGCGGCGAGCGCCGGCGCCTCGGGCGGGCGCTGGACCCGCAGCGCGCCCGGCGCGCGGTCGACCATGGTCGCGGGTGTGAAGCGCCAGGTCCACGCCCAGCCGCCGTCGCTCGCGTACCAGACTCCCCCAACCCGCCGGCCGTCGGGCGCCTCAATCACCGCGTGCACCTCGTCGTCGACGCGTCCGCGATAGAGGCCAGCGGTGCCCTCGGGGACCAGTTCGGCCCGGAACGCCAGCCCGCCCACGGTGCCGCTCAGCGTGTCGCCGTATACCTGGCCGACGAGCTGCTTGCCGTCGCGCGCCGTCGCAGCGAGCGCGCCCTGAGCGGTCAGCTCGCCCGTGTACCAGCGCGAGTGCTCCTGGTTCCAGGCGTCGTCGGCGCTGCACACATAGGCGATCGCCTGGCCGTCGGGCGCCACCACGACAGCGACCAGCGCGTCGTGCGCCTCGGCCCCGGCGATCGTCCCCACATAGCCACGGGTCGGCTCCTGGGATGGTGCAGCCAGGCTGGGTAGCCCCGAGGCGACGACCAGCAGGAGCCCCGAGAGTAGGCTGCTCAGCAGCGGGTACATGCTCGCTCCTCTCTCCGACCAACAACTCCGCTGTCGGCCCAGATGCGGCCAGCATAACGGATACAGCACACGCCGTCTGTCGTTTGGGTGACAGAAGGGAGCGCTCGCCGAAAGTCAATGCGCCGGCGCGGGTTGGTGGTATAACGCCGCCCACGAGCGCCACCTGATCGGTTGGCACCACGTGCCAATACACTGGCAATGTATGAGATGTGCGACAGATAGCCGCTCATCCTTTCTCGCAGAGACCGATTGACAGCTTCTTAGCGGAGGGGTAGGCTAGCGCCAATACAGCCAGGTGGTCGCGATCGTAGCCTGCGCTACAGGGTACAGGGCCACGTGGTTACACCCTAGGCACAGTGACCATCTTGCCGTGTGGGGAAGCGTATGTCCAAGCATTCGGTCAGCCGACGGCACTTCCTCGCCACAACTGGGGCCAGTAGCGCGGTGCTCGTGCTCAGTGGAGGGCTTGCCCTCCCAGCAGCCGCGCAGTCACAGGTATCAGGTACGAGCGGCATTACGCCAGCACTGATCACCCAGCTCGCGGAGTACTCGGGCTTCCCACTAGCGCCCGAGCAAGCACCCCCGGTCACCGGCCTGTTGAGTAGCACGCTGGCGGCCGTACGTGGCCTCCGTCCGCCTGGCTACGATGCCCTTGCCCCGGCGGCCATCTTTCGCGTGCCCGCGGAGGAGTAGCATGAGCACCCAGGACATCGCCTACTTATCGCTAGCAGACGCTGCCGAGCACATTCGCAGCCGACAGCTGTCGCCTGTAGAACTGCTGGACGCCGTGCTGAGACGCACCAGCGCGCTAGAGCCACAGCTCAATGTCTATATCACGCCGATGTTCGACCAGGCGCAGGACGCCGCGCGGCAGGCCGAACAGGAGATCATGGCGGGCCAATATCGCGGTCCGCTACACGGCATTCCCGTCGCTCTCAAGGACAACTATTGGACGCAAGGGGTCCGCACGACCGCGGGCTCCAAAATCCTGGCCGAGTTCGTACCTGGCGAGGATGCCACGGTCGTGGCGAAGCTGCGTGCCGCCGGTGCCGTCATCACTGGCAAGACGAACATGCACGAGTGGGCCCTCGGGGGTACGACCACCAACCCCTTCTTCGGCGCGACCCACAACCCCTGGCGGCTCGACCGCGTGCCCGGCGGTTCCAGCGGGGGCTCCGCGGCAGCCGTGGCGGCCGGGCTTTGCTACGCCGCCACCGGGTCGGATACGGCCGGCTCGATCCGCGAGCCCGCCGCGTACTGCGGCGTAGTCGGTCTCAAAGGAACGTACGGACGCACGAGCATCTACGGGATCATTCCGCTTGCCTGGAGTCTCGATCACGCGGGCGCACTCACGCGCACGGTGACCGACACCGCGCTGGTGATGAACGCCATCGCGGGCTACGATCCTAAGGATCTAGGGTCCGCGCCGATGCCGGTGCCCGATTTTGCGAGCTCGCTCGGCATGGGCTTGCAAGGCCTGCGACTCGGGGTACCCCGCGGCTTCTTCTATGACTTGCTCGATGCGGAGGTTCGGCAGGCCGTCGAAACGGCGCTAGGCGTCTTGCGCGACCTCGGCGCCACGCTCCAGGAAGTCGATTTCTCGGATGCGGCCATGGGGGTCCCGATCTACACCGTGATCCGAGCGCCAGAGGCCGCCGCATTCCAGGAAGAGTTCATCGCAGCGCACCCGGGGGACTACGGAGAGGACGTACGACCGCTGGTGCAACTGGGCGGCGTGATCCTGGCCAAGGACTATCTGCGTGGCCAGCGACTGCGGACAGCGCTGCGCGAAAAGTTGGCCACGCTACTCACTCAAGTCGATGCGCTGGTGACACCGACCACGCCGACCGTCGCCCATCCGATCGGCCAGCCGTACACTGAAATCGACGGGCGCCCCGTGCCTAGCCCTCTCGCGCTGTGGGTGGGCTTCACGATCCCCTTCGACCTGACTGGCACGCCCGCGATCTCGGTCCCTTGCGGATTCAACTCCGAGGGGTTACCCATCGGCTTGCAGATAGCTGGCCGCGCCTGGGACGAGCTCACCGTGTTGCGTATCGCGGCGGCGTATGAGCAGGCTACTCCGTGGCACCAGCGGCATCCCTCGTTGTAGCCGCCCCTGCCACGAGTGGCCCGGCGGCCCAAGGCGAGTGCTATAGTGATCGGCGCGGGCGGTAGGTCGTTAGCGTCATGGCCGCCCTCGCGCGACACGCCTAGCCAGCGGGGAGACCTCGGGATGGACAACAGCCTGAGCGCAACGATCGTGCGGGTCGTCGGGGTGCTGGGCGACACCGCGCTGCGCATGACCGCGCTCGTCGTGGCTTGCGTGGTGGTAATCGCCGTTAGCATCCAGAATAGCGCGCTGGTGCTGCCGCTGCTGGCCCTCGGTGTGATCGCGGCGCTCCTGTGGCGCCCCGCGCAGCTGCTCACCCGCCGGCTGGAGGACATCGCCCCTGGCGAGGCAGCGCGCCTGCGTCAGCAAGTAGATGTACTCGCCGCCCAGGTGGCTGCGCTCCAGCAGGAGCAGCGCGAGCTGCGCGCCACCGTGCGCTGGCAGCAGCAGCTGCTCGAACGGCTCACCGCGCCGCCAGCGGAGCCCCCGGTGGAGACAGCCCCGGCCAGCGCGGCGGGCGCCAGCCGGCCGGGGCGTTAGCGCGCCTCCACGAGGCGCCGCGCCGCCTCGAGATAGCTGCCGTCGATCAGCCGGTTCATCTCGGGCAGCGTCGCGGGAGCGGTGCCCACCTCGCGCATCAGTTCCACCAGCGCGTCAACCTCCGCCGGGGTGACCTGGAGGTCTGGGGGGAACACCTTCAGCCGCTCCACTACCAGGGTGTAGGTGGCCTGGGCGTCCTCGGCGCTGGTGTGCGTGGCATCGGCCAGGATCGCCACCGCCTCGTCGCGGTTCGCCGGGTCGTATAACCAGCGCACGCTCTCCAGCATGGCGGCGAGCCAGCGCACCACGGTGTCGCGGTGCGCCCGCGCCCAGTCCTGGTTCACGGTTAAGGTAGCGAAGGTGTACGGCGGCAGGATCTCGGCCAGGTTGACCAACGAGTGGAAGCCCTCGCGCTGCGCGCGGAACGTGAGCGGCGGGGTGAGTAGCACGCCGGCCACCTGGCCGCTGACCAGCGCGGCGTAGCGCTCGGGCGTGCTGCCGGCAGTGACCAGGTCGTAGTCGGCGGGCCCCAGGCCGTTGAGGCGCAGCGTGCGCCGCAGCGACGCCGCCGTGATGTCGTTGATGGCGCCCACGGCGAAGGTCTTGCCGCGCAGGTCGGCGAAGCGGGTAACCGTGGCGGGCACCGTCAGGTCATAGATGGCGCGGCTGGTCTCCAGCCCGACCAGCGCTAGCGGCGTCCCCTGGTTCACGGCCAGCAGCACGCCGTCGGAGATGAACGAGCCGGTCTGGAACGAGCCCGCGGCCATGCCGCGTGCCGAGTCGGGGATACGCGGCGTGAGGGTCACGTCTAGCGCGATGCGGCGCGCGGCGAAGAACCCTTTCGCCTGGCCGACCAGCGTGGGCCAGTACGAGTAGGCGAGGGTCGTGATGGTGTGGGCCAACGTGTCCGGCGGCTGGTCGGCGGCCGCTGGCGGGGCGGTGGGCAGCACCACCGCGGGCGTGCTGGCCGCGGGCGGCCCCGCGGGTGCGCCGCTCGTGCCGCCTCCCGTGGGGCTGCAGGCCGCCACCAGGCCGCACAGAATGGCCACGCCTACCGCTCGCTCCCACCACGACCGCCTGCGGCGCCGCTCCATCGCTCCCCCCGTGTGCCGGCCGGCTGCGCCGCAACCAGACCGCGAATGTAGTGCCCCGGAGCCGCAGTCCCTCCGGCGCGCATCCTCGAAGCCAGCGCTGGTAGTAAAGCACCGGGCGGAACGCCGCGCCAGGATAGTCACCACACGACGCCCGAGGGCAGGCCAGCAGCGGCCCAACCCGCCCCCTGGCGCCGCGGTAGCTTGGGCCAGGGTGGACGACGGGCGGCAGGCGCCCGAACGTCAGGGCGCCAGCGCCTGCAGCCGCTCGGCCAGCGCCTGCCAGCTCCAGTTCACCTCGCGCGCCGCACGCCGCCCCAAGTACAGCCGCCAGCCCGTGTCGCAGTACCGCCGCACCAGCTCGGCCAGAAAGGCGCGGTTCTCCACCAACTGCGCGGCCTCCGCCTCGAAGAACGCCAGCCCCTCGCTGGGGAACCCGTAGTGCGCGCGCAGCGCGGCTCCCACCTGCTCCCACAACGCCGGCAGTTGCGTCTCCACCGCGTAGCAGACCGCCGCCGCCTCGTAGCCACTGCGGTGGCAGAACCACCGCGCCTGCTCGATGAATCCCCGCGCCTCGAGCAGGGGCTCGCGAAGCACCGCGTCCAGCTCCTCATCGCTGGCGCCTGCCGCCCGGGCGAAGCGTCGCCAGAGCGTCTCGGGGTGGCGCGCGGGATCGCGCGTGCGCTCGTACAGCCGGCGGAACACCTCGCGCCCATCGGCGAAGGCAAGGTTGGAGATCTTGGCGAACAGGGCGTTGCTCCACCGCCCACCGACAAGGGGATACAGCTGCACGGCCCACCAGCGGATGCGCGCGGGCGAGGCCGCGCCGGCGAGCACCTGCTGCCAGAAGGGCGGGGCGGCGTACTGGTTCTCGGGCGCCGCCAAGTCGGCCTCCAGCAGGGCCACGGGGTCGTCCTCCAGCGGCGGCCCGCCGGTGGCCGCCCATCCGGGAAACGCCGACGACTGCGGGTCAGGACTGATCATGCGCGGCGCCCTCCGCCTCTAGAGTGCGGTACGGGTTCTTGGCCACCCGCCACACCTCGACCGTCCCGTCGTCCAGGCCGGTGAAGCACAGCACGTCGCCGGGGCGGGCGTTCAGCGCCGCGGCGGCGCGGCGGGGCAGCTCGACCACCAGCTTGCCGTCCTCCTCACGGATCAGCACGGCCTCCGAGAACTTCATCCTCGCTCCTCACTGCGCTGCGAGTAGCCCCCATGGCGCTCCAGGGGCTCAACCGCGCGCCAGGCCGCCGGCCAGCGCCGCCGCGTGGCGCTCCAGAAAGGCGGCCAGCAGGTGGTACACGGTGTCCGGGCGCTCCTCGGGCACGTAGTGGGTGGCCCCCGCGATCTCGACGTACTCGAAATCGGGCCGCGCTTCCCGCAGGCGCGCGAACGCGGCCGCGTCGTAGAAGGCACTGCGCTCGCCACGGACGATCAGCGTCGGCGCCTGCACGCGGGGCACCAGCGGCGCCAGGTCCGCGTTCAGGTGCTCCAGCGTCTGGGCGATCGCCGCGGGCTCGTACCGCCACACCAACCCATCGGGCACGGGGCGCAGCCCGAAGCGCGCGCGCCGCTCCAGCGCGTCGGGGGTAATCTGCGGGTAGCGCGTGGCCAGGTACGCCCGCGCCTCGGCGTAGCTGGCGAAGCGCGAGGGCGCGCCCAGCACGCGCGCGTCGAGCGCCGTGAACGCCTCCGCGGCGATCCACGGGCCGTAGTCGATGGCCACGAGCAGGGCGGTGCGCGCGGGATGGAGCGCCGCGAAGGCGAAAACGTTGCGCGCACCGAGCGAGTGGCCGACTACCACCGCGCGCTCGCCGCCCAGCGCGTCGAGCACGGCCGCCAGGTCGGCGACGTGGTCGGCGAGTGAGTACCCGCTCGGTGGACGCAGCGACTCGCCGTGGCCGCGCTGGTCCAGGCTCAACACGCGATAGCGCGCGGCCAGCCGCGCGGCAATGGGGTCCCAGACGTGCGCCTGGGCGGTGATCCCGTGGGTCAGCAGCACGAGCGGTCCCGCCTCGCCCCACTCCACCGCGTGCAGCGCGCCGCCGGGGAGGTCGATCCACCGATCGCGATAACCGTACGCCACGGCTAGAAGCCGTACTTGCGCCGCAGGGCGCGCAGGATGCCGGCGTGCATCTCCAGCCACGCCCACAGCGTCACGTTCGCCGCCCGCCGCGCGCGATACTGCCGCTCGGGCGTGTCGCAGTAGCGCAGCAGCAGCTCCTCGGTGGCGTCGCTGTGCCCCACATCGGCCCGCACGTGCTCCAGGAAGTACTCGATCGCCTCGTCGCGGTAGCCGTAGCGCTTGCGCAGCGCGTAGCCGAGCCCGCCGAGCGCCTCGGGCAGCTGCTCCTCGTCGGCGTACCAGGCCGCCAGGCCCTCCTCGGCGCTGCGGGTGGCGAACTCGCGCAGCGTGTTGGGGAACCCCGCTACTTCCGGCAACGGGTGGGCCGCGGCGGCATGCAGCTCCTCGTCGGTAGCGCCGCAGGCGCGCGCGAACCGCCACCAGAGCGACGGATGGTCGCCCTCGCCTTTGGGGCGCAGGATCTCGTCGTAGGCGTTGCTCAGCAGATGGGCGGCGTCGCGCGCCTCGAGAAACGAGCTGTGCGCCAGCATCATCGCCAGGTCGGCGTGCGCCTGGAACGGCCAGCGCCAGAGCGCGAAGTCCTTGATCGCCTCCCGCGGCAGCACGCCCGCGTCGATCGCCTGCAGCAGGGGCGAGTTCAGATAGCGGTTGTGCGGGAGCTCCATGTCGGCGTGCAGCAGCGCGAGGAACTCGCTGCTCGGGCGGGTGAGCACCGTGACCATCGTCGTCCTCCCGGCCCCGTGTCTTGGAACGCGGAGCACGCCTGTAGATAGCGGGCTAATCCGGCCGCAGGTTGCGTGGCGCCGCGGGCTGGTAGGCGCCGTGCAGGGCGAACAGCTCGCCGCCCTGCGCGCGCCGCACCCGCTCGACCCAGTAGTCCCACTCTCGATGATACGCCAGCGTACCCTCGTGGCCCTCGTAGGCGGCGAGCATCTCCAGCGCGTGCTCGCGCGGGAACGGCGCGGGGGCAATCCCCATCTGGCGGGCGCGCGCCAGCAGCCGCGCGTTGTACTCTAGCAGCACCGCGCCGAGACACGTCCAGGGCAGCGTCGGCCCGACGACGATCGCCCCGTGCCACTTCAGCAGCACGGCGTTGCGGCCCGCCATGGCGTGGATCGCCGCCTCGGCCATCGCGCGGTTGGTGAGCATGCGCCCCTCGGGGTGCACCGGCACGCCGTCGAAGTAGCGATAGGCCGTCATGTGCACCGGGTACATCGGCTCGTCCGCCAGGCCCACTACGATGGCCCACTCGGAGTGGGTGTGGGCCACGCTCTGCACCTCGGGCCGCAAGCGGTAGGCGGCGGCGTGGATCGGCGTCTCCACGAACAGCGCCCCCTCGCCCTCGCGCCGCTGGCCGTCGAGGCCGACCACCACGATGTCCTCGGGGCGCACGAGCGCCGGGGCGCGCGCGGCGGGGATCAAGAACGCGTCCTCGCCCGGCAGCCGCACGCTGATATGGCCGAAGGCGCTAGTGGCGCCGCTCACGTCCAGGATGCGACTGGCCAGCGCCAGCTCGTGCTTCAGGCGCGCGAGTGTCTCCGCCCGCTCCATCGCCGTGCCCCGCTACACGCCGCGGAAGATCTCGCCCAGGAGCAGCGCCGCCGCGCGGTCGCCCTCCACGCTGACCGTACCGTCGGCCAGCGCGCGCCCCAGGTCCAGCCGGCCCCACAGGAGCCGGATCGCGGCCTCGGTAGGGAGATGTAGGGTGGCATCCGCCCGCGCGGGCGCCCCACGCGCGGCGCTCGCCTGGCCGCCGGCGAGCGTCAGGGTCACCGGCCCGCCGGCCTCACCGCCCAGCTCCAGCCGGTAGGTGAGCGTGCGGGCGGCCGGCACGCGGTTGCCCGCCAGGCGCCCGACGCTGGCGAGCACGCCGTCGAGCAGCAGCGGCACGGCGGCCGGCGCCAAGGTCGCGCGGGGGTCGGCTGCCACGCGGATGTCCCAGCTGTGCAGCGCGACCTCGCTGAGCCGCTGCCCCGCGACTTGGGCAAGGGTGAGCGTGCCGGCTGGCACGGTGACCGTGCGCGCCAGCCCGTCGGGCGACGCCGCTTCCAGCCGATCGAACACGGCGTTGGCGCAGCGCGCGAGCTGGTCGAGCACGGCCTCGCGGCCGCGTGCCTTCACCGCGGCCTGGCGCTCGGCGCGCTGCTGGGGGCTGAAGTCGGGAACCGGCTGCCCGTCGAGCGCCGCGCTGACGATCTGCAAGAAGCGATCATTGCTCTCGGCCATGTGCGCCGCCACATCGCCCACCGTCCAGCCGGCGCAGGCGCTGGGGCGCTCCCACAGGCTCGGGTCGGCGCGCAGCGCGTCGACCAGGCGCGCGACCTCGGCGCGCACCACCTGGCCGATAGTGCGCACGCGCTCGGCGGGCGTCGGTTGCGCGGTCATGCGGTCCCCCTCCTCCGCGCGCTCAGGGCGCGCCGACGTAGCTGATGCGGTACACGGCGCCCAGCCGATCGTCGGTGAGGTACAGCGCGCCGTCTGCTCCGACGACCGGGGCCACCGGGCGGCCCCACACATCGGCGCGGCAGACGGGCACATTGTTGCCCAGATCGGCCGGGTTGTTGGCACAGGGTGTCTCCGGGGTCAGCCAGCCGCTGGCGAACGTCTCCATCGGGCCCGGGACACCGTCGCGCATGGGGAAGCGCACCAGGCTGTACCCCTGCGGCCGCGAGCGGTTCCAGGAGCCGTGCAGCGCGACGAACAGGTCGCCGCGATACTCCGCCGGGAACTGCTGACCGGTGTAGAACGTGAGGCCCAGCGGCGCGCTGTGCGCGGGCAGGAAGGCCGTCGGCGCTCGGGTCTGCGTGCAGTCGCCGAGATAGGCGAAATCAGGGTCCGGCACCCCGACGTGGCAGAACGGCCAGCCGAAGTGGTCGCCGTCGCGCACCACGGTCACGAACTCCGGCGGGAAGTCGTCGCCCAGCAGGTCGCGGCCGTTGTTGGTAGCCCACAGCTCGCCCGTGGCGGGGTGGATGGTGATCCCAACCGGGTTGCGGATGCCGCGGGCGAAGATGCGCTCGCCGGAGCCGTCGGCGTTGTACTGGAGGATCGTGGCGTTGCGCGGGTCCTCCTCGATACAGACGTTGCACGATGAGCCCACGCCGACATACAGCTTGTCGTCCGGCCCGAAAGCGATGTTGCGCTGCCAGTGGCCGGTGGGCGAGGTCGCCTTGGTCGGCAAGTGGTCCACCACCACCTCGACGGCATCGGCGCGCAGGTCGCCATCGCGATCGGGCAGCCGCACCACGCGGCCGTACTCGCCCACGTAGAGGTCGCCGCGGTAGTAGGCGAGCCCCTGCGGGCGGTCGAGCCCGTCGGCGAACACGATCACCTCATCGGCCACGCCGTCGCCGTCGCGGTCCGGCAGGATGAACACGCGGCCGTCGTTGGGCACGCAGTCCGCGCCGGAACAGCCCTGGCCGGCCACCGCGCGCGAAGAAGAGGTCACCACCAGATAGCCCTGCGGGCTGACCGTGGCGAAGCGCGCGTAGCCGAGCCCCTCCGCGAACAGGTTGATGCGGAACCCCGGGGGAAGCTGAATGTTGGCGAGCTGCTGCTGTGCCGGACTGACGGGCGCGGGCACGGCCGACACGGCGCGGCCAGCCGCGAGCGCGAGCAGCAGCGCGGCACCGCTGGCCAGCACACGGTGCCGTGCCGCCGCGTGACCAAGCGAGCAACGATCCATCGACCCCTCCTCGGCCCGGCGCGGCGGCGCGCCAGGCCCTGCACCGCCGGTGGTAGGGCCATCGTAGGCGGCACGGGCGCCGCCGTCAAGCGCGGCGCCGGCTCAGCGCCAGGCGACCACGACGTTGTGCGCCGCGAACTGCTTGACCACGGGCGTGGCCTCCAGCGCGGCCTCCAGCCGCTGGAACGCCCCGAGCACCCAGCGCGGCGCGAAGTCGGGCACCCACCCGCAGCGCACGACCTCCACGTGGCTCGCCCCGCCGGCCCACACCGCGCGCTGGATCTCCCCCGCCGGCACCAGGCGG
>DATGKN010000151.1:0-24796 GCA_035294645.1 Chloroflexota bacterium
CACGCTGGCCGACACGCTGCCGGCGGTAGTGGTGCCGGTGAGGCGACCGGCCCCGCGTTCCTGGATGGTCGCGGCGAACAGCTCGCCCATGGAGGCGGTGCCGTCGTCGACCAGCACGGCCAGCGGCACCGTGACGATCGGTGTCGTGCCGCGCAGGCGCTCGGTGCGCCCGCGGCCCTGGCGATCGACCATCTGGTAGACCACCCCGTCGCCGACGAAGCGGCCGAGCAGCTGGGTGCCCACATCGAGCCGCCCGCCCGCGTTGCCGCGCAGGTCGAGGACCAGCCCGCGCACCCCTTGCCCCTGCAAGGTAGTCACCGCGCGCTCGACGGCCTCCACGATGGAGGGCTCCGGGAAGCCCCGCAGTATCACATAGCCCATGTCGCCCTGGACGCGGCTCTCCACGAACGGCACGCTGACCTGCGCGCGCGTCAGGGTGAACTCCTGCTCCTCGCCGGTGGCCGCGCGGCGTACCCGCAGCTTCACCGCCGTGCCCTCGGGGCCACGCACGCGCGTCACGATCTCGTCGAGCTTGAGCCCCGCCACCGGCTGATCGTTGACCGCCACGAGAACATCGCCGACTTGCAGCCCTGCGTTGGCGGCCGGGGAGTTGGGAAATACCTGGGCCACGGTCGGCTCCGGGCCGCGCAGGCGAATGCCCACGCCACCGTAGCGGAGCTCGCCGCGCGTCCAAGCTAGGTGCTCCTGGTACTCCTTGGGCGAGAGGAACTGGGTGTGGCTGTCATTGACGCTATTGGCCATGGCCGCGATGGCCGCCTGGGCCAGCTCGCGCGCCGACACCTTGTCGCTGTACTGCGTGGCGAGGGCGGTGAGCCGCGTGGCGAGCCAGTGCCAGTTGCTCGCGCGCTCCACTACCGGCGGCGGGGAGCCGAACGTCGCGGGATCGGGGGCGGTCACCCCGCGCTCGGCCAGCAGCTCGGTGAGCCGCTGCTGCGCGGCGTTGACCAGGTTGCCGGGCAGGAGCGGGTCGATGTACTCGTCCAACAGTAGCAGGTACGCCTCGCGCAGCGGGACGAGCGCCTGGGTGATAGGGTCTTGGCTAGCCCCCGTGGCCTGCAACGCCTCGCGCACGCCGGGCAGCGGCAGCAAGGGATCGCTGGGCAGCGGGAGAGGTACGATGGGGATCATGGGCGCCACGGGCGGCTGCGGGTACACCCACGGTCCTTGAGGGGGGACGAATGGTCCCGGTGGGAGCGCTTGTCCCACGGGCGCCGCGAGCGCGGGCGGGCCGAGCGTGGTCAGCAGCCCGCACACCACAAGCAACACGACCAGCGCGCGCCGGAAGCTCGCTCGGCGACACATACGGCTGCGACCTCCCGTCTGGCGGGCCGGCAGTGGCGGCCCACAGCGAGTGCATCGACCGGCTCGATTCGCCCTTGAGCATAGCAGGGCGCGGCCTGCGGGCGCAGTGATTCGCGCACGCCGCGGGCTGTAACCCTCCTCGTATTCCTAGATGAGGGCCCCCCGAGTCGCTCGCCCCCGCTCCGGGTCCCCCTGGTCGCCTGTGGTTAGCTCCTGGGGGGCGTCATGAGCGAGCAGCGGCCGCTAGACGAGGAGTTCGCGCGCGTCGAGCTGGAGCTGCGCGCGGCCCCTAGTCCGGAGGGGTGCCCGCGGGTGCTGTGCGGCAGCGGCGGCCGTGGCACCTAGGGCGCCACGGCCCGGTGAGCGTGCGGCTACCAGGGCCGCTCGATGCGCTCCAGGCCGCCCATGTACGGGCGCAGCGCCCTGGGGACCACCACCGTGCCGTCCGCCTGCTGGTAGTTCTCCAGAATGGCCGCGATGGTGCGCCCGACGGCCAGGCCCGACCCGTTGAGCGTGTGGGCGTAGCGCGCGCGCTCGCCGGGCGCCGGGCGGTATTGCAGCCCCATGCGCCGCGCCTGGAAGTCCTCGAAGTTACTGCACGAGGAGACCTCCACGTAGCGGCCCAGGCCCGGCATCCAGACCTCGGGATCGTACGTCTTCGCCGAGGCGAAGCTCATGTCGCCCGTGCACAGCAGCTTCGTCTGGTACGGCAGCTCCAGCCGCTCCAGCACGCGCTCGGCGTCGCGCACCAGCCGCTCCAGCTCGTCGTAGCTCGTCTCGGGCTCCACGATCTTCACCAGCTCCACCTTGTCGAACTGGTGCACGCGGATCAGCCCGCGCGTCTCGCGGCCGGCGGCGCCCGCCTCGCGGCGGAAGCAGGCGCTGTAGGCGACGTAGTACAGCGGGAGCGTGCCGGGCTCCAGGATCTCGTCGGCGTGCAGGTTGGTCACCGGCACCTCGGCGGTGGGGATTAGGTATAGCGCCTCCTGCTCCTCGGTGGCCTCGGTGCGGTACATGTCGGCCGCGAACTTGGGCAGCTGGCCCGTGCCGAACATGGTGGCCGGCTTGACCAGGTACGGCGGGTACACCTCCTGGTAGCCGTGCTCGCGGATGTGCAGGTCGAGCATGAAGGTGATCAGCGCCCGCGACAGCAGCGCGCCCGCGCCGCGCAGCACGGCGAACCGCGCGCCCGACAGCTTGGCGGCGCGCTGGAAGTCGAGGATGCCCAGCTCCTCGCCGATGTCGGCATGGTGGCGCGGGGGGAAGTCGAACGGCCGCGGCTCGCCCCAGCGGCGCACGACCACGTTGTGCCGCTCGTCCGGACCGACGGGGACGCTGCTGTGCGGCAGGTTGGGCACCAGTGGCAACAGCGCGTCCAGCTCGCGCCGCAGGGCGTCGACGCGCGGCTCCAGCTCTTTGATGCGCGCCGAGCAGGGCTTCATGCGCTCGATGGCGGCGGCGCGCGCCGCCGCGTCGCGGGCCTGGTTGGCGGCGTTCAGCTCGGCCTGGATCTGGTTGCGGAGGGTCTGCTGCTCCTGCAGCTCGGCCTGCGCGGCCCGCCACTCGGCGTCCAGCCGCAGGATCTCGTCGACCGGGGCATCGGCGCCCTTGGCGCGCACGCCGGCGCGCACGCGGTCCGGGTGCTCGCGAATGAACTGCAAACTCAGCATGGCTCAGCTATCCGCGTGGCGCAGGTCGGCAGTCGGCACGGGCGGGCGCGCCTCGCCCGGCGCGCCGAGGGTGCGCAGCTGCGGAAACAGGATCACCTCGCGGATCGACGGCTGGTTGGTGAACAGCATCGCCAGCCGGTCGATCCCCAGGCCCAGCCCACCGGTGGGCGGCATGCCGTACTCTAGCGCCTCCAGGAAGTCCTCGTCCATCGGCTGCGCTTCCTCGTCGCCCGCCTGGCGCGCGCGCGCCTGCGCCTCGAACCGCTCGCGCTGGTCGAGCGGGTCGTTCAGCTCCGAGAAGGCGTTGCCTACCTCCATGCCGCCGATGAAACACTCGAAGCGCTCGACGAGCGTCGGGTCGTCGCGCTTGCGCTTGGCCAGCGGCGACAGCTCGACCGGGTAGTCGATCAGGAACGTGGGCTGGATGAGCGTCGGCTCGACGAAGCCGCTCAGCAGCTCGTCGATCACCTTGCCGCGCGACCAGTCCGGCGCGACCGCCAGCCCGGCCCGCCGCGCCGCCTCGCGGAGCGCGGTGTCGTCGGACAAGGCCACGAAGTCGACGCCCGTGCGGGCGCGGATCGCCTCGCGCAGCGTCACGCGCGGCCACGGCGGCGCCAGCTCGATGCGGTGCTCGCCGTACTGCAGCGTGGTTGTGCCCAGCACCTCGGCGGCCACGGCGGGAACGAGCTGTTCGACCAGGGCCATGATGTCGTGGTAGTCGGCGTAGGCCTGGTACAGCTCCATCATGGTGAACTCGGGGTTGTGCTTGCGCGACAGCCCCTCGTTGCGAAAGTTGCGGCCGATCTCGAACACGCGCTCGAACCCGCCGATCACACAGCGCTTGAGGTACAGCTCGAGGGCGATGCGCAGGTACAGCGTGCGGTCGAGCGCGTTGTAGTAGGTGACGAACGGCCGCGCCGCGCCGCCGCCGGGGATCGGCTGGAGCACGGGCGTCTCCACCTCGACGAAGCCGCGCGCGGTGAGCCAGGCGCGGATCGCCTGGATCATGCGGCTGCGGATCAGGAACGTCTCGCGGACCGCCGGGTTGCTGATCAGGTCGAGGTAGCGCTGGCGGTAGCGCTTCTCCTCGTCGGTGAGCCCGTGCCACTTCTCGGGCAGGGGCCGCAGTCCCTTGGCCAGCAGCACGAACTCGCGCACTTCCACGCTGACCTCGCCGGTGCGCGTCCGCATCAGCGTCCCGCGCGCGCCGACGAAGTCGCCGGTGTCCAGCTCCTTGAACCAGGCCAGCTGGTCGTCCCCGAGCACGTTAGCGCGGGCGAACAGCTGGATGCGGCCCGAGCCGTCCTGGAGATGCACGAAGA
The DNA here is from genome assembly GCA_035294645.1 of Chloroflexota bacterium. GTDB lineage: Bacteria > Chloroflexota > UBA6077 > UBA6077 > JAJPHF01 > JADGHJ01. Next base: position 4,316 of record DATGKN010000151.1, read on the forward strand.
CGGCCTTGCCCATATCGCGGCGGCCGCCCACCAGGCGCCCGGCCACCGCCACCTCCTGGCCGGCCAGGGCATCGAACCGCGCTTGCAGCTCGGCCGCCTCGTGGGTACGGGTGAAGCGGTAGGGGTAGGGGTCCACGCCCGCCGCGCGCCAGCGTGCCAGCTTCGCCAGCCGGACCGCGCGCTGGTCGGCGGATGGAGGCGATGTGCTCATCCCGAATATCCTTGCAGCCAGGTCGGAGGTGGCGTCTACGGGAGTGTACACTACCGCTCGGCCCAGCGGCTGGCGCGGCGGCAGGGCGCATGGTAGCCCATTTGACACAACGCGCGCGGCAGGCTAGACTTCGCGGCAGCGGGCGAGGGAGAGGATACATGGCGCGCGTGCTGCTGGCCACGGATCCCCAGTCAGCACACACCCGGGGGCCGCTGCGCCCCTGCCTGGAGGCCGCAGGCCACGAGGTCCGGGAGGTCACCGACGGACCGGCAGTACTCGCCGCGCTGCGCGCCGCACCGCCGGACGTGCTGGTGCTGGACACGGCGCTGCGCAGGCTAGACGGCTTCCAGGTGCTGCTGCGGCTGCGCCGCGAGCGACCGGTGCGCCCTGTGCCGGTGGTCGTCCTCTCGGGAGTGGCGCCGGCGGCCGTGCGCCGACTGCTCGACGAGATCGGCGTGGCTGCCTACCTGCCCAAACCCGTCTCCTGCCAGGTGCTCACCGAGACGATCGCCCGGGTGCTCGGCCTGCGGCTGGCCGAGCAGCCCGCCGCCCCGGCGCCCAAGGTGCTGGTGCCCGCTGCGAGCCACTGGCGCCGCCGACCGGGGCGCCGCTCCACGGTGGGGTAGTCGCCGCGCGCGGCCTAGTACGGGATGATGCTCACCAGCGGGTAGTTGGCCAGGCGCTCGCGGCCCTTGAGGAACGTCAGCTCGATGATGAACGCGAGCGCTGCGACCTGGCCGCCGAGCTGCTCGATGAGCGCCACTGCCGCCGAGGCGGTGCCCCCGGTCGCCAGCACGTCATCGACGATCAGCACACGCTGGCCCGCCAAGATGGCGTCGCGGTGGATCTCTACCACGGCCTTGCCGTACTCCAGCGCGTACTCCACGCTCAGCGCCTCGGCCGGCAGCTTGCCCTGCTTGCGCACGGGCACGAAGCCGAGGTTGAGTTTGTACGCGAGCGGCGCGGCGAACAGGAAGCCGCGCGACTCCATGGCCACTACCACATCGGCGGTGTACGGGCGGACACGCGCAGCCAGCTCGTCGATGGCCGTGTGGAAGGCGGGCCCGCAGCCCAGCAACGGCGTAATATCCTTGAACACCACCCCAGGCACGGGAAAGTCGGGAATGTCGCGGATGTACGCGCGCAGATCCATAGCCACGCCGACTCCATTCCTCATCGCCGGCAGCGTGCCGGGCGCCTTGTAGCGTACCATGCAGCAGGAGAGACCGGGGACTCCTTTGCTGATCCGCAAGCTGTTCCAGACGGGCCGTACGCTGGCGGTGGGGGTGCCCGCGGCGCTGGCGCGCGCGGCCGGGCTCGCCGAGGGCGACTACGTGCTGTGGGAGCACGATGCCGCTACCGGCGCCCTGCTCCTATGGCCCATGGCGCGGCGCGCGCGGCTGGGCCTGCGCAGCGAGTACCTCCGCGAGATCGCGGCGTTTCTGGACGCCTACGGCCCGGCGCTCGCCGCTCTCCAGCAAGCGTCCTGCGCGCCCCTCTCCCCGCCTACGGGCGTCGAGCCCGGCCGTGGGGGCCCGGCGAGCTAGGCGTGGAGCAGCTCGATCCGGCAACGCTGCTGTATCTGCATGCCCAGCTCGTGGCACGACTCGGCGGGCCACCGGGGGTGCGCGATGTGGTGGCCTTGCAGGCGGCGCTCGCGGCGGCCGATAGCCCCGAGGACGGCCTGTTCGAGCGGGCGGCACATATCGCCATCGGCTTAGTGGCAGCGCGCCCGTTCCACGCGGCGAACGAGGCGCTGGCGGTGGCTGCTGCGGTGCTGTGGCTGCGCCGCCATGGGCTCGCGATCGCGTTGGAGCCGGCCGAGATGCCGGCAGTGGCGACGCACCTGGCGCGCAGGGACGCCAAGGCGCTGGCTGGCTGGCTGCGGGCGCGAGCGCAGCCGCTAGACGTGGCCTGAGCCGCGCCCCCGGCGAGCCGAGACACGAGGTACGAGATGGACACACAGACGCTGGTGGCGGTGTTCGCCCATCCCGACGACGAGGCGTTTCTCTGCGGCGGGGCGCTGGCGCTCCACGCCGCTGCGGGCACGCGGGTCGTGCTCGTGTGCGCCACGCGCGGCGAGGCCGGCGAGATCGCCGAGCCCGCGCTCGCCACCCCCGCGACGCTGGGGACGGTGCGCACGCGCGAGCTGGAGGCCGCGGCCGCGATCTTGGGGATCGCCACGATCTACTGGCTCGACTACCAGGACGGGACGCTCGCCGACGCCGTGCCGTTTCCCGAGGGCGTGGCGCGCGTGGCCGAGATCCTGGCCGCCGAGCGGCCCGCCGCCGTGCTCACGTTCGGGCCGGAGGGCGTCTACGGGCACTCCGACCACGTGATGGTGCACCGCTGGACCAAGCAGGCGTTCGCCGACGCGCGTGCCGCGGGGCTGCTCGAGGGCGCGCGGCTGTACTACTGCGCGCCGCCGCGGCGCTGGTATCGGACCATCTCCGAGCGTTGCCGGGCTCGGGGCGTGCCCGACCGCTACGGACCACGGCTGGCCTGGATCGGCGTGCCCGACTGTCTGGCCGAGCTCCCGCTCGATGTCGCGTCCCACGCGGCCACGCGCTGGCGGGCAATCCGCGCTCATCGCACCCAGGTGCCCGCGCAGCATCCTTGGCTCACGCTGCCGGAGGGCGACGTCCTGGAGCTGCTCAGCACGGAGTGGTACACCCGCTACTGGCCCCCGCGTGCCCCCGGCGAGCCGCCTGAGCGCCGCCTGCTGCCCACCGCGCCGGGGGCTCCATGAGCGCCCCGCCGCTGGCCGCGCGCCCCCTGCACGCCTGGGACCTCGCGCCCGCCGCGGCCAGGGCGGTGCAGCGGCAGCTCGCCGCGCTGGTGGAGACGCGCGACCGGCTCGGCGAGGTCCACCGTGTGGCGGGGGTGGATGTCGCCTTCCCTCGACGCGCCGACGGGCGGATGGCGCGCGCCGCGGCGGTGCTGCTCGGCTTCCCCGACCTCGTGCCGCTGGCCGCGCACGCCATCGAGGAGCCGGTCCGTTACCCGTATATCCCGGGGCTGCTATCGTTCCGCGAGGCGCCCGCCATCCTGCGCGCTCTGGAGCAGCTGCCGGTCGCGCCCGACCTGCTGCTCGTCGATGGCCAGGGGCGAGCACATCCGCGGCGGTTCGGCATCGCCTGCCACCTAGGGGTGCTGCTCGACCGGCCGGCGATCGGCTGCGCCAAGTCGCGCTTGGTTGGCGCCTACGAGGAGCCGCCGCCCGTGGCGGGCGCCTGGACGCCGCTGCGCGACGGCGACGAGGTGATCGGCGCGGTGGTTCGCACGCGGCCGCGGGCGCGCCCGCTGTTCGTCTCGGTGGGCCACCGCGTGAGCCTGGAGACCGCCGTGGCGCTCGTGCTGGCCTGCTGCCGCGGTCACCGCTTGCCCGAGCCGGTGCGCCGGGCCGACGCGCTCACCCGCCAGCTCGCGCCACCGTTGTGACGGGCGCGCCGCCGGCCAGCTGCAGCAGGTCAGCGGCCAAGCGCTCGGCCGCGTCGGCCGGTAGCAGCCGGCGGGCCGCCGCACCGAGCGCCGCGCGGCCCGGCGCGTCGTCCAGCAGCTCGCGCACGAGCCCGGTCAGGCGCTCGGGCGTGAGGGCGGCTTGGTCGACGACCCGCGCCGCGCCCGCCCGGGCCACCGCGCGCGCGTTGGCGAGCTGGTGCGAGCCCGGCAGGGGCACCAGCACCATCGGCTTGCCCAGCGCGGCCAGCTCGCTGATAGCCCCGAGGCCGGCGCGGCTGATCACGAGATCGGCCACGGCCAGCGCGTCCGCCATCTCGTCGACAAGGAACTCATAGGCGTGGTAGCGCGGGTGTGCGCACGCGGGCGGTACTGCCCGGCCGCGGCCGGTAAGGTGCAGCACCTGGCAGAAGGCGGTGAGCAACGGCACGGCGGCGGCCACGCGGCGATTCAGCTCCAGCGCGCCGGTCCCCCCGCCGGTGACCAGGAGGGTCGGCGTCTGCGGCTCCAGCCCGAACCGTGCCCGCGCCCGCTCAGGGTCGCCCGTGAGAATACCAGGACGCACGGGGTTGCCCCGCACGACGGTGCGCCGCGCAGGAAAGTGGCGCCGCGAGTCGGGGAAGGTCACGCTGATGCGGCGTGCGCAGGGGGTGAGCAGGCGGTTGGCGAGCCCGGGCACCACGTCCTGCTGGTGGATCAGCACGGGCACCCCGGCCAGCGCCGCGGCCAGGAGCGGCGGCACGCTGGCAAACCCCCCGGCTCCGAAGGCCACGTGCGGGCGGAACGCGCGCACCAGCCGGCTGGCCTGCAGCACGCCGAGCGGCACCCGCCCGATGTCCACTAGGTTCCGCCAGTCCCAGTAGCGGCGCAGCTTACCCGCGGCGACGGCCGCGAAGGGAATCGCGGCCGCCTCGGCTAGCGCGTGCTCCGGGCCGGCGGCCGTGCCGACGAACAAGAACAGGGTATCGGGGCGTCGTGCGCGCAGCGCCAGGCCGACGGCCAGCACGGGCGTGGCGGAGCCGCCCGAGCCACCGCCGGCCAGTAGCACCCGCAGCGGGCTCACCGCCTGCCCCCTCCATCGCGCCGAATCGCCGTGTGGCCCACCGATGGCCACCACCGCTCCAGGATACGGCACCCGCAGTCGGGTGCGGGAACGCCGCTGCGCTGGTCGCGCCGGCGGACGCCCCGGATAACGGGCACGGGCCGGGGCCACGCGCATTGCCGCTGCCTGGCAGCAGGCCGTATAATCCAGGCACTATTGGCTCCTGTATGGGGGGCATCGCCATGATCGACGGCCAGCACGAGGACGAGACGCGCGACCCCACGCAGGAGGCCGAGCAGGGCCTGGCGAGCTGGCTGGACAGCCACCCTACCGGCTACTTGAGCCTGCGCCGCGGCGACATCGTCGATGGGGTCGTGGTCCACGTAGACCGCGAGGAGGTGCTGGTCGATATCGGCGCCAAATCGGAGGCGATCGTCCCCGCTCGGGAAGTGGGCGCCCCGGGCGACGACCCCACGCGCGTGTTGAAGGTGGGAGATCAGGTCGTCGCCTACGTCCTCCAGCCGGAAGACCCCGAGGGACATGTCATCCTCTCGCTGACCAAGGCGCAGGCGGAGCGCGGCTGGCGCGTGCTGCAGAAAATCTTCGAGGAGGGGGAGACGATCGAGGCCGAGGTGATCGACCACAACAAGGGCGGCCTGATCGTCAACGTTCACGGGGTCCGCGGCTTCGTGCCGCTGTCGCAGATCGTGGATCTCAAGCGTGGCAGCGCGCCCGATGAGGCGATCGAGAGCCGCTTGGCCACGATGCACGGGCGCCGCTTGCTGCTGAAGGTGATCGAGATGAACCGCCGGCGCAACCGGCTGATCCTGTCGGAGCGCGCGGCGGTGCAGGAGCGGCGCCAGCGCGAGAAGGATCGCCTGCTGGAGGAGTTGCAGGAGGGCGACATCCGGACGGGGCGGGTGACCAGCCTGTGCGACTTCGGCGCGTTCGTCGACCTCGGCGGGGCCGACGGGCTGATCCACGTCAGCGAGCTGAGCTGGGGGCAGGTGACGCACCCCAGCCAGGTGCTGAAGGTGGGCGACGAGGTCGAGGTGTACGTGGTCGGGATCGACCGCGAGAAGAAGAAGATCGCCTTGAGCCTGAAGCGCCTGCAGGCGGAGCCCTGGACGCGCGTGGCGGAGCGGTACCATATTGGGCAGGTGGTCAAGGGGCGGATCACCAAGCTGGCACCGTTCGGCGCGTTCGCGGAGATCGACGAGGGCGTCGAGGGGTTGATCCACATCTCGGAGTTGTCCGAGGAGCGGGTCACGCATCCGAAAAGCGTACTGAAAGAAGGCGATGAGGTGCTGCTGCGGATCATTCGGATCGACGCGCAGCGGCACCGGCTGGGGTTGAGCCTGCGGCAGGCCCAGGAGGAGGAGCAGGAGAGCTACCCAGCCGTGTACACGACCCAGGGGCCGACGGGCGCCACGCTCGGCGAGGTGGCCGGGCTGCGGCACCTGCCCGGTCGTGCCGAGACGGCGTCGGAGGCGGGGGCGACCGAAGGCGCGGAGCGGCCACCCACGGCGGGCGCGAGCGCGGCCGAGCACGACGCGGGGCCGAACCCCTCGCACCGCGCCTCCGTGCAGGCCTGAGCGCCTGCGTGTCTTTCCTCCCCTAGCCACCGTACGGCAAATCGCCGGCGGCCCGGTATAATGTGCATACCGGTTCGTGAGCCGACACTGCGGAGAGTCCCATGCCAGACCGTTTCGACAAGTTCACCGAGCGTGCTCGCAAGGTGCTGCAACTGGCCCAGGAAGAGGCGCAGCGCTTCAACCACAACTACATCGGCACGGAGCACTTGCTCCTGGGGCTCGTCCGCGAAGGCGAGGGCGTGGCCGCCAAGGTGCTGGCCAATCTGGGCGTGGACCTGAACAAGGTCCGCAGCGCCGTCGAGTTCATCATCGGCCGGGGCGACCGCACGGTCACCGGCGATATCGGGCTCACGCCGCGCGCGAAGAAGGTGATCGAGCTCTCGGTGGATGAGGCGCGCCGCCTCAACCACCACTACATCGGCACCGAGCACCTGCTGCTGGGCCTGGTCCGCGAGGGCGAGGGCATCGCGGCCGGGGTGCTCGAGTCGCTCGGCGTGAGCCTCGACAAGGTCCGCAATCAGGTCATCTACGTGCTGAACCAGTCGGCGGCGTACTCGCAGCAGGAGGCCCGCCACACCAGCAAGACGCCGGTGATCGACCAGCTCGGCATGGACCTGACGGCGGCCGCCCGGGCGAACAAGCTCGATCCTGTCATCGGGCGCGAGCGCGAGATCGAGCGCGTGATCCAGATCCTCTCGCGCCGCACCAAGAACAACCCGGCGCTGATCGGCGAGCCCGGGGTGGGCAAGACGGCCATCGTCGAGGGGCTCGCCCAGCGCATCGCCGCGGGCGACGTGCCCGAGACGCTGATGGGCAAGCGCCTGCTCACCCTCGACATCGGCTCGCTGGTCGCGGGCACGAAGTACCGCGGCGAGTTCGAGGAGCGCCTGAAGAAGATCATCGAGGAAGTCAAGAACAGCGGCAACTGCATCCTATTCATCGACGAGCTGCACACGCTGGTCGGCGCCGGCGCGGCCGAGGGCGCGGTCGATGCCGCCAACATCCTCAAGCCCAGCCTCGCCCGCGGCGAGCTGCAAACCATCGGCGCCACCACCCTCGACGAGTACCGCAAGTACATCGAGCGCGACGCGGCGCTGGAGCGGCGGTTCCAACCGGTGCTGGTCGAGGAGCCGTCGGTCGAGGAGACGATCGAGATCCTGCGCGGCATCAAGGAGCGCTACGAGCAGCATCACCGCCTGGAGATCTCCGACGAGGCGATCAAGGCGGCCGCCGAGCTGGCCAGCCGCTACGTGCCCGACCGCTTCCTGCCCGACAAGGCGATCGACCTGATCGACGAGGCGGCGTCGCGCGTGCGCATGCAGCGCGCCTCCACCCCGCCGTCGCTGCGCGACGCCATGCGCGGGCTGGAGTCGGTGCAGTCGGAGAAAGAGGCCGCCATCTCGGCGCAGCAGTACGAGCTGGCCGCCGAGCTGCGCGACCGCGAGGCGAAGCTGCGCTCGCGCATCGAGAAACTCGAGAGCGGCTGGCAGTCGCAGCAAAGCGCCGAGAAGCCCGTGGTCACCGCCGAGGATGTCGCCCACGTGGTGTCGATGTGGACCGGCATCCCGGTGATGCGCATCGCGCAGGAGGAGTCGCAGCGGCTGTTGCAGATGGAGGAGGCGCTGCGCGCGCGCGTGATCGGGCAGGAGGAGGCCATCTCGGTGATCGCGCGGGCCGTGCGCCGCGCCCGCGCCGGCCTCAAGGACCCGCGCCGGCCCATCGGCTCGTTCATCTTCCTCGGCCCCACCGGTGTGGGCAAGACCGAGCTGGCCCGCGCGCTGGCCGAGTTCATGTTCGGCAGCGAGGAGACGCTGATCCGCATCGACATGTCGGAGTTCATGGAGCGGCACTCGGTGGCGCGGCTGGTCGGCGCGCCGCCGGGCTACGTGGGCTTCGACGAGGGCGGCCAGCTCACCGAGGCCGTGCGCCGCAAGAGCTACTCGGTGATCCTGCTCGACGAGATCGAGAAGGCGCATCCCGAGGTGTTCAACATCTTGTTGCAGATCCTCGACGACGGCCGTCTGACCGATGCCAAGGGCCGCCGCGTGGACTTCCGCAACACGATCGTCATCATGACCTCCAACGTCGGTGCCGAACTGATCCGCCGCCAGGGCGCGTTGGGCTTCAACGTCCCGCGCGACGAGGCCAAGACCGAGGAGGAGCAGTACCAGCGGATGAAGGAGAAGGTGCTTGGCGAGATGAAGAATCTCTTCAAGCCCGAGTTCCTGAACCGCATCGACGCTACGATCGTCTTCCGCTCGCTCAACCGCGACGACGTGCGCCAGATCGTTGACCTCATGCTCAACCGCGTGCGCGGCGAGCTGACCGAGCAGCAGATCAAGCTGGAGGTCACCCTGGCGGCGAAGGACCTGCTGCTGGAGAAGGGCTTCGACCCGGTGTTCGGCGCGCGCCCGATGCGCCGCGCCATCCAGAACCTGGTCGAGGACCCGCTGGCCGAGATGCTGCTCCAGGGCAAGATCAAGAGCGGCGACACGGTGCTGATCGACCGCGCTGGCGACGAGTTGACCATGACCCCTGTCGGCGAGCAGCAGGCGCTGGTCGAGACGGCCTAACCGCCGCCGGGCGACTAGCGGGAGCGAGGGGCTCCGGTGCGGCCGGAGCCCCTCCCGTGTTCTCCGCAGGCGAGCATCGCGAACGGACGGGAACGGGTGGCTACCAAGTCGCGCATCGTCTATCAGTGCCAACAGTGCGGCGCGCGGGCGCCCAAATGGCAGGGCCGCTGCCCCGACTGCGGCGAGTGGAACACCTACGTCGAGACCGTCGAGGCGCCCGTGGCGCGGCGCCCCGGCTCGCCGCCCGACAGCGCGCGGCCCCGCCGCGTGAGCGAGATCCCCGTCGCGGACCTCCAGCGCCTGCCCGTGCCGCTGCCGGAGGTGAGCCGGGTGCTCGGCGGCGGCATCGTGCCCGGCTCGCTGGTGCTGGTGGGGGGCGATCCCGGGGTGGGCAAGAGCACGCTGCTGATGCAGCTCTCTGAGGCGCTGGCCGCCCAGGGCCAGCCTGTCCTGTACGTGTCCGGCGAGGAGTCGCTCGGCCAGATCGGCCTGCGCGCCCGCCGGCTCGGCCATCGCGCCGAGCAGCTGTACTACTTGTGCGAGACGGACCTTGCCCGCATCACCGAGGCCACGACGCGTCTTGCCGCCGCGCTGCTGATCGTGGACTCCATCCAGAGCGTATACGACCCTGAGTTGCCGGCCGCCCCGGGTAGCGTCGGGCAGCTGCGCGAGTGCACCCTCAAGCTGATGCGGCTCGCCAAGACCACGGGCACCGCCGTGTTTCTCGTCGGGCACGTGACCAAGGAAGGCGTGATCGCTGGCCCGAAGGTGTTGGAGCACATGGTCGACTGCGTCCTGTACCTGGAGGGCGAGCGGCTCCAGGCGTACCGGCTGCTGCGCGGCGTGAAGAACCGTTTCGGCTCCACCCACGAGGTCGGCGTGTTCGAGATGCGCGGCGAGGGCCTGGTGGAGATCAGCAACCCCTCGCAGGCGTTCCTCGCGGAGCGTGTCGAGGGGGCCAGTGGCTCCGCCGTGGCAGTGACTCTGGAGGGTACGCGGCCGCTGCTGTTGGAGGTGCAGGCGCTGGTATCGCGTAGCGCGCTGGCCGTGCCACGGCGTACCAGCAATGGCATCGACGCCAACCGCCTGCTGCTGGTATCCGCCGTGCTGGCCAAACGGCTGAACGTGCCCCTGTACGACCAGGACATCTATGTCAATGTGATCGGCGGGCTACGCGTCGAGGAGCCCGCGGCCGACCTGGCGATGGCGCTGGCCATTCTCTCGAGCTATCAGGACACGCCCCTCGACTCCCAGCTGGTCGTCATCGGCGAAGTCGGGCTGTCGGGTGAGATCCGAGGCGTGGCCCAGCTGGAGCGGCGCCTGCGCGAGGCCGCCCAACTCGGCTTCACACGCGCGCTGGTACCACGCTCGCCCGGCGCGTTGCCCCACGAGGTGGGGCTAGAGGTGCTCACTGCGCGCACGCTGCGCGAGGCCGCGCTGGTACTTGGCCCGCCGAGCGTTCTCAGCGGGCGCCGGGCTGCCGGCCCGGCGCGGCCGGCGGGGGCCGAGGAAAGGTGAGGCGCGGCGCTAGCGATAGGGGCCCAGCTGCTGGGTAGCCCAGTCGGCAAAGCTCATATCTACCACCTGGCGGTAGTCCACCGCTTGCTGCTGCTTGCCCACACGGAGGTAGTACTCCTGGTCCATCTCCAGCGACTGGAGGTTCACACGGCCGTCCGGCGCGATACCGGGCATAGCCATCTTGTCGTAGACCGCCGGGTCCTTGACCGGCGTGTTGCGCACGAGAATATCGACCACCTCGCGCCGCTTGGCGGGGTCGTTCTTGGCAAACGCGTCGTTGTAGTCGCGAGCAGCCCGCAGGTAGGCCAGCATGAAGCGGCGGCCGATCTCGGGCCGCTGCTCGGCGAACTCCTTGCCGTAGAACACGACCGCGATCTGTTGGCCCGGGTAGAACTCGTCGACGCGGCGGAACAGGTGCGCCACGCCTTGCTCGACCGAGAACGCGACGAACGGCTCGATGGGGAAAGCGAGGTCGATGCCGCCGTTGGCCAGGGCTCCCGGCTGGTCGCTGAACGGCAGCAAGACCAGCTCGATGTCGGCGGTGGACAGATTGGCCTCGTGCAGCAAGCGGTCCATCGCCGCTTCCAGCGTGTTGCCCGCGGTCGAGTTGATCCCTAGCCGCCGGCCGCGCATGTCAGCGACGGAGCGGATCGCGCCGCTGTCCCACAGTTCTTGGCGGATCAGCACGCCCGCGTAGCCGAACCCGGGCGGCGCGCTGCCCTTATCGGCGACGATCTTCAGCGGGATGCCCCGCGCGATGGCGTTGCCCAGCCCGGCGGAAGGCGCCCCGCCGCCGACATCGAGCTGGTTGTTGCCCAGCGGCGCCACGATCTCGGTGGCCGAGGCGAACGGGGTGATCTCGACGCTCAGCCCTTGCTCGCGGAAATAGCCTTTTTCGTCGGCGATGAAGAAGCCGGCGTCGGAGGCGCCCACCGTGCTGCCCACCCGGACCGGCTCGGGAGCAGGCGGGGCTGTGGTTGGCCCTGGCGCCGCGCCGGCCGTCCCGGCCGGCGGGACAGCAGTCGGGGTGGCGGCGCGGGATGGGACGCCCGCCGGCGCACCACCCGCACAGGCCAAGGTCCACCAGGCGGTGGCCAGCACCAGGCCGAGGGCGCGAGGCCGATTGCTCATGGCCGTCCTCCTCCGGGCGGACTGGGGCCGCTGTTACTTGGGAAGCACGATAAGCGGCCCGGTGGGAGGCGTCAATCGTTCTAGGGCCCCGATTGCCCGGCGGCTGAAAGCGGTGCTAGCATGTTCGACGAGGCACGGCCCCTTTTCTACGACGGCCCAGCTCCACAGTTCCGGCGGTGGCCAGAGGGGCGGCATTGGGCGGCGCGAGGCAAGGCCGTGAGCGTGGAACTCGTCCTCCGCTTCCTGGGCGGTATTCTGGCGGGCGCCACGGCCTCCCAGATGCTCGCGCGCTGGCTCGATCCGGGGGAGCCGCCGCTGACCGCCGCGCTGCTGTTGTTCGCGGTGGCCGCCGCCTTCTTCGCCATCGGCTTCGTGCTGACGCCCTACGTCACTACCGTGCCGTTCTTCTGGTTCCGCGAGCGGATCCTCCAGGCCAGCGGCAGCGACTATCTGGTGGGCGGGCTAGGCCTGATCATCGGGCTAGTGTGCGGGGTGTTGCTCCAGCCGCCGCTGTCGCTATTGCCGGGCGGGCTGGGCAACTGGCTACCAATCATCGCCTCGCTGGTGCTGGCGTACTTGGGCATGACGACCATGATCCACCACAAGCGCGCGGTCCTTGCCCTGTTCGGCGCGGCCCGCGAACGGGCGCAGGCCCAACTCGGCACGGGCAGTGAGCGCGTGCTGGTGGACACCAGCGCGATCATCGACGGGCGCATCGCCGAGGTGGCCCAGACCGGCTTCCTGTTCTGCACGCTGGTTGTGCCTCGCTTCGTACTCGCCGAGCTGCAGCAGGTCGCCGACTCTTCCGACGCGGGCAAGCGCGCCCGGGGCCGGCGGGGCCTGGACGTGCTGGAGCAGCTGCAGCGGCACTCGCTGGCGCCGGTGGAGATCCTCGATATCGATCTGGACGGCGCGGCCGATGTCGACACCAAGCTCGTGCGCCTCGCGCGCGAGCGCGACTGGCCGCTGCTGACCAACGACTACAACCTCAATCGCGTGGCGGCGCTGCAGGGCATCCGGGTGCTCAACATCAACGAGCTGGCCAACGCCCTCAAACCGATCTGCATCCCCGGCGACGTGATCCAGGTACGGCTGGTGCATGAGGGGAAAGACCCCGGCCAGGGGGTGGGCTACCTCGTCGACGGCACCATGGTGGTCGTGGAAAACGGTAGCCGCCAGGTTGGCGAAGAGGTGCCAGTCGTGGTCACGCGGGCAATCCAAACCGCGGCCGGGCGCATCATTTTCGGGCGCCTGCGCGAGCGGGCGGCCGCGGCCAGCCGCGCTGTGGCCGAGGGCTAGCCGCGTCATGGCCGCGGCGGACGCACCGCAACCGGGGGGACCGGCTCCCGCGGTGTTCGCTGCCCCAGCCGAGCTGGGACTGATCGTGGTGGCCGCCGGCCGCGGCGAGCGCCTGGGCCAAGACAAGGCCTGGGTGCCGCTCGGCGACCGCCCCCTGGTGGCCCACAGCCTCGCCGCCCTGGCGCGGCCGCCGGTCGAGCGCGTGGTTCTGGTGGTGGCCGCCGGGCGGCTGGCCGAGGGGCGCGCGCTGGCGGCCCAAGTGGCAGTCCCCACCATCGCGGTGGTCGGCGGGGCGCGGCGCCAGGACTCGGTGCGCCACGGCCTTGACGCGCTGGGCCCCTGTGCCTGGGTCGCCGTCCACGACGCCGCGCGCCCGTTCGCCGACCGCGCGCTGCTACTGCGCACGCTGGAGGCCGCCCAGGCGACCGGCGCGGCCGTCGCGGCGGTGCCGGTGCGCGACACGATCAAGCGGGTGCGGGCAGGGCGGGTGGTCGAGACGCTGGCGCGCGCCGAGTTGTGGGCGGTGCAGACCCCGCAAGTGTTCCGCGGCGACTTGTTGGCACGGGCGCATCGCGCAGGGGACGCCGAGGTCACCGACGACGCGGCGCTGGTCGAGCGGCTCGGGGTGCCCGTCGCGGTGGCCGCCGGCGCCTATGTTAACATCAAGGTGACCACGCCTGACGACCTCGTGCTCGCCAGGCTACTGTGGCAACAGCGCGCGGGAGCCGCGGCGGGTGACTGAGCTACGGACGGGCATCGGCTACGACCTGCACCCTTACGCAGCCGGCCGCCCGCTCGTGCTCGGCGGCGTCACGGTCGATTATGTCCGCGGCCTGGCCGGCCACTCGGATGGCGACGCGCTCAGCCACGCCGTGGCGGATGCGCTGCTCGGCGCGGCCGGCCTCGGCGATCTCGGCGAGTGGTTCCCCCCGGGGGACCCGCGCTACCGCGACGCCCACAGCCTGGGCCTGCTGGAACAGGTCGTGCGCGCCCTGCACGAGCGCGGCTGGGGTGTGGTCAACTGCGACGCGGTCGTCGTCGCGCAGGTGCCGCGGCTGGCGCCCTATCGTGCGGCGATGCGCGCCAACCTGGCCCGCGCGCTGGGGGTCGGCGAGGAGCGTGTGAACGTCAAGGCCACAGCGCCCGAACGTCTCGGGGCGTTGGGCCGCGCGGAGGGCGTGGCCGCCCTGGCCACAGTGTTGATCGAGCGGGAGTGACGGTGGCGGTTCTGTTCTGGGGGGCCCTGCGCCGCGACCTGCGCGCGGTGTTCGAGCGCGACCCGGCGGCGCGCAACCTGGCCGAGGTGCTGCTAGCGTACCCGGGCTTCCATGCGATCGTTCTACACCGCCTCGCGCACGCCCTGTACCACTTGGGCATCCCCGTGCTGCCGCGCTGGCTGTCGCACCTCAACCGGTTCCTCACGGGCATCGAGATCCATCCGGCCGCGGAGATCGGCCCGGGGTTCTTCATCGACCACGGCATGGGGGTGGTGATCGGCGAGACGACGCAGATCGGCGAGAACGTCACGCTCTACCAGGGCGTGACGCTGGGCGGCACCGGCAAGGAGACGGGCAAGCGGCACCCGACGATCGGTAACCACGTGGTGGTCAGCGTTGGCGCCAAGGTGCTCGGCGCGATCGAGATCGGCGACCACGTGAAGATCGGCGCCGGGTCGGTCGTGCTGCAATCGGTGCCGCCGCACTCGACCGTAGTCGGCGTGCCCGGTCGCGTCGTGGCCCGGCACGATCCGGTCACCCAGGAGCGGCGGCGCGTCGAGGTGCTGCCCGATCCCGAGGCCGAGATGCTCCAGTACCTCCAGCAGAAGGTGATCGAGCTAGAAGCGCGCCTCGCCTGGCTCGAACGGGCCGCCGCCGAGGCGGAGGCGAAGCCCACCCCGGACCAATCCGCCGCGCGGGAGCGCGTCTGATGCTGCGCCTGACCAACACCCTCACCGGGCGCAAAGAGCCGTTCGCGCCGCAGGGCGACGAGGTCAAGTACTACGTCTGCGGCATGACGCCCAAGTTCCACCCACACGTGGGCCACGCGCGGCTGTTCGTGGCCGCAGACGTCTTGCGCCGCTACCTGGAGTACCGCGGCTACCGCGTTCGCCACGTGCAGAACTTCACCGACATCGACGACAAGATCATCGAGCGCGCCCGGCTGGAGGGCCGCAGCCCCGAGGAGGTCGCCCGCGCCTACACCGAGTCGTACTTCGCCGCCATGGACCAGCTCAACGTGCAGCGGGCGCACGTGTACCCGACCGTGACGGGCTCCATGCCGGCGATCATTGCCTTCGTGCAGGGCCTCATCGAGCGCGGCTACGCCTACGTGAGCGATGGCGACGTGTGGTTCAGCGTGGCGCGCTTTCCGGGCTATGGGCAGCTCTCGCACCGCGCGGAGGCGCTGGAGGAGGGCCTGGTCGGCGCGCGCAAGGAGCTGGAGCCGGGCAAGCGCGACCCGCGCGACTTCGCCTTGTGGAAGCGGGCCAAGCCTGGCGAGCCGGCCTGGGAGAGCCCCTGGGGCCTCGGGCGCCCCGGCTGGCACATCGAGTGCTCGACCATGGTGCGCGAGACCCTCGGTGACACCATCGACCTGCACGGCGGCGGCTGGGACCTGGTGTTCCCGCACCACGAGAACGAGCGCGCCCAGAGCGAGGCGTTGCTGGGCCAGCCATTCGTGCGCTACTGGGTCCACGTGGGGTTAGTGCTCACCGACGGCGAGAAGATGGCCCACTCGCTGGGCAACTTCCGCACCGTCCGGGAAGTGCTCGCGCGCCACGACCCGATGGCCCTGCGCCTGTACTTCTTGCAGACGCACTACCGCGTGCCGCTGACGTTCAACGAGGAGGCCCTGGCTGGCGCTGGCCGCGGCCTGCGGCGCCTGCGCCAGGCGCTCGCGCCCCTGCCGGACGAGCCCGCGCCGCCGGCCGAGCCGCCCGCGTTCGTGCGCGAGGCACGCCAGCGCTTCGAGGAGGCGATGGACGACGATCTGAATACGGCCGGCGCGCTGGCGGTGCTGTTCGAGCTGGCCGGCGCCGTCAACGCGCGCCGCGCCACCGCGCCGGCCGAGGCGGCGGCCGGCCAGGCGGAGCTGCGCGCGCTGGCGGGCATTGTGGGCCTCGACCTCGCGCGCGGCGAGCCGGAGCGCGACGCCCACGCCGCCGAGCCGTTCATCGAGCTGCTGCTGGCCGTGCGGCAGGAGCTGCGCGCCGCCAAGCAGTGGGCGCTGGCCGACCGCATCCGCGAAGGCCTGCGCGAGCGCGGGGTGATCGTCGAGGATACCCCCCAGGGCCCCACCTACCGCTTCGAGTAGCGCGTGAGCGAGACGGTCGTCGGCAAGCAGCCGGTGCGCGAGCTGCTGCGCGCCGGCCGCCGCGTGCACCGCATCCTCGTCGCCAGCGGGGCGCGCGAGACTTCCAACCTGCGCGAGATCCTCGAGCTCGCTGCCCGCCGCCACGTTCCCGTCCAACCGGTCGCGCGGGCGCGGCTCGACCAGCTCGCCGACCACCACCAGGGCGTCGTCGCCGAGACCGAGCCGTACCCCTACACCGACTTCCGCGCGCTGCTCGCCGCCGCCCGCGCGAGCGATCGGCCGCCGCTGTACCTCGCGCTCGACCTGGTGCAGGACCCGCAGAACTTCGGCACCCTGCTGCGCACCGCGGCGGCGGTCGGCGTCAGCGGGGTGCTGCTGCCCGAGCACCGCGCGGTCGGCGTGACGCCGGGCGTGCGGCGCGCCTCTGCCGGGGCGGTCGAGCACCTGCGCATCGCCCGGGTGCCCAATCTGGCCCGCGCGCTGGAGCAGCTCAAGGAGGCGGGGGTGTGGGTCGTGGGGCTGGACGCGCGCGCGCCGCAAGCCTACGACACGCTCGACCCGCGCGGCCCACTGGCGATCGTGGTAGGCAGCGAGGAGCAGGGCCTGCGGCGGCTGGTGCGCGAGGTGTGCGACTTCCTAGTCGCGCTGCCGATGGAGCCAGTGATCGACTCGCTCAACGCTGCCGTGGCGGGCTCGATCGTGCTGTACAGCTATTACCGCGCGCGCCAGTGCGCCACTACCACGGCGACGGAGAGCCCCCGATGAGCCTGCCGCGGCGGCTACTGGGCGCGCTCGCCGTCGGAGACCGGAGCGTTGCGCCAGCGGTCGACCGCGAGCTGCAGGGCGCCATAGGCCGCGGCCACGGGCGCGAACAGGAACCCGATAATGAACATGAACGTGCCCCCGGCCCGCAGCACCTCGCTCGGCGTCGTGTCGAGCCCGGGCAGACCGCCGAGCCACACCACGGCGATGCCGAGGATCGCCAGGGCGATCGAGGTGGCCACCCCGACGAGCGCCCCCACTAGCGCCCCGGCCCATATCGAGCGGCCGGGCAGCCGCGCGCCGAGCCGCCGCAGCACCATCCATACCGGCACCAGGATCAACAGGCCGAAAACGAACCAGAGCGCTTCCACCGCCGTCCCTTCGCACTGCCCCTCCGCGCGGGACCAAGCCGCACGGATATCTTCTCCAGTGTACCGGCGCGGCGCGTGGCCTGCACCGGCCACGGCCCGGGAGGGCGCGTGGGGCGAGTGGGTCGCCGCGCGGGACGGTTCTTGGTAACGTACCGGAGAAGGGGAGGGGGACCGGCCACCGAGGCGGTGGGCGGCAGAGAGCCAGCCGCTGTCCCGAGGGGCGGCGCGCCGTTCCCGCCGGCCTCTTCCCCCGGCGGGCCAGGGCTGTGGAGCGCCGGCTGGCGCGCGGACTCGCGAGGGAAAGGAGCGGTTCGCCTTATGAACGCGCCAGCCGCGCATATGGCCCACGCTATCCGGCTCCCGCTGGCCCGTCGCCAGCGCCGCGGCCCGCGCGCCGGGCGGCCCCTAGGAGTACTCTTGGCCCTGATGCTGGCTGTCGGTCTGCCCGCGCCGCCTGCTCGTGCTCAGGAGGGCTGCCGGGTACCGGGTGACGACCAGATCGAGGCTGGGGCGGCGCTGGAAGGGATCCTGCTGATCCTCCACGGGCTGCGCGATGAGGTCGTGCCGCTCGACGACAGCATCTCGTTCGGCGATCCCGGCCCTTGCCCCGGGGGGGCGCGCGACGCGTTCCGTGGGATCGATATCATGGGCTGGGCGCTGGAGGTCTCCGGCCCCACCGCGCCGCAGTACTGCTCGCCCAACGATCCGCCCAGCTACGAGGTGCCGCCCCGCTTCACTCGCTGCGTCGAGCCCTCGACGACGATCGCCAGCCGCAACGCGCGCGTGGCCTACGGCGAGCTGCTGACGCGCGCACCGTTTCCCCTCTTGCTCCCCAGCGCGCTGCCCGATGGCCTGCTGCCCCACTGGACCACGCTGCGTGTCACCGCCCGACGCCCGGACGCGCCCGTGCCGCGCCAGTACGGCGTGATCGTGCGCTATCTCGGCGAGGCGGAGGTCCCCTGGCTGCTGCTGCTCCTGGACACCGGCGAGGAAGGCGAGTGGGTGCTGGACCTGCTGCGCCAGGACGGCACGCCGATGCCCGTGCGAGACACCGAGGGGGTGGCGTTCGATGGGCTGCCCGAGTACGACGGCCCCGGCAGCGGCTTGCTCTGGGCCGAGAACGGGATGCGGCTGCTGCTGTTCGGCCCCTACCCCGCGGAGACCCTGGCGGCGATCGCCGAGTCGATGGAGTGGCGCCCGCCGGCCGCTCCTGCCCCCACCCCGCCCGTGCCGGATCCTTGGCGCGAGCCCGCTCCCTAATGCCCCTCTAACGATCGCACGCGCTGTTTTCAGCCAGTTTTCAGGGTTTCCTAAGGTTGGCTTCAGCCACGGCTGGTACCCTAGCCCCTGGGAAGCAGTGGTGAGGTGAGAGCTCCGAGCAGCTCTCCAGCGAGAAGTGGGAGGTGGCCAGATGCCATCGAGCGGAGCGATGCGTCGGTTGATCGTCGCGCTGCTGGTCGTGGGAGTCGTGCTAGGTATCGTGCTGGCCCAGGTGGTGCCCCCGGTAGCGGCCGGGGTGGCGGTCGGCGCACGCGAGCTGGCCGGCCGCGTGACGACCTTGAATCCGCCGCAGTTCGGCACGCAGCTGGCGCCGCCGCAGCCGCGCACCGTGCAGTTCGAGCAGGTGTCGTGGCCGGATCTCGTAGAGCGTGTCAGCCCAGCGGTGGTGACGGTGGTGAGCGATCTCGGTAGGCCGCAGCTGCGCGGGAACCTGCCGTTCGAACTGCCCGTGCCGCGGGGCCAGGCGGTGGGCTCGGGCGTGATCATCGACCAGCGCGGCTATATCGTGACCAACAACCATGTGGTAGAAGGTGGGCGCAACCTCACGGTGATCTTCCAAGACGGCACGCGGGCCCCCGCGAAGCTGGTGGGCACCGACGATTATAGCGACCTGGCGGTGCTCAAGGTCGATGTGCCCGTACCGGCGGTGGCCACGCTGGGCGATTCGAGCCAGGTGCGGGTGGGCGAGCCCGTGCTCGCCATCGGCAGCCCGCTGGGCGACTTCCGCAACACGGTCACCGCGGGCGTGGTCAGCGCCAAGGGCCGCCGGCTGGATGACGTGTCGCCCGGGCTGACCGACTTGATCCAGACCGATGCGGCCATCAACCCGGGGAACTCGGGAGGCCCGCTGATCGATGCCTCGGGCCAGGTGATCGGGATCAACACGGCAGTCGTTCGCGGCGCTAATGGCTCGGACGCCAATGCCGAGGGGCTGGGCTTTGCTATCCCCAGCAACACCGTGCGCGAGGTGGCCCAGCAGATCATCGACAAGGGCGCCGTGACGCGGCCCTACCTGGGCGTGAGCTACCAGACGGTGACCCCGCGGCTGGCGGCGGCCTACGACCTGGACACCAAGGAGGGCGCGCTGATCACGCGCGTGGGCGCCAACAGTCCGGCGCGGCAGGCCGGCCTGCAGCCCGGCGACATCATCACGCGCGTCAACGACGAGCCCGTGAACGAGCAGAAGAGCCTAGCCCAGCTGTTGAACCAGTACAAGCCGGGCGACGAGGTGCGGCTGACCATCATGCGCGATGGGCGCGAGCAGCAGCTCACCGTCAAGCTGGCGCAGCGGCCGACGAACAACGGCTGAGCCACAGGGGGGCGGGGTGACCAGCCCCGCCCCCTCTCTGTTCGCCGGCCCGCGCCGGTAGAGCGCGGCGCTGGGCGCCCGCCAGCGATTTCCGGCACAATGACGGCAAGCCGACGGGCGCGCGGGGGGCACACGTGTTCCGCCCCGCCGCGGTGCCAGCGAGGAGGCGCCATGCGATGCATCTCAGCGACCAGCCGGGCCGCCTTGTTCGTCCTGCTGGGCTGCTCCTTGCTGCTCGGCGCGTGCAGCGGCCAGGACCAGCGCAGCGACCATGCTCCGACCAGCCAGTCAGGCAACAACGGCATCGTGGTCGCGCGCACCGGTGAAGCCGTCAGCTTCCACCCGTACAAGACGACCGACACCGCGTCGGCGTTCTACCAGGGCCTCGTCTACGCGGGCGGGCTGGTCACCCGCGACCCGGACAATGTCGAGCGGTTCATCCCCGAGATGGCCGAGCGGTGGGAGGAGAGCCCCGATCACCGCGTATACACCTTCCACCTGCGCCCCGACCTGATGTGGAGCGACGGGGTGCCGCTGACCGCCTACGACTTCCAGTGGACCTACGAGCAGGCTAGCAAGCCGGAGAACGGCTACCCGTACATCACCAACCTGGAGCCG
>DATGKN010000152.1:0-7413 GCA_035294645.1 Chloroflexota bacterium
GAGTTCGACCGCGAGACGCAACTCTTCGGCCTCGCCACTCCCGGCGGCCGCGTCACCACCACTGGCCTCGGCGGATTCACCCTCGGCGGCGGCTACGGCTGGATCTCGCCCAGGTTTGGCCTGACCTGCGATAACCTCCTCTCGGCCGACGTGGTCACCGCCGACGGCCGGCTGGTAACGGCGAGCGAACGGGAGAACGCCAACCTCTTCTGGGGCCTGCGCGGCGCCGGCGCCAATTTCGGCGTCGTCACCTCCTACGAGTTCCGGCTCCACCCGCTGGGTCCCGTGGTGATGGGCGGGCTGCTCATGCACCCGATCGAACGTGGGGCGGAGGTCGCTCGCGCCTATCGGGAGTACGTGGAGTCGGCGCCCGACGAGCTAGCGACCGCGCTCGCGGTGCTGATGGCACCGCCCGCGTCCTTCGTCCCGCAGCACCTCCAGGGCAAGCCCGTCCTCGTCATCGTCGTGCTCTACGCCGGAGCGGTCGAGGAGGCCGAGGCGGTGGTAGCACCGCTGAAGCAGCTCGGCCCGCCAGCGCTGGATGGGGTCCAGCCGATGCCCTACACCGCTTTCCAGGCGCTGCTTGACCCCAGCGCGCCCTGGGGGCTCCACGTGTACAGCCGCGGCGAGCACCTGGCCGGCCTCACCGACGGGGTGATCGATGTCTACTTAGAATACGGCACCGAGATTGCGACCTTCTCGCCCTGGAGCCAGACGATTATTTTCCGTCATGGTGGCGCGGTGGCCCGCATTCCCGACGAGGCCACCGCCTTCAGCCACCGCCGCACGGCCTACATGGCCCACCCCATCGCCGCCTGGGAGAACCCCGCTGGCACGGACCGTCACCTCGACTGGATGAGACGGTTCTCCGCTGCGCTGCGCCCGTTCGTGACCGGCGGCGTCTATCTGAACCTCGAAGCGGATGAAGGCGCGGACAAGGTGCGCGCCAACTTCAGCGCGGAGAAGTACGCCAAGCTCGCTGCCCTAAAGGCGAAGTGGGACCCCCACAACCTCTTCCGCCTGAACCAGAATATCAAGCCACCCCGTAAGGTGGCCCGCCGGGCCAGGTAACGCACTCTCCCCGACTACCGGAGGAGTCCCGCGCCGAGGAACAGCGAGGCTAGCTAGTGCACCATCTGGCCAGCAATTGGGCATGGCCGTCCCTGGTGCGCGGGCTTGCATGCCCAAAGCGGGCGTCTGAAACAGCACGAGGGCCGCTCCTAGCTCGGTCACCGACTGCACCGCCTCGCGGTTGGCCGCGTCGACGCATGGCTGGCGGATGGCTGGGTGGTGGCCCAGGTCGGCCAAGGGGCTGCTTGCTCAGCGCCTCGAACTCGCGCGCCGGCAGCATCTTGACCGGGCAGGTGGTCTGGCGGCCGTCCTTGGTGTAGTCGACGCAAACGTAGTAGGGGTACGGCGTGCCATCCTTCGTCTTCTTGCCGGAAGAGTGGGCATCATCTTGCTCTCCGGCTTGCTCGTTCCTCTTCGCCTTTGAGGAACGGCACGCCTTCGCGCCCGAAGAGGCCGGGCGCCCTGTGCCCGCCCTCGTATCCTGGTCCGGCTCACTGCCTGGCTTCACTCCGCTTCGGGCGACGTGAGCTTCGCCCCAAGGCCGAGGAAGAGCACGAGGCCCTCGTCCAGAGCGTCGAGTTCGCTCGTGGACACCACGCCGAAGAGGCGGCGGATGCGCCGCTTGTCCACAGAGCGCAGATGATCGATGAGAGCGTAGGATGTCTTGGTCAGTCCACTGCGCCCTGGCTGGAGCATGGGATAGAGCGCCCCTTCGCCAGGCGTCCCAGTCACGGGCACGATGGCGACCAGCGGGAAGCGCTGGTCGGCGATCACCGCCGGATCGCTGACGACAATGCACGGACGGACGCCCCGCTGCTCATGGCCGACAGTGGGGTCGAGCTCCAGGAGCACGACCGTACCGCGCTCGAGCCTCACCGCCCAACCTCGGTCCACCCCTCGCCGGGCACCCAGCGGACTTCCTTGCCCGCCTGGAGGTCGACCAGTCCGGCGGCATCCTCCTCAGGCAGGGAGGAGGCCCAGTCCTGGAACCCGGCCTCGGCCAGGTCGGCAGTTTCGGGGTGTGGGCTGCGGAGGGAGCGCTCGAGCAGGACACGCCGACGCCGCTCGAGCTCGCGCCGAGCAGCCTCCTGGAGGAACTTGCTTCGGTTCTTCTCAAGTCGGTCGATCTCCCGGACCAGGGCAGCGGGCAAGGTCACGGTCACGCGCTCACTGGTCGGCATAGCTCACCTCGGTATGATCATACATCGGATCATACCTCATGCCGGTACCCAAGCCAAGATCCGAGCGCCGCGCTCGGTGCTAGCCGCTGGCCTCGGCAGCCCAGGCCAGCGAGACCACAGCCCGGAGAATCCTCACGGGAAGGGTGGGTATCGATTGGGCGTGGAGCGCGCTGGCCCGGCCGGCGGCTTGAAGAGGTCGGGGGCCGGTGTGCCCTCGAACGGGCAGGCGGACCGCGGGGCTCCCCGCGCCATGCGGGTGGCGCCGACCAGGAGTGTGAGAGTTAGGGGGGACGTTCGAGATTTCCCCCGCCTTGGGGGGCCAAGCGAACGGAGGTTCTACCGTCGTCGAGGCCAACTAGCCGAGAAGCCCTGGCTCGTGCTGTTTCAGACGCCCGCTTTGGGCATGCAAGCCCGCGCACCAGGGACGGCCATGCCCAATCGCTGGCCAGATGGTGCACTAGGCCGTCACCGCGATGAGGCCGGCCGGCTGACCACGTCCATCTGGCGGCTGATCGAGGTGATGAAGCAGGAGGCCCTGCTGGCCGAGGACATCAAGGACGAGTATCGGCGGCTGGTGCGCGAGAAGGAGCGCCTCCAGGCGCGATGCGAGAAGCTGGAGTTCGCCCTGGAGCGCCGTCGCAAGCGGGTCCTGGACGCCGGCCTCATCCGCCGCGCCCTGCAGGACTTCGAGCGCCTGGACAGACTGCTCCCGCTGGAGGACCAGAAGGAGCTCTTCCAACTGCTGCTGCGCGAGGTGGAGGTGGTGTCCTTCGAGCCCGAGCGCGAAGCGCCGCAGGGCGCGCCGCCGACCGCGTCGCCCAACGGCCGCGCCGGCGCGACGGCAGCGGGGCGGGCCTTCACCGCAAAAATCCGCACCCGGTGGTACCGCGTGCGGATTGCGCTCTACCGGCTCCCGAACCTGCCGGACCTCGCGCGTGTTAACCAGGCCGGGGACAGTTCGGGATTTGGGAGAATTGGCTCCCCGACCAGGATTCGAACCTGGAACCTACCGGTTAACAGCCGGCCGCTCTACCGTTGAGCTATCGGGGATCGCGCCTCTGCATTGTACCCCACCTGGCGGCCGCGCGCCAACACGCGCCGGGGGCCCGCACGCGGGCGCTCCGCAGCGATTGACGGCCCGCGGCACGGTGGCTATGATGGGGCCGGCTCGGTCCTGCTTGCCTGGGTTGCTCGTTCACTACGCTGGGAGGAGACGGTTGGGATGAAGCCTGCCCTGTCCGCACTCATCGGCGTGGGGCTGCTCGCGTGGACCGCGGGGGTGGTGCCCGCGCTGGCCCAGGGCCCCGCGCCCGCGCCCCCCTCGGAGGGCCCCGCCGCCCCATCGGCGCCCCAGATGCCGCCCGCGCCCCCCGCCCCGCCCGCGGCGGTCGCGCGGCTGGTGGACCCCCGCAACCCGCTGGTACGCGGCGAGGCGCTGTTGCAGCAGACGGGCCCCAACCTCACCGCCGTCGTGGTCACCGTGTACGGGCTGGAGCCCGGCAGCACGCACATCAGCCACATCCACGCGCAGTCGTGCGCGGGGCCTATCCGCTTCCCGCTGCGCGATCTGGTGGCCGATAGCTCGGGCACGGCCCGCGCCGTGAGCCAGGTGCCGGCGGCGCTGAACGTGGAGGACTGGTACATCAACGTCCACGCCTCCTACCAGCTGCCCAGCCCGGGCATCACCTGCGGCAAGGTGCTGCCGCCACCGATGCCCGCCCCGCCGCCCGGGCCGCCGCCTGCGGCGCCGCAGGCCCCGCCCGCGCCGGAGCGCTGAGCCGCCCCGGCTACGGTGTCACCGGCGCCGTGGACGCCGGGCTCGCCCTGCGGCGCCGCGGTGAATCATGGCGGCCCCGTGTCCGGGAACGCTAGGGCCGCTCGCGCTCGCGCAGCTGCCGCCAGACATACTGCCCGCGCTGGAACGCCGTGAGGTTGGTGAGCAGCGCGAGCAGGGCGACCGCCGCCTCCAGCGCGCCCGCGAGCCCGGGCACGCCGGCCAGCATCAGCCCGACGGCCAGCACCACGATGCGCGCCGGGCGTGGGAACCAGCCGACCTCGCCGTGCAGGCCGAGGCCCTCGGCGCGGGCGCGCGTGTAGCTGACCATGAGCGAGCCGGTGAGGGCCACCACGCACAGCAGCTCGGCGCGCGGGTGGCCCTCGCCGGCGAAGTACGCCACCAGGCCGACGAACACCACCGCCTCGGCGTAGCGGTCGAGCGTGGAGTCGAGAAACGCCCCGAACGCCGAGGCGCGCCCGCTGACCCGCGCCACCGCCCCGTCCAGCAGGTCCAGCGCGTTGGCGGCCAGCAGCAGCAGCCCGCTCCAGGGGAACCAGCCGGCGGCGATCGCGGCCGCCACCCCGGCATTGAGCACGGCCCCCGCGATGGTCAGGCTGTTGGCCGTCACGCCCCGCGCGGCCAGCCAGCGGGCCAGCGGCACCACGCCCGCGCGCACCCGTGCCTGCCAGCCCGGGCGCGAGGCGGCCGACGCGGCCGGGGCGCTCATGAGTAGCGCACCAGTCGGTGGGCGACCCAGGCCCCGGCGCGGCGCACCCGCTGGAGCCGTGGGCGGCGTACCGGCTGCGCGGCGTACGCGTCGATCGCCTCGGCGTAACAGTCGAGCACCGCCGCCGCCACCCGCTCCCAGGCGAACTCGGCCGCGCGCTGGCGGCCCGCCGCCCCCAGCGCCTGGCGCAGGGGCGCGTTGGCCAGCAGCCGCACCAGGCTCACGGCCAGCGCCTGCTCGTCGCGCGGCGGCACCAGCAGCGCCTCGCGCCCGTGGCGCACCACCTCCTGGTAGCCGGGAATCGCGCTGGCCACGATCGGCTTGCCGGCAGCCATCGCCTCCAGCAGCACGATCCCGAAGCTCTCCTGGCCGGTCGACGGCGCGCAGAACACATCGCAGCTGTGGTAGTAGCGCAGCAGGTCGTCGGCCGAGACGTAGCCGGTGAACAGCACCTCGTCCATGCCGTGCTTGACGGCGAAGCGCCGGTAGCCGTGGAGCGGGCGCCCGTCGCCCACCACGATCAGCCGGCAGTCGGGTAGCTCGCGCCGCACCAGCCGCCAGGCGCGCAGCAGGTAGGCCAGCCCCTTGCGCTTCTCCAGCCGGCCGACGAACAAGACGTTCAGCTTGCCGTCGCGCAGCTCCGGCCAGGGCGGCCGCGGCGTGCTGAACCGCGCCAGATCGATGCCGTTGGGGATGATGCGGTACTCGCCAGGGAAGTACTCGGCTACGAAGTCGCGGGCGCAGGCGGACACGGCGATGCGCCGAGTGAGCCGCCGCACGAAGTAGCGCAGCACCGGCCGCCCGTAGAAGTAGGCGGAGATGTTCGACTGCCGGAAGGCGTGGAAGGTGCCCACCGTGGGGCCGTTAGCCAGGCGCAGCACGGTCAGCGGCAGCGCGGGCACCAGCGGCTCGTGCAGGTGCAGCACGTCGAACCGCTCGGCGGCCAGCAGGCGCTTGACCGCCTGGGCCAGGTTGAGCTGCAGGGTGATACGCGCTACCGAGCCGTTGGCCGGGATCGGCACCGGCCGCCCGATTGGGTGCACGTGCGGCGTCGGCAGCGGCGGGGGCTCCGGCCGCGAGCAGGGCGCGATGATGTGCACCTCGTGGCCGCCCCGTTGCAGCTCGCGCGCCAGGTGCGCGACGTGCTCGGTCACGCCCCCCGGGTAGGCGAGGTCGTACGGCGACACCAGCCCGATCTTCACCTACCCCTCCCCAACGCGGCTCGCGCGCAGCAGTTCGCGACCGCCGTCTAGCCCGTTCCCCCTGCCGGCGTGTGGGCAGGCCCGCCCTCTCGGGCGACGGCGAACGGCTCAGGTCACGCGGCTCGCGCCTAGTCGCGCGTAATTATAAGCGGCCGCCGATCGCCTCTCTCGCGCCCGCCGCGGCCTCCCACACCGGCTGGAACACCGTCCACTGCGCCGGGTAGCGCCGGATCGCCGCTTCCAGCCGCTGCGCGATCTGCTCGGTGGCCGCCCGCACGTCGGCGTGCCAGTCGCCCATGCGAGGCAGCACCAGCGGCGGCTCGAACCAGCCGCAGTAGCGGCCGTCGGGCCGCCGGGCGGCGAACGCGGGCAGCACCGGCGCCCCGGTGCGCAGCCCCAGCACCGCGGCGCCGGCCGGCAGCCGCGCGGGAGCATCGAAGAAGCGCACCGGAATCCCCGTGCCGGTGACGTCGCGGTCGCAGAACAGCCCCACGACCTCGTTGCGCGCCAGCGCGGCGCGGATCGCGCGCAGGGCCGCCGGTCCCGCCACGATGGGGCGGATGCCGTGGCTGGCGCGCCAGCGGCTCAGCAGCTCGCGCACCGCCGGGTCCGACAGCGCCTCGACGACCACACTGGTGGGGCAGCCCGCGAGCGCCACCAGCTGGCCCACGAGGTTCACGCTGCCGAGATGGGCGGTGACCAGCAACACGCCGCGGCCGGCCGCGCGCGCCGCGTGCAAGTGCTCCCAGCCGTCGACCGTCACCAGCGCGCGCAGCGCCTCGGGGGCCAGGTGCGGCAGGCGCAGCAGGTCGTAGTAGTTGCGCGCCCCGTGCTGGAACACGGCACGCACCAGCGCCTCGGGCGGTCGGCGACCGAGCACATGGCGGAGGTTCGCCCGCACATGCCGGCGTGCGCGGGGCGCCACCAGGTAGGCGGCCAGCCCGGCGGCGTCGGCCAGGGCCAGGCCCGCGGGCGGTGGCAGCCCGCGGACCAGCCCCGCGCTCGCCCGCCACAGCCAGTACTGGCCGCCGCGACGCGCGCGCGCCGCCCGGATCAGCGGCCCGCCGCAGACCACCGCGAGAAGACGAGTCCCCAGCCGCGCCTCCCGGAGCCAGGGTGCTTCGCGCGGCATTCTAGCAGGGCGCGGCGGCCGCGTCCACAGCCGGGCTGTATCCTATGGCAGGCCAGCTCCACTGCCACGGCGGGGGCAGCGCCCGCGGGCTCACCACCGCCGGCGCAGCGCCCAGCCGACGGCCAGGGCAAGCGCGCCCAGCGCCAGCAGCGCCGCGCTGTCCGCTTCCGGGATCAGCGGCACCGCCGCCCCCACCGGCGGCAGCCCCCCCGCCCGCTCCACCGGCCACGGCGCGGGCGGCGGCAGCAGCGGCGCCACCGGCAGCGGCAGCAGCGGCGGCGGGGGCGGCAGCACCGGCGGCGCCAGCCCCCCCACAGCTGGCA
>DATGKN010000153.1:0-42234 GCA_035294645.1 Chloroflexota bacterium
GTTCCAGGGGCGGCGCGGGCCGGCGAGGCGAGGGGCCTCTGCCGACGTGGGCCTGGGCGGCGGCCAGCGCGGGGGCAGAGGGGCGGGCGAGCGCGCGGCGGTTCTCCGCCCCTATCTGGGCGAGCAGCTCGCTGCGCAGCACGGGCACCTCGCGCGGCGCCTCCACGCCCAGCCGTACCTGCCCGCCGTCGAGGTCGAGCACCACGATCTCGATGTCGGTGCCGATGACGATGCGCTCGCCCGGCCGGCGGCTGAGCACCAGCATCACCGCACTCCCGCTGCCTGGCGCGCGTCCTGGGCCGCGAGCACGGGGTAGCGCAGCGGGTAGCGGTCGTCGGGGAGGATGACTTGCTTGCCCAGCCGCCGGCGTGGATTCAGCACCACCGGCGCCTTCAGGTTGGCTGTCATCTGACGGATGTCGCGCGGTACGACCAGGATGCAGTACACGCGTGGCAGGGCGTGCTCGTCGAGCTGGAGCAGGGTCACATCAGCGGGGCTCAGCTCGAAGTCGTAGTCCGGGCACACGAGGAACGCGTCGAGCAGGATGAACGCCACCTCGGGATCGTGCAGCGACTGGAGCCAGCGGAACGGGAGGTAGGCGGGCTCCTCGAGGAGCGCGAAGTGGACATGGTGCTCGAACCCGGGCAACCCGTGCGGGAAGACCAGCAGCGCCTCGTCACCGACGGTCACGGTCTCTGGCGCGCCGAAGCGCGTGGTGCGGACTTCCATGGCACGCTCCTTCAGCGTAGATAGTCGAACAGGTTCGACTGCATCGCCCGCGCTCCGGCTTGCAGGCCGGCCTTGTAGGCAAGCTCGGCCGTGGTGAACTGGGTTACCGCCTCGCCGTAGTCGGTGTCCGCGATCTTGGAGAGCAGTTCGGTGGTGTTGACTTGCACCGCCTGGTGCTGCGCCTCGGCGGCGTCCAAGCGGTTGAGCTTGGCCCCGAGGTCGGCGCGCACGGCCAGCAGCGTGTCGGTGGCGGCGTCGAGCGCCGGTAGGTCGTTGCGCACGGCGGTAGTATCGCCCGCGCGCAAGTGATCGCGCAGGTTGATCAGCGCCGTGAACACCGCGGGCAGGAAGCTGTTGCCCGGCGCGTTGATCTGCAGGGTGACCCCAACGTCGATCTCGCGCAGCATGGCCCCGCTGTCGCCATTGTAGGTCACCGTCGTTGGCGGCCCCGCGTTGAGGGTAAACGGGGCGGTCTGGGTGCTGTAGCCGGCGAACAGGTACTGGCCGCGCAGGGTACTGTTGCCGAGGGCCACCAGCTGCGCCAGGAGCTGGTCGACCTCGGCGGCCAGGGCCTGCTCCTGGTCCGGGCCGAGCGTGTCGTTCGCGCCCTGCACGGCCAGCTCGCGGGCGCGCTGGAGCGCCTGGGTGGCGGAGTCGAGCGCGGAGTCGCTGGCTTGCAGCCAGGAGCGCGCGGCGTCGATGTTGCGCAGGTACTGCTCGCCGGCGTTGAGCGCGGCCCGGTAGGTCAGGGCGCGCTCAACGGCCGGCGGGTCATCGGACGGCTGGTTGAGGCGCTGGCCGCTGCTGAGCTGGCGCTGGCTGTCTTCCAGCCGCCGCAGGTTCTCGTTCAGGTTGTTCAGCACGGTATCCACGATCATGTGGTGCGTGACGCGCATGGCGGTTCTCCCTAGCGCCCGACGATGCCGGTGTCGTTGATCAGGCGGTCGAGCATCTGGTCGTAGGCCGTGAGCACGCGCGCCGCGGCCTCGTAGGCTTTCTGGTAGCGCAGCATCTGGACCGCCTCCTCGTCGAGCGACACGCCGGAGACCTCCTGACGGCGCCGGTCGAGGAGCTGCACGAGGGCGCCCTGGTTGGTCGCCAGGTCGCTGGCCGCCTTCGCCTCCTGGCCGAGCCGGGCGATCAGCGCACCGAAGGCCTCCTCGGGCGAGGGGCTCATCGACTGGCGCAGCTGGGCGATGGCTAGCGCGGTGCGGTTGTCGCCCGGCGCGTTGGAGGCACTGGCAGCGGCGATCGCTTGCGGGTTGCTGGCCACCGCCGGGTCCACCGCGATCGTGGCGGCGTCGGTACCGGTGAAGAAGGCGCGCCCGGTCACCCCGTCCTGCCCGTAGCCCGCACTGTGCAGCCCGTTGACGGCCGTGATGAGATTGCTGGCGATAGTATCCAGCTCGTTCAGATAGGAGGGCACTGTCTGGTCGCGCGCGTCCAGCAGCCCACGCAGCTCGCCGGCGCTGGCCGAGACCAGCGCGTTGTTCGAGGCGAAGCGCACCTCCCAGGCCCCGTTGGGCCCCGTGGGGGTGGTGACGAGCGGGTCGACCGTATTGCCCTGGACGAGCGCCTGGCCGCCGAGCAGCACGGTGAGCGAGCCGTCGGCGTTCTCGTTGACGGTGATAGGCACGATCTCCGCCAGGCGGTCGAGCGCGAGGTCGCGCTGGTCGCGGAAGTCGTTGGCGCGCTGGCCGACGGACTCGGCCTGCACGACCTGCTTGTTCAGCGCCACGAGCTGATTGGCCAGGTCGTTGATCTCGGTCACGCGCGCCTGGACCTGGTCGTTGAGGTCCGTCTGCAGCGCGCTGAGCTGCTGCGCCGCGCGATTGAAGCCGGCCGTGAGCGCGCTGGCGGCCTGCAGGAGGCTGCCGCGAGCGCCAGCGCTGGAGGGGTCGTTGGCCAGCTCTTGCCAGGCGTTGAAGAAGGCGCCGAGCTGGGCGCTCAGGCCGTAGTCCGACGGCTCGTTGAGCACCACCTCGATCTGTTCGAGCGCCTGCTGGGTCATCTGCGCTTGATGCTGCAGACCGTCTTGAGTCCGGTACTGCACGTCCAGGAAGAGGTCGCGGGCGCGCTCGATGGTGACCGCGGCCACCCCGGTGCCGAGCTGGCCGGCCTGCTGCAGGCGGTTGAACGCCGGCAGCATGAACGGCGTGGTCGGCTCCAGCACCACGCTTTGACGGCTGAAGCCTTTGGTGTTGGCGTTGGCCACGTTGTGGCTGGTCGTATCGAGCCCGGCCTGTTGGGCCTGCATGGCCCGCAGCGAGAGTTCGAGCCCGAAAAAGGTGCTGGTGGTCATGATCCCCCCTGCGGTGGGGCGTGAGGTGCGCGGCGGTAGCCGATGGCGGCGGAGTACGATGGCTCGCCACCACTGCTGCGATGGAGGAAGCCGCGTGTGCGCAGCGAGACCTCGATGGCCGCGGTGAGCAGCACGGCGGCACGCTCGCTCTCGGCGTGCAGTGCCACGGCCGTGCGCAGCATCTCCTGGGCAATCGCCAGGAACTCCTCGCGGCGTGTCACTTCTGGCAGGGCCGCCGCGGCCAGCGCGCGCAGGCCGCGCACCGCGAGCGTCGCCTCCAGCTCCGCTTGCAGCCGGGCGCGCCGCTGCTCCAGAAACTGCAGGCGGGCGCTGGCCTCTTCCTGCTCGGTGGTGACCGCCAGCAGCCGCGATAGATCGCCCGCGGCGATCGCCTCGCGCTGCGCGATCAGCAGCGCGCGCAGCTGGCTCAACACCGGGACGAGGTCTGAGAGGGCGCCCTCCAGCTCGTTCATGGCGGCGGCGACGTTCATGATGGCCCGTTGCCTCCCAGAAGCTTGCGTGCCAGCTGCTCGGGCGAGACGGAATAGGTCCCGGTGGCGAGACGCTGGCGGAGCGCGGCGACTCGCTCCGCGCGCACCTCCGGGGCTTGCTCGACGGCCAGGCGCGCCCGCAGGAGCTCGCGCGCGCGGGCCGAGAGCTCGAGCGTGTCGCCGCGCTCCAGGCGCGCCGGACCGTTGCCCGCGCGGTCGACCCGCCGCGCGGGCGCACTGGCGCTGACCTCGGGGACCCCGTTGCCCGTGCCCGGCGGCCGCACGCCACTGGGGCCAATCGGCTCGATCTCCATCGCTCTTCCTCGTGCCGGTGTCTGCCTCTGGCTCCAGGGGGATTATCGGCGGACACGCGCGCGCATTTGAGCACGGCGTGGCAGACAGCGGCAGCTAGCGTCGCAGGTCGCTGGCTTCCTGGAGCATCTCGTCGAGGGCGCGGAGCTGGTGCGTGCCCACGCTGTAGGCGCGCTGGGCCTGGACGAGCCGCACCAGCTCGTCGGCCACCTGGACATTCGCCCCCTCGAGCTGGCGCGCCAGCAGGGCGCCGAAGCCGGCCTCGCCCGGCGCGCCCACTGCTGGCGCGCCAGCAGCCCCGGTGGGCACCAGTAGGTTCTGGCCCACGCGCTCCAGCCCGTCGGGGTTGGGGAAGCGCGCGAGCTGCAGGCGGCCTAGCTCTCGCTGCCCACCGCCCGGCAGTTGGGCGAGCACCCGCCCGTCGCGGTCGATGTGCAGCGCGGTGGCGTCGGGCGGCACGGTGATCTGTGGGGTGACCAGCGCGCCACTGGAGGTGACGAGTCGTCCCTGGCCGTCGCGCTGCAGGGCCCCGTCGCGCGTGTAGGCCGTGCGCCCATCGGGCAGGGTCACCACGAGGAAGCCCTCGCCCGCGATCGCGACATCGAGCGGTCGGGCCGTGCTCACCAGGGGGCCGGCCGCGTGGTTCGCCACGACCGCGGCCAGGCCCGCACCGCGGCCGACCTCGGCTAGCGCGAGCTGGAAGCGCGCCGGGCCCTCGGCCCCGAGCACTTCCGGGCTCGGGCGCAGGTCGGCCAGCACCGCGCGCTGGCTCTTGTAGCCGGGCGTCTGGAGGTTGGCCAAGTTGTTGGCGATCACTTCGAGGTTGCGCTGCTGCGCTTCCAGGCCGGTCGCAGCGGCCCGCAAGGCGGCCCATGGCATCGGTGTGCCCTCCCACGTTAGCTTGGCGGCCGGGCGATCTCCGTCGCCGCGCGGGCCAGCAACTCATCCTGCTGCTGCACGGCGCGCTGGTTGGCCGTGTACGCGCGCTGCAGAGCCAGCGTCGTGGTCAGCACGCCCGTGAGGTCGACGTTCGACTGCTCGATATACCCCTGCAGCACCGTGGTGGCAGTGGCTGGCTGCGGCGCGGTGCCGCCACGCGGCACCAGCTCGTTGTTGCCCACGCGCTCGAACTCTTGCGCCGGGTCGAACTCGACGATCTGGAGGCGCCCCACGACCGCCTCATCGACCCGGACGGTACCGTCAGGGTCGATGGCCAGCGCGTCGCCCGGCGGCAGAACCAGCGGACCGGTCTCGCCCTGGACCACGGCGCCGGTGCTGGTCACCAGGGTGCCATCGGCGGTCACGGTGAGCGAGCCGTCACGGGTATAGCGCGGGCCGCCGGGGCTGTCGAGCACCAGGAAGCCGGGGCCCTGCAGGGCCACATCGAGCGCGCGACCGGTGCGCTGGAGCGGCCCCTGGGAGAGATCGAGCTGGGGGCCGAGCGCGAGCGTGGCCAGCGCGAGCGGCCCGCGGGCCTCGAGCTGCCGCGCGAGTTGGAACTGGAACTGCTCCCCGAAGGTAGCGCTAGCCGTGCGGTCCTGCTTGTAGCCGGGGGTCTGGACGTTAGCCAGGTTGTTGGTCGCGACCTCCATGCGCCGCATGGCGGCGACCATGCCCGACACGGCGGTGTACAGCCCACGGATCATCGTGTCCCTCCCTGCGCGCTGCGGCGCCCGAGGCTGTACCCGAGCGCCCCACCCACGACGAGGACGGCCAGTGCCCCAACGATGACGGCGGGCAGCGGCCATGGCGGCGAGGACGGCGGGGGCAGCGGTTGCGGCGTGCTAGGCACCGCGCTGTCGGGGGGGCCACCGGTGCGCGGCAGCTCGGCCGGGCGCGCGTTGCCGCCGGGCCCCGGCTCGGCGATGCGTCCGGCGATGCTGCGGCGGTTGCTCGGCGCGGTCGGTGGCGGCCCCTCAGCCTCCACGGTGACCAGCAGCAGGTTCCAGGAAGTGTCGTCGGGGATCGGCTGGTCGAGCACCAGATCGAGCCGCCCCACGCCATCGGCGTTGGCATTGAAGGCACCGAGCGGGAGCTGGGTATTGTTGGCCGTGTCGAGGATCCAGAGCTGGTAGCGCTCCCCGCTCAAGCGCGGCAAGCCGGTGGCCTGGAGCCGTACCTCGCCCTCGCCCGTGATGATCTCCGCCACCCCGCTGGCGTTGGTCGGCCCCCAGTTGGAAACGCCGTTGAGATACTGCAGCACCACGTTGATCGGCGTGCCGTTGGCCCCGGCGGGCCAGGCAGGGGCCACCAGGGCCAACAGCGCGATCGCCAGCCCGAGCGCTCGCCCGAGAGTTCGCACCGTTCGCATCAGCCGCTCTCCATCTGCCGATTGGTCAGCGGTGAGATCGTGCGCTACACCGCGCACTCTCTCACTCTACTCGCCGCGCGCGGCCGCGAGCTATACTACGCTCTGCGCGTGCCGCAGGGCCGCGCGCAGCTTCAGCACCGCCGCGGCATGGAGCTGGCTAACGCGCGAGGTCGATACCCCCAGCACCTCGCTGATCTCCTTGAGCGTCAGCTCCTCGTAGTAATACAGCGTGATGACCAGGCGGTCGCGCTCGGGCAGCGCCCGGATCGCGGCGACCAGCCGGCGATACAGTTCGTTGCGCTCGACCTGCTCGGCCACACTCGGCAGCGAGTCGTCGGCGAGCTGGTCGAGCAGGGTTAGGTGCTCGTCCTCATCGCCGAGGGGGGAATCGAGCGACAGGATGGTCGCCGTGGCGTCGGCCAGGCGCTGGTGCAGCTCGTCGAGCGAGACGCCCAAGTGCTGCGACACCTCCGCATCGGTGGGCAGGCGGCCGAGCTGCTGAACCAGCGTGTCGTAGGCGTGCTCGATCTCGCGGGCGCGCCGGTTGGCGTCGCGCGAGATCGGGTGCAGGCTGCGGATCGCGTCCAGGATCGCGCCGCGGATGCGCCGGATGGCGTAGGTCTCGAACTTCACCCCCTGGCTGGGGTCGAACCGGTCCACGGCCTGGATCAGCCCGATCGTGCCGTAGCTGAGGATGTCTTCGTTGCTCAGCAGCCCCGGCAAGCTGACCACCATTCGCCCCACCACGTACTTCACCAGCGGGGCGTACTGCAGGATCAGCTGGTCGCGAAGCGCCGGGTCGTGGTGGCGCGTGAACTGCTCCCAGCGCTGTTCGATCGGCACCGCTTGCATGGTTTAGTTACTCCCCGCTGGTACCTCGGCCTGGGGGCCGACCGTGGGCTCTGTCGCGCCGGGAGCGTCCGCTGCTGGGGCGGGGGGCGGCTGGGACGCGCCAGTGGACGCGTCGCGCGGCGCCAGCGGATCGGCCAGCGGCGCGCTATCCTGCAGGCTGTCCAGCACCCCGCGGGCGATGCGCGCGAGCACGGCCAGCAGCAGGGCCACCCCCGCCGCACGGCCCAAAGCCCACTCGGGCTCGACCCCAGCGGCTACCCCGAGCAGGTAGAGGGCGACGAACGTCAGCAAGACCGCGGGCAGCAACGCCTCGGCGAGACGTCGCGGCCAGCTCGGCGCGGGATCGCCTTGGGGATGCGCCATCGCAGCTGCCTCCCGGCGGATTGGGCCTCCGCTCGCATCGTAGGGGGGCAGCCGTTATGGCCAGTAGACGCAAGTGGCCCGGATCGACGCGCCGAACGGCCCGCTCCCCGGTACCCATTCGTACCGCGAGGCGGGCCGTGGGGCGCCGGCGGCGGGCCGCCTACTGCGGGAGGGTGTCGAGAAAGCCGCTCTGCCGCAGCCGGTTGGCAAACTGGAAGTCGATGACGTCCTCGGGGCGGACGGTGCGCGCGAGGGGGTTCTCCTCGACCTCGATCACCGTCTGCAGGGCGGCCGGGTCGGGGTACAGGTCGGCTACCCAGACATCGCGGTAGAAGTCGATCAACTGCCCAAGCAGCTCGGTATTGTCGTTGTGGCTGTAGGCGGCCCAGGCCCGCACGCCGAACTCGCGGTCGGTCCGCAGGCGGGCGATCCCCTGGGCGAGGGCGCGGAGGGTGCGGTCGATCACCTCCGGGCGCTCCGCAGCCGTACGGCGCGTGGTGGCGACGGTGCCGTTCATGAACCGCAGGCCGAGCTGCTGCGCGTTGGCCAGCTCGCGGTAGCCGCGCTGCCGCGCCTCGAACGCGGCCTCGGGACTAAGCGCCGCACCATCGAGCACGCCGGCCTCCAGGCCCGCCAGCGTCTGCGGATACCCGCCGGTGCCCCGGATGCGCAGGTCGGTGTCGGGGTCGAGCCCGAGCCGCTGGGCGATGAGCCGCACCGTGACATCGGTGATAGCCTTGAGCCGCGTGACACCGATCGTCTTGCCGCGCAGGTCGGCGACGGTCGGGACCGCCTCCGGGCGCACGTAGAGGCTGTTATCGAGCAAATTGGTCGTGGCGCCGACGATGATCGTCTCCAGTCCCTGCACATAGCCGAGCACGATGCTCGGCGCGCCCGAGTACGTCACGTCGAGGTCGCCGTTGTGCAGGGCGGCCAGCAGGGAGGCGCCGGGCTCTACCAGCGTCAGCTCGACCGCGAGCCCCTGCTCGCGGAAGTAGCCACCCTCGGCGGCCGCCCACCACGGCGCGACCGAGCCCGAGAAGGTGGTGTACGCCGCGCGGATGTGGAGCGGTGCCGGCGCGGCGGACGGGGCCGGCTGCGCCGCGGCGGCCGCGGGGGCCGTGCTCGGGGGCGGGGCGGAGTGGGGCGTCGCGGCGGCGCCGCAGGCGAGGCTCCACAGGACCCATAAGCAGGCACTCGCCCAGACTAGCCCACTGCGTAGACGCCCCCCCATCCCCCGCCCCCAGCCGCGGCATGCTTGCCGGAGTGGCCTCACTTATAGCCGGGGCGGCCCGAGCGAGCAAGGGAAATCGCGGTGCCTTGCTAGTGCGCGCTCGCCCCCGTGGCGGTCTTGGGCAGCCACGGCGGGTTGGACTCCACGACCTCGCGCACGAAGCGATTGTCGATGAAGTCTTCCGGGTTCGCCGTGCGCGCCGCGGGGATCTGCTCCGCCAG
This sequence comes from Chloroflexota bacterium, assembly GCA_035294645.1. Taxonomy (GTDB): domain Bacteria; phylum Chloroflexota; class UBA6077; order UBA6077; family JAJPHF01; genus JADGHJ01. The sequence continues at coordinate 8,816 of DATGKN010000153.1, forward strand.
GTAGTCGAGCACCGTCTGGATCGTGTCAGGCGTGGTGTAGGGGATCAGCTCCATCGAGCTCAGCGAGTCTTGGTAGGCGCGCTCGAGATAGTCCGGATTGTCGATGCCGGTCCACTTGGCCATCACCCGCTTGCTCTGCTCCTTGTCGCTGGCGAACAAGGCGAGCGATTCCATGTGGGCGCGGATAAAGCGGCGGACGATGTCCTCGTGCTCGCTGATGTAGCGCTTGCTGCCCGTGGCGCCGCCCATAGTGTACGGGATGTGGTAGTCGAGCGTGTCGACCAGGCGGCGGAACCCGGCATCTTCCAGCACGTAGGATTGCGGCGGCAATACCCAGCCGGAGTCGACGGCGCCGCTCATCAGCGCGGTGAAGATCTCCGCGTTGCCGCCGAGCTGGCTCATGACCAGGTCGCGCGTCGGGTCCATGCCCGCCCGTTGCACAGTGAGCACCGCGGCTAGGTGGAGCCCGCCCCCGTAGCGGGTCACGCCCATGCGGGTGCCGCGGAGCTGCGCGACGCTGGTGAGCTCCGGCTTGGTGTATAGCCAGAAGCGCAGCCAGGGCTCGAAGCTGCTGAGCATCACCAGATCGGCGCCTTGGAGCGTGGCGGCCACGGTGCCAGCGCCTGCCGAATAGGCGATCCCCAGCTCGCCGGACATCAGCGCCGGGGCGATCTGGGAGCTGGTCTGCATGCTGACCAGTTCGACATCGAGGCCGTGCTTCAGGTAGATGCCGGCGTCTTGGGCTAGCCAGATCGGTGTTTGGTCGGCCGTGACGGCGTTGTACGCGACGCGAAGCTTGTCCGGCGCCCGCGCAGGGGTGGCGCTCGCGCCCGGAGCGGCGGCGGGCGGGGCACTAGCCACCCCCGACGTGGGCGCTGTGGCCCCGGCGGGCGCCGTGGCCGGCGCGGAGCTGCTGCAAGCGGTGGCACTTACTAACAGGGCGAGAAGCGTAACGTACCACCAGGTGCGCATGAGGGCCTCCCGAGATGTGTCCGCCCTGAACGGGATGCGCTGGGCGTGGCGAACTCACCTGGGAGGATAGCAGGTCGCGCGGTGACTGCCCACCGCTAGCCACCAGGAGCCAGGGAAAGGCCTAAGGGCCGTGGTCGCGTACGCTATGCACCGAGCAGCTCGTCGTAGCGCGCGCGGTCGAACCCCAGCACGACCTGCCCGTCGATCACGGCCACGGGAGTCGCCCGCGCCCCTAAGGCGAGCAGCTCCTGCAGCGCCTGGGAATCGGCTCGGATGTTTTTCTCGACCAGCTCGACGCCGGGCTTGGACGCGAGATACTCCCGCGCACTGTGGCACGGCGCTCAGCCGGGTTGTGTATACAGGGTCACCTGCTTGGCCATGCACTACTCCTCACGCACGGCGGCCACGGGATAGAAAGCCCGCTTCCCCGCGGACGCCGCTAGCTGTTGCCGCCAGCATTATAGGTGCGCGACGCGCGAGCGTGTCTGGCATGGGGCTTATGTGTGCTATTGGATACGCTCGCAGGTGGCTGCTCTCGGCGTGTGGCCTGCGGGGCACTGCACCACTATCCACACCAGCCCTACTGTGCGTGGGGGCCGCGCCGGCCGCGATAGCGTTGACAGGATCCTAGTGGGGCTCCAGGCCGAGCAGGCCGCTGAGCGTAGGGAGATCCAGCACGATGGTCAGCACCAGTAGGCAGTCGTACAACCCGTGTACCAGCGCGCAGACGGTGGTGTTGGTGCGCTCGCGCAGCACCCCAAACACCAAGCCCAGCAGGAACACGACCAGCAGCCCGTCGGTGTTGTACTGGTAGGCGTGCAGGGCGGTGAAGAACAGGTTGGGCAGCAGCCGCCCGAGCCGCGGCTGCAGCACGCCGCGACAGAGCAGCTCCTCGCTGAGCCCCGCGGTGATCCCCATCACCACTGCCCCCACGGGGTTCAGGTTGCGGGCGAACAGGTGCTCCACCGACTCGGCTGGGCTGGTGGGCCAGCCCAGCGCTTCCCACAATGCGGCGACGCCCCACTCGACGGGGTCGATGAGTACGACCAGCAGCACGGCCGCCGCTACGCCCAAGGCGACCTGCCGGCGCGTGGGGGGGACGAGGGCGAGGCGCTCGGCCGCCGCGCCCAGCCCGCGGACCGCAGGATAGCCCACGGCTACCAGCGCCGAGGGAAGGATCCAGGCCAGCGCGGCGGCCAGCTCGGCGAGTTGCTCCCGGGTGGAGGCGGGTTGGTCCTGACCCGCGCCGGCGAGCACCCCGCTCACCAGCAGCGGTGCCTGGCCGAGCGCCAGCAGGGGCACGCAGCTCAGCCAGGTAAGGCTCACCACGCTGGCTAGCGCCGTCGCGTGCACGAACGAGGCGGGGTCGAGTGGCAGCCCGCGCGCGGCGAGCCGTCGCACGGGCGGTAGGTAGCAGGCCAGCGCCAGCACGCCACCCCCCAAGAAGCCGAGCGGCACCCAAGCCGGGACTGCCTGCAGCGTTCCTGAGATGACAATCGTGCGGGACTGCCCCGCGGCCACGTCGAGGCTGCCCAGCGCCGCCACGATCAGCCCCAGCCCCAGCGCGGTGGTGCCGCCCACCAGGGCCCCCAGCAGCCAGAGCACCGTCGCGACCCGTGCCCAGCGGTGGCGCGTGCCCGTGTAGGCTAGCCAGGCCAAGATGACGAACGGGATGTAGGTGAGCCCAGCCCCCAACAGCTGGCCGGGCTGGCCGCTGGCGATAAGGCCGATAACTGCCGCGGCCAGGATGGCGAGCAGCAGCGGCAGCGCGCGCTCGCCGCGCCGCGAGGGCGCCTTGGAGCCCAAGGACGGGGGATTCACTGGCGAGTCCTCCCAGGTGCAGCAACGGCGGCGGGGGGCACACAGGCCGCCCGTGTGCTGGCCCGCTGCCTCGGCGATGCGCGGGATCAGAGCCGCACGAAATAACTGTCGCAGGCCTGGGCTACCAGCTCGAGCGACAGGGTGGGCGGCACGCCTAGGAACTGGGCGATGTCGATGATCTGCTCCAGGAGGTCGCGCGGGTGGCAGGCGCGCGGCTCGATACCCATACGGCTGTAGTACGTGTAGATGTAGTCGAGCGCGGTGGAGTCGTAGGCGATCCCGCGCGCCTCGCACGCCCGCTGGAAGATCTCCTCGAACTCGTCGGGCGCGGGGTTGGAGACCTCGATCTTGTAGCGAATGCGCCGCAGGAAGGCCTCGTCGACCAGGTTGCGCGGCTCCAAATTGGTGGAGAAGATGATCAGCTGGTCGAAGGGCACCGTGATCTCCTGCCCCGTGCGCAGGTTGAGGTAGTCCTCGCGCTTCTCCAGCGGCACGATCCAGCGGTTGAGCAGGTCGCGCGGCGACATCAGCTGCCGGCCGAAGTCGTCGATCAGCAGTAGCCCGCCGTTGGCCTTCATCTGGAACGGCGCCTCGTAGTAGCGGTTAGTCTCCGAGTACACTAGGTCGAGCCCGGCGAGGGTCAGCTCGCCGCCCACGATCACCGCCGGGCGCCGGCACAGTACCCAGCGCCGGTCGAGCTGCTCGCCGGCGCGCCGCGGCGTATCGGCTTGCTCCACCGGCTCGTGGCACACTGGGTCGAACACTTTGATGACCTGGCTGTCGTACTCGACCGCGTAGGGCACCCAGATGCTGCCGCCGAGGCAGCGCGCAATGGCCTCGGCGATGGCCGTCTTGCCGTTGCCCGGTGGGCCGAACAGGAACACCGAGCGGCCGGAGTTGATGGCCGGGCCGAGCCGTTGCAGCAGCCGCTCGGGCAGTACCATGTGCGCCGTGGCGCGCAGCAACTGCTCGCGGGTAACCACCACCTGGCGGATGGTCTGGGTCTGCACGGCCTCCCAGTACAGCGATAGCGGCACAGGGGCCGCGCCGACGTAGCCGCAGCGCTCCAGCAGCTCTAGCGCCTTCTGGTGCCCGCGCTGGGTGAGGGCGTACTCGTAGGTGGCGGGGCTCACGGCGCTGCCGCCGCGCACCTCGACCAGCTGCTGGCGCTTGAGGGCATCGAGCAGCCGTTCCACCACGCCCACGAACGGGAGGGCCATCCGCCGCGCCACCTCGTGGCCCGTGGGCGCGTTGGCGAAGTACACGGTCTTCAGAGCCAGATCGGCCAGGAAGGTGAACGAGAGGCCCGTGTCCTCGACCGCCTCGATCGGCCGGGGGGTGAACGCGGGCATCCGCGTCGTGGTCGCCATATCGTCCCCCGTGTGCCGCCCGTCACGCGGCAAGCCCGGGGCCGATTCTAGCAAGGGCACGAGTTTCCAACCAGGTGCCTCGCTCACGAGGCGGTGGCGAGGAAGTCTAGCGCGCGGGCGCGCATCTCGTCGGTCAGCGTGTGGCCCACGTTGGGAAACACGGTCAGTTCCGCGTGCGCGCCCAACTCGACCAGCCGGCGCACGAAGGTCTGGGCCCGGGCAAGGCGGTTGTCGCCCAGCAGTGGATCCCACTGGTGCGGTACATCGCGAGGATCATTGTCGTTGGCCCCCACACCGACCCAGAACACCACCTGGCGCAGCGCCGCGAGGTCCAAATCGCGGCCGAACCGCTCGCGCAGGTCGCCGACGCCGAACGGATACGGCAGCGGGCGCGTGTCGTGCTCGGTGGCGATCTCGCGCTGGGGCAGCGTCCAGGTGCCGCCGGCCATCAGCGCCAGGGCGCGCGTCTGCTCCGGGTAGACGAACGCGAAGCGGTGGGCGAGCTGCGCGCCGCGCGAGGCGCCGAAGATCACTATCTGAGGGGCGAGATCCAGCCCCGTCCGCGCCGGCAGCTCGTTGAGGAAGGCGTGCAGCCGGGGGATGAAGCCGCCGCACTCCTCGCGGATCAACTGCGCCGGGTCCTGCCAGTCGCCGTAGCGGAAGGTGGGGGCCACCAGCAGCCAGCCCTCGCGGTCGGCGCGCGCGCGCAGCGGCTGTGCGAACGCCGGGCCGTTGCCCTCCATGCCGTGTAGCGCTACCAGGACCACGAGCTGCTGGTCAATATGCGGGGGTACGTGGACGAAGAACTCGTCGAGCGCCAGGTCGCTGCCCGCCGTGACCAGCGGGGTGGGCGCTGCCGTGTCGGCCGCGGGCGGGGGCGACGAGCGCTCGACCGACAGCAGCCGTGCCTCCACCGCCGGCTCGCCATCCAGGGCCCCACGCGCGCCGGGCGCCTCTGGGGCCGGGGCCAGTGACGCCGCGGGCACCCCGCAGGCGCTCAGCAGTAGCGCGGCAATCAGCCCGAGCGCCGCTCCCAGCCGCCTGCGCTTCCGCGGCAGAGCCGCCACGCCCTCGCTGGCTGTCCCGGTCATCTCGTTCTCTCCGCGCCCGGCCTCGGCCGCGTCAATAATAAACCTCTTAAGGAGATGATGCAAGCGGCGGCTCATTCTCGACTATCGGCGGTGGCGGCCGTGGTGGCCACGGGCGCGGGAAAAACGCTGCGCCGGCCGCCGCGTGACATGGTACGCTAGGAGCCCCAGCGGCGGCGCAGCCCGCGTTCCGGGAGAGTAGGGAGTGACGGCGGAGAGGGGGGGAACCGATGCGCGTGCGGCATCTCGAATGGCTGCTAGGGAGCATGGTGGTCGCGGCCGTGGTGGCGGGCTGCAGTGGTGGCGGGAGCGGCGCCTCGCCGGTTGCTCCCCCCGCCGCCTCGCCTGCGGCGGCAGCGGGCGCGGGGGGGGCGCCGCAGAGCGCCAGCGCGGCGGCAGCCACGCCGCCGGCCCTGGAGTCGGTGCGGATCGTGTATACGACGATCGCGGCGGCGCAGGCCCCGTTCTGGGTGGCGGAGGAGGCGGGCTACTTCCGCGAGCAGGGGCTCGACGTGCCGCCGCTCCAGCGCGTGGAGCCGGGGGCGACGCTGCTGGCGGCGCTGCATAACGGCGAGGTGGATTTCGTGGCGGCGGGCGGTCCCTCGCTGGTGCTGGGCTACTTGCAAGGCCTGGAGACGGTGATTCTCGGCTCCACCCAGGATGTGATCGAGACCGAGATCGTCGTGCAGCCGGATATTCGCAGCGTGGAAGAGCTGCGCGGCAAGATCATCGCCGTGTCGCGCTTGAAGGCGATCAGCGACCTGGCTGCGCGGCTAGGGATCGAGCGCTACGGGCTCGATCCCGACCGCGATGTGCAGATCCGCGGCACGGGCGGCAACGCCGAGTCGCTGGCGGCGCTCCAGACGGGTACGGTGGCGGCGGCCAGCCTGAGCGTTCCCGCGGTGTTCGAGGCGCACCGGCGCGGCTTTCCCACGCTCATCGATGTGACGGCGATGCGGATCCCGTTCACCAATGGATCCGTGGGGGCGACCAAGAGCACGCTCGACCGGCGCCAGCCCGCGGCGGAGAAGGTGCTGCGCGCGCTGGCCCAGGCCACCGCCCGCTTCAAGACCGACCGCGAGTTCGCCGCGCGGGTCGTGGGCAAGTACTCACAGATCGAGGACCCCGATGCGCTGCGGGGCACGGTGGAGGTCTACGCCCCGCTGATGCAGGTCGACCCCTATCCGAGCCTGAGCGCCGTGCAGGCTGTGCTAGACGCCGAGGAGAATCCCGCGGCACGGACCACGCGGCCGGAGCAGGTGGTCGACCTGCGGGCGGCAGAGGCGCTGCGCCGCAGCGGCTTCCTAGACCGCCTGCCGAAGGAGTAACCGCTTTCTCCCCGTGGCCGAAGGAGCCCCCGCCCTGCTGCACCGGGCGGGGGCTCGGTGTGGGAAGCGCGTTGCGGGCTCAGAGCCGTAGCGGCTCGGGGATGCGAATGTTGTACAGTCGGGCGACGTTCTCGCAGATCACCTGGCGCCGGGCCTCTGCCGGCAGCCGCCCCAGGTCGCGCTCGATCACCTGGCGCGAGTGGGGCCAGGTCGAATTGGGGTGCGGGTAGTCGTTCGACCACATGTAGGGAGTCGGGTCGACGTCCAGGTAGTGGGCGCCTACCGGATCGTTGAAGAACGTAGCGAAGAACTGGGTGCCCAGGTACTCGCGCGGGTCGCGCTGGTTGGGGGGCGGGTCGACCTTGCGGAACCGCCGCCAGTAGTACCCCCACTGCTGGAAGTAGAACGGCATCCAGCCGATCTCGAACTCGACCAAGATGAACTTCAGCCGCGGGTAGCGGTCGCAGACGCCGTAGAAGATCAAATCGAAAACGACGTCCGTGACACTCTGCAGCTTCATGTTGACGCTCTTGTGGTAGCGGGCGACGCCGGTCCACTGGTCGAGCGTCTTGCTGTAGTTGTGGCCCGTGAGGATGTGCAGGCTGATCGGCTGGTCGAGTGCCTGCGCCGCGTCCCACAGCTTGTGGTAGTGATCCGAGTAGAACGGCAGGTCCGGGTGCGGGTGCTGCCAGATAGTCAGGCCGCGCAGGCCGGCGTTGACGCAGCGCTCCAGCTCCTTGACCGCCCAGTCGATGTCGTAGCAGGCGATGTTGGGCAGGCCGATCAGGCGGTCGGGGGCGACCTGGCAGTACTCGATGAGCCAGTCGTTGTACACGCGGAAACAGGCCTCCTGGAGGCGCGCGTCGTCCATGCCGAACTGGCCCAAGCCGAGCGTGGGGTACAGCACCTCGGCGCTGAGGCCGTCCTGCGCCATCTCCTCCAGCCGCTTGCTGGGATCGGTCCCGCCCGGGCGCGCCTGGAAGCCCTCACCGACCTTGTGCGGTGGGTAGCGCGGCGCCTGGTCGCGCAGGCTGGCAGGCAGCCGCTTCTCCCAGAGGTCGTGCGGCTCCATCACGTGCGAGTCGGCGGAGATAATGACCTCGTCGGGGCTCAGGATCCCTTGGGTAGCCGAGGCGGTGGTCGGAGCGCTCATCGTGCCTGCCTCTCCTCTCCGTGTCCTGGGCCTAGGGGTGGTCGGGCGGAGCCGCGCGCAGCGCGTGCGCCCGGGCGCCCACCTCGTCGGCCGCTACTAGCCCCTTGTCGTACAGCAGCCGCTCCAACGCCGCCAGCCAGCGCTCGTAGTAGGTCGAGGGCTCGCCCGCGGCGTCGGCGCGCGTGATCTCCGCGATCAGCCGCTCTTTGAACTCGTCCCAGACGAAGCAGCCCTGCTCGTGCAACGCGACGACCAGGCCGAACGCGCGCGCTTCCCAGGGGGCCGCGAACACCAGCTCGCCGTTGCGCTGCGGCACTCGGGCCTGCTCGTCCAGCCGCGCCAGCCGTGCCAGCGGCGGGGGCGCCCACGCTCCCGCGCCGCTCATGGCGCGCCTCCTACCGGCGCCGGCACTTGCACCTTGGCCACACCGATCATCGCCTCGCGCGTGACGAGCCGCGCTAGCTCCTCTTCGCTCCAGCCCTCGGTGCCGGCCGGCCGCTCGGGCAGCACCATGTAGCGCAGCTCCGAGCTGCTGTCCCACACGCGGATCTCGACCTCCTCGGGCAGCTCGAGGCCCATCTCGCGTAGCACTACCCGCGGCTCCAGCACCATGCGCGAGCGGTACTCGAACGACTTGTACCAACTCGGCGGCAGGCCGAGCACGGCCCAGGGGTAGCAGGAGCAGAGCGTGCAGACGACTACGTTGTGGACCTGCGGGGTGTTCTCGACCACGCGCAGATGGTTGCCGACGTAGCCTAGCTCCTCGATGGCGGCGGTAGCGTCGCGTAGCAGGCGCTCCTTGTACGCCGGGTCGGTCCAGGCGCGGGCCACCACGCGCGCGCCGTACAGCGGGCCGATGTCCTGCTCGTAGTACTGGATGACGCGATCGATGACATCGCTGGACAGCAACCCTTTTTCGATGAGCAGCGCCTCGATGGCCTTGGTGCGCAGCTCGGCCTCGCTGGGAGCTGGGGGGTGGTGGCTGTTACTCATGCTGCCTCTCCTGTCCGCCACGGGATGGCGTGCTGCCAGGGCTCCCTCAGGCCGCTGGCTCCAGGTAGCTCTCCCACAGGTCGAGGTAGATGCGCTCATTGGGCTCGGCCGATGCGCCCCACAGCTCCGTCGCCTCGAAGCAGACGGTGTACAGGTGCTGCGGGTGCTCGCCGCGGCCGTGGGCGTGGGTGTCGGGGAAGATATAGCCGCCGTGGTGCGCCTGGATCACCCCGCGCCGGCCGCGCGCGTAGCGGGGCAGGCGGGTATGGCCGCGGGGCTGGTCGCGGCGGGTGAGCACGGCGTCGCCAACCTGGAACCGCGGCGGGCTATCTACCGGCCGGGCGAACCGGGCGGGGGCGCGCAGCTCGCGCTCCAGCGCGGCGAGGCGCGCCGGGTCCTCGCGGCGCGGGACCGCGGCCTCGGGGTGCTCGCGGAAGTAGGCGAGCTTGGCCTCGAGCTCCTCTCGGGTGATAAGCCCCTTCTGGAGCAGGTTGCGCTCTACGCCGTATAGCCAGCGTTCGTAGTAGCTGCTGGCGAGGTACTGTTGGGGCGGCATGGTCTCGATAGCATAGCGCGACTCGTCAATCGAGTACCCGAGCCAGCCGCGCAGCCGGTTGATGGCGAAGACCACGCCTTCCCATGGGGCGTGGAACACTGGCTCGTTCTCCTCGCGTACCACCGGCCCGAACCCGTGCATCCCCCCTAGGTCGTGTGCCCCATTCATGCCCGTGTCCTCCGGCCGACGGCGCGGCCGCAGGGCGCTAGCGACGGCTAGCCCGCGCGCCGCTACGTTGGTGGTTGCAGTATACGCCCGGCCTGCGGGCGCGGCCAGGCCGGGCCGGCGTGCTAGCTGGCCTCGGCCAACTGGCGCAGCACGGGCGCCAGCGGGGGGGCCTGGTCGAGCGGCAGGCGGCCGACGGCCAGGGTGAGATGGAGCTGCGGCGCCTCGGGGCGCAGGGCGAGCCGCTCGAGATACGGGCCGTAGGGGCCCAGCGCGGCGAGCAGCCGGTCGGCGCGCGCGCCCGCGGCCGGCGAGTGGGCGCGCAGCAGGCCGCCAGCGGCGCGCGCGAGCGGCCAGCCGGCGCGGCTGGCGGCGGCCCGGGCATCGCCGGCCAGCACGCTGTGGGGCCGGAACGCCTCCATCCCGCCCCAGCGCGGCGCGGCGGCCAGTTCGGCGCGAACCACCAGCAGGTCGCCGCGGCCCCGCAGGCGGTTGGTGAGCCAAACGAACGGCATCTCGCGCGATTCGAGAAACCCCACGAAGGTCAGGTGCCGAAACGGCGGCCGCGGCCGGGGCACCGTCATCTCGAACGCGGCCAGGGTGAGCCAGCGGATATACACCTCGTCGCCGAGCGTGCGGGCCTGCGAGTAGGTCCAGCGGCTGAGCCGGGCGGCGCGACGCCGGTTGACCAGGGTCCCGATGACCAACCAGAGCACCCAGGCCGCCACCGCGACTAGTAGGATCGCGCCCCCGTAGGATTCGAACGCTTCCACCACGTGTGCTCCCGTGCGGGCCACCTGTGCTACGCGCGCGCTTGCCGGTGCCGCCCGGCTGCCCGTAGCCTACCGGTAGGTGGGCAGGTCCACTCCAGTGTGCTACACTGCGGGTCAAGATTGTAGCCTTCTGTCACGGCGGCGCGCGCGGCGCGGAGGAGGAGCCGAGGATGGCGGGAGAGAAGCGAGGCGGCTTGCTCGGGCTGCTGGACAATTTCAAAGAGATCTTCTATGGCATGGCCTCCCACGACATGACGCGGTACGCTATTCGTACCCGCGCCAGCATGGAGCATCTGTTCATTCTGATCACGATGGGCGACTTGCTGGGCGTGCCGATTCTACCGCCGTATTACTCGTTGCGCCTGCTGCCGTACGTGGTCCCCCAGATCTCCACCTGGAAGCGACGCATGCTGCGAGAGAAGGACCTCACCGACGCCATGGCCTAGAACGCGGAGCCGCCGCGTGGGGCGGCGTGGGCGCCGCGCCCGCCGCGGACGAGGGGAAGACAACGATGTCGTTGCGGGCGGTGTTCGAGCAGCATCCCGAGCGGCGCTACATCATGTTCGGTGGCAAGGGCGGCCTGGGCAAAACGACCTTCTCGGCCGCTACCGCCTACTGGCTGGCGCGGCAGGGCAAGCGCGTGCTGGTGTTCTCGGTCGACCCCCAGGCTTCGCTGTCGGATATTTTCCAGCAGAACATCTTCGGCAAGGGGCCGGTCCAGATCACCGAGAACTTGTGGGCGCAGGAGATCGACGCCGACCAGCGGATCAAAGCGTATCAAGACGAGATCCGCCAGAAAATCCTCGACATGTACGGCTTCGAGCGGGTGCCGGAGGAGATCGAGAACTACATTACCGCGGCCTCCGCTGAGCCGGCCATGGAGGAGAGCGCGATCTTCGACGCGGTGGTCGATATCGTCGTCCAGGGCGACTACGACTACTATATCTACGACCTCGTGCCCCTCGGCCATGCGCTGTACTACCTCAGCATGGCCAAGGTGTACGATGAGTGGATCACCAAGATCACCAAGCTGCGCGAGGAGATGCGCGAGTACGATCGTGTCGCCTCGGTGCTGCGCCGCCAGAAGGAGCTTGAAGAGGACAAGATCCTCAACGAGCTGCAATATATCCGCGGCCGTATCAGTGCCTCCTCGGCCATTTTGACCGACAAGCGCAAGACCGCGTTCTTCTTCGTGCTCGTGCCCGAGGAGATGATCCTCATCGATACGCGCAAGGCCGCGGAGCTGTTTGCCCGCTTCGACGTACCGATCTCGGGCTACGTGGTCAATCGCGTGGTGCCGCCCGAGTTGGCGCAGGCGAACGTGCCCGAGTACCTGCGGAACCGGATCGCCATGCAGCAGAAGTATCTAGCGGAGATCCGGCAGACGTTCGGCAACGAGGTGCTAGCGTACGTACCGGAGCTGGAGCGCGATGTAACGGGGCTGCCGGCCATCGAGCGGCTCGCGGGTATCATGTACGGGAGCTGAACAGCACAGAGGCCCGCCAGGCGTCGGTGATCGCGGGAGGGTCACAGGGGTGCGGGCCGGAGAGGCGAGACGCATGGGTGAGATCACGCAGTCCATGAAGCAGTACCTGGAGGCGCACCCGTCGCTCAAGTACCTGTTCTTCGGCGGCAAGGGCGGCGTCGGCAAGACGGTGATGGCCGGGGTGACCGCCCTGTGGTACGCGCGTCAGGGACGGCGTACCTGCTTGGCGTCGACGAACCCGGTGCACAGCCTCTCGGGCCTGCTCGGACAGGACGTGTTCGGCCGGCACACGCCCGTGGAGGGCGTGTCGAACCTCTGGGCCTACGAGATCGACACCAAGGATACGATCGAGCGCTCCAAGCAGGAGATCAAGGACAAGATCCAGTGGTTCTTGAAGTTCGCGGAGATCTCTACACGCGCCGATGAGTTCGTCGAGTCGGCGACCATGAACCCTGCGTTCGAAGAGTCGGCAATGTTCGAGAACATGATCGACCTCATGTTCAAGAACGAATACGATGTCTACGTCTTCGATACCGCGCCGACGGCGAACGCGCGGCGCCTGCTGGGCATGTCCAAGATCTACTCGCTGTGGGTGAACAAGATGCTCAAGTCGCGCGAGGAGGCCCGGTCCTTGCGTGAGATGCTCTCGTTCACCAAGAAGAAGGAGCAGGACCCGCTCATGGAGTACCTGCTCGACTTCCAGCGCCGTATGGAGCATGCGCGTGAGCTGTTGACCGACGCGCAGCAGACGGCGTTCTTCTTCGTAACGCTCCCCGAGGCCCTGCCGATCGCGGTGATCACGCGCTTCATCCAATGGTTCCACGACTTCGGGATTCCTGTAGGCGGCGTGATCGTGAACATGCTTATCGACCGCAGCACGGTGGACGCAGACACCGCGGAGTTCGTGCGCAACCGCATCGCCATGCAAGACGAGCACATGGCCACCATTTGGGAGCGGTTCGACGGCCAGGTGCGCGCGATCCTGCCGCTGTTCGAGACCGAGGTGCGCGGCGTGCCGATGCTCCAGCGCGCGGCCGACGCGTTGTTCGGCACGAGTGCGGTAGCGCCAGTCGGCCGCGGCGCCGGGGAGGCCGCCCCGTGAGCGTCGCCGCGGCGGAAAGGGGGCGCCGATGGCTCCACTGGAGATCGAGGTCCTTATCTACGCGCCCACGGAGTTCTTCCATTGCCTGCACTGCGAGGTGGTGATGCACGCGGCCGGGGTCGGCCAGGGCGTGCGCCGCGAGCAGCGTGCGGCGGCCTTCCCGCCCGAGCTGATGGCTGAGTACACGGCGCTTAGCGACTGGCTGCGCGGGGTGGTCGCGCGGTGGGGGGAGCGGGTACGCGTGCGGGTCGTCGATGCCGCATCGTTGGAGGGCGTGTACAAGAGCGTGCGGTATCGCACGCGCCGCTACCCCACGATCGTGATTGGCGGCACGGTGCTGCGGGGCGCCTCGGACTACGCAGCGCTCGATCGCCTGATCGCGGCGCGCCTGACGCCTGCGGCCCCCGCGGCGGCGGTCGCGGGAGGAGGTGAGCCAGGAGCGTGATCGGCCAGACCTCGGCGTTGTGAGTCCCATCCAACCGATGGCGGCGTTTTGGACGGAGGTGAAGTCCTATGACCCTCGTCGCCATGATCCTGGCCGGGTTGGTGATCTACATCGGCTACCGCTTCTATGCGAGTCGGATCGACCGCGAGGTGATCCAGTCCGACCCGCGGCGCGCTACGCCCGCTACCCTGTACATGGACGGGGTGGACTTCGTGCCCGCCAGCCGCAACGTGCTGTACGGCTACCACTTCAAGTCGATTGCCGCGGCGGGGCCGATCGTGGGCGCCATCACGGCCGCTAATATCTGGGGCTGGCTGCCTTCGATCGTCTGGCTGTTCCTCGGCGTGCTGTTCATGGGCTGGGCGAGCGACTACAGCGCCATCGTCGTCTCGGTGCGCAACGATGGCAACAGCATCAGTGCTATCGCCCACCGCCTCATCGCCCCCCGCACGCGCAACATCTTGCTGATCTTCATCTTCTTCTACTTGTTGCTGGTGGCCGGGGCGTTCGGCAACTTGGTGGCCCAGGTGCTGAACTCGCAACCGCAGGTGCCGCTGGCGATCATCGCCCTGATGGTCATGGGGCTGCTGGGCGGCCAGATGCTGTACCGCTGGAAGACCGACCTGGTGGTGGTGACGCTGGTCACCGTGGGCGTTACCTTGTTGGTGATCCTGCTCGGACCGGCCGGGGTGACCACGCAGCAGGTGTCCACGCCCGGCGGGCAGCCGCAGACGCAGGTGATCCAGGGGCCAGTGGGGAACCTGGTCAACGGCTTCAACGGCGCGCTCAACGCCCTGACGGGTGGCCAGCCGCTGATCGCCTACTACGATCCCACCCTGCCCCCGGCGCCGGGCCAGCAGCCGGGTGGCGCGGTGCTGCCGAACGTGAACATCACGCCGAGCTTCGTGTTCTGGCTGCTGTTCACTTGTCTATTCAGCTACCTCGGCTCGGCGCTGCCGATCTGGCGCTATGCCCAGCCCGTGAACTACATCGGGTTCTGGCTCACCTTCCTGACCATCGTGCTGGCGTTCCTGGGCGCGGCGCTGGCGGTGGTGATCAACCCCGATGTGGCCACCTTCAAGCTGGCGGCCATCAACCCCGCCCGCCCCGACCTCGGCTTCACGGCGGTGGCCGGCCAGGCGTGGCAGCCGCTGTGGCCCATGCTGTTCGTGACCATCGCCTGCGGGGCGATCTCCGGCTGGCACGCGCTGATCGGCTCGGTGGGCACCGCGCGGCAGATCGAGAAAGAGACCGATATGCTGCCCGTGGGCGGCGGGTCGATGTTCACCGAGATGACCCTTGGGCTGCTGTCGCTGCTAGCGGTCACCGTGGCGGGCACGGGCGCCGGGGCGCCGGCGTTCGCCAACGGCGTGGGGCGCTTCCTGAGCGTGTTCGGCCTGCCGCAGCAGTACGGTGCCGCGCTCGGCTTCGCCTCGTTCGTGGTGATCGTCATCACGGTGGTGCAGCTCGTCATTCGCGTCATGCGCGTGACACTCACCGAGGCGCTGGGCGACCGCTTCCCGGTGTTCCGCAACGTGCATGTAGGCATCATCCTGTCGTTGGTGCTGATGTGCCTGCTGGTGCTCAGCGGTACGTGGGTGTACCTGTGGCAGCTGTTCGGCGCGGCGAACCAGCTGATGGCCTCGCTGTCGCTGCTGATCGTCACGGTCTGGCTGGTGGCCACGCGGCGCAACCCGGCCTACGCGGGCCTGCCGATGCTGTTCATGTACATCACCACCATGGCCGCTACGCTGGTGATCGCCCGCAACCTGTGGGAGACGGTGCTGATCCCCAACACGGGCCGGCCGGGCGCCGAGATCGCGATCTTCGGGGCGGGGGCGATGGTGCTCGTCGCGGCCCTGCTGTTCATCGCGGCGGCGTTCATCGGCTGGGACGGCTGGCAAGCGTACCAGCGCTACCGCCAGCGGCCAGCGGGCGAGGCGCAGGCGGCGCCCGCGGCGCCTCCGGCGTAGGATCGCGCGCAGCGGTCGCAGGAGCGGTCGGCCTGCTCCCGGCAAGGCCCCGGGGGCACCCGACCGCTCCGCCACCAGTCACCACCACGGGGGAGAGGACCGCTGAAAGGAGGTGGCCGATGCTGTGGATCCACCGCCCGTGGCCCCGCCGGCACTTCTGCGCCGGTCTGGCCTGCTTGGGGGTCGCGCTCGGGCTGGGGGGGCCGCGCCGCACCGGCGCGCAGAGCCCGGGCGTCGATGCGCAAATCCTCGCGCGCGGCCAGGCCGACTTCGCCGAGGAACTGGGCGGGCCCGCGGATATCGTGATGGCCCAGATCCGCTTCGAGCCCGGCGCGAGCCTGCCCTGGCACCAGCACCCCGGCCCGGTGCGCGCGGTCATCACCCGCGGCGCGCTGTCGATCTACGGTAGCGACGGCTGCCGCAGCGTGTACCCGGCGGGGGTGGGGGTAACGGTCCCGCTGGGCACGATCCACTTCGAGCGCAACGATGGAGACGAGCCGGTCGAACTGGTCGCCACCTACATCGTGCCGCCCGGCTCCCCGCTGCGGGTCGACGCGCCGGCCTCGACCGCGGCCTGTGCCACATAAGGCCTCATGAAGTCCCCAATCCCACCCGCTTCGTCCCCTCCGCTGCGCGCCCACGGCGCTGCGGCCGTGGGACCGCGGTTGGCTGCCCGCTGGCGCGCCTGGCTGCAGGCGCTCAAGGAGATCGTGTACGGCATGACGAGCTACGAGTTCGTCAGCCAGGCGCGCCACCTGCGGGCGGAGCGCGAGACGCTGCTGCTGCTGCTCGTTTTCGGTGACATGCTGGGGCTGCCGGTGCTGCCGCCGTACTACGCGCTGCGGCTGCTGCCCTACGTGGTGCCCGCGATCGCGGCCTGGAAGCGGCGGGTGCTGCGCGAGCGCCATCCGCTGGAGAACGAAGAGTTCGACCTCATCGAGCTGTGAGCCACGCCGTAGCCCTCTACGTGTTCCGCCCGCTCTCGCCGTGCCAGCGCGGCGAGGGCGTAGCAAGGGGCAAGCGGCGCGGCGTATCGTGTCTCGCGGCCCGGCGGTTGCCGAAGCGGCGTCTGAGCGCGTATCCTGCGAGGCGCAACAGCGACCCGACGGAATGGGGCCGTGCCCGAGGGCAGGCAGGAGGAGGATCCGGGCCATGACGCACCGGCAAGAGCGAGTGACCTTCGAGTCGGCGGGCTTGAAGCTGGCAGGCATCGTGCACCTCCCGCCGGACTACCAGCCGGGTGAGCGGCGCCCCTGCTTCCTGGTGCTGCACGGTTTCGGCGGGAACAAGGACACCAACAACGCCCAGGTGCCGGCGGAGATGCTGGCCGAGTGGGGCTACGTGACGCTGCGCTGGGACATGCGCGGCTGCGGCGAGAGCGAGGGGGAGCGCGGGCGCGTGATCTGCCTGGAGCAGGTCGAGGATACCCAGAGCGCGCTGAGCTACATGGCCACGCGGCCCGAGGTGGACCCTGCGCGCATCGCGGCCGTGGGTAGCAGCTTTGGCGGTGCAGTGGCCATCTACACCGCTGGGGTCGACTCGCGGGTAGCCGCCGTCATCTCGTCGGGCGGCTGGGGCGACGGCGCGCGCAAGTTCCGCCGCCAGCACAGCACCCCCGAGGCGTGGGCGCGCTTCACCCGCATCCTCGAGGAGGCGCCCCGTTACCGCGCGCAGACGGGCCGCTCGCTGATGGTGTCGCGCTGGGATATCGTGCCGATCCCCGAGCACTTGCGCCACAACCTCAACCAGCAGTCGATCCAGGAATTCCCGGCCGAGACGGCGCAGAGCATGTACGACTTCCGCGCCGACGACGTGGTGGGCAACATCGCGCCGCGCCCGCTGCTACTGCTCCATGCGGCGCGCGATTCCGTGACGCCGACCGAGGAGTCGATCGAGCTGTTCAAGCGCGCGGGCCAGCCTACCGAGCTGCACCTGCTCACCGATGTAGACCACTTCATGTGGGGCGAGCAGAACCCGCGGGTGATCCACCTCGTGCGCGACTGGCTGGAGCGGTACTTCCCCGTACACGCCAGCGCCGCGGCGGGCGCCGTGTCCTGAGGGCCGGGCTATGGCCGAGATCGTCGCTGCCGTCGCCTGCGCGCACACGCCCATGATGGCCGTGCGCCCCGCTCCCGATGGCACGGGCATGAAGGAGCGGATCTACGCCGCGCTGCGCGAGGCCCGCGCCCGGCTAGAACGCGCTCGGCCCGAGGCTCTCGTGGTGATCAGCAACGAGCACTTGCAGAACTGGTTCTTCGACAACTGGCCGGCGCTGGCCATCGCCTACCCCGAGACGATGGAGGGGCCGTTCGAGCGCAACCTGCCGATGCCGCGCTACCGGCTGCGGGGCTACCCCGACCTGGGGCGCTACCTGGTGGAGACAGCGCTGGCGGCGCACTTCGACCCGTCGTGGTCCGAGGAGTTCGAGCCCGACCACGGCGTGATGCTGCCGCTGCACCACCTGCGGCCCCAGATGGACCTCCCCACGGTCATCGTCTTGCAGAACTGCGTGCACCCGCCGATGCCCGCCCTGCAGCGCTGCCAGGCGTTCGGGCACGTGCTCGGCGAGGCGCTCGCGCGCTGGCCGCGGGCCGAGCGCGTGGCGCTCATCGGCGTGGGTGGGCTGTCGCACTGGATCGGCATCCAGGGCATGGGGCGGGTCAACGCTGCCTGGGACCGCTGGTTCCTGGAACGCCTGTGCGCGGGCGACGGCGAGACCCTGGGGGCGATCACTCCCGCGGAGCTCGCGCGAGAGGCCGGCAACGGCGGCGAGGAGATCCGCAACTGGCTCGCCGTGCAGGCGGCGGTCGGCAACCGGCCCGCGGAGCTGTTGGCCTACGAGCCGATCACCGATTGGCTCACCGGCTCGGCCGTGGTGTACTGGGACCTCGCGGCGTAGCGGCCGCGCGCCCACCCTGGCGCCTGGGCCGGTGGGGCAGCGGCCGCGAACGGCGATTCGCCTCGGGGGGCGGCGGGCGGCGCATTCCCGCCGGGCTAGTCGAGGGCCCGCAGGGTGGGGGTGCGCGCGGCCAGCACCAGGGTGCAGGCGAACAGGAGGCCGGCGCCCAGGGCCACGGCTAGCGGCGCGCCTAACACCTCGGCCAGGACCCCACTGGGCAGCGCCCCGAGCGGGGCCGCGCCTTGGGTGGCGGCCATGTAGAAGCCCATCACGCGGCCGCGCAGCGGGTCGCTGACGTGCTCTTGGAGCAGGGTATTGGTCAGCGTGGTCGCTGCGGTCGCCGACGCGCCCACGAGCACTAGCTCGGCGAGCGACACCAGGAACAGCCGGGAGAGGGCGAACCCGGCCAGCGCGACGCTCAGGAGCGCCATCGTCGCTAGCAGCCACCGGCCCTTGTGCTGCAGCGGGGTGACCGCCAACGCGAGAGCGACCAGGATCGTGCCCACCGCGGGCATGGTCAGCAGCAGCCCCAGCCCCCGCGGCCCCACGTCGAGGACATCGCGCGCGAACACGGGCATCAGTTGGGTATACGACCGCCCCAGCAGGCTGGTCACGGCCACCGCGAACAGGAGCAGCCGCACGGGCGGCTCGCGGCCGGCGTAGGCGAGGCCCTCGGCCAGCCGCCGCCAGGGCGAGCCGATCGCCGGCCGCTTCGCGTCCCGCACGGGGATGCGCAACAGCGCCGCCACGTTGACGAGATCGCTGGCCACGTTGAGCAGGAAATTGGCGGGCAGGCCCCACGCCGCGAGCACGACGCCCGCGACGGTGGGGCCGACCACCGCGGCGCCCTGCCAGAGGATCGAGTTCAGGGCGATCGCCGACAGCAGCGCCGCGCGGGGCACCAGGCTGGGCACGAACGCCTGGCGCGCCGGCGTGCTCAGCCCGCGGATCGTGGCGTTGGTCAGCGAGTAGAGGTAGATATGCCAGACCTGCACGCGGCCTGTAAGCACGAGGCTCGCGAGCGTGAGGTCGGGGACGAGCTGGGCGAGCTGGGCCCCCAGCATCAGGCGGTAGCGATCGAAGCGGTCGGCGAACACGCCGCCGATGACCGAGCAGAGCAGGATCGGCACGGCCTGGAAGGCGGCGTTCAGCCCCAGCGCGGCCGGGGAGTCGGTCAGCTGCAACACCAGCCAGCCGGTGGCCACCAGCTGCATCCACGAGCCGATGTTGCTGGCCAGCTGGCCCACCCAGAACAGCCGGTAGGGTGCGTATCCGAACGCGGCGATCTGCAAGCGCCGCGAGTGTGCGCGAGCGCTGATACCGTTACCCTCCTGTCGACGGTGGCAGGTGTTTCTCCTCGACCGCCCGGTGCGGGCGGCGGCTCAGCCGAACACGACCGTCTTGTTGCGGTAGGTCAGCACGCGATCTTCCAGGTGCAGCCGCACGGCGCGCGCTAGCACCAGCCGTTCCAGGTCGCGCCCCTTGCGGATGAGGTCTGCGATCTCGTCGGTGTGGCTGGTGCGCGTCACGTCCTGCTCGATGATCGGCCCGGCGTCCAACTCCTCGGTGACATAATGGGCCGTGGCGCCGATCAGCTTGACGCCCCGTTCGTAGGCGCGGTGATACGGCCGCTCGCCGCTGAAGGCGGGCAGGAAACTGTGGTGGATGTTGATGATCGGCCGGCCCCACCGCCGCAGAAAATCGCCCGAGAGGATCTGCATGTAGCGCGCGAGCACCACCAGGTCCACCTCGTAAGCGCGCAGCAGCCGCAGCAGCTCGGCCTCCTGGGCGGGCTTGGTCGCGGGCGTGACGGGCAGGTGGTGGAACGGCAGCCCGAAGCTCTCCGCCACCGGCCGGGTGTCGGGATGGTTGGAGATCACGCAGGTGTAGACCGTGCGCAGCTCGCCCTGCCGCTGGCGCAGCAGCAGGTCGTATAGGCAGTGGTCCTGGCGCGACACAAGGATCGCCGTGCGCTTGATGCGCTCCGCCGGGATCAGCGACCAGGTCATCTGGAGCGCGTCGAGCGTCGGGGCCAGTGCCGCCTCGATGGTGGGCCAGGGCGGGGCGTCGGCCGGCAGCTCGAACTGGATGCGCTGGAAGAACATCTGCGCCTGCCGGTCCAGGTGCTGGTCGGCGTGCGTGATGTTGGCTCCCAGTTCGTACAGGCGCTGCGTGACGCGGGCCACCAGGCCGCGCTGGTCCGGGCAGGATAGTAGCAAGGTTGCTGCTTTGAAGGCGCTCATGGTTCGCTGGCCCCGCGCGTCAGAGGGCCGAGAGCCCCTCGGCGATCGCGTTCATCGGGCGCACGCTCTGGCGGCGCAGGTCGACCTCCCATTCAGCCAGCAAGAGCTGGCGGTTCTCCCGCAGGGCAAACGTAACACGGTAGACCTCGGCACTGCCCTTGAGACTGGCGTCCCAGCCGAGCAGCTCGACCTCGCTGCCGCTGGCCTTGGCTCGCTCGACGAGCCTGGCGATGCGGTCCTCCAGCCGCGGGCCGTCGCCCCGCCGCGAGTCCTGCACCAGCTTGATCGCGCGCGCGTAGTCGATGCCCGAGACCGTAGGCGCCGCGGCGAGCACGGGCGAGCTGGCGGCCACGTTCGGCGTGGGAGTGAGCGCGATCACCAGGCGCGCCGACGGGGGCAGGGCCACCGGGGTGGGGGTCCCCCGCGCTTGCTCCGCGGGCTGTGCGGGCGCTTCGAGCGGCACCGCCGCCAGCGCCTCGGTCTCGCTGGCCTGCTCCGTGGGGTCGATGGGCCATGGCGTCGGCGTGGGTTCCTCCGCGACCACGGCGGTCGGCGATCCCTCGGGCTGGGCGACCACGGTCGCTCCCGGCGGCGGGGGCAGCTCCAGCATCACGGGCGGCGGGGTCAAGGTGGGCGGCGCGGGCGGCCTGGCCGGTGTGCAGGCGCTCGCGAGCAGCAGGAGGAACACAGCCCAGCCGCGCATCGTCTCGCTCGGAGCCTCGGACGGAAGTTGGGCGCGCGCCGGCTGGCAGTATACCAGGGGCGGCGCGCCGCCGGCAGACGCCATAGTCGGCCGGGCGAGCGCGGCCAAGCGACTGTGCGGGCGCTGCCGCTGGGACTGTTGGGGCAGGGGGCGAGAGGTTGCGGCGGCGCGGGGGCTACTCCGTGCGCAGGGCGCGCGCGATGTTCAGGCGCGCGGCTCGCAGCGCGGGGTATAGCCCCGCCAGGGCGGCGATGCCCCACGCCGCGCCCAGCACCACCGGTACGACCCACACGGGGGTGTACAGCACGGTCAGTGGCCGGTCGGGCGCGGCGCCGGCCTGGGCGACCAGGAGCTGGAGCACGATGAGGCTGATGAGTTGGCTGGCGAGCCAGCCCAATACCAGGCCGATCGCGGCGCCCAGCAGCCCGAGCGCGCTGGCTTCCAGAAGGAAGAGGGCGGCGATCTGCCCCTCGGTAGCCCCCAGCGCCTTGAGGATCCCGATCTCGCGCGTGCGCTCGAACGTGGCCATCAGCATGGTGTTGGCGACCCCGAGGCCCGCGACGATCAGCGCTACCAGCCCGATGGTCGCCAGAAGGAGCTGCAGCACGCGCAACCCCTGGTTTACTTGGTCCAGCACGCTGAGCGGCGAGGTCGCTTGGAGGTCGCGGGCCACCAGCGCCTGCTGCACCGAGCGCACCTGGTCGATCGAGGTCGCCTGGACCCGGATCACCGTGTAGCCATCCGTGGCGGGGTCCGGCTGCCGCCCGGTCATGAACGCGATAGCGTCGCGCAGATCGTCGGGGTGCAACCAGGCGGTGAAGTCGTCCTGGGTGCCTTGCGGGGCCAGCATCCCGACGACGCGCAGCTCGCGCTCGAAGGTGGGCGGCGCAGCGGGGGCCAGGCTGGGGAGCCCTGGCAGCCCCCCCGGGCTCCCGCCGGGCGGCATTCCTCCCGGTGGGGACACTAGGCGCCGAGCGGTGAGCCGGACGCTCTGGCCGAACAGCGCTAGGGGCGCCGCGCGCTGTTGTCGCGCATCGAAGAACCGCTCGCCCACCCGCGCTCCGAGCACAACCTCGCCCGGCGCGGGGGCTGCGGTCCCTGCGGCCAGCGGCAGGCCGTAGGCCGCCAGGCGGTCGGGCGGCGCTGCGACGAAGATCGGTTGCGCCGTGAGGTCTTCGTAGTGCAGCTCCAGCAGGCCGAACGCGGCGCGGATGGGCAGCACCGCGCGCACTCCCGGCAGGGCCGCGATCTCGTCCACGAGCTCCTCGCTGAGCCCACCGGGCCGCCCCAGCAGCGCGCCGCCCGGCCCGCTCGTTCCCACGCCCTGTACGATGATCTCGTTCAGCGCGCCGGCCGACCGGATGCCCTCCAGCACGTTCCGCTCGATGCCGCCGCCCACGGAACTCATCACCACTACCAGCATGGCCCCGATGACGACAGCGAGCACGGTGAGCAGCACGCGCAGCGGGGCGCGGCGGATGTTCCGCGCGGCGTAGCCGAAGTAGTCGCCACTCCTCACCGCCCGCCCCTCCGGCAGGGAGAAGGCCTCCGGGCCGCTGGGCGGCGGGAACGGCAGCGGGGCCCCCCGGCGCGCGCCATCATCGCGCGACCTCGGCGACCAGCCGGCCGTCGCGCAAGCGCAGGCACTGCTGCGCGTGGCGGGCGAGCGCCTCGTTGTGAGTGGCGAGGAGCACCGTGCAGCCCCGCGCGCGCTGTTCCGCCAGCAGCAGCGCCACGACCTGCTCGCCGGTGGCGCTGTCGAGGTTGCCGGTCGGCTCGTCGGCCAGCACGAGCCGGGGTTCGGTGACCAGCGCGCGGGCGATGGCCACCCGTTGCTGCTCGCCACCCGACAACTGGGCTGGCCGGTGCGCCGCACGATCGGCCAAGCCGACCTGTTCCAGCAGTGCGCGGGCGCGGCGCCGGCGCTCGGCGGGATGCACGCCCGCCAGAACCAGGGGCACCTCCACGTTCTCCAGGGCGGTGAGCATCGGCAGGAGGTGGAACGCCTGGAAAACGAAGCCCACGTGCTGCCGGCGGTAGCGCGCCAGGGCGCCCGCATCGAGGCGGTTCAGCGGCCACTGATCCACTACGATCTCCCCGACCTGGCAGCGCTCGATGCCTCCGAGCAGATGCAGCAGGGTGCTCTTGCCCGACCCCGAGGGCCCGAGCAGGCAGGCTACGGTGCCGTCGGGTAGCGCGAGGTCGATGCGGTCGAGCGCACGCACCGGCTGCGAGCCGACGTGGTAGGTGTGCGACACGCCGGTCACCGTGATCATGTTCGTACCTGCCAGCGAAGGCTCGGGGGCTACGCCGCCGCGGCTGATGGGAGGCCGGGAGGGCAAAGAACTGCGCCTAGTCCGGACACATCAGCACCGGACCCCACCCGCTCGCGGGTGAGGCCCGGTGCAACGAGATCGCCCAAACGGCGGAACGCGGCTTAGGTGCCGCTGCCGCCGCTGCCGGTGCCAACAAGGACATTCACGTTCGTGGCACCGCTGCCCACCCCACCGCTGCCACCGCTGCCGCAGACGGTCACGCACTGGGCGTCCGGGCTAGTGGCCTGGCGCGGCTCCAGCTCGACGATCTCAAACTCCAGGTCGAGGTGCGTCGTGTCCAAGGCCCCCTCCTCTCGTATAGAGTTAACCGAGTGCTGGCCGCGCTGCCCCCGTGGCGCCGTCCTGGCCCGGACCATACGACCACGGTGGGGTCGGGGGCGACCGGTCCCACCGTACGGCATCCCAACGGGTTCGCCAGCCTTCCTTAGGATAGCAAGAGCGCCGCGATCTGTCTACATTTTCGCCATTTCTGTTTTGCAGCCGGCCCCGAACCCGGGCCTCACTGTAGTCTTCCCGCAGCGCATACCGCCCACGATACATTGTTCGCGCGGCCGGGGCTGGGTAAGCTTATTTGGGGCTCGGTGGAAGCCCGTAGCAGTTCGAGAGGACTCGTCACTCGGGAGGCGACCTATTCACCGATTTGTTCGTGGTATCTTCGCGGTCCTATCGGCGCTCATGTTGTTGACGCCGTCGGCTGCACGTGCCCAACAACCGCCCGATCCGTCCCAGTTGCCCACGATGAGCCAGGTGATCCGCCAGGCTGGATACAGCCTGACGGATGCGGAGGCGGCCTACCTCGATGCCGAGCAGCAGCTGCAGTTCGAGTGGGTCGCGCCGCTCTGGCAGGTCGTCACGCTGGCCGGGACCGAGAGCGGTTTGCCCGACGCGAGCACCCAGGCGGCGATCCGCGCCGAGCTAGAGAAGCTGCTGGCGATGGACCCGACGGCCGGGCCCGCCGCGCCGCCGCAGTACCAGCGGCTCCGCGAGCTGGCGGTCGCCCAGCGCCAGGCGCTACAGCGGGCCGCGCGCGCCTGGCTGGCCGCGCTGCAGGCGGGCGACCCCGACTGGCGCCAGCGCGGCGCCGACGATGCCCAGGCGGCCCAGCGCGCTCTCGAAGAGTGGGCGGCCGAGATGGTTGCCCGCTACCCGCCGCCCGCCCAGCCGGGCGCCGAGGGCCAGCAGTAGCCCTCCTCGCTAGCGAGTGAGCCGACGCGGGCCCGCCCCCTCTCCTGGGGCGGGCCCGCGTGGTTCTCCGCCGGCGGCCTACTCGGCGTACCAGATGATCACCGTGACGATCACCTTGCCACTCGCGTCGGTCGCCGCGCATGGCTGGGCGGCCGCCACACGTGCGCGGGGATGCTGCTGCATCCAGCCGCGCAGCGCCTCCTCCAGCGCCTGCGGCTCGGCGTAGACCACGCTCACCTTGTTCGGATTCATACGGATTCCCCCTCCCGAGTCGTGGTGGTGTCGGCGGGCGGCTCGGCCACCGCCAGGCCGTGGGCCGCGAGCTTGCTCTCGATGAGCGCGGCCGCCGCCGGCGCGTCGAGCGGGCGGCCCAGGCGGGTGCTCAGCGCCGTCGCGATCTCGGCGAGCGACCGCGAGGACCGCAACAGCTCGGCCAAGCGGTACAGCGGCTCGCTCACCGCGTAGCGGTGCCCGCTGGGCGCGACCAGGAGATACAGCGTGTGGCCGCGCTGCTCGCCGCTGAGCGCCGTGCCCGCCAGCAAGTCTACCCCAGGCGCCAGGCGCCAGCGCGGCTCGGGCGGCGTCGCGGGCGCGGTGTCTGCCGCTACCACGCCGTCCACCCCCCGTCCACAGCCAGGACCTGGCCGGTGACCATCGCCGCGCTGGGGCTCGCCAGGTACACCACCGCGCCGATCAGGTCCTCCGGCAGCCCCAGCCGCCCGCGCGGGATGCGCCGCACGTAGTAGTCGACGAACTCGGGGCTCTCGCGTAAGTGGGCATTGTGCACCGTGGCGGTGTAGGTCGGGGCGATGGCGTTCACCGTGATCCCATACGGCGCCCACTCGACTGCCAGGGCGCGCGTGAGGTTCACGACCCCCCCCTTGCTCGCCGCGTAGGCGCCGCGGCCCTCGAAGCCCACCAGCCCGAACTGCGAGGCGATGTTGATGATACGCCCGTGGCCTTGTGCGGCCATCACCCGACCGGCCGCCTGGGCGCAGAAGAAGGTGCCGCGCAGGTTCACGCGGTAGGTCAGGTCCCAGTCCTCCGGGGTGAGATCGAACGCCGGCTTGACGATGTTCACCCCGGCGTTGTTCACCAGGATGTCGAGGCGACCGAAGTGCGCGTGGATGGCAGCCACGCCCTGGCGGATACTCGCCACATCGGTCACGTCCAGCGCCAGGGCCAGCGCGCGGCGGCCGAGCGCCTCCACGTCCGCAGCCGTCTGCTCGGCGAGGCCTAGCCGCGCGGGCATCTCGGTGGCGGCGATGTCGGCGCCGGCGTGGGCCAGCCCGAGGGCGAGCGCGCGGCCGATGCCCGGCCCGCAGCCCGTGATCAGGGCCACCTGCCCGTCGACGCGTAGGCTGGGGAAGACGACCGCCATGGTCAGCGCGCCAGCAGGCCGCCGTCGACGTTCAGGCTGCTGCCCGTCACGTAGGCGGCCTCGTCGGAGGCGAGGAACAGCGCCGCGGCGGCCACCTCCTCGGCGCTGCCCCAGCGGCCCATCGGCTCCACCTGGCTGGCCACGAACTGGTAGTACGGGCTCGGCGAGGGGCGCGTGGGGTCGGCGGCCGCCGGGTCGGCAACGGTGTGCAACGGCGTCCAGATGAACCCCGGCAGGATCACGTTCACGCGGATCCCCTGCTGCGCGTACTCGATCGCCGCCGTGCGGGTCAGTCCGATCAGCCCGGCTTTGGCCGCGGCGTAGGCGCTACAGCCGGGCACGCCGGCTAGGGCGAGCACCGACGAGATGTTCACGATCGCCCCGCCGCCCCCGCGCAACATGGCTGGGATCGCGTACTTCATCATCAGGAACGTGCCTGTGAGGTCGACGGCCAGCACGTGCTCCCAGGCGCGCTCGTCCACCTCGTGCGTGAGGCTGCCGGGGATCGTCACCCCGGCGCTGTTGACCAGCACATCCAGCCCGCCGAGGGCCGCGACGGTTTCGTCCACCAGCCGCCGCGCGTCGGCCGGCTGGGCCACGTCGCCGAGCAGGACGTGTGCCTGGCCGCCCGCCGCGCCGATCGCCTCCGCCACCGCCCGCGCCCCGGCGGCGTTGCGGCGGGTGGCGATGGCGACCCGCGCGCCCTCGCGGGCGAACAGCAGCGCGGTGGCGCGGCCGATGCCGCTGGCGCCGCCGGTGACCAGCGCGCGCTTGCCGTCGAGCCGTCCCACGGCGGCCTCGCTACCCGCCCGTGCCGCGCCAGCCCGCGCCATGGAACCCGCCCAGGTCCCCGGGCCACGCCCCGAAGCCCGATCGACTCGTGCCGCGGACCCGCCAGGCCCGCACCAGCCGCACCGCCATCCCCGCCAGCCCGATCAGCAGTAGCGTGGCGAAGCCGAACTGTACGAGCAGCAGGATGTGGGTGGTCGGCTCCCCGATGCCCTCCAGCAGCGCCCGCGCGCTGTTCCAGGCGGCTACCGCCAGCAGCGGGTACGACAGTACCAGCGCCGGCAGCAGCACGAACGTCAGCAGCAGGAAGTACAGCAGCGACAGCACGAACAAGGTGGCGAACAGCGCCAGCGCCACGCGGGCGCTCGCCCCGTAGGCGCGGAGCTGGTTCTCCTGCGCGGCGAGGAAGTGCAGCACTGGGTGCTCGGCCAGCGCAGCGATCCGCAGCAGCCGCCCCAGCCGCAGCAGCGCGCTCGCCGTGAGCGTGCTGAGCTGCTGGCCGACGCGCTGGTGCAGGTTGGTGATCCCGGTGGCGTCGGAGACCGCCCAGTAGCCATCGAGCTTGAACAGCGGGTTGAGGTTCATGAGCATGCTGACGTCCATGGCCAGCACCACCCACAGGGGCAGCGCGCTACCCGTGGCAGCCGCCATGGCGGCGAGGACGAGCACGCTCATGGACTGGAAATACACCCCGCCGAGGTCTACCACCAGCCGCTGGCGGCGCGTCAGGTGCCAGACATCAGTCACCTCGACCATGGCCGCGAGCATCGGGCCCAGCAAGCCGATGCTCATCGGCCCGTGACGCGCGCCGAAGTACCGCGCGGCCGCGGCGTGGCCCAGCTCGTGCCAGGGGAGGACGAGCTGCACGCAGACCATCGCCGCTAGCACCGCCACCAGCGGGAAGTTGATGGGCGACAGCGTGGCCAGCAGGGGAGCGAGCTGCTGGTAGCTGTACACATGTGCGAGCACGATCGCCAGCACCAGCCCGAGGGCCACGGGCGGCGCGTATAGCCACTTCAGCGCCTCGGCCACCGGCTCCAGCACCCGCGCGGGCACCACCGGTAGCCGCGCCACCACGCCCAGCGCGCTGTCCACCGTGGGCGCGGGGGGCCGCTCCGGCGCGTCAGCGGTGGCCAGGATGCCCAGCGGCGCCAGCTTGCGATCGATGATGGTGGCGACCTCTTCGGCGGTGATCGGCCGCCCGAGGCGCGCGCCCAGCTCGACGGCGATCGCGGCGGGCGTGCGCTGGCCGTCGAGCAGCGAGACCAGGTGGTACAGCGGCCCCGCGAGCTGGAAGTGGCGCCCGTTCGGCAGCCGCAGCAGATACATCTGCTGGCTCGCGCCGCTGTCCAGCTCGGTCAGCCGCACACCGGGCAACAGCCGCGGCGCTGGCGCGTCCAAGGCCACTGCGGCGCCAGCGGGCGCCGCCAGGGGATCGGTCATGCTCGCTCCTCGCACCCTCGATCTGCACTCGCCAGCGGGCGGCGTGCGGCGCCGCGCCGCGGGTGCCGCGCACATTCTACGCGACCGCCGCGGTCAGTCCCCGAAATTGGGGAGGTAGCCACGCTGGCCGCCGGGGTAGCGGCAGAACATCAGCCCGCGGTACAGGCCCTTGGCCGTCCACTTGCGCACGAAGTACTCGTAGTTCTGGTCGACCACGTACTTCGGGTCGGCATGGTGGTAGAAGTCGACGCGGCCGTCGATGTAGCCTTTGTAGCCGCGCTCGTAGATCTGGAACAGGAAGTCGAAGTCGTCCCACTGGCTGCGCACGAACCGCTCGTCGAAGCGGATGCCCAGGTCCGTGCGAAACATGAAGCAGGCGCCGCCGAAGGCGATCTCCACGATCTGGCCTGGCGCCACGGCGGCGGCGCTGGCCAGCGGCTCGCCGTTCATGCGCAGCTGGCGGCCCGAGACGGCCCCCGCGCCCGTGCGGTCCATGGTCTCGCGCAGCCGCTCCAGCCAGCCGGGCGTCAGCAGCACGTCATCGTCCAGGAACACCGCGTACTTGGTCCGCACCCGGTCGAGCGCCAGGTTCTGGTTCTTCACCGCGCTGCGGTGGCCGACCACCAGGATGATGTTGTACGGGCTGCGGGTGACGCGGGTGAGGTTGTCCAGCAGCGCGCGCGTGCGATCGTTGGGCTCGTAGCAGCGGATGAGGATGTCGGTCATGCCCGACTCTTCCTCGCCGCCCTCGCCGCGCGAGTCGGGGGTGACGACGCCAAGAGGGGCGAGCTTGTCCTCTAGTAGTCGCGCCACCTGCTCGGCGGTGACCGGCTGGCCCAGCTCCTGGGTGAGCCGCGCGGCGATCTCGGCCACCGGGCGGTGGCCGTCGATGAGCGTCACCAGGCGCTTGAGCGGCTCGGTGAGCCCAAACGCCTTGCCTTCCGGCAGCTCGAGTCGCCAGGGCGGGGTGTTCCCCTCGTTGGGCAGCACCAGCGCGCCGGTGGCCAGCAACGGGACCCACGCCTCGGGGCCGTCTTGGCGGGTGCGGCCCTGCACCTCCCAGGTGGGGGGCGGGCCCTGCCAGGCGCGGGGGTAGCCCGGGCCGAACCGCCGCTCGATCCAGGCGAGCGTCTCGGCGATGACCACCTGCTCGCGCGCGTGCGAGCTGAACGTGTGGTCCGAGCCCTCCAGGATGCGCATCTCCAGCCCGCGGCCGGGCGCCCGGCCCAGCCAGGCCTCGGCCAGGCTCAGCAGCCGCTCGTGCTCCATGTACGGGTCATCGGTCCCGTGCAGCAGCAGCAGCGGCCCGCACCATGGCCCTAGCGTTTCGAAGAAGTCGAGTGTCTCCATGTCCGATAGGCGGGGCAAGCCCGGCAGCACGCCGCGGAAATGCACGCGGAAGTGCTCGTCGAAGTTGACGATACCGGCGCCGATCAGCCCGTCGGCGCCGTCGAGCGCCGCCACGCGCGCAGCCACGTGCCCGGCCTGGCAGGCGCCGAACAGCACGACCCGCTCGGGCTGGGCGACCTCGTGGAGCACGCGCAACGCGAGGCGCGCGTCGTCGACCATCGAGTCGAGCAGCAGGTGCCGCTGGCCGTCGTCGTGCAGCTCCCCCTCGCTCTCGCCGCGCCCGCGGAAGTCGACCGCCAGCGTGGCGTAGCCGGCGGCGGCCAGCGCGCGCGCCAGGCGGACGTTGAGGCGGTGGGGCCCGCTCTGCTCCAGCACCAGCACGCCGACCCGGGGGCCGGGCGGCAGGGGCGGGTGCGGCGGCCGGTACAGCATGTACACGCGCTGACCGTCGAGCTGGCGCGTGATAGGGACCGGCGCCGTGGCCGCCCCGGACAGTGGTGCGGCGGCCGCTTCGCTGCGCTCCTTAAGCATTGTTCTCTCCCGTCTCGTCCGCGCGTTCCGCCACCGGGCCGAAGCAGGGCATGAACGCCGTGCCCAGGCGGTCGTAGGTGTACATGGCCCAGCCGCGCAGCAGGCCCTTGGCTAGCCATTTATTGACGAAATACACCAGGTTCTGCGCGCGCCAGACCTTCGGGTCATTGTGGTGGTAGAAGTCGACGCGGCCATCCACGAACGCGCGGTAGCCGCGCTCGTACAGCTGGAACATGAAATCGACGTCGTCCCACTGGCTGCGCACGTACCGCTCGTCGAACCGCAGCCCCAGGTCCGTCCGAAACATGAAGCACGCCCCGCCGCTGAGCGCCTCGACGATGGCGCGGTGCTCGCCGCACGCGGCCGCCGTGGACAGCGGCTCGCCGTTCATGCGCAGCTGGCGCGCGGACACGGCGCCGGCGCCGGTGCGATCCATGGTCTCGCGCAGCCGCTCCAGCCAGCCGTCGGTCAGCAGCACGTCGTCGTCCAAAAACACCGCGTACTTGGTCCGCACCCGCTCGAGGGCGAGGTTCTGGTTGCGCACGGCGTGCCGCTTGCCCACCACGGCGATCACGTTGTAGGGGCTGCGGGTGACGCGGGTGAGGTTGGCGAGCAGCTGGCGGAAGCGGTCGTGGGGCTGGTAGCAGCGGATGAGGATGTCGGTCATGCCCGACTCCTCTTCGCCGCCGTCGCCGCGGGCGTCGGGGGTGACGACGCCGAGGGGGGCGAGCTTGGTGGTGAGCAGGTGGGCGAGCTGGGCGGGGGAGACGGGGCGGGCGAGCTGGGGGGCGAGCTGGGCGGCGATGGTGGCGAGGGGGCGGTGGCCGTCGATGAGGCGGACGAAGGCGGCGAGGGGGGGGGTAAGGGCGAACTGGCGGCCGGAGGGCAGGGCGAGGTAGCCGGAGTCGGGGGTGGGGAGGAGGCGGGCGCCGGGGGCGAGCAGGGGGACCCAGGCGGCGGGGTCGTCGGGGCTGGCGGCCTGCGGGCTCGGGGCTGTGTGGGAGGTTGGGGGTGGCCCCTGCCACGCCCGCGGGTACCCAGGCCCGAAGCGGCGGTCGAGCCACTGGCGCACGAAGTCGCATACCATCCCCACGTAGGCGCTCGGCGCGAGGGTGTGGTCGGCGTCGAGCGGCAGCGTGGCGCGCGGGCCGTCCAGCACGCCCAGCTCCAGGTGGCGCTCGGGGCGCTCGTGGCGCCAGCGCACGGCGCGTGCGAACAGCGCCTGCACGCCGCCGCCCAGCTCCTCGGTCTCGCCCGCGCCGAGCGCCAGCAGCGCGCCGCCGTACGGCTCCAGCGCGTCGAACACCGCCAGCAGCTCGTCGGCGGCCGCGGGCGGCGGGAGCCGCGTGCCGAGCATGGCCAGGCCGTCGGCCCGCGCGCCCGCGACCGCGGCCACCTGGTCGGCGGTGGCCACGACGGCGAGGTGGGCCGCGGCGGCACGGCGGCGCAGCAGGCCGAGGGCCGCGGCGATGGCGTCGGGACGGGCGTCGGGTGCCAGCGCCTCCAGCCGGTCGAGTGCCAGCAGCGGGTAGCCAGCGCCCGCGAGGGCGTCCGCCAGCCGCGCGAACAAGCGCCAGGGGCCCGTGGTACCCAGCAGGAGCACGCCCACCACGGGGTGGCCCGCCGGGGTGGACGCCGCGTAGTAGCGCGCCGGCAGCGTGCCCGCGGCAGACGGCACCGCGAGGTCGACAGCCGGTGGGGGCGGGGCGGCGGTCGCCGGTAGGTCGAGCATGGTGCCCCTCAGCGCGCCGCCACCGTGGCCTGCTGGAGCCAGGTGGTCGTTTCCTGCCACACGGGGGCGTAGTCGGGCTGCTTGAACCACTCGGCGGGGTGCACCGCCATCGCCTCGACCAGCTGGCAGTCGGCGCCGGCCGCGCGGTAGTCCTCCGCCAGCTTGACCAGGTTGCGCCGCAACCCCGCGCCGCCCATCCAGTCGAGGATCAGTTGCAGGATCAGCACGCGGCCGCGAAACGCCTGCACATCCGGCGCCGTTTTCCAGCTCTTCAGCTCGTCGAGGAACGCCTTGCCGATCACGTAGCCGCCCGCGTCGATCCGCTCGGCGTCGGGGCGCATGTTCATCCACGCGCCGGCGGAACCGTCGCCTAGGCCGGCGGTGCCGAGCGGGTCGTCCGGCGAGCGGCCCATGGCCAGCAGGCTCGCCCGCACGCGCCGGAACACCGAGCGGAGGCTGCCGTAGGGGTCGGGCAGCGGGTCCCACAGGGCGAGCTGGTCCACGCGCGCGTCGCGGGCGCCGACGCGCATGCACAGCGTGCCGGCCAGCCGCGTGCCGATCAGCACCACGCGCGCGACCCCCGTGCGGTGTACCAGCTGCTCGACGGCGGCCTGGAGGTCCGCGGCGCCGCGCGAGAGGGTGAATTCCTCGAACTCGCCGTCGCTCTGGCCCGAGCCACGGAAGTCGAAGCGCAGCGTGGGGTAGCCCATCCGCGCCAGCTCGCGCGCGTAGCCGACGATCATGCGGATGGTCCACGGCACCTCGTACAGGTCGAAGTCGAGCAGCGGGTGGCAGAGCACCACGCCCGTGCGGCCGTCGGTGGCGGCCTCCGGCGCGGGCTCATGCAGCACGGCGTACACCTGCTGGCCCCCCACGGGGAAGAAGAACCGCTGCTCGTCCACGATCGCTCCCTCCGTCGTCGTACTCCTCATGTGTAGCGGCCGGCTGGCGCGCGCTGCAATTTCGCCGCCCGCTCAACAGGCCGCGACGTCACGCCGCATCACGCTGGGCGAGAGGCCGCGGGCGTCCGCGCCCGGGCGGAAGGCGCGTGGCGGATCACGGCGGGTCGAGCCGCCGCGACGGCAGCAGGCTGACGATATGGCCATCGGCGTAGCGGTAGCTCGCCCAGCCCTGCAGCAGCCCGCGCTCGGTCCACTTCGCCTTGAAGTAGTCGAGGTTCTGGCCGATCCAGAGCTTGCCCTCGGCAGCGTGATAGAAGTCGACGCGGCCGTCGATATACGTACGGTAGCCGCGCTCGTACAGCTGGAACATGAAATCGACGTCGTCCCACTGGCTGCGCACGTACCGCTCGTCGAACCGCAGCCCCAGGTCCGCCCGAAACATGAAGCACGCCCCGCCGATCGGCGCCTCGATGATCGCGCCCTTGGGGCAGCCCGCTGAAGTGTACAGCGGCCGGCCGTCCAGGCTGAGCTGCCGGCCCGAGACGGCGCCGGCGCCGGTGCGGTCCATGGTCTCGCGCAGCCGCTCCAGCCAGCCGTCGGTCAGCAGCACGTCGTCGTCCAAAAACACCGCGTACTTGGTCCGCACCCGCTCGAGGGCGAGGTTCTGGTTGCGCACGGCGTGCCGCTTGCCCACCACGGC
>DATGKN010000154.1:0-11210 GCA_035294645.1 Chloroflexota bacterium
CGCTCTCGCTCCATCCCGGTGAAGCAACGAGGGGTAGCCGTGGCCACCCCTCGTGTTCCCGTTGCTGCACTGCGTTCGCGAGAACTCCTCGGTTCAGCGCCCTTGCCAGATGCACACCGTGCTGTCGGTGTACACCCGCAGGGGTGCCGGATACCAGGGATACGGCACCGGCATGAGCACCGGCCACGCCGCGGCACCCGGCGGGGCGAGGCTCGCCCAGGGCTCGGGCCACGGCCCGGGGCCATCGCCTACCGTGCCAAGCAGGGCGGGGATCGTTCCGCACAGCTGCCCCTGAGCGGGCGCTACACTAGCAGGCTGCACTTCTCCACTCCGCGCGACACGCGTCACCCATGGCGCCATCAGCGCCGTCGCGCCCAGCAGCATCACGCCCCACCCCACGCGCCAAGCAGGGCCTCGACACGGGACCATGCGCGCTATTTCCTTCGCTAGGCATGGCCAGGGGATCCCGTCGGCACCGCACCGCGTTCCGACGCTCGGCCTATTGTCAACAGTAATCTATGATACCCGACCGGCGCGGTATGCGCTGCCCCCGCGCCCCGGCAGACTCACGCCTCGCGATGTGCCCACGCCCACGCCAGGATCATGCAGGCACCCAACAGGGCGTATAGCACCAGCCACATCCCTCGCTCCTCCTCGCTCGCACGGTCCTGTCGGGGGCGGCCCGGCAGTCGCCTGCACGCTACCAACTGCTGAGTTGCGGCCACGTTACGGCCCCTGCGGGCCGTCATCACGCGCCCGTAACGGCCACCCGCGGCGCGCGAGGCACGGGGAGGCGCGTCGCCGCGCACGCCGGTCTCAGGAAGCGGGGGATGCCTCCTCGGCCCAGCCACGCCAGCGCGGCGGGCGTTTGGCGAGAAACGCGCCGATGCCCTCCTGGGCATCGGCGGCGAGGGCGTTGAGCGCCATCACCTCCTGGGTGTAGGCGTAGGCCTGGTCCTGCGACAACTCGAGCTGGCGGTAGAACGCCTGCTTGCCCAGCGCCACCACCGCGGGGCTGGCCGCCGCCACGCGCTCGGCCAGCGCGCGCGTCTCCGCCTCCAGGCGCTCGGGCGATACCACGCGGTTGACCAGCCCGCAGCGCAGGGCGTCGTCGGCCGACAGCGGCTCGCCCGTCAGTAGCAACTCCAGCGCCTTCTTGCGTGGCAGGCTGCGGCTCACCGCGACCATCGGGGTGGAGCAGAACAGGCCGATGCGCACCCCGGGAGTGCCGAAGGTCGCTGCCGCGCTGGCCACTGCTAGGTCGCAGGTAGCTACCAGCTGGCAGCCCGCGGCTACCGCCGGCCCGTGCACCTGGGCGATGACGGGCTGGGGGATCGCCTGCAGAGTGCGCATCAGCTCGGTGCACGCGGCGAAGACCCGCCGGTAGAACGTCGCATCGCGGCCGAGCAGCTCGGCGAGGTCGTGGCCCGCGCAGAAGGCCGGGCCGCGGCCACGCAGGATAGCGACTTGCAGGTCGCGCCGGGCGCCGATCGCGCGGAAGCAGGCGGTCAACTCCTGGAGATGGGCCAGCGACAGCGCGTTGCGCTGCTGGGGCCGGTTCATGGTCACCAGCGCCAGCGGCCCGGCCTCCTCGTACAGGATATGCTCATAGCCAACGCGCATCGCCATGGCCGCGCTCCCCCTAGTGCACGCGCCGCTCGTGGCCAGCCCAGTCGCGCTCTTTGAGCACGAACTTCTGGATCTTGCCCGTCGAGGTCTTGGGCAGCTCGTCGAGGAAGGCGATGTGCTTAGGGCACTTGAAGTGGGCCAGCCGCGCGCGGCAGAAGGCGCTCAGCTCCTCGGCAGTAGCCATCTGCCCCGGCCGCAGCACGACATACGCTTTCGGCACCTCGCCCCACGTCGCGTCCGGCACCCCCACGACCGCCACCTCCAGCACCGCCGGGTGCTGGTACAGCACCCGCTCGACCTCGATGCTGGAGATGTTCTCCCCGCCGCTGATGATAATGTCCTTCGCGCGGTCGCGCAGCTCGATATAGCCGTCGGGGTGGCGCACGGCGAGGTCGCCGGAGTGGAACCAACCGCCGGCGAACGCGCGGGCGGTCGCCTCGGGGTCGCGGTAGTAGCCCTTCATCACATTTTGTTGCCGCGCATGACGACCTCGCCGAGGGTAACCCCATCGGCCGGCACGTCGCGCAGCTCGCTGTCTACCACGCGCAGCTCCGGTGCGTGCACATAGCCGACCCCCTGCCGCGCCTTCAGCCGCGCGCGCTCCTCTGCGGCCAGCGCGTCCCACCCGGGCTTCCAGGCGCAGACGGTATGCGGCCCGTAGGTCTCGGTGAGCCCGTACAGGTGCACGATGCGCGCGCCCATAGACTCGATGGCGGCGATGATGGCCGGCGGGGGCGGCGCGCCGCCCGTGGCGATGGTCACGGGGTGCGGGAACCGGTAGTCGGGCCGCGGCCGGCCCTGGGCCAGCATCACCAGGACCGTCGGCGCGGCGCAGAGATGGGTGACGTCCTCCTGCTCGATCAGCTGGTAGATGCGCGCGGGCTCCACGCGCGGCAGGCAGATGTGCGCCCCGGCCAGGGCGGTCACCGCCCAGGGGAAGTTCCAGCCGTTGCAGTGGTACATGGGCAGCGTCCACAGATAGCGGTCGCCCAGCCGGAACCCCGTCTCGATGAGCTCGCCCAGCGCGTTGAGGTACGCCCCGCGGTGGGTGACCATCACCCCCTTGGGGCGGCCCGTAGTGCCGCTGGTGTAGTTGATGCTCAGCACTGCCTCCTCGTCGTCCAGCAGCGGCGGCAGGGCCTCGGGGCTGCCCTCGGCCAGCAGCACCTCGTAAGCGATCCCCGGCAACCCATCCGGCAGCGGCGCCGAGGGCTCGCCGTGGCGCGGCCCGAGCTCGACCCACACTACCTGGGGTGAGGCCGCGAGTTCGGTATAGGCAGCAGCCAGCAGTGGGCCGAGCCCCCGCTCGGCTACCACGAACCGCGCCCCAGAGTGCTCCAGGATGTAGGCGATCTCCGCGGCGCTCAGGCGGATGTTGAGTGGCACGAGCACGCCACCCGCCTGCAGAACGGCGAAGTTGGTCTCTAGCACCTCCCGAGCGTTGGGAGCGAGCACCGCTACCCGCTCGCCCACCGCTAGCCCACGGCGCTGCAGCGCCGAGGCGAGGCGGAACACATGTGCGGCGAAGGTGCCGTAATCGATGCGTTCGGTGCCGTCGACGACGGCGACTTGCTCTGGAAACACCTGCATGCTGCGGTACAGAAAGTTCAGCGGGGTCAGGAGCGAGCGATGCGGTGGGTGCTGAGTCCAGGCGGGAGCGGCCCAGAAGCGCTCGAGTCCCGCTGGGCGCTCGGAAGCGAGGGGTCCGACCTGCTGCTCGGCCATACGCTCCCCGTTGCTAGCGCGCCCGCCGGTCGGGCGGCCGGGACAACTATGCACGGTACCACTGTGGGGAACAGATTAGCACACTCCCGCGTTACAATTGGCGACTGAACAGGTCGGCTTACTTGCCTACTGGACCTGGGGCCGTGTCGGTTTCGAAGGAGAAGCGCGCGCCATGGCTAGCGTCCCCTTTACTGCCGATCCCACGTTCCACCCGTCGCCGCGGCTAGCGGCCCAGGCGCCGCCGGAAGAGCTCGCCTATGTGGTGGGGTTGCACGTGGGCGACGGCCAGCCCGACTTTCTGGCCACCGTCGACGTGCGCCCCGGCTCGCCGGACTACGGCCGCATCGTGAGCCGCGTGCCCGTGCCCCACGTGGGCGATGAGCTGCACCACTTCGGCTGGAACGCCTGCAGCTCGGCGCTGTGCCCCTACGCACACCCGCAGCTGGAGCGGCGCTACCTGCTCGTGCCCGGCCTGCGCTCCTCACGGATCTATGTGTTCGACACGCGGCCCGATCCGCGGCAGCCGCGGCTGGTGAAGACGATCGACAGCGCCGAGGTGCTGCGCCGCGCCGGCTACTCGCGCCTGCACACCGTCCACTGCGGCCCGGACGCGATCTACATCTCGGCCCTGGGCAGCGCGGACGGCGATGGCGGCGGCCCCGGCGGGATTCTGCTCCTCGATCACGACCGGCTGGAGGTGCTGGGCCGCTGGGAGGTGGCGCGCGGCGAGCAGTACCTCGCCTACGATTTCGCGTGGCATCTGGCGCAGGATGTGTTGATCAGCAGCGAGTGGGCCACTCCGGCCATGGTCGAGCAGGGGCTGCGGCTGGACGACGTGGTCAACCGCCGCTTCGGCCACCATCTCGACTTCTGGGACCTGCGCAAGCGCCGGCTGCTCCAGCGCGTGGATCTGGGCGACCAGCACCAGATGGTGCTCGAGCTGCGCCCGGCCCACGATCCGACCCAAACCTACGGCTTCGTGAACACGGTGGTCAATGTCGCGGACCTGTCCAGCGCTATCTGGGTGTGGTATCGGGACGGCGACCGCTGGGCCGCGCGCAAGGTGATCGAGATCCCGGCCGTGCCCACGGATCCGGCACGGCTGCCGCCCGCGCTCCAGAGCTTCGGCGCGGTGCCCCCGCTGGTGACCGACATCGACCTGTCGGTCGATGACCGCTTCCTGTACATCTCCTGCTGGGGCACGGGCGAGCTGCGCCAGTACGACGTGCGCGACCCGTTCGCGCCACGCCTCGCCGGGCAAGTGGAGCTGGGCGGGATCCTGCACCGCGCGGCGCACCCCAACGGCCAGCCGCTCACCGGTGGGCCGCAGATGCTGGAGGTCAGTCGGGACGGGCGTCGCGTGTACGTCACCAACTCGCTGTACAGCACCTGGGACGACCAGTTCTACCCCGAGGGGCTGCGCGGCTGGCTGGTCAAGCTCGACGCCGATCCGGCGGGCGGCCTGCGCGTGGACCCCAGCTTCCTGGTCGACTTCGGCCCCGCGCGGGCTCACCAGGTGCGGCTGCAGGGCGGCGACGCCTCGTCGGATACCTACTGCTTCCCATAGGCCGAACGGCTCGTCCGAGCGGTGCCGATGGGCCTCGACGCGCTGGTAGCAGGACTGCTCCTCGGCGCGTTCCACGGCCTGAACCCGGGCATGGGCTGGCTGTGGGCCGTGTTCCTGGCGCTCCAGCGACGCGAGCGGCGCCTCCTGTTCACCGCGCTGGTGCCGATCGTCCTGGGCCACGCGGCGGCGGTGGCCGCAGTCGCCGCGGTGCTGCTGCTAGCGCGCTCGCGCGTGCCGCTGGAGCCTCTGCGGGTGGGCACGGCCCTGCTGCTGCTCGCCTTCGGCGTGTACCGCTGGCGGCGATTGGGCCGCCACGGCCGCTGGGTGGGCCTCAAGGTGGGCTGGCGCGACCTGTTCGGCTGGTCGCTACTGGTCGCCACCGCCCACGGTAGCGGCGTGATGCTGGCGCCGGTGCTGCTCGGCGCGAGCGATGTCGGCGCGAATCTGGTGCTGCTGGGCGTGCACCAGCTGGCGTTGCTGGCCACCATGACCGTGATGGCCCGCGTCATTCACGACTGGCTCGGCGTGGCCGTGCTGCCCCGGGTCTGGATCCACTTCGACCTCCTGTGGGCCGCCGGGCTGCTAGTGGCCGGAACGCTAGCGCTGGCGGCAGCGCTGGCCGGC
This sequence comes from Chloroflexota bacterium, assembly GCA_035294645.1. Taxonomy (GTDB): domain Bacteria; phylum Chloroflexota; class UBA6077; order UBA6077; family JAJPHF01; genus JADGHJ01. The sequence goes on from DATGKN010000154.1 coordinate 5,546, forward strand.
GCTCACGGCCACTAGGGCGCGCTCAGGCGGAGGTCTCCAGCTTCGCCGCGGGATCCCGAGGGGCGGGGCTACCCTGCAGCGCACGCTGACAGTCACGGCAGGGCGCCGCCTCGAAGTCGGCCAGCGCGCCCAGTGCGCGGCCGCTATCGCGCTCTACATACCTCCCGCACAGCGTGCGGCCGAGCCACGCCTCGTGGCCGTTGCCGCCCACCGCCGTTGGGTGCCGCAGGTACACGTGCCAGCGCTCGCGGCGCCGCCCGTGCACCACTCCGCCCAGCGCGGCGCACAGCGCGGCGCGCACCTGCTCGACTGTGCCGGTACCATCGATCTCGTGGAGCACGCCCTGGGCGGCGTAGTAGTCCAGCAGCGGCTGGGTGTCGCGCAGGTAGACCTCGATCCGGTTCTCCACCACCTCGCGCCGGTCGTCCGGACGCTGCACGAGCGGCCCCTGGCAGACGTCACACACCCCGGGCTGGCGCGGCGGCTTGAACCGCTCGTGGTAGGTCGCCTGGCAGTTGGTGCACATCCAGCGGCCCGCTAGCCGCTCGACTAGCATCTCTTTGGGGACGGCAAGGTACAGCGCGGCCTGCACCGCGCCGCCGCGCTCGGCGAGGCGCTGGCGCAGCGCCTCGGCCTGGGCGAGCGTGCGGGGAAACCCATCGAGCAGCGCCCCGCGCTGGGCGTCCGGGCGGTCGAGCCGCTCCATGATCATAGCGATGACCAAGTCATCGGGCACCAGGTCGCCGCGGTCCATGTAGGCTTGCGCGGCGCGGCCCAGCTCGGTGCCGCGGCGGCGGTGCTCGCGCAGCAGATCGCCGCTGGCCACGTGCGGGATCCCCAGCACCTCGCTCAGGAAGCGCGCCTGCGTACCCTTCCCGGCACCCGGCGCGCCCAACAGCAGCACGACCTCGCGGTGTCGTTCCATCGTCGGCTCCCCTCGACATCGAGTGGCAGATCCGCGCCTTCACGGCGCGCGCAGCCGTGTGGGCGGCTGCCATCAGGGCTCGCGGCGCTGCAAGCCCGCGATGAACTCGTCGATCGGTATTGCCGGCAGGGTCATGATGCGGATGGTGCCCCGGGAGGACAGCTCCGCCGAGACCCGCGCCACGGTGATGATATCCGGCGCCTCCACGACGTTGACGAAGTCGTATGGCCCCAGCACCGCCCACTGGTTGAGCACACGGACGCCCATGCGCTCCAGTTCCTGATTCACGGCGCGGATGCGTTCGGGTTCCTGCTTCAGGGTCTGGGCACCCTCGTCGGTCAACTGGCTGAGCAGGATAAACGTCGCCATGTGCGGGGCCTCCTTCTTCTTCCACGCCACGGGACCCGCCGCACCCCAGCGCCTACGCTGGCACGGGCGGCTGCAAGAAGCGTGCCCTTCTCGCCCATGGCCAGGGTAGCGGCGCATGCCGATAGCAACGCGCGGCTGGGCGCGTTGTTCGTCGGGGCTACTGGAGTGTAGCGCCCGTGCCCGCTGCGAACAAGTCTGTCCGGCCTTTGCTGGCGGGCAGCCGCGCCGTACAATGGCCCCGTACGTGGGGGCCGCGCCGGGGGGTCCCATCGGCGCGGGATCGTCGTCTCCCGCCTGAAGGAGGTTCCGCCGTGGGCTACCGTATATGTCGGCTCAGCGCGCTGCTGGGGGCGGCGCTACTGGCTGCCTGTGCCGCGCCCGCGCCCTCGTCCCCGCCCACGGTCGCCCCTCCCCAGGCGCCCAGCACGGCCAAGCCCGCCGGGGCGGCGCCAACCGCCGGGCCTCCGCCGCGGGTGAGCCTCAAGACCGCCGTGATCGGCTCACCCTCCGACGCCGGCCTGTACCTTGCCGAGGAGCGCGGCTACTTCCGCGAGCAAGGGATCGAGAACGAGTTCGTCTTCTTCGATACCGGCGCGCGCATCCCGCCCGCGCTGGGCACCGAGCAGGTGCAGGTCGGCGGCGGTGCACTCAGCGCCGGGTTCTTCAATGCCGTCGGCCAGAACATCCGCCTGAAGATCGTGGCCGACAAGGGGTTGGTAGCCAATGGCTGGGGCTTCGAAGGGCTGATGGTGCGCAAAGACCTCCTGGACAGCGGCCAGGTGCGCACGGTCGCCGACCTGCGCGGCCGGAAAGTGGCGCACGCCGCCGAGGCCAACGGCACGCACTGGATGCTCGATCTGATCATGCGCAGCGGCGGGCTCAGCGACCGCGACCTCGACCTAGTCACCATGCCGTTTCCCGACATGGTGGCGGCGCTCGGCAACCACAGCATCGAGGCGGCGATGTACCTGGAGCCGAACGGCGTGCGCGCCGAGGACCTGGGCGTGGGCGTGCGCTGGGTCAGCGGCGACCAGGTGTACCCCAACTTCCAGCTCGCCACGCTGTGGTACTCGGAGAGCTTCGCGCAGCAGCCCGACCTCGGCCGCCGCTTCATGGTCGCCTACCTGCGCGGCGTGCGCGACTACAACGACGCCTTCCTGCGCAATCGCCAGCGGGACGAGATCGTGGCCCTGATCGCCCGGCACGCCACCGTCAAGGACCCCGAGCTGTACAAGCGCATGTGGCCGCCGAAGCTGCACCCCGACGGGCTGATCAACCTCGACAGCCTGCGCGACGAGTACCAGTGGTACGCGGACCGCGGCTACATCCGCAACCCGCTCGACCCGCTGTCGATCGTCGACGACAGCTTCCGGCAGGCGGCGGTGGCCGAGCTGGGCCCCGCCGGCGAGTAGGTGTTAGCCCTTCACGCAGATGCGCGGGCGCAGCAGCGCGACCCGGCGCGCCAGCGCGGCCCGCTCGGTCGCCTCGGCCACCTCGTCGACGTCCTTGTAGGCGCCCGGGGCCTCCTCGGCCGCGCCCCGCAGCGAGCGCGCGCGGATCAGGATGCCCCGCGCCGCCAGCTCGTCGATCAGCTCGCGCCCGCGCCACTGGCGGAGCGCCTGCTGCCGGCTCATGGCCCGGCCCGCGCCGTGCGACGCCGACGCGAACGCGCGCTGCTCGCTCGCGGTCGTGCCGGCGAGCACGTAGGAGCCCGTGCCCATGCTGCCGCCGATGATCACCGGCTGGCCGACCGCGCGGTAGCGCTCGGGCAGCGCCGGGTGCCCCGGCCCGAACGCCCGCGTGGCGCCCTTGCGGTGCACGTACAGCAGCCGCTCGCGGCCGTCCACCACATGGTGCTCCGCCTTGCAGGTGTTGTGCGACACGTCGAACAGCGTCTCCACCGCGGTGGTGGGGAACAGCCGCACGAGCACCTGCCGGGCCAGGTGCGTCAGGATCTGCCGGTTGGCCAGCGCGCAGTTGATGCCGGCGTACATCGCGCCGAGGTACTGCTGCCCCTCGGGCGAGCGGATCGGTGCGCAGGCCAGCTCGCGATCGGGCAGCGCGATGCCCAGCCGCTGCGCCGCCTTGGCCAGCGCCACCAGGTAGTCGGTGCCGATCTGGTGGCCCAGCCCGCGCGAGCCGCAGTGGATGGACACGACCACCTGCCCCTCGAACAGCCCGTAGGCAGCGGCCGCCGCGGCATCGTACACCCGCTCGACCACCTGCACCTCGAGGTAGTGGTTGCCCGAGCCGAGCGTACCCATCTCGCCGAGCTGGCGGCGGATCGCCGTCTTGGACACGTTCGCGGGCTCGGCGCCCGCCACCCGGCCGCCATCCTCGATGTAGTCGAGGTCCGCCCGCGTACCGTAGCCGTGCTCGACCGCCCAGTGCGCGCCACCTACCAACACGGCCTCCAGCTCGCGCTCGCTCAGGCGCAGCGTGCCCTCCGAGCCGACCCCGGCCGGGATAGCGGCGAACAGCGCATCGGCGAGCCGCTCGGCGTGCGGCGCCACGTCGGTCCAGGCGAGGTCGGTGCGCAGGCAGCGCACGCCGCAGGAGATGTCGAAGCCCACGCCGCCGGCCGAGATCACGCCGCCCTGGTCGGGGTCGAACGCGGCCACGCCGCCGATGGGGAAGCCGTAGCCCCAATGCGCATCGGGCATAGCCATCGCCGCGCCGACCAGCCCGGGCAAGCGCGCCACGTTGGTGAGCTGCTCCAGCACCTTGTCGTCCATGGTGGCCAGCAGCCGGCGCGTACCGAACAGCACTACCGGCGCGCGCCGCTCGCCGGGACGGAGCGGCACGGTCCACACGGTGCACTCGTTGTCTGTACGTCCGTTGAACGGTACCAGTCGCGACAGGTCCATACGCGCGCCCCTACACGTCGACCACGCAGCGGGCCTCCCAGCCCTGGGGCTCCTGGCGCACGGCCAGCATGGTGAGGGTAGCGCCCTTGACCTCCACCCCCGGCTCGAGCCCCGCGCGCCACGGCTCGCCCCAGGCCTCGCCCTGCCAGCGGTCGCCCTGGCGGCGCAGGCGGAAGCGCCCGAACACCAGCCCGCGGCTGCGCGCCTCGGCGAGCAGGCGGTTGAGCCACTCGACCAGCGCCAGCTCGGGATCGGCCTCCTCGAAGACGAACGCCACGCGCTCGCGCGGCCGCACGGCGGCCACGTCGACCATCAAGGCGAACAAGCCGGTGGCCGCCGCCTCGAACGCGGCCTCCAGCGTCGGGCCGCGGCCGCTGAGGCCCACATCGGCGTCGTGGTCGAAGTAGCCGTAGTCGGGGTGTGCGTTGGGCGCGGGCACCTCATGCGCCGCCATGCGATCCCTCCGGCCCCACGCTGGGCCGCGGGTCAGGCTGGCGGCGCGTCGTGCGGCGCGGTAGGCAGCGGGTACGCGACCGCCCGCCAGCGCTCCCACGCCTGGCGCCCCCAGCGCAGCCAGGCGGTCACTTCGGCAACCAGGGCGCCATAGGCCCGCGCCGCCGCGCACTCGGCCGGGCTGGGTAGCTGGTCGCCCGCCGGCCCCGTGATGGCGGTCGGGCCGTAGGGCGCCGCCTCGTTCTCCAGGATCGGCGCGCCTTGGCCAGGGGTCACCAGGATCAGGCCCAGGTGGATGAGCATCGTCAAGATAGAGTGTAGCGTCTGCTCGTTGCCGCCGTGGGGGGTCGCCGAGGTGGTGAACGCGCCGCCCACCTTGCGCTGGAACAGGTGCTGCCGCCAGGGCCGCGAGCGATCGGTCATCGGCGGCACGCTGGCAGTCACACAGTCCTCGAAGAAGCGCTTCACGGGCGAGGCCATGCTGCCGAAATACGCCGGCGCGCCCACGATCAGCGCGTCGGCGGCCGCCAGGCGCTGCAAGATCACCGCGCGCCGGCGCTGCATGGCCGCCTCGTCCTCGCCCGGGCGCAGCTCCTCGATCGGCTGGTCCTCGACCCGCAGCAGGCTGACTGCCGTCCGCGGCACGGAGCGGGCGCCGGCCGCGATCTCCTCGGCCAGCCGCCCCAGCGTGCCAAAGCGCGTGTAGTAGACGATCAAGACGTCCGTCTCGCGGGGCAGCGTCTCCACGGCCTCACCTCCTGCTTACAGTACACTACCCGGTGTCCGCTGCGGGCCACGTTGCAGGCGGTTAACGGCAGGGAGCCACGCCGCGGGCGGCCGTGGGGCGGAGGTGGCGGATGGGCACGGTGCTCGCGCCGTTCGAGGCGCGGCCCTACGGGCTGCTGGTGCGCGGCGTGCGCGCGGGCCAGGGGCCGCCGGCCCTACTGCTGCACGGCACGGCCGGCTCGTGGCGCAACTTCCGCCCCTGGCTGCCCGCGCTGCTGCCGCGCCGCACGCTGATCATCCCCGACCTGCCGGGCTTCGGCGACTC
>DATGKN010000155.1:0-48515 GCA_035294645.1 Chloroflexota bacterium
TGGTCGATCACCTGCGCGGGCGAGAGCAGCGCGCGCAGGGCCGCAGCGAGTGCGGCGCGATCCATCGAGCCTCCTGCGCGGCGGGTGAGGCCGCCGGGCCGCTGCTCCCAGGCGGCGGCGCACCGCGACTTCTGTCGGCAGGGTACCAGCGTGGGCCGTCCAGCGTCAATGGGAGCGGGCCTTGGCAGGGCTTGCGCCGGCCCGCCGACCCGCCGCATCCTAATGACCGTGCGCGTTCGCACCGCGGGCACGGCGCGTGGCCCGCGAGGACCGAGGAGCTCATGGCAGAGCAGGCAGGGGAGCAGGCGCCTCAGGCGCCCCCGAGCGCGGATGGCACCCCGGAGTCCACCGAGACTGCCGCCGCAGGTGCCGAGCCGGCCGCGGATCCCTGGGCGCCGTTCGACGCGGTGCTCCAGGAATTCGTGACGCACTGGCCCGTGGGCGCCGGCACGTTCTGGATCGACACGCCCGCCACGGTCGCCGGCCGCTTCATGGCCTGGTCCAACACCGCCGGCTGGCCGTGCACGGTGCGCCTACTCCGCGAGCCGCGCGAGAACACCGTGGTAGTGCTGGTCGAGGGGCCGCCCCTGCCCGGCGGGCGCCCGCGCCAGGTGCTGCTCGGCCAGTTCGGGGGGGAGGTCGAGGCGGAGGCGCTGCGGATCGCCCTGGCATTCGGCTACGCGATCGGCGAGACGTGGGGGCCGCGGGAGGAGCCGGCCGGCGCGGAGCCGCCCAGTTCCTGAACCGCGCTCAGGCCGGGCGGGGCGCGGGCGGGATCCAGCGTACCGCCATGGCGGCTAGCAAAGGCAGCACGGCGGCCAGCGCCGCGGCCGTGCTCAGCCCCGCGCGCTCGGCCAGCAGCGCCAGCGGCGTCACCGCCAGCCCGCCCAGCCCCACCGACAGCCCCAGCAGGATGCCCGTTACCATGCCCACGTTGCCCGGCACGCTCTCCTGCCCGCGGATGGTCAGCGCGGTGAACGAGCCGTTCAGGCAGCAGCCGGCGCCCGCGGCGGCCAGCAACAAGCCCAGGCCCGCGTCGCCGCCGAGCGCCACGTACAGCCCGAACGGCACGCTGCCCAACAGGCTGGCCACCAGCACCCGATCGCGTCCCCAGCGATCGGCCGCCAGCCCGCCCACCAGGCTCCCGCAGGCGCCCACGAGCAGGAAGGCGGTCAGCGGCAGGGTCGCCTCGCCCAGCGACAGCCCGCGCGCCCGGCCCAGCAGCGGGATGAACGTGACCAGCGCGGCGGTCGCCCAGGCGCGCAGGGTGACCACTGCGATCAGCGCGCCGAGCACGCGGCCGTGGCGACGCAGCACCTCGGGCAGCGACGGGGCCGCTCGCGAGGGCCGCGGGCGCGGCGGGGCCAGGGCGCACACCAGCGCGCCCGCCACCAGCGCCGGCAGCATGATCGGCCAGGTACCCGCCACGCCCCAGCGCTCGATCAGCGCCCCGATCGCCAGCGGGCCGAAGGCGTTGCCGAAGTTGCCAGCCGTCACGTACAACGCCAGCCACTTGCCGCGCGTGGCCGCCGGCGCCGCCGCCCCGACCATCGCGCCCGACACGGGGTGGAAGATGGCCGTGCCGACGCCACCAAGCAGCAGCAGGCCGACGAGCGCCAGGTAGTGGGGCGCCAGGCCGAGCAGCCCCGCGGCGACGCCGGAGGCCATCACCCCGGCCCAAGCCGGCCAGCGCAGGCTGCTGCGGTCGGCGAGATACCCCACCGCCGGCTGCACGAACGACGCCACGATCTGGTAGATCGTGACCAGCGCGCCGGCCAGGCCCAGGCTGAGCCCCAGGGTGGCGATCAGGGCGGGCAGCACGGCCTGCAGCGCGTAGGTGTAGGTGTCGTTGACGAAGTGAGCGGCGGCTAGAACGCCCACGCCGCGCCGGGCGACCGCCGGGGCGGCCCGCGCTGGCGCGGTGCGCACATCGGCGACCATCCGCTGCTCCTCCTGCTGGGGCGCCGCGCGGCAACGGGCCCGCGCGAGCGGTACCGCGCGGCGCTTCGGCGCACAGTGGTAGGGTACCCGGGCCGCGCTAGCCTGGCAAGCGGCGCGGTGGGAGCGCGCCTCCGGGGCCGCAAGCCGGCGACGAATCTGCTATCATCAGCGCCGACTTCATGGGCGATCGCGGCCTGCAAAGGAGAAGTGTGCCATGCGCCTGATCACTTTCGAGCGCGATGGTGCGGCGCGCCTGGGCGCCGTCGTCGATGACCGCGCCGTCGACCTCGCAGCTCTTGCTGCCGCGCAGGGCGAACAGCTTCCCAGCGATATGCTGGGGCTCATCGACCTCGGTCCCGAGGGCCTGACCCGCGTGCGCGCCGTGCTCGACCGCGCGGGCGGTGCCCTGCCGGCGACCGTGGCGTTTCCTCTGAGCAGCGTGCGCTTGCTCGCGCCGATCCCCCGGCCGCGCAAGAACGTTATCTGCCTAGGGCTCAACTACGCCGAGCACGTCGAGGAAGGCAGCCGCGCGATGAACGTCCAGCGCGACTTGCCCAAGGAGCCCGTGTACTTCAGCAAGCCGCCCACGGTCATCGTGGGGCCCGACGCGCCGGTGATCCACGACGCGCGGGTGTCCACCAAGATGGACTGGGAAGCCGAGCTGGCGGTGATCATCGGCCGGCGCGGCAAGCGCATCCCGCGCGAGCGCGCGCTGGAGTACGTGTTCGGCTACACGTGTTTCAATGATGTCTCGGCCCGCGATCTCCAACGGGCGCGCGGCGGCCAGTGGCATCTGGGCAAGAGCCTCGACACCTACGGCCCGCTCGGCCCGTGGATCGTCACCGCCGACGAGATCCCCGACCCCCAGGTCCTCGAGATCATGTGCCGGGTCAACGGCGTGGAGAAGCAGCACTCCAACACCCGCCACATGCTGTTCGACGTGGCCACCTGCATCAGCGATTGGTCACAAGGGGTCACACTGGAGCCCGGCGACATCATCGCCACCGGTACCCCGAGCGGGGTGGGCTTCGCGCGCACGCCGCCCGAGTTCATGCAGCCGGGCGACGTCGTGGAGGTGGAGATCGAGCGCATCGGCGTGCTGCGCAACCCGATCGTGGCGGCCGAGTAAGTGCATGGCTGCCACAGCACCGCCGTGGGCTCGCTAGCCCCGAGGAGCCGGCCGTGAGGCGGGTGCGATAGCGGTGGCCAGCGAGGCTCGCGGTCGCCTGGACGGCGAGGGAGCCGTCCGCGCGCTAGCAGCGGGCTGGACAGCGGGGCTGCGTACAGGGGCACTGCCCCCCGCGCTGTTGATCGGCGGCCTGCTGTACCTGCTGGCCGGCGTGCACCTGGTGGTGAACGCCTACGACGAGGGCTTCGCGCTGTACGGCGCGGCGCGCATCGCCGACGGCGAGGTGCCGTATCGCGATTTCTGGCTCGTATATGCGCCGGGCCAGTTCTACGTGTTGGCTGGCCTGTTCAAGCTGTTCGGCGCGTCGGTCCTCGTCGAGCGGCTGTGGGACGTCCTTGCGCGGCTGGCCAGCGCGGGGATGCTGTACGCGCTCGCGCTGCGGCTCGCCACGCGGCCCCTGGCGCTCGCCGTGCTGCTGCTGGCTACTATCTGGCTGGCGGCGGTCGACTACTTCGGTTACGCGGTGTTCCCGGCGCTCGCGTGCAGCCTGGCGACTGTCTGGTGCCTGCTGCAGGCGGCCGCGCGCGGCCAACAGCGCTGGCTCGTCGCTGCCGGGGCAGCGCTCGGCGGCAGCACCTTGTTTCGCCACGACATCGGGGGCTACACGCTGCTGCCCGCCGGCCTGGCCGTGCTGGCGCTCGCCTGGGCCCCTAGGCCTGTGCCCCGCTACCGTGGTGCGCGGCTTCGCGTCGCCCTCGTCGGGCAGCTGCTGCTGGCGGCCGGCGTGCTAGTGGTCCTTGCGCCGATGGCTGCCTATCTGCTGGCCAACGTCGATGCCACACTGCTGTGGGACGACCTGGTCGTCTTCCCGCTCACGCTCAACCGCGCGATTAGCTACCTGCCGTATCCTGCGCTGCTGCCCGCCCTGCCGCCGGCGGATCTGGCCGGGCTCGGCGCCTGGTGGCAGCGCGAGTTCGACCAGTGGGCGCGCTTCTACGTGCCGCCGCTCGTCTGCCTGCTGGCGGTGGGCGTGGTGGCCTGGCATTGGCGGCGCCCGCGGCCTGCGGCGGAAGCCGAGCGGCTGCGCGGCCTGGCGCTGCTCGCGCTGCTCGGCCTGCTGCTGTTCAACCACACGCTGAACCGCTACGACCGCCTGCACGCGCTGCCGGCGGCGTTGTGCGCGCTCGCCGTGGCGGCCGTCCTGCTCACCTTGCGGCCGCCCAAGCGCTGGGGACCACGACTGGCCCTCGCGGTGCTGGCCTTGGCGCTCGCCGGTCCGTATGTCCTGACGCCGCTGCGGCTATACTGGGAGCGCGTCAGCTACTTCACGCCCCTGACGTGCCACGCGGAGCTCCCGCGCGCCGGCTGCGCTGACCTCTACCCCGACCAAGAGGAAGCGTTCGCGTACCTGCAGGCGCATACCGCGCCGGACGAGCGCATCTTCGTGGGGCTCGCGCGCCACGACCGCATCTACGCCTCGGATGTGCTCTTCTACTTCCTCGTGCAGCGCCACAGTGCCACGCGCTACCACGAACTCGTTTCTGGGGTGGCGACCACCCGGCCGGTGCAGGAAGAGATCGTGGCCGCGCTCGAACACCACGGCGTGCGCTATATCGTGACCACCGACAACTACGAGGAGGTCCACGAGCCGAACGCTAGCGCGCTCAGCAGCGGGGTGACGCTGCTCGACGACTATATCCGCGCCCACTACCAGCCGGTGGCCCAATTCGGCGCCTACACGATCTGGCATCGGCGCGCGGTGCTGGCCGCTCCTCACAGCAGGCTGGCGAAGTAGCCCTGGGCTTGCAGCTCGTCGGCGAACTGCGGCGCGGCCACGTCCTCGATGCGCACGTTCGCTACACGCGGGTCGTCGCGCGTGACATCCTCCTTCACGCGCGGCAGCGCGGCCATCGGCACGACCGGCGGGAAAGCGATGTAGTGTGTGGCGGCCTGGTACAGCTGCTTGAGCAGCTCGTCGTCTTCCAGGCGCAGGTACTGCCGCATCACCGCCACCGCGCGCTCGGAATCCTTGCGGAACCGCGCCACGCCCGCCGCGTAGCCGGCGAGGTAGGTACGCACTAGCTCGGGGCTCTCGGTAATATGGCGGTCCACGACCGCCAGCCCGATCGAGGGGTAGTCCGGTCCCTGCTCGGCCAGGTCGATCAGCTCGCGGAACCCGCTCTTGCGCGCCTGGATGCTGGTGGGCGGCGAGACCGTGCCCACGTCGATCTGGCCAGCCTCCATGCCCGCCAGGATCGCCGGCACTTCCTGCACCTGCAGGAACTGCACGTCGTCGGGCCGCAGCCCCCACAGTTCCAGGGCCAGCAGCGAGGCGGTGTGCGTCGAGGAGCCGAGGCGCGTGATCCCCCAGCGTTTGCCCACTACGTCCTGCGGCCGGGTGATGCTGGGCACGCTGAGGACGCTGAAGATCTGGCGATTGGTGATCGCCCCGACCTGCTTGGCGTTGCCGTTCTGCGAGACGAACTGGAAGGCCAGCGCCCAGTCGAGCGAGCCGCCATCGACCTCGTTGGCCTGCATCGCGGACGCCAGCCGCGAGCTAGAGGGGATGCGGATCAGCTCGACATCGAGCCCCAGCTCGCGCCACGCGCCGGTCTCGTACGCCATCCAGATCGCGGCCTGCGAGCCGGTGAGCGCAGTCCAGACCACTTTGAACGACCGCCGTGGCGAGAGCACCAGCGCGCTCGCGGCGCCGGGCGCTGGGCTGGTCGCACCAGGGGACGCGGCGCCGCTCGTGGGGGCAGCTGCCCCGCCCGCGGGCGTGCCGGTCGCGGCCGGGGCCTGTTGGCACGCGGTACCCAGAACCCCCACCGCGGCCAGCCCCGCGGTCTGCTGAAGCAGGCGCCGGCGCGTCAGCCGCGGCGCGGCCGGCTGGGCCGGCGCGCGGGGCGGCAGGGGGGCGGCCGCCAGCTGACTCGTGTCCATGTTGCCTCTATCCAGCGTGGCCGCGCGGCTCCCGTGGCGAGCGGTCCACGCGCACCTTGATAGCATCCAGATCGCGCTGTACCCCGCGCACCTGGGCGGCGATCACCACCAGGTAGGCGAACAGGGCAACGAAGACGATACCATAGGTCACGAACAGATAGGGAAGGTTTTGCATCTCACTCCCCTCGCAGGCTCAGCGCCTGCTGCAAGTGCCGCACCTCGTCCTTCAGCCGCTCTAGCCGCGTCCGTACGAGCAGCAGCGCGAGGTACAGCAAGCCGAACGCCAGGCTCGCCAGGACGAGCGTCACGACCATCTCCGGCGGCGCTTGCGGCCCGTCGGTGCGGATCACCGTAGGCCCCGGATGCAGGGTGCGCCACCACTGTACCGACAAGTGAATAATCGGTACATCGAGAAACCCCACGATGCCCAACACTGCCGCGTAGCGCGCGGCGCGCGGCACCTCGGGCACGTAGGCGCGCAGCATCAGGTACGCCACGTAGATGAACCACAAGATCGCGGTCGTTGTCAGCCGCGCATCCCAGGTCCACCACGTGCCCCAGACCGGGCGCCCCCACAGCGCGCCGCTGAGGATGAAGAGGCTGGTGAACACCACGCCGATCTCGGCCGACGCGCGGGCCAGCGCATCCCACCGCTCGTCGCGCCGCCAGAGGTAGCCGAGGCTGCCCACGAACACCACGAAGAACGCCAGGTACGACAGCCAGGCTAGCGAGACGTGCACGTAGAAGATGCGCTGCACGTGGCCCATCGTGCGCTCGGTGGGCGCCCACACGAAGATCGCGTACAGCGCCGCCACCATTGTCACCAGGAGCGCGCCGAGCACCAGGCGCAGCGGCGGGTCGAGCGCGCGCAACGCCTCCCAGCGGCTCGGGGTTGGGGCGGCCACTGGCGATGGACGCGAATCGGCGAGGGCGAGCGGCTCTTTCATCGGCGTCTCTCGCGGTCGCGGTACCGTTTACTCCATTCTCGCACCGGTTGCCCCTACTCTTCGAGCAGCGCCTCGAACAGCAGGACCGCAGCCCCCAGGAACAGCGCGCTCAGCCCCGCCAGCAGCTCCCACCACGGCGCGGTGACCGGGGTGGCCGCGCCGGCCAGCAGGTCGTCGGTAGCGCGCGCGGCGGCGATCAGCAGCGGCACCAGCAGCGGCAGCAGCAGCAAAGGCAGCAGCACATCGCGCGCCCGCGTCTGCGTGGCCAGCGCCGCGAATAGCGTGCCCGCCGCTGCGAACCCCACGGTGCCCAGCAGCACGGTGCACACCACGCCTGGGGAGAGCAGCGGCACGTCGAACACCGCCGCGAACACCGGCAGCGCCACCAGCTCCACTGCTCCCATGAACAGCACCGTGGTGATCACCTTGGCCAGGTACAGCGCGCTGCGGTCCAGCGGGGCCACCAACAGACCGTCGAGCGTTCCTTGGTCGCGCTCGGCGGCGAAGGTACGCCCCAGCGCCAGCAGCCCGGCGAACAGCAGCGTCAGCCACAGCAGGCCGGGCACCAGGCGCCGCGCGGCGTCGCGCTCCAGATCGAGGGCGAACTGGAATAGCGCCAGCACCAGCAGCACGAACACTAGCACGCCGATCAGCGTCTCCCGCCGCCGGCTTTCCAGCCGCAGGTCCTTGAGCACCAGGGCCGCGAGCTGGCGGGCGTAGCGACCCAGCGTGCCCGCCGGCGGCTCGGGTGGCATGGGGCGGTCCATCCAGCGGGCTCCTAAGATGCTCACGCCCGCGCCAGTGCCCCGTAGGTGTTGCGTAGCGCGGCCGCATCGAGCCCGGCGGCGGGCGCCGTGTGTACCACGCGCCCATCGACCAGCAGCACCACGCGATCGGCCAGCGTCAGCGCGCGCTCCAAGGCGTGGCTAGTCAGCACGACCGCCAAGCCCGGCGTGCGCACCACGTCGGCTAGCAGCGCCTGGCCGCGCTCATCGAGGCCCGTGTCCGGCTCATCGAGCAGGAGCAGGGCGGGCGCGTGCAGGAGGGCGCGTGCGAGCGCCACCCGCTGCTGCTGGCCGCGCGACAGCGTGCCGACGCGCTGGTGCGCGCGGTCGGCCAGGCCCACGCGTGCCAGCGCCGCCGCCACCCGCTCGGCCAGGGCGTCCAGACCGTACAGCCGTCCGTACAGCCGCAAGTTCTCGGCGGCGGTCAGGTCGCGATATAGGTACGTTTCGTGGGCCAGCACGCCGATACGCGCTCGGACCCGCGCCGGGGCACGCAGCGCATCGATCCCGAACAGGCGCAGCGTGCCTGCCGAGGGGCGCACGAGCGTGGCCAGTACCTTCAGCAGCGTCGTCTTCCCCGCGCCGTTAGGACCGAGCAGAGCCACGCGCTCGCCCACCGCGACGGTCAGATCGCAGCCGCGCAGCGCGGGCGTCGTCCCATAGAACTTGACCAACCCTTGAGCCTCTACTGCCAGCACGCGGCATCCAGGCGGGCGGTTCGTCCCCGCCACCAGGCGTAGGCCGCCACAGCCGCCACGCTGGCGGCGGCGCCCGCGGCGGCGAGCGCGCGCTGCACCGGCGCCTCGAGCAGCCAGGGGCGGGGGGTATACGGCAGGTTGTCTACCGTCACGACGAGCCGCTGGCCAGCGGCCAGCCCCGCGCCGGCCAGCACCTGGTACTCCTGCCGGCCGATGGGCACCGTCTCGCGCGGGGTCAGCTGCGGGCCGCTGGCCTCGAGCGGGCGCGGGACGAGCACCAGCACGCTGTCGGTGGGATACACCACCCCGGTGTCGAGCGCGAACGTGCGGCCCGTGTACGGCACGCGGTAGGCAAAGGTCACGTCGGTAGTGCCCGGCGGGAGTGTGAGCAGCGAGCCGAAGCCGCGGTCCACGGGGATCGTCTCGGCGCTGCTCAGCCGATCGTCGAGGGCCAGGTCATAGGCACCGCGCGGCAGCGCGAAGCGCAACACCCCCATCGGCCCGCCCGCCCCGGCCGGGTCGGGCACGAACGGCGTGTCGGCGGGGTTGCGGAGGTCCACGCGCTCCAGAATCTCCAGCGCCTGGCGCTCCGTGTCGGCTCCCAGCACGGTGATCACCCGCCGCGCGATCTGCAGGGGGGGCGGGTTGTCGGCGGCCGGCGCCTGCGCTCGCGCCGTCAGGGGCCACAGCCCCCCCGCGGCGCTCACCAGGGCCACCGTGGCCCACCCCATCAGCCACGCCCACCTCAGCGCGCGTCCCATCGGACTCCCCGGCTCTCGCTGCGGTACACGTGCCCCTCGCGGTCCACCGCCAGCAGCAAGCTGCCCTGCTGCCCGCTGGCCGCGGCAACCGCGGCCACGTTGGCATCGAGCGGCAGCCGCGCCCAGAGCTGACCGCGATCGACGGTCTTGTACAGGCCCCGGTCGGTGCCCGCGTACAGGGTGCCACGCCACTCGTGGCCGTCGGGGGTAGTGGCGGTCTCACCACTGGACGGATCGAAGCTGAGGCTGGCCACGCGGCGGGTAGGCAGCGCGCCGCTGAGCGTCCCGCTGGCGGGTACCCAAGTGCGCCCCTGGTCGGCGCTGGCGAGCACGCCCTCGGTGGCGCTGGCCAGGAACAGCCCCACCGCGCGCGGCGCGTCGGCCGGCCCCGGCACCGCGACCAGCGCCGTAGCGTTGGCCGGGGCCTGGGGGCTGGTCTGTCGCCAGGTGACCGCGCCGTCGTCGCTGCGCCACACGCCCGCGCCCTCCACGACGAGCCACAGGCGATCGACGTTGTCCGGGTCGACCGCCAGCGCGCGCAAGTCGAGGGCCGTGGGGGCCCCCTCGCCGAGCGCGAGTGCGGGCGCCACCACGCTCCACGTGCGCCCGCCATCGTCGCTGCGTGCCAGCAGCGTGGCCCCGGCGGCGTAGAGGCGCGGCGGCGCCACCGCCACCGCCCGCAAGGCCGCGCCCGTGGCGCCGCCCCGTAATAGTTGCTCCAGTGTCGGGGTCGGCTGCCAGCTAGTCCCCCCGTCGTCGCTCGTCCACAGCCCGGTGGCAGTGGCCAGCAGCGCCCGCGGGGCCGCCGCTCCCTCGCGCCAGACCAGCGCCAGGGCGCGCGGCCCCACGTTGTCCAACGTGGCCACAGCGCGCTGCTGGCCCTGGAGGCCCGCCTGCCCGAAGTACAGCGCGCCTACGGCCAGCGCTAGCGCCCCGCTGCCTAGCAAGGCGGCCAGGATCCACCGCCGTCCTCCCCGCGTGGCGGTCTCCTGGCTCGCCACCGGCGCGGTCATTAGCAGCGAGTGACTGGATGGCGGGTGACGGGTCCCGTTGCGGTGGCGTTCGCCGTAGCTGGCCGCGACCGCATCCGGCGGCAGCAGCATGATCTCGCCGTGGCGAGCGGGCGGGGCCAGCGACGTCCGCTCGCCGGCGGCCAGCTCGTCGAGCGCCTTGAGCACGGTGAGCGCACGCAGCTCGAGCCGCGCGCGCAGTGCACGGTAGTCGCTTTCGGCCAGCTTGCCTAGCGCGTAGTCGAAGTCCAGCTCGCGCAGCGCCTCCAGCGCGGCCTCGCGCTCTTCCTGCAGTACCTCACGGGTCCACGCCGCCGGCTGGCCTGCCGCCAGGGCGCCCGGCGCGCGCCGGCGGCCCGGCCGGCTGGCCGCTACCAGCGGCCAGACCAGTAGCGCGACCACCAGCGCGATGACGAGCACGGCCAGAACGGCGATCACCCGTGGCCTCCCTCGCGGCGCGCCAGCTCGGCGGCCAGCCGCTGCCGGTACTGCGCGAGCTCCTCGGGGGCCAGCGCGGCCAGTGGTGCCTCGTCAGGCGACACATCGGCCCGCTGCCGGGGGCGCAGGGTGAGGGCGATGGCCAGCGCCCCCACCGCTAGCGACGCGACCGGCAGCCACCACACTAGGCCGGTGAAGCCGGCGCGCGGCGGCTCCAGCAAGATCTCTTCCCCGTACCGCTCGACCAGGTCGCGCACGATCGCCTCGCGACTGTCGCCCGCGGCCAGCCGGCGCGCGATATAGGCGCGCATCTCCTGGGCGAGCGGCGAGGGCGAGTCGGCCACGGACTGGTTCTGACAGATCAAGCACTTGAGCGAGCGCGCGATCTCCAGCGCCTCGGGGCTCAGCGGTGGGTCTGCTTGCTGGGCCGCCGCGCCGCTCACCCATAGCAGGGCTAGCAGTCCCATGGCGAGCCCCACGCCGGCACGTCGCACCGCGTTCATGCCCCCTCCTGGGTCGCGCCGGCGGTCGCTGCGGGCTGCACCGCCACCGCGCTGCCCACCGCGGCCCGTGGCCCACGCGCCTCGGGCCAGGCGGCGACGAGCGTGCCCAACAGGAACAACACCCCACCCAGCCAGACGCACACCACCAGCGGGTTGACGTACACGTGCAGCGTCACGCGGTTGCTGGCGTCGGCCTCCGTGAGCACCACGTACACATCTTGCAGCCAGGGCAAGGTGGTCTGGATGGCGATGGTGCTCACCGGCTGCTGCTCCCAGTTGGCGTACACGCGGCGATCGGGCTGCAAGGTCCCCAGATACTCGCCCCGCGGCCCGCCGAGTTGGAGGCGCGCTAGCACGCCCTCGTAGCCCGGCCCGCGCAGCTCGTACAGGGTGTCGTAGGTCAGGGTAAACGCGCCGACCCGCGCCTGCTCACCGGGCGCCAGGGTGACGAGCCGATCGAGCTGGTGCCCCGAGCCCAGCACGCCGATAGCGATGAGCACCATCGCCAGGTGCACCAGGTAGCCGCCGTAGCGCCGGCGCCCACGCGCCACGAGCGTGCCCAGCGCTCGCAGGCCCGACTCCCCGCCGCGCTGACGCGCCCGCAGGCCGTGCCAGTACTCCAGCGCGACCGTGGCCGCGACGAAAGCACAGGCGGCCGCCCCGACCAGGGCCAGCCCCCGTTCGATGCCCAGCGCGGCCATTCCCAGGCCCACCGCGCCGGCTACCGCCAGCGGTGGCCCGAGCTGGCGGGCGAGCCGCTCCGGCGAGGTGCGCCGCCAGGCCAGCAGCGGCCCGCCGCCCATCAGCAGCAGTAGCCCTACCAGCAACGGCCCGGTGACCTGCTGGTAGTACGGTGGCCCCACCGCCACCTTCACGCCGCGCACGGCCTCGGACAGCAGCGGGAACACCGTGCCCCAGAACACCGCGGCGGCCAGCCCGACCAGCAGCAGGTTGTTGAGCAGGAAGCCGGCCTCGCGCGACAGCACCGCGTCGATCTGCCCCTCGGCGCGCAGCAGAGGTAGCCGGTACAGCAGCAGCGCGGTGGCCCCGATCAGCACCACGCCCAGGAACCCGAAGAAGTACGGACCGATCGGCGACAGCGCGAACGAGTGCACCGAGGTGAGGACGCCGCTGCGCACCACGAAGGTGCCGAAGATAGCCAGCGCGAAGGTAGCGATCGCCAGCGCCATCGTCCAGACTTTCAGCAGCCCGCGCCGCTCCTGCACCAACAGGGTGTGCAGGAAGGCGGTGGCCGTCAGCCAGGGCAGCAGCGCCACGTTCTCCACCGGGTCCCAGCCCCAGTAGCCGCCCCAGCCCAGCACGCGGTAGGCCCACCAGGCGCCCATCAGCAGCCCGCAGCCCTGGATGGTCCAGGCGAGCAGCATCCAGGCGCGCCCGGCGCGCAACCAGCTTCGCCCCACCTGGCCGCTGGCCAGCGCCGCGATGGCGAAGGCGAACGGCACCGAGAAGCTCATGTAGCCCAGCAACAGCAGCGGCGGGTGCACCCGCATCGCGGGGTCCATCAGCAGCGGGTTCAGCCCGCGCCCATCGGAGGGGATCGCCTCGAGCCGCTCGAAGGGGCTGCCTACGAAGCCCAGCACGAACAAGAAGAACGTCTGGATAGCCAGCAGGGTGGCGATGACGTAGGGCGCTAGGTGCAAGTCCCCCCAGCGCCCTTCCAGGCCCCCGTGGCTCGCCGGCCCGGCGCTTGCCGCCCGCAGGGCCGGCACCGGCAGGCGCCACACCACCACCAGCGAGAGCACGGCCAGCCCCCAGGCCCACAGCAGCAGCGAGCCCTGCTGGCCGCCCCAGAAGCTGGTCAGCCGCGCGAGCTCGGGCATGGCGCGGCTAGAATGCTCGTAGACATAGCGCAGGCTGAAATCGTGCGTCAGCAGCGCGTGGAACAGCGCGCACGCCGCGACGGTCAGTAGCGCGGCCAGGGCCACAACGGCGTGGCGCGCGCTGTGCAGCAGTTCGGGCAGGCGCCCGCGTGCGGCCAGCAGGCTCGCCGCGGTCCCATAGCAGGCTACGACGAAGGCGAATAGCAACGCCGCGTTGCCGGCGTCCGCGAAGGTCATCGCTTGGTCGATCCGCTTTCCAGCGGGGGCGGCCGGCCGCGCGGCCCCCGCTACTGGGCGGCCTCGAAGGTCGGCCCGTGCTTCACGATGAGGCTGCGCGCCTCGAACACCCCGCTCGCCGTGTAGCGCCCCTCGACCACCACCTCCTGGTAGGCGCCCTCCGCGCGGTAGCCGAACAGGTCCGGCACCTGGCCCGTGTGCGTCACCGGGATGGTGGCCGTGCCGTCAGTGAGCACGAAGCGCAGGTGCTGGCGGTCGCGTTGGATCGAGCCGTCGACTACCTCGCCCGATAGGCGCACCGTCTGGCCATAGGCGGCCTGGCCACGCGCCAGCAGCTCGCTCACGGTCAGATAGTACACGGTGCTGGTCTGCAAGCTGGTCAGCACCAGGTAGGCGATGGCGACGAGCAACAGCGCGCCGCCCAGCCAGAGCTTCAGCGGCACCCCGCCGGCGAGCCGGGGGGCGGCCGCCGCGGCGGCGAGGGGCTCGGGGGAAACCGGCGGTGATCCGAGGTGCGTGGCCATCGCTACGCTGGCTCTCCCGCGTGCCGTCGCTACATTTCTCCAGTATAGCCCACCGCGCCCGGCGCCCCACTCAGGTGCCGCGCAGCACAGCCTCGTAGGCGCTGGTGAGCAGCGAGCCGAGCACATAGGCCCCGAGCCCGAGGCCCAGCAGCACCCGTTCGCGCTGCCGCCCGGCCAGCGCCTGGCGCCAGCCCGTCAGTGGTCTCCCCCCGGGAGGCGACGCCGGCAGCACGACGGCGGCCAGCCCCATCGCGGCGACCACTCCGAGCTTCGCGGCGAGCAGGACCACATACAGGGTGCTGATAGCCGGGTCGGCGAGGCGCTGGAGCGTGAGTAGCGCGCCGGTGGCTACCAGGGCCCACAGGGCGAACTGGGCCAGCCCCCGCAGCGACACGCGGCCCCGGGCGCGCGCGGCCGCCAGCCAGTCGGGACTGAGTACCCCCGCCAGACTGACTCCCACCCACACCGCCGCGGTCAGCCCGTGCGCGGCGCGGATCACCGCCAGCAGCAGTGCGTCCAAGGGCAGCCGTCCGCACCGCTCACGACAGCAAGCTCTCCACGGCGGTGCGCAGCGCGCGCTCGGTCAGCGGACCAACGAACTTGCCGACGATCTGCCCCTGCCGGTCGAGGAAATACGTCTCGGGCAGGCCCGTGAGCCCATAGTCGATGGCCGCACTGCCCCGCGCGTCGGTGCCGTTGGGGTAGCTGAGTCCGAACTCGTCGACGAAGGCGCGCGCGCGATCGGCGCTGTCCCATACGTTGACCCCCACGAACGCCACGCCCCGGGGGCCGTACTCGGCCGCGAAGCGCTCCAGCACCGCCGCCTCATCCCGGCAGGGCTGGCACCACGAGGCCCAGAAGTTGACCACCACCGGCTGGCCACGCAGGGCGGCAAGGTCCAGCTCCCCGCCCACCTGGTCCGCGCCCAGTAGCACCACCCGCAGCTCGGGCGCGGGCCGCGCGCGCAGCGGAACGACCTTCCCCTCCCAGTTCACGCGCAGCGCGCCAGTCACGCTAGCGTCGGAGGCTGTGGCCCGAAATAGGCCCCAGGCTAGCAGGGCCAGCAAGCCCCCGAGCAGGATCCACACCCCCGCGATCGTGATCCGGCGCAGCATCGCGGCCTCCTATCCATCGCGCTAGCAGCTGGTGGGCCCCTCACCGACAGTCTATCGCACCCCTGCCCGTGTGATGCCTCAGCGCGGAGCCGCGCGCCGGACGCCGCTGGTTCCCAGGGGCTGAGAGGGCTATAATGCACTGGCTGCCTGCTGGTGCGACACGTAGCCACGGATGCTGCTGCGGAGGCCCGCCGCCCCATGACGGTCGAGGAGTTGTTGGCCCGCTTTCCCGAGATCCCGCGCGACCTGCGCGACGAGCCTGCCCTGGCCGAGTTCGCCGCGGTCTGTGGTCCGCTGCTGGCCCAGGCGCGCAAGCCGAGCAACTGTGCCGTCTCCTACGACGCAGCCAACCATTACTACCTGAAGCTGATCGTGCCGCTGGGCATCTACGGCTACGGGCTCGCCTCCCGCGAGGAAACCCTGGCCGAGCTCACCACGCTCGCGGCGCGCGCCCGCGCGGACCTCCAGGCGTTCGCTGCCAGCCTGCTGCCCGCCGACGTGGCGGCGCGCGAGGTGCACGGCCCAGGCTGTGGCTGACACCACGGTGGGGCCGCTGCTCCCCGGTCGCGCTGAGCCCGGGGCCATGGCGGCTGCGGGCCCACGGCTACCCGCTGCCCGACGGCGCTATACTGGGCCATGGAGCGAGCTGCCGGGTCGCTGTCGGTCGCGCTACCCCAGCTGAAGCGGGGCGCGCGCGGCGAGAGAGGCGCGCGATTCCCGAGTGTCGTCCAGCGCGTCAACGCCGAGCGGGTTGTGTTGCTCGGCTGGGGGCGCGCGGTACTCCTGCAGCTGGCGCATCCCCTGGTCGCCGAGGGCGTCGCCGAACACAGCACGTTTCGCGCCGATGCCCGGGCGCGCCTCGCCCGCCTGCAGCGGACCGTCGACGCCATGCTCGCGCTGACCTTCGGCACGCCCGCCGAGGCGCTAGCGGTTGCCCGCCGCATCGACGCCATCCATGGGCGCGTGCGCGGCAGGCTGGCCCGGGCGACGGGCGACCTCCCGGCCGGCACGCCGTACTGCGCTCGGGATCCCGCGCTGCTGCTGTGGGTACACGCCACCTTCGCCGACACCGCCCTGCGCACCTACGAGCTGTTCGTGGGGCCGTTGACGCCCGAGGAGCGCGACCGCTACTGTGCCGAATCGGCCGCCGGCGGCCCGCTGCTGCGCATCCCCCCCGGGGTGCTGCCCACGAGCTACGCGGAGCTCCAAGCCTACCTACAGACCATGCTCGCCAGCGACCGCATCGCCGTCGGCGAGCGGGCGCGGGAACTCGCCGCCGCGCTGCTAGCTCCCCTGGGCCCGCCCCCGTTGCGTCCGCTGGAGGCCTTGTTGCAGCTGCCGATCGTCGGGTTGCTCCCTGCTCGCCTGCGCGCCAGCTACGGCTTCCGCTGGACGGCCCACCACGAGCGTGTGCTGGCCAGCTGGGCGGCCCTCAGCCGGCGGGTGCTGCCGCTGCTGCCGCCCGCGCTGCGCTATTGGCCGGCGGCCCGTCGGGCACTGCCGCGCGCGCCATCCGCCGCTTGCTCGGTCCAGGACGGATCCGTATAGTCCCCAGGCGAGCGGCACGCGAGGGGCAAGCAATGGAGCTGGCTGCCCACGCCAGCCGCCCCGGTGGAGGCATGCCACGGCCCAGGCTCCGCAGTTTCCCGACCGTGCTTCCCCGCCGCGCTTCGGCCTTGGCCGCGGGCGGCGCCTGCCGCGACGTGAGATCCCGGCGGCGTTCGGGCCCCTGCTGCGTCAGGCGCGCCTGGCGCGCGGTCTGTCGCTGGAGGCGGTGGCGGCGGACACGCGCATCCCCCAGCGCTATCTGGCAGCGCTGGAAGAGCAGGACTACGCCGCGTTGCCCTCGGCCGTGTACGCGCGCGGCCTGCTGCGAACCTACGCGCGCTATCTTGGGCTGCCGCCCGAGATGGTGCTCGCCCAGTTTCGTCCGCCGCGCCCGGCACTGCTCCCCACGGCGCGCGCCGGCTCCCGCGGCTGGCCGCGCCCACGCCCGCGGCTGCTGGGGGCCGCACTGCTGCTTGTAGCGGCCGGGCTGCTGCTGCCCTATCTCGCTGGGCGTTACCGCGCGCTGGAGGCCAGCCTCGCGCTGCCCGAGGCGGCAGTCACCCCGACGCTGCCCGGCGAGCTGGCCGCGCTCGGACGGCCGTGGACACCCCTGCCCCGCGAGGCGCCCACCCCCTTGCTGGTCGCTGCCCTGCGTGCCTTGGACACGCCGACGCCCGCCCCGACCGCCGGCCCGTCGCCCACGATGGCTGCCGCTCCCCAGCCCGCCCTCGCTGCCACGGCGGAGAGCAGCACGCCGTCGCCCACGCCCACCCCGACCGCCACCCCGACTGCCACTCCGACCGCCACCCCGCGGCCCAGCGCGCCGGTGGTGGTCGAGGCGCGGGTGGTCGAGCGTACCTACCTACAAGTGTGGGCCGATGACCGCCTGGTGTTCGCCGACACGGTGGCCCCAGGCACCACGCGCACCTTCACCGCCACCGACCGGCTCCGCATGCGGGTGGGTAACGCCGGGGGCGTGCAGGTGGTGGTCAACGGCGAGCCCCAGGGACGACTGGGCGCCTCGGGCCAGGCGGTGGACGTCACCTGGGGTCGGCGCTAGGCAGCCACCGCAGGCAATGGTATAATGCCCATGCATCTCGAACACCTGTGCTAATCGGCGCCGGGCGGAGATAGCGAGGGGAGCGGAGCGATGGACAAGGAGCGGGCCAAGGCGCTGGAGGTGGCGCTGGCGCAGATCGAGCGTACCTTTGGCAAGGGCTCGGTCATGCGGCTGGGCGAGGCTAGCCGCATGGGGGTGGAGGTGATCCCTACCGGCTCGATCGCGCTCGATCTGGCGCTCGGCGTGGGCGGGATCCCGCGCGGCCGGGTGACGGAGATCTTCGGGCCGGAATCATCGGGCAAGACCACCCTGGTGCAGCACATCATCGCCGAGGCGCAGCGGCTGGGCGGTACCGCCGCGCTGATCGATGCGGAGCATGCGCTGGACCCGGACTACGCGGCGCGCTGCGGCGTGCGCATCGATGAGCTGCTCGTATCGCAGCCCGACAACGGCGAGCAGGCGTTGGAGATCTGCGAGGCGCTGGTGCGCAGCGGCGCGGTAGATGTGGTGGCCATCGACTCGGTGGCCGCGCTGGTGCCGCGTGCCGAGCTCGAGGGCGAGATGGGCGACTCGCACGTGGGCCTGCAGGCGCGCCTCATGTCCCAGGCGCTGCGCAAGCTCACCGGGGCCATCAGCCGCTCGAAGTGCGCCGTGATCTTCACCAACCAGCTGCGCGAGAAGGTCGGGGTGATGTTCGGCAACCCCGAGACCCAGCCGGGCGGGCGCGCCCTGAAGTTCTACGCCTCGGTGCGCCTCGACATCCGCCGAACGGAGTCGATCAAGCAGGGCACCGAGGTCATCGGCAGCCGCGCCAAGGTGCGTGTGGTGAAGAACAAGGTCGCGCCACCGTTCCGCCAGGCCGAGTTCGACATCCTGTACAGCGAGGGCATCTCCAAAGAGGGCAACCTGCTCGATGTCGGCCTCGAGCTGGGCATCATCAAGAAGAGCGGCGCGTTCTACTCGTTCGGCGATATCCGGCTCGGCCAGGGCCGCGAGAACGCCCGCGAGTTCTTGCGCCAGAATCCGGAGCACGCCGCTAGCATCGAGCGGCAGATCCGCGAGCAGACCGGCGCCGGCCGCGCGGCCCCGGCCGTGCTGGCCGCTGACAACGGCCGCGCGACGGCGGACGCGCCCGAGGACCTGCTCGCACTGGCCGACCAGCCGCCATTCTAAGCTCCCATGCCGGCTTGCATCACAGCGCTGGAGGCTGTTCCCCCGGGGCCCCGCGTGCGCGTAGTGCTCGACGGCCGCTTCGCCCTCCATATCGATCCGCTGCTGGCCGCCTCGCTGCGTGTCGGCCAGGTGCTCGACGACGCGGCTCTCGCGCGCCTCGCGGCGGCGGATGCGCACGGCCGTGCTCTCGACACGGCGCTGCGCCTGCTGACCTATCGGCCGCGCAGCGTCGCGGAGCTCCGCGGGCGCCTCGCCGCCAAGGGCTACGACCCAGGCACCGTAGCGGCGGTTGTCGCGCGCTTGCAGGCGCTGGGCTTGCTCGACGACACGACGTTCGCTCGCTTCTGGGTCGAGCAGCGGCAGCGGTTTCGGCCGCGCGGGGCGGCGGCGCTGCGCGCCGAGCTGCGCGCCAAGGGCGTGGCCCCCGCGACTGTCGCCGCCGCGCTGGCCGATACGGACGACGTGGAGGCTGCCTGCCGCGCCGGTCGCGCTCGCCGCCGCGCGCTGGCCGGGCTCGACCGCGCCACGTTCCAACGGCGGCTGGGCACCTACCTCCAGCGCCGCGGCTTCAGCTACGCCGCCTGCGCCGAGGCCGTGGCGCGGCTATGGGCCGAGCAACAGCCCGCGGGCGACGACTGAGCCCGCGCGCCTTTCGCCGCGGCCGCCGCCGCGCTATCATGAGTGACGCGCCGGCGGGCGCTGGAGGACAGAGCCGATGGTGCGATGGCAGGTCGTGACGGGGCTGGTGCTCGCTATGCTCGCCCTGCCGTGCCCCGCGCGTGCCCAGACCGCTTGCGCGAGCGGGGCCTCCTCCGCGAGCAACGCCCCGTCCCCTGGTGGGCCGGTGGGGAGCTCCGCGAGCTACCTGCCGTCCGGCTATCCCACCTACAACAGCACGCCCGGCGCCGCGCCGGGCGATCCCACCGCCTGCACCGCCGCTGCGACGAACAGCGGCTCGGCGCTGCTAACGGCCCTGCAGGCGCTGACTACCTGGTATGGCCCGACACCGCAGTTCGACCCCTACGCGACTGCCCAGGCCTTGAGCGGGGGCCTCGGCAGCGCCGCCAGCCTGGCGCGCGGTACGGCGACGGCCACGAGCTACGCCGGCAGCCCGACGAGTTGGAGCGGCAGCCCCACCACCAACCCCGGCGCCACCACGCCCCCCAGCTCGATGCCGAGTGCGGCCACCAGCAGCGCGAGTGGCGCGCCAGCGCTAGGCAGCGCGAGCGGTGGCGCGGGGGCGAGCGGCGTGGCCATCCCGCCCACAGGCCTCAGCTTCCAGAGCAGCCCGCTCACCTGGAGCGGCAGCCCCCTCACGGGGACCCAGGGCAGTAATCCCCCTGGTGCGCAGAGTAGCAGCGCGCTGGCTGGCGTCCAGAGCAGTGCCAGCCCCACGCCTACCCCCGCGCGGCCCAACACCACGGCGATTGGCAGCGCTGGGCCGGGCGCCGTCAGCGCTGCGGTCACCGCCAGCGCGAACATGTACAACTACCCTGGCTCGCCGATCGTCTACGCGTCGGGCACCTCTCCGCTCACGGGCGGCAGTCCCCCCGTGGGCGGCGCGCCGGGCTCCACGGCCGGCGCGGCGCCGCCTGTGGGGACGGCGGCGAGCGGGGGGCCGGCCAGCACAAGCCTTCCGACCGCCGGGGCCGCGAGCGCCGGCGCGGTGACGCCCTCTGCCGCTGCCAGCCCCGCCGCGTCGGACCCCTTGCCCTACGGGCTGATCGTCTGGCCGGGCTCAACGCCCAGCAGCGTAGCTGGCGCGCCGGCGAGCAGCGCCTCCGCCACAAGCGACGCAACGGCCGGAGGCCCGCGAGCCAGCGGCAACGCCCCGGCCGCCTCGGTGGTGTCCCCGGTGCTGCCGGTCGTCGCCAGTCCATTCGGCTACATGCCGATCACCTTCCAGACCGCGCAGGCGCTGGTCTACGGCACGGCGCCGACCAGCAGTTCCCAGCTGCCCGCCACGATGCTCGTCTGGGGCACCGGCGGCCCCGCGGCCAGCACGGGGGGCGGGACGGCCAGCCGCTGAAGCGCCGCGTTCTGGCCTGCCGGCGAGCGGTGCAGCGTGCGACTTCCCACCAAGAGCGGCGTGCCCGGGCCCGGTCCGGCGTGCGGCGGTCTATACGCCGCGGGCGCCGGGCGCGGGCGTGTAGGGAGCGCGCGGTAGCACGTGTTCCTCGATGGGGCGTCCCAGGGCGCGCGCGAAGGCGAGCGTCTCCGCGGTGCCGCCGCCAGCGAGGCCGGTCCACACTGCCACCAGCAGATCGGCCCGGCGCGCGAGCAGCGCGTTGCGGGCGCGGTAGGCAGCGGGCGGATCAGCGCCCGTCGGGTCGACCACCGTCCGGGTCGCCGCGGCCTCCCAGGTAGCTTCCAGCGCGGCGCGATCGGCGGGCGTCCAGTCGGCGGCGAACAGCGGGATCGGCAGCGGGAGATAGAGGTGCAGTGGCACCCCGAGGCGCATGGCTGCCTGGGCGGCCCAGGTGTCCACGCCCCGCTGGCCCCCGCAGTGGAACGCCACCGCGCCGCGGTGCTCGGCGCACAGCGCCTCGGCTCGCGCCGCCACGACTGCCGCGGCCGCCGCCGGATCGGCGAACAGCTCGGGCCGGTGCCCTGTCCACGCCACGTGGCGGGGCGGGGGCGCCGCGCTCACGGGGGCCGCTCGCCCAGGCGCAGCTCGACCGCGCCCTCGCGGCCGTCGCGCATGTATTCCACGCGCAGCGGCTCGCCGACCCGCTTGGTGTCATCGATGTAGGCGTCGAGCGCCTCGCCATCAGTAAAGCGGCGGCCATCGATCGCCGTGAGGATATCGCCGCCCACGATGACCCGTTGGTTGCCGACCCGGACCTGGGCGGTGCCTCCCCGCAGCCCGGCCTGGGCCGCTGGGCCGCCCGGCGCGACCAGCGTGACCAGTAGTCCCTCGCGTACGGGTAGCCGCAGCGCCGCGGCCAGCTGCGGTGTCAGCGGCTGGGTTTCCAAGCCGGCCCAGGGATGCGCTGCCCGCCCGCGGGCGATCAGCTCCGGCAGCCAGCGGCGCGCCGTGTTGCTCGCCACAGCGAACCCGACCCCCACCGAGCCGCCGCTAGGGCTGAAGATCAGCGTGTTGATGCCGATCACCTCGCCGCGGGAGTTCAGTAGCGGCCCGCCGGAGTTGCCCGGGTTGATCGCCGCGTCGGTCTGCAGCACGCCCCGCATGGGCCGGCCTTGTGGCGTGCGCACGGTGCGCCCCACCGAGCTGACCACCCCGGTCGTCACCGTCTGCTCGAAGCCGAAGGGGTTGCCGATCGCGATGGCGAGCTGCCCGACCCGCACCGTGCTGGAGTCCGCCAGGGGCAGCACGCGCACGGGATAGCCCGCCGGCAGGTCCACGCGCAGCACCGCCAGATCGGTGTAAGGGTCGCGGCCCACCAGCTGCGCGGGCAGCCGCGTGCCGTCGGCGAGGGTCACTTCTAGTTCGCTGGCCTCGCGCACTACATGGTCGTTGGTGACGATGTGGCCGTCGGCGTCGAGCAGGAAACCGGAGCCGGCGCCCTGTTGGGGGACGATGCCGAAGCGGAAGACGTCCCAAGTGTAGGCCGTGGTGGTGATGTTCACCACCGCCGGACTGGCTTGCTCGTACAGCCACGCGATCGCCTCATCCAGCGGGGCCAATAGCTCGGCCGGGCTGCCTGGCGGCAGCGGGGCGCGGGTGGGCCCCGCAGTGGGTAGAGGCGTGGGGGCAGGCCGGAGCACGGGCGGCGGCGCGAGGTACAGCACAGCCAAGACAAGCCCGGCGGCCAGCAGCGCGCTGAGCACCACCCCGCCCAGAAAGCGCAACGCCCCCCCGCCCCGCCGTGTTCGCGGGGATGGGGGAGCCGCGCCGGCGGCGCCGTCGGCGGGCGGCCCCAGCAGGGTGGGGCGCGGGGAGGCGGGCTCGCTCACGGCGCGGTCGCTACCACGACTTGCGCGGGCATGACCACCCGGCCGCCGAGCCGGTAGCCCGCGCGCACGACCGACACGACCGTGTGGGGCTCGACATCCTCGCGCGGCACCTGGAGCACAGCCTCGTGCTCCAGCGGGTCGAAGGGCTGGCCTTCCGGGGCGATGCGCTCGATACCGGCGGCCTCCAAGGCGCTGAGGAGCTTGCGGCGAATGAGCTGCAGGCCCTCGACCCACTCGGCGGTGGGGCCCTCGGGGGGGACATTACCGAGCGCACGGTCCAGATCGTCTAGCACGGGGGCCAGCTGCTTGAGCAGCGCCGCGCGCCCGTTGTCGAACGCCTCGAGCTTCTCCTGCTCCGCGCGACGCCGGTAGTTCAGGAAATCGGCCTGGGCGCGCTGGGCGATGCCCAGGTAGCGCTGCGCCTCTTCGCGCATCTGGTCGAGTTCGCGCTGGAGCGTCTCCAGCGACGGGGGCGCCTCCTCGGCGGCCGGCGCCTCGCTCGCGGCGGCCTTGGTCGCGCCCGTGGCAGATGCCGCGGCGGCCGCCGTCGCCTCCGGGGCCTCGCGCTCGCCAGCGGGGCGCTCCGCCTCCGCCGCGGCCGGCTCCGTGTCGGGTGGGGGCGGCGTTGCCCGCGCGGGGTCGTTCGTGGCCATGGCGTTCTCCGTCTCGGCATCGGGGTGTAGGTCCATTCCCGTTTACACGGTAGCCGATTGCCCGCTGCCAGGCCAACGCGGCCGCCGGCCCTCCTCTGCGTGCGTGGGCGAACACGAGTATAGGCCCGCGAGCGCCGCGCCATCAGCGCACGAGCAGCTGGGCGGCCAGGCCCACCGCGCCCCCGCCGATCACGAGCCACGCGGAGTTCACGGCGAACCGGATCAGCAGCACCGCCGCGACCAGCGCCACCCCCACCGTGAGCCCATCCACCAGCGCCGCCCGGCCCAGCTCCCAGGTCACCCCCGCCATCAGCCCAAGCGCCGCCACATTCACCCCGTCCAACAGCCCGCTCATCCACGGCGAGCGGCGAAGGCGGGGCACGAGCGGATTGACCGCAGCGACGAAGACGAACCCCGGCAAGAAGATGCCGATAGTGGCCACCACGGCCCCGGCCACCCCGCCCGTCACGTAGCCGATGAAGGTCGCTGTCGTGAACACGGGGCCGGGCGTGAACTGGCCAATCGCGACGGCGTCCAGCAGCTCCTGGTTCGTGAGCCAGCCGAGCCGTTCGACGAAGTCGTTGCGCAGGAACGCTAGCAGCACATAACCGCTGCCGTACAGCACCGCGCCGATCTTGAGAAAGGTGAAGAACAGCGTGCCGAGGCTGAAGGGTACGGCGGCCGTCGCGGCTACCTCGGCTAACCCGGGCACGGCCGCGCTTCCCAGCGGCAGCAGGCCGGCGACCGCCGCGAGCTGCCCTGGCCGCCAGCGCCGCGCGTTCTCCACCAGCATGACGAAGCCCCCTGCCCCGAACAGCAGTACGATCTCATTCAGGCCCGCCAGGTACAGGCCGAGCACCACCAGGCCCACGATCGCTAGCAAGGGCGTTTTCACGGCGGTCTTGAGCAGCCCCCAGAGCGCCTGCACGACGACCGCGATGATCACCGGTTTGATGCCGTACAGCAGCCAAACGACCTGGGGCGTCGTGCCAAAGCGCACGTAGGCCCAGGCCAGGGCCAGCACCAGGAGCATGGCCGGCAGGATGAACAGGCCGCCGCCCACGACCAAGCCCGGCCAGCCGGCGCGCAAGTAGCCGAGGTGGATGGCCATCTCGGTAGAGTTGGGCCCGGGGATCAAGTTGGTGGCCCCGAGCAGGTCCAGAAACTCGGCGTCGCTGACCCACCGCCGCCGCCGCACCACCTCGTCGCGCATCATGGCGATGTGCGCGGCCGGCCCGCCGAAAGCGATACACCCGAGCTTGAAGAACAGCAGGGCTACCTCGCCGAGCGAGCCGCGCGGCGGGCGCGTGCCAGCGGTGCTCGTGGCCGGCTCAGCCATGGCGGGCGGCGGTCGCTTCCCGCCATGCTTCCGCGATCGCCAGCGCCTTCCGCGCCGTCTCCAGATCCTCGTCGGGGTGCGTCGCCCGCCGGGCCTGGCTCTTGCCCCGTAGCCGGCGGACGGCGGCGAGCCACTCCATGGCCTGCCGGGGCGTGCCCGCATCAGCGAGCGGTGCGCGGTGGCCGCTCTGGCCTGGGTGCTCGCGCACTCCCACTAGCGCGTGGTGGGCGATCGGTAGCCTCCGGTCGGCATGCGCCAGGGCTGCGTAGGGGAGCTGCTGGGCCAGGGCCTGGCCCTGCCGCCGCTTCCAGGTGCGCAGGGCTTGCGGCAGGGCTGCTGCCCGGAGCCGCCTCACGTCGCTCATCGCCGACCTCCCATGGCTATGCAACCCGCGCGCTCAGCTAGCCGGGCCCACTTCCGCGCTGCAGGCCGTCTCGTCCGCCGCCCGCAAGCTGGTCGGCCCCGCGCCTTCGAGCACCTCGCTGACCAGCTCGCGGATCCTGCGCCGCGCCTCCTCAAGCGCCGCCAGGCCCGCCGGCGTAGCGGTGTAGTACTTGCGCACCTTGCCGCCCACCACGCGGGGCGCTCGCGCTAGGTAGCCGGCCCGCTCCAGGCCGTGCAGGACCGGGTAGAGCGTGCCCGGGCTCAGCTCGTAGCCGTGGCGGCGCAGCTCTTGCATGAGCGCCAGCCCATACACCGGCGCTAGGGCCGCATGGTGCAGGATGTGGACTTTGACGAAGCCCAGGAAGATATCGTGCAGCAGTGTATCGTTGGACGATATCGACATACTACACTATAGCCGATCGGAGCCCGTGGCGTACGGGCGTCGGGCCGAGCGAGCAGCGCTCGGCCCGCTCGGCGGGCGGACCTTTCTCTGGGCATGGCGTTGCTTCGAGCAACCGCCACGGAGCTGGCGCGCCGGGGGCTGCACGCGCTGGGGCGCTGGGCAAAGTGCCAGCGCTTTGCTAAAGTGTGCCCGTTGGGAAGGAGGTGGAGTATCGGCGTCCACGAGCCGGCCACTGCGCCGCGCCCGCCGTCGTGCTGGGCGGCCTGGCAGGCCCAGCGGCCGCGTTGGGTCGTGGGCCTAGGGGTGTTGGCCGTGGTCGTGGCTGGGGTGGGATTCGCGCCCTCGTTGGCCCGGCCCCTCGGACAGGTCGCCGGCCCGGTCGGCGCGCCGGCTGGTGGCGAGAGCATTGCGCGCCCGCCGGGCTATCGGGCGCTCGACGGCAGCGGGCTGGGCTACGCGCGCCGCGGCGGCGCGTCGGTGCGCGTGGCGCCGCGGGGCGACGCCGAGCTGATCTCGCAGCTGTTCTATGACACGCCGCTCCCGCTGCTCGGGGTGGTGGATGAGGGCGGCCAGCCGGGCTGGTACGAGGTCGAGCTGTGGGGCGTGCTGCGTGGCTGGATCCGCGCTGCCGAGGTGGCGCTGGAGGCCGAGCCGGAGCCCGCGCCGCCGCCCTGGGAACGCCAGCAGCCCCCGCCCACGCCGACTCCGCGCGCGGCCACGGCGCTGATGCCCCTGCAGACTACCGGCCGTACCGTGCACGAGGCGCGCTGGCGCGCGGGGCCGTCGGTCGATGCCCCGGTACTGGCCGAGCTGCCCACTGGGCAGGTGGGCGCCGTCACGGCCTGGACGACCGACGGCGACGGCGACGCCTGGTTCGCCCTGCGCTTGGGCGAGGCGACGGGCTGGGTGTACGGCGCGAACCTGACGCTCGATCGCCCCGCGGGCACGGCCTCGGGCGTCGCGGCCGGGCGGCTGGCTGGCAAGGGCATGTGGATACCGCGGGCGTTCGGCCCGCTGGCCAACCCGCGCTACCTGGTGCGCGCCGCTCGCCAGTTGGGACTGACGCACCTGTATATCGACGTGGCCAGCTCCGACGCGGGCTTCCACGGGCGCTCGGTGCTCGACGCCCTGTTGCCCGAGGCCCACGCCGCCGGCCTGCGCGTGGTGGGCTGGCTGTGGCCCACGCTCGCCGATCCGGTGGCCGATGTGGCGCTGAGCGTGGAGGTGGCGCGCTACACCACGCCGAGCGGCGACCAGCTCGATGGGCTGGCGCCCAACGCCGAGGAGCGCATGGCCCTCGGCCAGGTGCAGGCGTACATCCAGGTGCTGCGCACGCTGCTGGGGCCTGACTACCTATTGGTAGGCACGGTGTTCCCGCCCGAGCACCCCTTCGCGCAGCGCTACCCGCAGCACGTGGTGCTAGCGGGCTGGGTCGATGTGCTAGCGCCGATGACCTACTGGAGCGAGCAGCGGCGCACGTTCCCGGGCGACGAGGTGGCGCGCTACATCCAGCGGGCGATCCGCCAGCTTCGCGCCGACGTGGGCGACCCTACCTACCCCGTGGCGCCGATCGGGCAGATGTACGATACCTTCGGGCGCAATGGGATCGGGCCGTACAGCCCCGGGTCGGCCGAGATCACGGCCGCGCTGCAGGCCAGCCGGGCGGCGGGCGCGCTGGGGATGAGCTTCTTCCAGTGGGGCACCGCTACCCCGGCCGAGTGGCGCGCGCTACGCGACTTCGCCTGGTAGCCGCCCGCGCCGCGCCGACGCCCGCCGGAGGGATCGGGGGCTGCTGCATATGGAGCGTTCGCGGCCATCGCCGCCGCCAGTTCGCGTCACCCGCCTAGCCGCCGGCGGGCCCCGGGCCACCCCGCGGCCTCGCCGGGGCGACGAGGCCGTGCGGCGCTGGTGGAGCCTCCCGGGCCGCGGGGCGGGGAGCGCGCGCCGCCCGCAGATCCAGCGCCCGGCCGTGCTGTCGCCCGGCGCGCGCCGGCTGGAGGGGGGGCGGCTGTGCTTCGGGCTGGTGGTGGCCGCGCTCGGCCTACTGCTTGCCGGCGAGCTGGTGCAGGCCGTGCTCGGGCGCGCCCTGGGGCCGTGGCGCGACGTGTGGGTGATCGTCGCTGCCCTGGGCGCCATGGCGGCGGCGGGCACTGCGGCGTTGGCCAGCCGCCAGCCGCTGGCGAGTCCTTGGTGGTGGTTCACTGCGGCCAGCGGTCTATGGGCCTTTGGCGCCCTGGTCCGCGCGTGGCAGGGAGCGCCCGCGCGGACGGCTGCTTCGCCTGTGCTGCTCGCCGATGTCGGCTTTTTGGGCTGTGCCGTGCTGTGCCTGGCCGGAGTGGCCAGCGCCGCACCGGCCGGCTCGTCCACCTTGCCCCGCCTGCGCCTGGTGATCGACGCCGTCCTGCTGCCCGCCGCGGTCGGGCTGCTCGTCTACCTGCTGGTCCCCTTGCTCGGGCCTGGACGCGAGAGCGCCGCGGCCGCGCGCGACCTGCACGTGCTGCTGTGGGTGGTGAGCTGGGCGCTGTATATGGCCGTGCTGTTCGCCGCGCTGCTCACCTACCGCCGGCTGGGTACGGGGGGCCCCTGGCCGGAGGGCGATCGCGTGGTCGACAGCTACCTGGTGTGGACCACCGTGAGCTGGACGCCGGGCGCCGTTCTGCTCGGGCTATCGAGCCTGTGGCCGCAGGTCCTGGTATGGCGCGTGCTCGCGGACACCACCTTCTTGGTCGGCTTCGCCCTGCTGGTGCTGCAGGCGCTGGAGGCGGCGCGGGCGGGGCCCGCCGGGCGGGCGGCCGACCCGCCGCTCGGCCCCGCGGAGCCGGCCAGGCGGCGCGGGGCCCCGGGGCCGCTGCTGCCCTGGTGGCCCAGCGGCAACCTGCCGCTGGTCGGCACCGTGGCCGCCGCCGTGGCGCTGCTGTTCGCCACCGGCGCCTACTTGCTCTGGGACGACCGCCGCCCAGCGGTGTTCCTCGGCTCGCTCGGGTTGCTCGGCCTGCTCGCCGGCCGGCTGCTGATCACCATCCGCGAGAACGAGCGGTTGATCGCGCGGCAGCGCGTCTCGGGCGAGCTGGAGGCACGGTTGCACGAGGTGGGCCTCGCCCTGAACCGCCTGGAGCAATTCGACAAGGTGCTGGAGCTGATCTGCGAGGCCGGCCAGCGCGTGTTCCAGGCCGACACCGTGATCCTCTGGCGCGCCGATCCTCGGGCCCAGGCGCTGGAGTGCGTGGCCGCGGTGGGCCACCCGGCCCGCCATTTCCCCAGCGAACGGCGCACGCTGCGCCTGGACGACGAGCAGGCGCTGGCCGTGCGCGTATTCGTCACCGGCAAGTCGGAGCGGCTGACGCATGTGCGCCCCGGCTACCGCAGCGATGCCTTCCTCACGCGGGTGACGCGGGCCAAGGCGTTGCTGGCCGTGCCGCTAGTGTCCAACAACCAGCGGCTCGGCGTGCTGGTGTTCGTCAATGCCGAGGACCCCGAGGCGTTCGCGCCCGAGGACATCCTCAAGGCCGAGCTGCTCGCCGCCCAGGCCGTGGTGGCCATGGAGAACGCCAAGCTGTACAGCGACCTAGCGCGCCGGCTCGACGAAGTGCAGGCGTTCCACGAGCTGAGCCAGCTCACCCCCTACGCCCGCACGCCCAGCGACGTCGCCTGCGGGCTGTTGGAGATCCTGCGCCGCCGGCTCGACTACGTGCACGCCGCCGTGTACCTGACCGAGGGACCGGGCCGGCACCTGGTGCCAGTGGCGGTGGCCGAGAACAAAGGCCCGATCATGGCCGTGGAGAGCGACCGCCGCCCGCCCCCGAGCGTGCTGTCCAGCCTGCGCACCCAGCTCACCGACCCGACCCTGCGCAAGGTCGTGGCCTCGGGCGAGCCCGCGCGCCTGGAGGGCGAGCCACGCGGTGACCACCAGTTCCTGCACGCCGGCATGCAGGTGCGACTCACCGTGCCCATGAAGCTCGGCGATCAGGTGCTCGGGGCGGTCGATCTCGAATCGAACCAGCCCGGCGCCTACCAGGGCCCCGGCATGCGCGTGGTGCTCTCGCTGGCCTACGGCGCGGCCCAGGCCATCCAGAACCTCCGCCTGTTCGCCGAGGCGCGCGAGGTAGACACCTTGCGCGAGCTGGACCGCGTGAAGTCGGAGCTGCTCCAGACCGTCTCGCACGAGCTGCGCACGCCGCTGGGCGCCATCAAGGGGTTCACCACCACGCTGATGGAGCACGATAGCCGGCTGACCCGTGAGGAGAAGCTGGAGTTCCTGGAGATCATCGACCAGGAGAGCGACCGCCTGCGCGGGCTGATCGAGGACCTGCTCGACATGTCCAAGATCGACGCGGGCGTGCTCCAGCTCGACCGCCAGGCCGTGCAGCTGTCGAAGCTGGTAGCCGAGGCGGTCAAGGCCGTGGCCAGCCGCTCGCCGGAGCATCGCTTCGAGGTGGCCGTGCCGCCCGAGCTGTTCGCCGACGCCGACCCGCGGCGCATCCGCCAGGTGCTGCACAACCTGCTAGAGAACGCGGTGAAGTACTCGCCCGACGGCGGGGTGATCCGCATCACGGGCCGGCGCGATGCCAGCGGCTGGCTGGTGCTCAGCGTGCGCGACCAGGGCATCGGGATCCCCCGCCAGCACCTGGCGCGCGTGTTCGACCGCTTCCACCGCATCGACACCGACGTCGGGCGCCGGGTGGGCGGCAGCGGGCTGGGGCTGGCCATCTGCCGCGGCATCGTGGAGGCCCACGGCGGGCGCATCTGGGTCGAGAGCGCCGGCGAGGGCCAGGGGAGCGAGTTCAGCTTCACCCTGCCGCCAGCGCCTACCGAGCCGCTGGCCATGGTCGGCCGCGGGCTGGCCGCCGAGTGAGCCGCGCCGGCCGCGGGCCGGCCCTAGCCAAGCACGCGGCCAATGCCGCATCATGCGGGCGTCGTTCCTGGCGTCTGCCTCGCTAGTGGGAGGGGCGCCCCGCGGCTCGATTGGGGGATTGCCCCCTGTCCCAGTCGGCCCAGCGGTCTCTAGGATGAAGCCCACAAATGTAATCAGCCTGTAATCTCGGCTGCCTATGGGAGAGACACCGCTGTGACCCGGGTTGACTATACTGGCGGCACTTCCGCACTCGCCCGAGCGGCATGGGGCTGCTCGCTGGCGGGTGGCGTGCGCCCTGGGAGGGGCGGGGGGCACCGAATGGAGCAAGAGGCCTGCACGCAAGCGCGCGCGACCGAGATCAGCGGCGAGGCCACGACCTCGCCGCTGACGGCAGCCGACCGCGAGCGCCTGACCTTCTTCAAGTGGCGGTACATCCTGCAAGCCGATGGGTTCGCGGCCGCGCAGGCGCGGCGGCTGACGTTCATGCGCTGGCTGTACCTCCAGGGGCGGCTGGTCGAGTAGGTCCTGCAGCGGGCGACAGGGACGGCACCATGGTGACGGTGCGGGGGACGAGGGGTGGAAGGCGAAGTAGGCTACGAATTCGTGCCGGCGGCACCCGCCGACGTGCCCGCCCTGCGCTCGCAGATCCGTGTGACCATGTCGCACCCGGAGGGGCGGGGGCGGCGCGCGGGCTACCAGGCCGCCGCCGAGCGCGGCGAGCTGCTGTTGCTGGTCCATACCGACCCGCGCGACCGCACGCGGCAGCTCGACGGGTTCGTCGAGTGGCACATGCGCGTCGACGATGTGCTGGTGCTGCGCGATGCCGGCTCGGTGGGCGAGGCGCCGCGGCCCGCGATCATCAAGCATCTGATCGGCGAGTTGCTCCGCTCGCTCGCGCCGGTGAAGGCGGTGGCCAAGGTGCGCCGCGACGCCACGGTGTGGAACGAGATCATCGGCAGTATTCCGGGCTTCGAACTGGTGGGCGTGGAGTATCGCCGCCCGTATTGGGTCAATGTGTGGGAGTGGAGCCGGGAGCGTGCGGCCCGCGCGGGCGGCGGTCGTCGCCGCCGCGCCCGGCGCTAATAGCCGTGCTCCGCTCGCGCACCGCGTCGCCGGGGACAAGGGCAGGCTATTCTCGCCTGGAGGACCCATAGCATGGAAGGCTACATCGCCCAGTTTCTGCGTTTCCTGCACGAGCAGCGGGGTTTGACCCCCAACACGGTCGCCGCGTACCAGAACGATTTGCGCCAATTCCAAGAGTTCCTGGCCGCCCAGCAGGCCACGGCAGCTGCGCCTCCCGAGCGGACCAACGGCCATAGCGCGGCGGCGGCCGCCACGCGCCCGCTCGCCGTCTGCCGCGCCGCGGTCGAGGAGTTCGTGCTCCGCCTGCGCGAGCGCGGCTACGCGCCGGCCACGGTCGCCCGCAAGATCGCCGCGCTCAAGTCGCTGTTCCACTACCTGCACCAGCAGGGCCTGGTAGCCGAGGACCCCACGCGGCACCTGGAAGTGCCCAAGGTGGGCAAGCCGGTGCCGCGCGCCATCTCGGTGAGCGAGGTGCAGCGCTTGCTCAACTACGGGCGCGACTGCACCACGCCGGAGGCGCTGCGCGACCGCGCGATGCTCGAGCTGCTGTATGCCACCGGCATGCGCGTCACCGAGCTCGTGTCGCTCGACCTGGCCGATCTGGATCTAGCCGCGGGGTGCGTGCGCTGCGTGGGCCGTGCCCGCCGCGTGCGCGTGCTGCCCGTCTCGGCCACCGCGCGCGAGGCACTGCAGCTGTACCTCGACCGCGGGCGCCGCGCGCTGGCCCGCCCGGCCGTGTCGGGCGAGGCGCTGTTCTTGAACCACCGCGGCCAACGGCTGACGCGGCAAGGGTTCTGGCTGATCATCAAGGCGCGCGCCAGCGCCGCCGGCATCACCAGCAGCATCACGCCGCACACCCTGCGCCACTCGTTCGCCACCCACCACCTGCACGACGGCGAAGACCTGCGCTCGCTGCAAGCGAAGCTGGGCCACGCCAGCATCTCGACCACGCAGATCTACACGCAGGTACGGATCAGCCCGGACGAGCGGCTGGCCGAGGCCGCCGGCCGCTAGCGCGGGCCGCCGCCTGGCATAATGAGCGGGGGGCGCCAGCGCGGCCCCCGCTGCTGTGGCACACATCCGCCGAGGGAGGCACCTCATGCACGTCATCCGCGCCGACGAGCGCCCGCCCGAGCGGGCCACTGCGCCGATCTTCGAGGGGCTCGTGCACACCCGGCCGCTCGTCGACGGCCAGCAGGGCGCGCGCCAGCTCCGCGTGCTCACGGTCACCTTCGCCCCGGGCGCCCGCACCAAGCTGCACTACCACACCCACGAGCAGGTGCTGGTGATCACCGAGGGGCGCGGGATCTTGGCCACCGAGCACGAGGAGCATCACGTGCGGCCGGGCGACGTGGTGTACGTGCCGGTGGGTGAGCGCCACTGGCACGGCGCCGAACCAGACCAGGCGATGACCCACCT
This sequence comes from Chloroflexota bacterium, assembly GCA_035294645.1. GTDB lineage: Bacteria > Chloroflexota > UBA6077 > UBA6077 > JAJPHF01 > JADGHJ01. Next base: position 32,705 of record DATGKN010000155.1, read on the forward strand.
GTCGATCAACGGCCCGGGCGACACGATCATCGTCGAATGACCGCGTCCCGGGGGGGCGTGCGGGTCGTGCTATACTTGCACGGGCCTGGCGGGGGCCTAGGCCGGCGTGCCGGGCTGGACTTGAGCCGAGGGGGCAGTACGTGATCGAGTCGTTCGGTCCCGTTCTAGTGTTCCTAGTCGTCGCGACGCTGTTCGGGTTGCTGCCCCTGCTGATCGCTCCCCTGATCACCCCGCGCCGGCCCGACCCGGCGAAGCTGCTACCATATGAGTGCGGGGTCGATCCGATCGGCTCGCCGCACATCCAGTTCCACGCGCGGTTCTATCTGTACGCGCTGCTGTTCGCCATCTTCGACGTGGAGGCGGTGTTCCTCTTCCCCTGGGCGGTGGCCTACGGTGGGCTGGGGTTCTTCGCGGTCATCGAGATGGCGATCTTCGTGGCGATCTTGCTGATCGGCTTCGCCTACGCCTGGCGCAAGCGTGCGCTGGATTGGTCGTAGCCGCCCGCCCGCGCGAGGAGTCCGGAACCATGGCAGACAATCACGAGCGGCCCGCCCTCGGCGTGCTGCCGTTGCAGCTCGAATCCGCCGTACCAGTGCCCGAGCCACTGCGGCAGAACGTGCTGGTCACCTCGCTTAACACGCTGGTTAACTGGGCGCGGAGCAACTCGCTGTGGCCCTTCCCACTGGGGACGGCCTGCTGCGCCATCGAGTTCATGGCCGTGGGGGCCAGCCGCTTCGACATCAGCCGCTTCGGGGCGGAGGTGGTGCGCTTCTCGCCGCGGCAGGCCGACGTGATGATCGTGGCCGGCACGGTCACCACGCGCATGGCCCCGGCCGTGCGCCGCATCTACGATCAGATGGCCAACCCGAAGTACGTGATCGCCATGGGCGTGTGCACTATCTCGGGTGGTCCTTTCCAGGGCTCGTACAGCACCGTGCCTGGGATCGACAACTTCGTGCCGGTCGACGTGCACGTGCCGGGCTGCCCGCCGCGGCCCGACGCCCTGCTGTATGGGCTCATGCGGCTCCAGGCGAAGATCCGGCGCCAGCAGACCGTCGGGAATCCCAAGGCATATAGCTAAGGCATATAGCTAGAGAGCGAGCGCGGCAGGACGATGGCGAGTTCCGAGCAACCTCCTGAGCAGCAGCCGCCGGCGGGGCCGCCCCCGGCCGCGGCGGAGCCCACCGACGAAGCGGCCACGGCGCCGCCTGCGCCGCCCAAGGTACCCCCCCGCGCGGCCCGGCCCGCGAGTGCGGACGCCCCCGCGGCCGGCGAGCGCCCGGCGCCCGCGGCGCGCGGCGAGGCCGCCACGGCGCCCCCGCGGCCGGCCCGGCCCGCCCCCGCGCGGGGCCAGCCGGCGGCGCCGCCTCCGCCCGACCCGAAGGCCCTCGAGCACCCGATCACCAAGGCGCTCACGCCGCCGGGGGGCGACCTGCAGCCGCGCATCGTGCATGGCTACCTCGAGCTGACGCTGCCGGCCGACCAGTTACTCCCGGCGGCGCGCCGGCTGCGCGACGAGTTCGACTTCGACTATCTCTCGCAGGTCACCGCCGTCGACTGGCCTGATCACTTCGAGCTGGTGTACACGCTGTACCATGTGCGGCGCTGGCAGGAGCACAAGGCGGCCGACCCCGACGGCCCGCAGGGCCTGATCTTGCGGGTCAACCTGCCGCGGGAAGAGGCGCCGCGAGTCCGCTCGGTGATGTCAGTCTGGCCCGGCGCCGAGCTCCAGGAGCGCGAGGTGTACGACATGTTCGGCATCCGCTTCCTGGGCCATCCTGATCTGCGCCGCGTGCTGCTCGAGGACGACTTCCCCGGCTTCCCGCTGCGCAAGGACTTCGCGATCGATCCGGAATACGTGCTGGTGCGCCATCTGGCGCACGGCTCGGTGGGGCAGCTGGGCGAGCGCATCGACGCGGGCGACCGCCCGGTGTAGCCGGCCGCGGCGCCGCGGACGCTGGGCACCCTTGAGAGGATCGAGGTAGGGCGATGGCTGTGCTCAACGACCTGCTCTCGCAGGTCGGCGGCTGGCTGGGCGGCGTGCTGCGCGCGCTGCTGGGCGCCGACCTGGCGACGATCGTGTTCCTGGTCATTAGCGCTGGGGTGATCCTCACCTTCCTGGCGGCCTGCATCACGCTAGCCATCTGGGCCGAGCGCAAAGTCATCGCCCGTATCCAGGACCGCGTCGGCCCCAACCGTGTCGGGCCGTTCGGCCTGCTCCAGTCGGTGGCCGACGTGCTCAAGCTATTCGCCAAGGAAGACACCATCCCCGGGGGCGCCGACCGCCTGGTGTTCATCCTGGCGCCACTGCTCGCGGTGGTGCCCTCGCTGATGATCTACGCCGTGCTGCCCTGGAACTGGGACGCCGTGGTGGCGCGGCTCGACGTAGGCATCCTGTATGTGTTGGCGCTGGCCACCTTCCCCACCCTGGCCATCCTGGTCGCTGGTTGGGCCTCGTACAACAAGTACACATTGCTGGGCGGCATGCGCGCCGCGGTGCAGCTGATCAGCTACGAGGTGCCCGAGGTGCTCGCGGTGCTGCCCGTGGTGGTCCTGGCCGGCTCGCTGTCGCTGTGGGATATCGCCGCCGCCCAGCGCGCGGTGTGGTTCATCCTCGCGCCGGTGGTGGGGCCGCTCGCCTTCCTGGTGTTCTTCATCGCCGGGCTGGCAGAGATCAACCGCTCGCCGTTCGACCTCGTCGAGGCCGAGTCGGAGATCATCGCCGGGTTCCACATGGAGTACAGCGGCATGCGCTGGGCGCTGTTCTTTCTCGCCGAGTATGCCAACGCCTTCACCGTCTCGGCGATCGCCAGCGTGCTGTTCTTCGGCGGCTGGCACGGCCCGCTGCTGCCCGGCTACCTGTGGGTGGTGCTGAAGACGGCGCTGCTGTTCGTGGTGATGGTCTGGATTCGCGGCACGCTCCCGCGGCTGCGCTACGACCAGCTCTTGGCGCTGGCCTGGAAGGGGTTGCTGCCGGTGGCGCTGGTCAGCCTGGTGCTCGCGGTGGCGGTGCGTGAGCTCGGCGCCATGAGCTGGCACCCGCTGCTGCTGCTGGGCATCAACCTGGGGGTAGTCTACCTGCTGTTCCGCTGGTACACCGACCTGTGGCGGGCGGCGCAGTACCGCGCCGCGGCGCCGCTATTGGAGGCGGCGATGCAGGGGGTGCGCTCGTGAGCGAGGCGATCTACACCGCGGCGTTCTACGTCTTCGGGCTAGCGGCAGTGGTGGGGGCGCTGGGCACCGTCGCGGCGCGCCGGCTGATCCACAACGCGCTGTTTTTGGTGTTGGCCCTGGCGAGCGCGGCGGCGCTGTACGTGCTGCTCAGCGCCGACTTCGTGGCGGTCGTTCAGATCCTGGTCTACACTGGCGCGATCATGATCCTGCTGCTGTTCGCGCTGATGCTCACACCGCAGCAGGTCGAGCTGCCCGCCACGGCGCCGGCCGGCCAGCAACTCGCGGCCGCGCTGGTGGCCGTGGTGCTGTTCGGGCTGATCGTTGCGGCGGTGCTCACGGGGCCGTGGCGGCAGGCGGTGGTGCCGCTCAACGCGCCCACCAGCGCCCCGCTGGGCACGGCCTTGCTGACGACGTACGTGTTCCCGTTCGAGCTGGTGTCGCTGGTGTTGCTGGTCGGCTTGATCGGCGCGCTGCTGCTGGCGCGCGAGAGTTAGCGACGGGACCGGGGGGGTGACGATGCCCGGGCTGGCGCACTTCCTGATCCTGGGCGCCGCGCTGTTCTGCCTCGGCACGTTCGGCGCGCTGGCCCGACGCAACGCCGTGGTGGTGCTGATGTCGATCGAGCTGATGCTCAACGGCCTCAACATCACCTTCGTGGCGTTCAACCGCTACCTGGCGCCGAGCTTCGGCCCGGCCGCGTCGGCGTGGGCCGGGCAGGTGTTCGCGCTGTTCATCATCGCCGTGGCCGCGGCCGAGGCGGCGCTGGGCTTGGCGATCGTCATCGCCGTGTACCGACTGCGCCACACGGTGCAGGTGGACCAGATCGACCTGATGCGAGGGTAAGCCGATGGAGCTGTTCGCGCTGGCGCTGGTCATCCTGCTGGCGCCGCTGGCCGCGTTCGTCCTCAGCGCGCTGCTCGCCCGGCGCGCCTGGCAGCTCGCCGGCGGGCTGACCATCACCGGGGTCGCTGTCGCGTTCCTGGCGAGCCTCGCGGTGTTCGCCCAGGTGTACGGCCACGAGGCGCGTCTGGACGTGACCGTCCCCTGGCTGACTATCGCCCCACTGGCGGGCCGCGCGCTGGAGATCGGCCTGCGCATCGATCCGCTCACCGCCGTCATGCTGCTCTCGGTCAGCGGTGTGAGCCTGCTGGTGCAGATCTACTCGTGGGGCTACCTGCACGAGGTCGAGTTCGACGAGCACGGCCACCCGCATGTGCACCGCGACCCGGGCTTCTCGCGCTACTACACCTGGATGGCGCTGTTTACCACGTCCATGCTCGGGTTGGTGCTGGCCAGCAGCCTGCTACTGCTGTTCGTGTGCTGGGAGCTGGTCGGGCTATGCTCGTACTTGCTGATCGGCTATTGGTACGAGCGCCCAGCGGCCGCGCTGGCGGCCAAGAAGGCGTTCCTCACCACGCGCCTAGGGGACCTCGGCTTCCTCATCGGGTTGGCGTATCTGTGGTGGCAGACGGGCACGTTCACCTTTAGCCAGCTCGAAGCGCTGGTGGCCAACCACGCTATCCCGCCGCTGGTGGCCACCGTCGGCGCACTGCTGCTGTTCAGCGGCGCGGTGGGCAAGTCGGCGCAGTGGCCGCTGCACGTCTGGCTCCCGGACGCCATGGAGGGCCCCACGCCCGTCAGCGCGCTGATCCACGCAGCCACGATGGTCGCCGCGGGCGTGTACCTGGTAGCGCGAGCGTTCTTCCTGTTCCAGCACAGCCCCGAGGCGATGCTGGTCGTGGCGCTGATCGGCGGGTTCACGGCTATCTTCGCGGCCACGATGGGCTTGGTGAACAACGACATCAAGCGCGTGATGGCCTACTCCACCTGTAGCCAGCTCGGCTACATGATGCTGGCACTGGGTGCCGGTGGCCTGGCGGCCGGGACGTTCCACCTGTTCACCCACTCGTGGTTCAAGGCGCTGCTGTTCCTCACCGCCGGCTCGGTGATCCACGCCACCGGTACGCAGGACATGCGCGAGATGGGGGGACTGCGAGCCAAGCTGCCGGGCACCTGCTGGGCGATGACGCTGGCCGGGCTGGCGCTGGCGGGCATCCCGCCGCTGGCCGGCTTCTGGAGCAAGGACGGGATCCTAGGCGCTGTATTCGACTCGCCGACGGTGGTGGCGGCCAAGCCGCTGTTGCTGGCCTTCGCCCTCGTCACGGTGTTCCTGACGGCGTTCTACATGGGCCGCGTGCTATTCTTGACCTTCGGCGGGCAGTGGCGCGGCGATCCACAGCGCTGGCCGCACGTCCATGAGGCGCCGGCGGTGATGCTGTGGCCCATGCTGGTGCTGATCGTGCCCACGGTGCTGGCGGGCTTCTGGAACATGCCGGCCCAGTTCGCCTATGGCCACTTCGTCGAGCACAGCCTGCTGTACGCCCACACACTGGCCGAGCAGTTCCATCCAGAACTGGCGATCTTCTCCATCGCGCTGGCCGTGGCCGGCCTAGTGGTGGCCTGGGCGATGTACGGCGCCCGGGTGATCAGCGCGGCGGCCGTCACGCGCGCGTTCGGGCCGCTATACGGCTGGGCGCTGAACCGCTGGGGCTTCGACCACCTGTACAACTGGCTGGTGGGCACCGTGTGGGTCGGGCTGGCGCGCGGTATCGCGGCGTTCGACCTGGGCGTAATCGATGGGATCGTCAACGGCGTCGCGCGGGCCACGGTGGCGCTCGGGCAGGCATTCCGCCCGCTGCAGACGGGGCAGGTCCAGACCTACGCCTGGGTGGTATTCGGCGGGCTGATCGTGGTGGCGGTGGCCATCATGCTGGGCAGTCGCATCTAGCGCCCGCGAGCGGCGCCCCGCGCTCCCCGCGCTGTGCTGGGGGCAGCGGGCGCCCGGGGACGCGGGGCCGGGGAGACCGAGGCCGATGGAAGCGTTGCTGAACTTGGTGATCTTCCTGCCGCTGGTGGGCGCGCTGGCGGTCTGGCTACTGCCCGCGCCGGCGACCGCTGCGGCTGGGGAGCATGGGAACGAGGGGCCTGCGACGGTCGCGGCCGTGCCGAGCTACTACCCGCCGCCGCGCTGGACCGCCGCCTTCTTCGCGGGCTTGGCGCTGGCGCTGAGCCTGGTGCTGTTCTTCAGCTTCGACCGCACGCGCGCGGGCTTCCAGTTCGAGACGAATGTCCCCTGGATCCCGTTCCTGGGTGTGAACTACCACGTCGGGGTGGACGGCATCAGCTTGCCGCTGGTGGTGCTCAACGCTCTGCTCACGTTCCTGGCGATCCTGGTGGCCTGGAACCTCACACTGCGGCCCAAGGAGTTCTTCGCCCTGGTGCTGGTGCTGGAGACCGCCGTCGCCGGCGTATTCACCTCGCTCGACTTCTTCCTGTTCTTCCTATTCTGGGAGCTAGAGCTGGCGCCGATGTACCTGCTCATCGGCGTCTGGGGCGGGCCGCGGCGCGAGTACGCGGCGATGAAGTTCCTGCTGTACACGGTGCTGGCGGGCGGGTTCCTGCTGGTCGGCATCCTGGTGCTGTACTTCGGCGCCGGGTTGCGCACCTTCGACATGGTCGTGCTCAGCGCGCGCGACTATCCGCTCGCGCTGCAAACGCTGGCGTTCCTGCTGCTGTATGTCGGCTTCGCCGTGAAGCTGCCCGTGTTCCCGTTCCACACTTGGTTACCCGATGCGCACGTGGAGGCGCCCACGGCGATCAGCGTGCTGCTGGCGGGCGTGCTGCTGAAAATGGGCGGCTACGGCCTGATCCGCATCTGCGTGAACGTGCTGCCCGACGCTGCCAAGCAGCTGGCGCTGGCGCTGATGGTGTTGGCGGTGATCAACGTCATCTACGGGGCAATGGTGGCCCTGGCGCAGACCGACATGAAGAAGATCATCGCCAACTCGTCGATCTCGCACATGGGCTTCGTGCTGCTGGGCATCGGGGCCATGAACCAGATCGGCCTGGAGGGGGCCGTGCTGCAGCTGTTCACCCACGGCACCATCACCGGGCTGCTGTTCATCATGGTTGGGCTGGTCTACGACCGCACGCACACGCGCGACGTGCGCGAACTGGGCGGGCTGGCCACCCAGATGCCGATCATCGCCACGGTGTTCGTGATCGCAGGGCTCGCCTCGCTCGGCCTGCCGAGCCTCAGCGGCTTCGTCGCCGAGTTCCTAGTGTTCGTGGGCGGTTTCAAGGGCGGCGACGTCTGGGGCCGCACCTGGCCGCTCCTGACGGCGCTCGGCGCGTTCGGCGTGGTCCTGTCGGCGGGCTACATCCTGTGGCTGCTGGAGCGCGTGTTCTACGGCCCGCTCGACGCGCGCTGGAAGGGCTTGCCCGACGCCACGCGGCTGGAGTTCGCCACCATCGGTGCGTTGGTGGCGGTGATCGTGCTCGTGGGGATCTACCCGAACGTGCTGCTCGACATCGTGGCCAACAGCGTGGCGCCGATCGTGGCGCGGCTCGGCTTCGGAGGCTACTAGCGTGGCCGAGCGGCGTGGCGCCCCGCGGCGTGCGCAGGGGAGGACGCGGTGATTCCACCAGCCAGTGACCTGCTGTACCTCGCGCCCGAGCTCATTCTGACGCTCGGTGCCTTCTTGGTCGTGCTGATCGATCTCGCCCTGCCCGACGGGCGCAGCCGCCGACCGCTGCTGTACTTCGCCGTGGCCTGCTGCGTGGTGGCGGGCGCGGCGACGCTCGTGCTGCTCGGCCAGACCCGCGCCATCTTCAACGGCATGGTGCTGGTGGACCCGTTCGCCGGCTTCTTCAAGCTGCTGTTCCTCGCCGCCACCGCGCTGGTGCTGCTCGCCTCCGAGCTGTATGTCGAGCGCCTGCGCCGCTACGAGGCCGAGTACTACAGCGTGCTGCTGCTGGGCACCGTGGGGTTGATGCTGCTCGCCGCGTCGGGGGAGTTCCTGACGTTGTTCCTGGCGCTCGAACTGAGCAGTCTGGCCAATGCCTTCCTGGCCTGTTGGCTGAAGCACCAGCGGAAGGCGACCGAGGCGGCGCTGAAGTACTTCCTGATCAGCGTGCTGTCGTCGGCGGTGCTGCTGTACGGCGTGGCGCTGCTGTACGGGCTCACGGGCCAGACGAGCCTGGCCGGGGTAGCGCAGCTGATCCGCGGCGAGCCGTCGCTGCCGGTACTGCTGGCGCTCGCTATGCTGGTGGCCGGATTCGGCTTCAAGATCAGCGCGGTGCCGTTCCAGATGTGGACGCCCGACGTCTACGAGGGCGCACCGACCACCGTGACGGGCTACCTGTCGGTGGCCTCCAAGGCGGCGGGCTTCGCCGTGCTGCTGCGCGTGCTAGAGCTGACGTTTGGCAACCTCACGGGCGTGTGGGTGGCGGTGTTCGCGGCCATCGCCGTGCTGACGATGACCCTCGGCAACTTGCTGGCGCTGGCCCAGAGCAATATCAAGCGCATGCTCGCCTACTCCTCGATCGCGCAAGCGGGCTACGCGCTGGTGGGCGTGGTGGCCGCCACCACCTTCGGCGCCTCGGCGGTGGCGTTCTACATGCTGGCGTACACGTTCACCCAGCTCGGCGCGTTCCTGGCGGTGGTCAGCGATGTGCAGTTCGCGCCCGACGACACGATCGAGGGCTACAGCGGGCTGCACTTCCGCAACCCCTGGCTGGCGGCCACCCTGGCGGTGAGCCTGCTGTCGCTGGGCGGGCTGCCGCCATTCGCCGGGTTCTTCAGCAAGCTGTACGTGTTCTGGGCCGCGGTCGTGCGCGGCCCCCAGGAGGGGGGCCCGCTGTACTGGCTGGTGCTGATCGGGGTGATCAACTCGGCCATCTCGCTGTACTACTACGCCAAGATCATCCGCCAGATGTACCTGGTGGCGCCGCCGACCGACAAGCCGGTGGTCATCCCCGGGGCGCACGGGTTGGCGCTGGCGCTGTGCGTGCTGGGCATGGTAGCGCTGGGGCCGTTCGCCGGCGCCGTGATCGCCGGTGCCGAGCAGGCCGCGCGCCTGATGGTGCGCTGAAGCCCGCGCGATTCCACGAGCCGTTACAATAGCCAGTAACGGTGCCAGCGAGTGGGTGGCGCCCGGAGGGGGGCGCTGGCTACGAGGGCGCGGGGCGAGGCCGTCTTGAGATTCGGAAGTGTCCGGCGCACGCAGGACTGGGTACTCGGCGCTCTTCGCTGGCTGGCGCTCGCCGCGTTAGCCTGGATCGCGCTCGCCCCCGCCGAGGGGGCGCCGGACCTCGCGTGGCCCCTCGCGGCCCTGCCGCGCGGCCTGCTGGCGGGCGCCGCGCTATACGTGCTGTTCCTGACCATCGCCCTGCTGGGCGGCTGGGCCGGCTCGCGCCTGTTCGCGCACTTCCAGACGGTCGGCGACCTGGCCCTGCTGGGCGCGCTGATGGCCGCCGCACCGGCCAGCGCCGCCCCGCTGCTGTTCACGGCCCTACTGGCGCTAGCGGTGGTCACGGGCCTACGGCGGTTCGCGCCGCTGCCCAGCCTGGCCTACGCCGCTGCCGCGCTGGCGCTCGGGGCCTTGGCCCAGCACGCGGTGCACCCCACGGCGGCCGCCGTGGCTGCTGCCCTGCTGCCGGCCGTCGCCCTGCTGCTCACGCGTCTGCTCGCCGGGCCGCCGCCCCCTGAGGACCTGCTCGACCGCCGCCATCCATTCCGGGCCGACCAGGCGCTCGCGCTGCTCGGGCTCGCTCAGCGGGTGCAGGAGCGGCTGGAGCCGCGCGACCTTGTGGCCGAGCTGCATCGCCTGCTGCTGCGCCACACCGGCGCGGCCCGCGCTGCGGTACTCCTGCGCGTGCCAGAGGGCGGCGAGGTGCAGGGCTACAGCGTCGACTCGACAGGCGCGCTGGCGGCGAAGCCGCTGCCTGCGGCGCCGCCAGCCGCTCCGCACGCGCGCGCGCTGGCGGGCGAGACGGTGCGGCAGGTGCGCCAGAGCGAGCCGCTGCCGGCCGCGGAAGTGGTAGGAGCACCGGGGGCCAGCAGTGCACTGGCCGTGCCACTGCGCGCCCGCGGGGCGGGCCTGGGCGCGCTGGTGGCCTATGACAAGGCGGGCGGGCGGGCGTTCGACGAGGCCGACGCGGCGTTCGCCCAGCTCGTGGCCACATTGGGCGGGGTAGCGCTAGCCGGCGACCAGGCCGCTGCCGCCGCGGCCGAGCGGGCGGCGCTGTTGCCCCGGGGGCTGCTCGCCTTGCTCGCGCTGCGCCGGCCGGAGGCCGAGGCCCATGCCGAGCAGGTGGCCCGGCTGGCGCTGGCGCTCGCCGAGGAGTTAGGGCTCGACGCGGCGGCCCGCCAGGAGCTGCACCTGGCCGCCTTGCTCCACGATCTCGGCGAGCTGGGTATCCCAGGCGACCTGTTCAACCAGCGCCAGGTCTTCTCGGCCGATGAGTACGAGCGCATCAAGGAACACCCCACGCTGGGGGCCCGGGTCCTGGCCGAGTTGGACTGCTCCGCGGGCGTGCTGGCCATCGTGCAGCAGCACCACGAGCGCTGGGATGGGCTGGGCTATCCCCAGCGGCTAGAGCGCGCCGCCATCGTCCTCGGGGCACGCATCTTGGCCGTGGCCGACGCACTCGATGCTATGACCGCCGAACGGCCCTATCGCCCGCCACGGCCTGTGCGCGAGGCGCTGCAGGAGATCGTGGCGCACTCGGGCACGCAGTTCGACCCAGCGGTGGTGCAGGCGCTACTGGCGGTGGTGGCGCGGCACGGCGAGGCGTGGGTAGCCACGCCGCCCAAGCGGGTGGCGGCGCCGGTCGAGCCCTGGCGCCACCGGGTGGAGCGCGCTCGCTGAACGGCCGCCGGCGGCTCAGTCGGCGTGCTGGCGGTCGCTGCCGGCGCTCACCCGGCCCGCCTCCTGGCCCTGCTCGAAGAGCTCGTGCTTCGCCGCCCGCTCTTGCGGCGACTCGCCCGTGCCCTCGCGTTGCTCGGCGTGGTGGCTCAAGAACTGGAAGGCGACTAGCGCGCTGACTACCAGCGCGAGCGCCGCGCCGAAGCGGAGTGTCTCGTCCGCCCGCTCCCATAGGATGAAGTGCTGGAGAAACGTGACGGCCATGATCGTCACGATCGCGCTGATCACCTTCGACTCCAGGTCGCGGAAGGTCGTGATGCCCAGCGCGGTCGGCAGGTTCAGCGGGGCGATGAACAGGCTGTAGAAGCCAACGCCCACGAGGTAGAAGATCACCGCCTTGAGCATCACGCTGACGATCTCGAGGTACTGGGCGGTCACCTCGGGCGAGGTCAAGTCGCCTCGCCGCGCAGCCTCGAACGTCTCCCAGACGGTGATCGCCGCCCCGATCGCCCCAACGACGAACAGCGAGACCGCCACGAGCAGCACCGCTGCCACGGCCAGCAGCACGATGAAGCGCGAGCTGCCGATCGCCCGCGCGAACGGGGCAGCGGGCGGCGCGGGCGCGGCCCGGCGCTCGGTGGTAGTGGTATCTGCGGGGGGCCGCGGGGCCTGCTGCATTGTCACCGCCTCCCCAGGGCGCGCGGCCGTCTCCAGCGCGGTCGGCCGCACCTGGTTGCTTGACGACAGTATGCGCAGAGTGTAGCATCCCCACCGACCTGGTGGGGATCGCCCGCGTGTTCGTCGTGGCCGACTGGAGGGGGGCATGCAGCTGCGATACGTGCTTGCGGTCTGTGGGGCGCTGCTGCTCCTAGGGTGTCAGGCCGCGCCAGCCGGCAGTCGCGCGGGGGCCCCGGCTGCTGCTCCCGCAGCTACCCGCCCGGCCGTGCCACCAGCGGCCGCCGCGTCGCCTCCGCCGGCGCCCCAGCGCATCACCGTGGCCTATGTGGCGCCGAGCGAGGCGTTCGCGCTCCCGTGGATCGCCCACGAGGCCGGGCTGTTCGCCAAATACGGGCTCGAGGCTAACCTCGTGCTGCTCACCGGCTCCCCGCGGCTGGTGCAGTCGCTGGTGGCCGGCGACTTCGAGTTCGGCCTGGCGGGCGTGACGGCGATGATCCGCGCGCGCTTGCAGGGCGCGGACGTCGCGATTCTCGCCGCGACCTCCGACTATTCGACCCAGCGCCTGCTGGTGCACCCCCAGGCGAACATCCAGCGCGTGCAAGACCTGCGCGGCAAGCTGGTGGGCGTGTCGCAGTACGGCTCGGAGGCCGATACGTACATCCGCATCGTGCTCAGCCGGGCGGGCATTCCGGCCGACGCGGTGCAGATTCTCCAAATGGGTGGCCACCCCCAGACGGCCGCCGCGCTAGCCAGCGGCCACCTCGATGCCGGCGTGCTAGCCGGGGCCCCGGCGCGCACGGCCGAACAAGCCGGGGCGGTGCGCCTCCAGGGCCAGCCGGAACTCCAGATCCTCGCGCCGGAGGGGACGCTGGCCACTACCCGCCGGTATATCGAGCGCGAGCCAGAGGTCGTGCGCCGGTTCATGCGTGCTTATGTCGAAGCGGTGCACTTCCTGACCACGGAGCGCGCGCGGGCGATCGAGATCATGCGCCAGTACATGGCTGACCTCTCGCCCGAGGAGGTCGGCTATCTCTACGAGCAGGTGCGGGAGGTCATCAAGCCTGTGCCCGCCCCGAGCGAGGAGGCGATTCAGGCGGTGCTGGACCGCGAGAGCGACCCGCAGGCCCGCAGCCTGCGGCCGGCCGACTTCACGGCGCTGAGCTTCCTGCAAGAGCTGGAGGCCAGCGGGTTCGTCGCGGCCCTGTACCGCTAGCCTGGAGGAGGAGCGACCGATGGCACCGCGCATCCGCCACATCGCCATCTGCGCCGAGGACGTGCCCGCGCTGGCCGCCTTCTATCGGCACACCTTCGGCCTGAAGGAGGTAGCGCGCCAGCAATCCGACGACGGGTTTGCCATCTACCTCACCGACGGCTACATCAACCTGGCTATTTTGCCCTCGCCCAAGGCGGGCCCGCCGGGCATCAACCATCTGGGCTTCGAGGTCGAGGACGTGCGCGAGATCGCGCGCCTGGCGAAGGAGGCGGGCGCCCAGACGGGCATCGCCCCCCGCCCGCGCGACGGCCGCTATGCCGAGTTCCGCCTGCACGACCCCGTCGGCACGCCGGTCGATCTCTCCGAGCACGGCTGGAAAGTCGAGGAGGGCGCCGGCCTGGCGGAGACGTCCGCTAGCTAGGTGCCTGGGACGGTCGCGCGCGAGGCGCTCGGGCGCGGTGCGGCCGTGTTGACGATGTCGGGCGGTAGCAGGAGGTCGGCCAGCCAGTCGAGCCCCACCCGCAGTCGGCGGTCTGCGCTGGGCAGCTTGGCCAGGTACACCGTGCGCCACAGCAGCCAGGCGCTGAAGCCCGCGAACTGCCAGCGCCCGATCCGGCCCACGGCGCGGTGCCGGCCCAGCGAGGCGAGCATACCGAGTGGCTGGTAGTCGAGCGGTCGCAGCGGCGCGCCCCGCAGCGTGGCCAGCAGGTTGTGAGCCACCACGGCCGCCTGGCGCTCGGCGTTCTGGGCGGTTGGCCCGTAGGTGCCGCCACGCGGGTTGGGCACGGCGGCGCAGTCGCCCAGCGCCCAGACGCCGGCATGGCCCGGCACCGCGAGGTACCTGTCGACGGCGACCGCGCCGTGCGGGCTCTTGGGCAGCGGCAGCGCCTCGACGAGCGGGTTCGGCGCCACCCCGGCGGCCCAAAACACCGTATAGGTCGGCAGCGTCCCGCCGGGCTGCAGTTCGACGTGGTCTGCGGCCACCCGGCTGACCGCCGTGTGCAGGCGCACGGCGATCCCCTCGCGCTGGAGCAGGCGCAGCGTATAGGCCGCGGCCGCCTCGGGCAGCTCCTCCAGCAGGCGCGGGCCGTGATGGGCCAGCACGAGGTGCAGCCGCTCGCGGGCCAGCGGCGGGTAGTAGCGGCGCAGCTCGCGCAGGAAATCGGCGAGCGCGGCGGCCAGCTCCACCCCGGTGTACCCGCCCCCGGCGACCACGAAGGTGAGCAGTGCCCGGCGGACGGCCGCCTCGGATTCCAGCGCCGCCTGCTCGAAGCAGTCCACGACTCGCGCTCGCGCCTGGGCCGCGTCGGCCAGCGTTTTGAACCCCAGCGTGTGCTCGGCCGCGCCCGGCACGCCATGGTAGCTGCTCACCGCGCCGAGCGCTAGCACCAACTGGTCGTAGGGCACGCGGTGCTCGTGGCCGGTGGTGGCGTGGCGCGCGGTCACCACGCGGGCGTCTAGGTCGATGGCGCCGACCTCTGCTTGCCAGACCTGGACGCGCCGCAGGAAGCTGCGCAAGGGCACCGCCACGTGGCTGGGGGCCACGGCCCCGACGGCCACCTCGGCCAGCATGGGCGTGAACAGCAGGAAGTTGTCGCGGCTGATGAGCGTGACCGCGACCTGACGATCCGCGGCGAGCGAGCACTCCAGCTGCCGCGCCGTCTCCAGCCCGGCGAAGCCGCCGCCCAGGATGACCACTCGTGTCGGCTCGGCCACGGCTACAGCCCCTTGTTCCAGCGAGTCATCCCGCCGTCCACGTAGTAGGTGCAGCCCGTCACGTAGCTAGCGGCGTCGGAGGCGAGGAACACGGCCACGGCGGCTACTTCGTCTGGGGTGCCCAGGCGGCCCAACGGGATCATGGCCTGCAGCTCGTGGAGCCGCGCGGGGTCCTGGAGCGTCGGCGTGTTGATCGGGGTGGCGATGGCGCCGGGCGCGATGTTGTTGATCGTGATGCGGTGGGGCGCCAGTTCCTGGCACACCGTGCGGGCGAACATGCGCAGCCCGCCCTTGGACAGACAGTAGGGGCTGTAGTTCAGGAACGCCACGTCCTCGTGGATCGAGGAGATGTTGATGATGCGGCCACCGGTGCCCTGCTGGACCATCTGGCGCGCGGCGGCCTGGGCGCAGAAGTACGCCCCTTTCAGGTTGATGTTCAGCACCAGGTCGTAGTGCTGCTCCGTCACCGCCAGGAACGGCTCGCGGATCTCGATGCCGGCGCTGTTGACCAGGATGTCCAGCCCGCCCAGCGCCTGCACCGCCTGGGCAACGAGCTGCTGCATCGCGGCGACCGATGCGGCGTCGGCCTGCAGCGCCACGACCCGGCGGCCCAGGCGCTGGAGCGTTTCGACTACCTCCCGCGCCTCGGCCGCATCGCGGTGGTAGTGGACCGCCACATCCGCTCCCTCGCGGCCGAAGGCGACCGCGATAGCTTGCCCGATGCCCCCCGAGCTGCCGGTGACCAGCGCGCGCTTGCCCTGTAGCTGCATGGTCTGCTCTCCCTCTTGTGCCGCGCCCCCGGCGCACGGTGCGTGCCAGCGGCCTGCTCACAGCGCATCGGGCGCCATCGGCGTCTGCACCACCTCGATAGTCGCGCCCTCCTGCCGCGTGACCTCCCAGCGCGTGTCCGCGCCAACACGCCAGGCGCGCAGGTCGAGGCGCGTCGCTCCGACCTCCAGGTTCGTCACTTCCAGGTCCGGTAGCCAGTCGGGCAGGGTGGGATCGACGTACAAGCGGCCGTTCGGGGCATCGGCGCGCAGGCCGAGCAGGGCGCGCAGCAGCAGGAACACGCTGCCCGCGGCCCACGCCTGTGGGATGTTGGCGCCCAGGTACTGCACCGGGAACGTGGTGACCGCGCGGTCGACGCCCGCGAACACCTCGGGCAAGCGATGGCTCTCGAAGTAGCTGGCGGCGTCGAACAGGCCGCGCGCGAGTTGGCCCGCCTCGGCGGCGAAGCCGTAGCGCTTGAAGCCCAGCGCCAGCAGGCTGTTGTCGTGCGGCCACACCGCGCCGACCTGGTAGTCGAACGGGTTGTAGGCCG